>DASRXW010000001.1:0-20104 GCA_035654055.1 Conexibacter sp.
CTCGACGCGCTCGTCGGTGAGCAGCTAGACGAGCGTGCCGGCCGCCTCGAGATCCCGCTCGAGCGGCTCGCCACGCTGCCCCCCGCGCTGCAGCGGCTCGTCGTGCAGCGGCTCGCCGACAGCGCCGCCGGGAAGCTCGTGCCCGGCGCGGCGCGCCACGCCGAGGAGGTCGCCGCGCTCCGTCGCACGGGCCGCGCGATGCTCGATCTCGGCGGCGACGTGCGCGCGGTCGTCGAGCGCGGCGTGCTGCACGCCGAGCGCGGGGAGAACGGGCGAGACGTCGCGTGAGGCGGGTGGGCGGGGCTCGAACCCCGGCACGTGCGTACACTGCCGGCCCACATGGGCGACGCGGCGATCGGCGAGATCCTGGTCCAGCCGGACGATCTGCAACACCGCGTCCGCGAGCTGGGGGCCGAGATCACGCGCGACTACACCGGCAGAGAGCCGCTGCTCGTGTGCGTGCTGAAGGGCGCCGTCTTCTTCCTGTCCGACCTGATGCGGGCGATCGACCTGCCGTGCGAGGTCGACTTCATGGCGGTCGCCTCCTACGGCTCGGCGACGCAGTCGTCCGGCGTCGTGCGGATCCTCAAGGACCTCGACGCGGTGATCGCCGACCGCGACGTGATCATCGTCGAGGACATCGTCGACTCGGGCCTGACGCTCCAGTACCTGCTGCGCAACCTCAACGCCCGCGATCCCGCGTCGCTGGCGGTCTGCGCGCTGCTGACGAAGCCCGAGCGGCTCGAGGTCGACCTCTCGCCGCGCTACGTCGGCTTCGAGATCCCGAACCGCTTCGCCGTCGGCTACGGGCTCGACCACGCCGAGCGCTACCGCAACTTGCCGTACGTCGCGGCGTTGCGGGAGTCGTGAGCTCGTTCTCAGGTTCTCCGCACGCCCTGCCGATGCAGGGAGAAAGCCCGTTGCCACGCACCTTGCGTGCCGCCTGGAGGACGAAACCGGGCTGCTACGCTAGGCAACCCGTCCACCGCCTCGACCTCGCGCCTCGCGCGCCCGGGATGTCTTCATGAGCAGGTTCTTCAAGAGCGCCGCGTTCCCGATCCTCATCGTGGTCGTGCTGGCGTTCTTCGCCCAGCGGCTCATCAACCCGAGCCAGTCGGGGCAGCCGTACACGTACTCGAGCTTCCAGAGAGACCTCACGGGCGGGAGAGTCGACTCGGCCGTCATCAAGACGAAGGACAACACCCTCGTCGTCACGCTCAACGACCCGCCGAAGCAGCAGCACGAAGTCGGCTTCGTGCCCGACAACGGCAACGAGCTCGTCAACCAGCTCAAGACGGCGAGAGTCAACTTCAACGTCGAGGGCACGAAGACGAACGGCTGGCTGTCGCTGCTCACCTACGTGCTGCCGTTCCTCATCTTCATCGGCTTCTGGATCTTCCTGATGAACCAGGTCCAGGGTGGCGGATCGAAGGTGATGTCGTTCGGCAAGTCGCGCGCGAAGCGACTGTCGGTCGACTCGCCGAAGATCACCTTCCGCGACGTGGCGGGCGTCGACGAGGCGGTCGAGGAGCTGCACGAGATCAAGGAGTTCCTCGAGAACCCGAAGAAGTTCCAGGCGCTCGGCGCGCGCATCCCGAAGGGCGTGCTGCTCTACGGGCCGCCGGGCACCGGCAAGACGCTGCTCGCGCGCGCGGTCGCGGGCGAGGCGGGCGTTCCGTTCTTCTCGATCTCCGGCTCGGACTTCGTGGAGATGTTCGTCGGCGTCGGCGCCTCGCGCGTGCGCGACCTGTTCGAGCAGGCGAAGCAGAACTCGCCCTGCATCATCTTCATGGACGAGATCGACGCCGTCGGCCGCCATCGCGGCGCCGGCCTCGGCGGCGGCCACGACGAGCGCGAGCAGACGCTCAACCAGCTGCTCGTCGAGATGGACGGCTTCGAGGCGAAGGACAACATCATCATGATCGCGGCCACGAACCGGCCCGACATCCTCGACCCGGCCCTGCTGCGTCCTGGCCGCTTCGACCGCCAGATCACCGTCGACCGCCCGGACCGCAAGGGCCGCTCGAAGATCCTCGAGGTCCACACGCGCGGCAAGCCGCTCGCGCGGGAGATCGACATCGACGCGCTTGCCGGGCAGACCCCGGGCTTCACCGGCGCCGACCTCGCGAATCTCGTGAACGAGGCGGCGCTGCTCGCCGCCCGCACGGGCAAGCGCGAGATCACGCAGGTCGAGCTGGAGGAGGGGATCATGCGCGTGATCGCGGGCCCCGAGAAGAAGACCCGCGTGATGAGCGAGAAGGAGCGGCGGATCACGGCCTACCACGAGATGGGCCACGCGATCGTCGGCCACTACCTCGAGCACAGCGATCCGGTCCACAAGGTCTCCGTCATCTCACGCGGTCAGGCGCTCGGCTACACGATCTCGCTGCCGACGGAGGACAAGTTCCTCACGACGCGCGCGGAGCTGACCGACACGATGGCGATGACGCTCGGCGGTCGCGCCGCGGAGGAGATCGTCTTCGGCGAGATCACGACCGGCGCCTCGAACGACCTCGAGAAGGTCACCGCGACCGCGAAGCAGATGGTGATGCGCTTCGGCATGAGCGAGAAGCTCGGGCCGCGCGTCTTCGGCCACGAGCACGCGCAGCCGTTCCTCGGCCGCGAGTTCAGCTCCGAGCCGGACTACTCCGACGAGATCGCGCGCGAGATCGACGACGAGATCCGCCGCATCGTCGAGGGCGCCCACCAGAGTGCGAAGGACATCCTCACCTCGCACCGCGAGTCGCTCGAGACGATCTCCGAGATCCTGATCAAGCGCGAGACGATCGAGCGCGAGCAGTTCGAGGCGCTGCTCGAGGGGCAGAGCGAGGAAGACGTCTTCGGCGCCGAGGCGTCGCCCCCGCCGGAGGTCCCGCTTCCGCCCGGCACGCCCGAGCGCGCCGGCCGCGACGCCCCGCGCCCGCTGCCACGGCCCGGCCTCGCCGGTGGCACCGCCGAGGCGCGCGGCTTGGACTTCCCCGAGAAGCCGGAGCTCGCGTAGACGACGCCGCGTGCGACGATCCGGCCGTGGAGCGGCCGTATCGCATCATGGGCGTGCTGAACGTGACGCCCGACTCGTTCTCGGACGGCGGGCAGTTCCTCGACGCCGGGGCGGCGATCGCGCATGGGCTCGCGCTGGAGGCGGAGGGGGCGGACATCCTCGACGTCGGGGGCGAGTCGACGCGGCCGGGGGCGCAGGCGGTCGCGCCGGACGAGCAGGTTCGGCGCGTCGTGCCGGCGATCGAGGGTCTCGTCGCCGCCGGCGCGCGGGCGCAGATCTCGATCGACACGACGCGGCTGGCCGTCGCGCAGGCGGCCGTCGCGGCGGGGGCGACGTACGTCAACGACGTGACAGCGTTCCGCGCCGACCCGCAGCTGGCCGGCTTCGTCGCCGAGCACGGGCTCGACTGCTGCCTGACGCACATGCGCGGCGAGCCGCGCTCGATGCAGGCCGATCCGGTCTACGACGACGTCGTGTCCGACGTGAAGGCGTTCCTCGAGCAGCGGCTGGCGGCGGCGACGGCCGCGGGCATCGCGGAGGAGCGGATCATGCTCGACCCGGGGATCGGCTTCGGCAAGACGCTCGCGCACAACCTCGAGCTGCTGCGCCGTCTCGGCGAGCTCGTCGCGCTCGGGCAGCCCGTCGTGATCGGCACCTCGCGCAAGTCGTTCCTCGGGCGCATCACGGGCCGCGAGGCCGACGACCGCCTCGCCGGGACGATCGCGACGAATGTGCTCGCGCTCGAGCGCGGAGCGTCCGTCTTCCGCGTCCACGACGTGCGACCGGTGGCCGACGCGCTCGCGGTGGCGGCTGCTACGGTGCGCGGCCGATGAGCGACGAGGACGACGAGTTCGAGGACGACGACCTCGGGGAGGCGGACGAGGACGACGAGCCCTCCGAGCCGCTCGTGACGATCGAGATCACCGGCCTCTCGCTCTACACGCATCACGGCGTCAGCGAGGCGGAGCGCGAGATCGGCCAGCGGCTCGTGCTCGACCTGCGGATCGAGGTCGGCGCGTGCGACGCGACCGTCACCGACCGTGTCGAGGACACGGTCGACTACGGCGAGGTCTGCCAGACCGTCGCGCTCGTCGCCCAGCAGCGCTCTTACAAGACGCTCGAGCGGCTCTGCACGGCGATCGCCGACCGGCTGCTCGACGACTACGAGGCCGAGTCGGTGTGGGTGAGAGCCGCGAAGCCGGAGCCGCCGATCCCGCTGCCGGTGCAGGAGGTCTCGGTCGAGGTCGTGCGCGACGCGGATGGCTGAGCCCGGTGACGCCGGAGCGCCGGAGCTCGCCGCGGGCGAGCGCGTCGGCTACCTCGGGATCGGCTCGAACGTCGGCGACCGCCGCGCCCAGCTCTCCGCCGCGGTCGACGCGCTGCCGCGCCACGGCGTGCGCGTGCTCGCCTCCTCGAGCACCTACGAGACGGAGCCCGTCGGCGAGATCCTCGACCAGCCGGACTTCCTCAACGCCTGCCTGCGGATCGCGACGGGGTACGACCCCGAAGGGCTGCTCGACGCGTGCAAGGCGGTCGAGCGCGAGCTGGGTCGGGAATCGAGCCCGCCCGCCCCGCGCCACGCGCCGCGCCCGATCGACGTCGACGTGCTGCTGCTCGGCGACCTGAGGTACGCGTCCGAGCGGCTGCGGCTGCCGCACGCCGAGGTCACGACTCGTCGCTTCGTGCTGATCCCGCTGCTCGAGCTCGACCCGCAGCTCGCGACGCCGGACGGCCGCTCGCTCGCCGATGCGCTCCACGCGCTCGACGGGGCGGTGCGGGTCGAGCGCGCCGGGCCGCCGCTCGTCTGAGGGAGGTCAGGCCGGCAGCGAGCCGGCCGGCTGGTGCCCGGCGTACCCCGGGAACAGGCGCAGCGCGAGCGCCAGCGAGGGGCGGCCCTCGAGCATCGGCCGCACGTCGCCGAACGTGCTGAGCATGCGGATGCTGGGGGCGATCTGCAGGTCGGCCGCATTCGGCTCGGCGCCCCCCATCACGCCCTCCGCGATCCAATCGTCGACGCGGTCGAGATGGGCGGGGAGCGCGGCGAGGTCCTCGCGTCCCTGCCCGACGCTCGCGCTGTTGCGAAACGCGGCGAGCCGGCTGACGACGGGAGTGATGAGCTTGCGCAGCGGGCCCGGGACGGGCAGCTTCGACCCCTCCGCGTAGCTGCCGATCGCGTCGGGGCGGGCACGGATGCCGACCCAGAAGAGGCGGCGCGCGATCGGCTGGAGCACCTCGTCGCCCCACTGCTCGGCCGCCTCGACGCGCTCGCGCGCCTGCGCGTCCTGGGGCAGGAGGCGCGGCTCGGGCACCAGCTCGTCGAGCCGGTGGATGATCGCGCGCGAGCCGACGATCTCCTCGCCGCTGCCGAGCACGAGCGCCGGCACGGTCGTCTTGCGGAAGCGCAGCCACTGCTCCGGCACGTGCAGCGCCGGCGCCATCTCGTGGATGCGGTACGGCTGACCCTTGAGCTGCAGCGCCCGCTCCGCGCAGACGCAGGGGTGCGAGCCGTGGATGACGTAGAGCGTGTGCGGCACCCGTCGAGCATAGGCCGGGCCCACCGGCGCGCGCGCCGCTTGAAGCCTCCCTCGCCCCGATCCGGCGCAGGCGCGATACTTCCGCTCGCAATGCTCCTCGTCGTCGACGTCGGCAACACGCAGACCCACTTCGGCACGTTCGAGGGCGACCTGCTGACGGAGCACTGGCGCTTCGCGACCGTGCGCGAGTCGACGGCCGACGAGCTGGGGGCAAAGCTCGCGAACCTGCTCGCGCTGCGCGGCCTCGGCTTCGGCGACCTGCAGGGCTCGATCATCTCCTCGACGGTCCCGCAGCTCGGCGCCGAGTGGCGGCAGGTGGGCGAGCGGTATCTCGGTCATCAGACGCTGGTGGTCGGGCCCGGCATCAGAAGCGGCATGCCGATCCGCTACGAGAACCCGCGCGAGATCGGCGCCGACCGGCTCGTGAACGCCGTCGCCGCCTACGACAAGGTCGGCGCGGCGTGCGTCGTCGTCGACTTCGGCACGGCGATCACGTTCGACCCGGTGTCGGCCGAGGGCGAGTACCTCGGCGGCGTGATCGCGCCCGGCGTCGAGATCTCGATGGAGGCGCTCACGGAACGCGCCGCCGCCCTGCCGAAGATCGACCTGGTGCCGCCGCGCTCCGTCATCGGCAAGACGACCGTCGACGCGATTCGCTCGGGCGTGATCTACGGCTTCGCGGGCCAGGTCGACGGGATCGTGCGGCGCCTGCGCGCCGAGCTCGGCGCGGACACCGCGACGATCGCCACGGGCGGCCTCGCGTCCGCGATCGTGCCGTACACGGACGAGATCGACGAGGTCGACGACCTCCTGACGCTCACCGGGCTCAGGCTCTTGCACGAGCGCAACTCCGCCTGAGGAAGTCCTCCAGCAGCCCCTCGGACGGCGCCGTCGTGGCGCCGCGGGCGGCGACGACGCGGCCGAGGGCGAAGAGTCTGGTACGTTGGGCACACTTTTTTCTGGAGTAATGTGGCTTCGCCGGGAGACGAGGTGCTGGGGGAATTGGGGGAGCGGATGCGCACGCCGCAGCCGAGCGAGCTGGCGTGGATTGCGGTCGTGCCGTGCGCGATCGTGACGCTCGCCGCCATCGTGCTGCTGGGTCCCCCGATCGGACACGCGTTCTTCAGTCCGGGCTCCGAAACGCTCTGGCCTCCCGAAGCGGGCTACGTCTTCGGACAGCCGGAACCGGTGAAGCAGGGTCGCTACCTCGCGGCGCTGCTCGGGCCGGCGCTGTTGACCGCGGCGGTCTACGCGGGCCGCCGTCGGCGACTTGCACTGCAGCCGGCCGTCGTCCGCTCCCTCGTCGTCGCTTCCCAGGCGGCCGTTCTCGCCTTCCTCGTCGTCTGCTTCGTGGCCGAGAGCCGCAGAGCGGCGCACGACGGGAGGCCGCCGATGATCGGCACGCCGACGATCGCGGTCGCGGCAGTGCTGGCGCTGGGGTTCACGGTCGCCGCACGCAGCACGCGCGTGTTGGGCGGACTGGCACGCCTCGCGCGTGAAACGAGAGCGCGACGGATGTCGTGCGCCGCCGTCGCGATCGCCGTGACCGCAGCATGGCTCCTGACGGCGGTCGACTCCGAGGGATCGATCGGGCATGCACAGGCGTTCGGGCTGATGGCATGGTCGTTCGACGACCCGTTCGCGATCCTCAACGGGCGCACGACGATCGTCGACTTCCACGCGTTGTACGCCCAACTCGTGCCATATGCCGCGGCCGTGGCCATGCGGGTCTTCGGAACCACTGTCACGGTCTACACGCTCACGCTGACAGCCATGAGCGGCCTTGCGCTGCTTGCCATCTACGCCATCTTCCGACGCCTCACGCGCAGCGCGCCGCTTGCCCTTGCCCTCTATCTGCCCTTCCTTGCGATGGGCTTCCTCTACCTGGTCGGCCCACCGGAATCGCACCTGCGCCTGACGAATGCGCAGGTGCTCAGCGTGTGGCCCATGCGTTACGGCGGCGGCTACCTCCTCGCCTGGTTGACATTTCGGCACATCGACGGCACCGCTCCGCGGCGCGCCTGGATGCTCTTCCTCGTCGCCGGGCTCGTCGTCATCAACAACCTGGAGTTCGGCCTCGGCGCGTTGGCCGCGACGATCCTGGCGCTCGCCTGTGCGCGGCCGCCGCGATCGCGGCGAGCTGCGGCGCGGTCAGCCGGAGGCGCGGCGATCGGCCTGCTCGGAGCGGCGTTGCTCGTCTCGCTGCTCACGCTGGCGCGAGCCGGACGCCTCCCTCGCTTCGGGCTGCTCCTGGAGTTCCCGCGCCTCTTCAGCACGGTCGGTCTCGTGTCGTCGCCGATGGCGACGCTGGGCCTCCACCTCGCCGTCTACGTGACGTTCGTCACGGCGATCGCCACCGCGATCGTCCGCGTCGCGAGCGGCGCCGAGGACCGCCTGCTCACGGGCATGCTCGCCTGGAGCGGCGCGTTCGGACTGATCGCCGGCAGCTACTTCGTCGGGCGGGCGGACACGTTCAAGCTGACCGCGCTCTTCTCCGCATGGTTCCTCGCGATCGCGCTGCTGGCGATCGCCGCCGTCCGCGAGCTTGCCGCGCGTAACTGGCGACCGAACCTCCCCGAGCTCGCGGTCCTCTTCGGCTTCGGCCTCGCGATCTGTGCGCTTGCGGAGACGCCGGCGCCGTGGTCGCAGATCTCGCGGCTGGGCCGGACGACGGCGCCCGCCCTGCGGCAGCCCGCGGCCGTCCGCTTCGTGACCGCGCACACCCGGCCGCACGAGCACATCGCGATCCTGCTGCCGCTTGGACACCGCATCGCATACGAGGCCGGGGTCACGAACGTCTCCCCCTACTCGTTCCTCGAAGAGATCGCCACGCGCCGGCAGTTCCAGACGGTGATCGACGACATGCGCCGCACGCATGCCCACAAGATCTTCATGCCCGATTGGTTCGCGGTTCCCGCGCACTTCGCCGCGTTGACCGAAGCGGGCTTCTCGCAGGAGGCCCGCCAGTCGCGCTTCTCCATGTGGAGCGACGACGGCTGATGAGCTCACACCGCATTCGGGCTGCAAGCGCCTGAGAAAGCAAGGGAGACCGCGCATGCAAAGCAATGGAGCCCGTCTTCGGGCTATCGCCTGGCGAAGCCTGCTCGGCACGGCCGCCGCCGCCGTCGCGCTGACCGGATGCGGTGGATCCGACACAAGAGCACCGCGATCACATACCGCGGCAGTGCGATCCGACGCGGGACCGCCACGACCGCACACGCCGGTGCGGGCGGACCAGGCGTGGAGAGCTCCGAACGCCGATGCAGCGAACACGCGCAGGGTCACAGGGCCGATCGACGCAGCGTCGGCTGCGCGGCTGCGCCTCGCCTGGAGAATGCCGTTGACGGCCGGGTACACGGCCACGCCGGTGATCTCCGGCGACGTCGCCTACACGCAGGACTCGCTGTCAGACGTCTACGCGATCGACGTAGGCAGCGGCAAGCTGCGCTGGAAGGCGCACCTCAACTCGGGCGACCAGGGGCCGAACGGCGTCACGATCGCGGACGGACGCGTCTACGGCGCGACGAACGAAAGCGCGTTCGCGCTCAACAAGGCGACGGGCAGACTGCTGTGGAAGACCACGCTCATACGCCATGTCGCCGAAGGGATCGACATGGCTCCCGGTCAGAAGGATGGTCTCGTGTACGTCTCGACGGTCCCGGCAACCGGCGGCGACGTGGGGACCCTGTGGGCGCTCGACGGCGCCAGCGGCAGAGCACGGTGGAAGTGGGAAGAGGTCCCGGCGAGCCTGTGGGGCGACCCGAACGTCAACGGCGGTGGCGGCCTCTGGCATCCACCCGCCTTCGACGACCGCGGCGGCCTCTACATCGCGATCGCAAACCCGGTCCCGTGGCCGGGCACGGACACGCAGCCGTGGGGAAGAAGCAGGCCGGGCCCGAACAGATGGGACAACTCGATCGTCAAGCTCGACGCGCGCACAGGCAGATTCCTGTGGGGCACGCAGGTGCTGCCGCACGACGTCTACGACTGGGACCTCGAGTGCCCGCCGATTCTCGCCCGCGTGGGCGGACGCAAGATCGTGCTCACGGCCGGCAAGATGGGCTTCGCCTTCGCGTTCGACGCCCAGACCGGCACGCTGCTGTGGAAGCGCTCCGTCGGTCAGCACAACGGGCACGACGACGACAGCCGACGCGCGATGCACGGCGAATACGCGCAGTTCAGATACGGGGTGCGGATGCTGCCCGGGGACTGGGGAGGCGTGCAGACGCAGATGGCCTCTGACGGACGCACGCTCTACGTGCCCGTCAACAACCTCTATTCGATATTCCACAGACAGACCGTCCCCGAGCAGCAGAACCTGGCGCAGGGCACGGGCGAGATCGTCGCGATCGAGATCGCGACCGGCCGGGTGAGATGGGACCGCAGACTGCCGCACTCCGTCTACGGCGGCGCATCGATCTCGAACGATGTCGTCTTCACGACGACCTACGACGGGACCGTCTGGGGCCTCGACGTCCGCACCGGCGCGACGCTCTGGAGCGCACGTTTGCCGGCGGGCAGCGACGCGCCTGTGGGGATCGCGGGCGACACGATCCTCGCCGGAGCGGGCCTCCCGGTCGAAGGCGGCAAGAACCCCGCACTCGTCGCGTACCGGCTCGGTGCTCGCTGACCCGGCGCCGCGACAACTCTCTGGTCGAGCTCGGCCGCGCTGAGGTCCCGCGTCCGGCGAACGGTACGCCTACCATTGGCGTCGATGCGCTCCCTCCACGACAGCTGGACGCTCGGCGGCGTCGAGATCCCCAACCGGGTCGTGCTCGCGCCGCTGGCCGGCATCGGCAACTGGTTCGTGCGCCTGCAGGCCAAGCGCCACGGCGCCGGCTACGCGATCTCGGAGATGGTGTCGAGCCACGCGATCCACCACGGCAACGAGCGCACGTGCAGCGAGCTGCTGCGGATCCACCCGGACGAGCGCGCGAGCGGCCCGACGGCGATCCAGCTGTTCGGCGGCGATCCGGCGGTGATGGCGAGCGCCGCGGAGCACGTCGCGCGCGTCGGCGGCGTCGACGTGATCGACCTCAACATGGGCTGCCCGGTCCCGAAGGTCTGCAAGACCGGCGCCGGCGCGGCGCTGCTCGACGATCCCGACCGCGCGGTCGCGGTCGCGCGCGCCGCGCGCGAGGGCAGCGGGCTGCCGGTGACGGTGAAGCTGCGGCCGGGGCTGAAGCCGGGCCAGCGCACCGGGGTCGATCTCGCCCACCGGCTCGTCGAGGAGGCCGGCATCGCAGGGCTGTGCATGCATCCGCGCGTCGCGAAGCAGCGCCACGGCGGCAAGGCCGACTACGAGCTGGTGCGGACGATGGTCGAGGAGCTGCCGGTGCCGGTGCTGATCTCCGGCGGCCTGAGAGATGCGGCGAAGGTGCACGAGGTGTTCGAGCTGACGGGCGCCGCGGCGGTCCTGCTGGCGCGCGGCTCGCTCGGCAACCCGTGGCTGTTCGAGCAGGTGCTCGGCGAGCGCGAGCACGAGCCGACGCGCGAGGAGATCCTCGCCGAGCTCGACTGGGTGCTCGAGCGCGCGGTCGAGCACCTCGGCGAGGGCCGCGCCGCGCGCTACCTGCGCAAGTTCTACCCGTGGTACGTGACGCGACTGGGGGAGGGCAAGGTGCTGCAGGACCGCCTCCAGCGCACGCAGTCGATCGCAGAGGCGCGCGAGGCGCTTGGGATCGTGGCGCCGCTCGCCGCGGCTGCCTGAGGCCCTCAGAGCCTGCGTCAGCGTGCGATCGGCTCGCGCGCCCCGGCGAGCGCGACGGCGCGCCGCAGCGGCGCCTCCCACGCGCCGAGGTTGCGACGCAGGCGCTGCCCGCTGGCCCACTTGGCGCCCCGCTTGGTGAGGCGCCGTCGCGTGCGCTCGTCGCTCACGAGCCGCTCGAGCTCCGCGTCCCAGCGGTCGTCGGGCACGAGCCGCCCGCCCTGCTTCTCGCCCAGGCCGGCGTACGGGCCTATCGGCGAGGCGAGCCACGGCACGCCCATCGCCGCGTACTCCTTGACCTTCACGTTCGACTTGGCGCGGTTGAACGGGATGTCCGCGATCGGTGCGATGCCGACGTCGAACGCCCCCACGTAGCGCGCCAGCTCCTGGTACTGCACGACCTCCGTGTACGTGTAGCGGTCGGGCGGCAGGCCGAGCTGGAGGCCCGCGCTCACGACGCGCACCTCGGGGTGGGCGGCGAGCAGCCGCTCGAGCGTCGCGCGGATGCCGAGCTGCTCGAGGTCGTAGGCGTGCTCGCCGGCCGCCGTCCAGCCGACCACGATCCCACCGCCGCGCGGTGGCCGCTCGGCGGCGTAGTAGTCGGGCAGGTAGTTCTCGACCACGTGCGCCTCGGCGGCGCCCCACTCGCGGTACTGCTGCGCGAGCACCGGCGAGGTCGTCGTCACGACGTGCGCGAGCTGCAGCATCTCGACGAGCTGCGCGTGCGTCTGCTGGGAGCGCAGCTCGTTGGGGCTGCTGAGGTCGTCGTCGTTGTCCCACACGATCGCGACGCCGGCCTCGCGCAGCGCCCGCACGGCCCGCCGCGTCTCGCGTTCGTGGTAGCGGAAGACGTGCACGACGTCGAAGTCGCGCAGGCGCCCCGCCGTCATCGCCGCGCCCTCGGCGTCGAGGTGGACCTGCTCGCCGGAGCGGCGCAGCTCCAGCAGCGGCAGCGCGCGGTAGACCGAGTTGACGACGCGTTGGCTCGTGACGATCGCTACCCGCACGGCGGCACGCCCCCTGACGTCCCATCCCCCATGCGCGCCAGCATGCCCGAGCCCGGCGGGGCCTGCAAGCGGGAGCGTTCGGAGCGGCCGCTATACTTGCCCGCCGCCGAGCCCGACTTGCCGGAATTTCCCCGCCACGAGCGGGGTTTGTGCTTCTCCGGCCGGTCGGGTCGTTCGCCCACCCTCGCACTGCCAAGGTCACGCTCATGCCCAAGGACGTCATCCTCACGCCGGATGGTCTCGAGAAGCTCAAGAACGAGCTGGAGCACCTCTCGACCGAGAAGCGGCGCGAGGTCGCCGCGCGCATCAAGGAGGCGCGCGAGTTCGGCGACATCTCCGAGAACGCCGAGTACGACGACGCCAAGAACGAGCAGGCGATGCTCGAGTCGAAGATCGCCCAGCTCGAGGAGAAGCTGCGCGCGGCGACCGTGATCGACGCGAGGGCGGTCGGCACCGACGTCGTCGGCATCGGGGCGACGGTCCACGTCAAGGACCAGGGGAACGGCAGAAGCGAGACGTACACGATCGTCGGCTCGGCCGAGGCGAACCCCGCGGAGCGCAAGCTGTCGAACGAGTCGCCCGTCGGCAAGGCGCTGATCGGCGCCAAGCGCAACGACATCGTCGCGGTCCTGCTGCCGAGCGGCAAGCAGCGCGCGCTCAAGATCACGAAGATCGACGTCGGGCTGAAGTAGCCTCCGGCCGGATGGCTGCCACCGACGACGAGCCGGCCGCTCCCGACGCCGAGGCGCTCCCCGAGCTGCTCGCCGCACGACGCCGCAAGCTCGAGCGGCTGCGCGAGGACGGCGTCGAGCCCTTTCCGCACGTGTACGAAGGCGTCGTCTCCGTCGCCCGGGTGCGCGCCGCGCACGCCGAGCTCGAGGCGGGCGCCGAGACGGAGGCCGCGTACCGCGTCGCCGGTCGCATCGCCGCGCGCCGCGGCCAGGGCAAGGCGGCCTTCGTCGACCTCGTCGACCGCTCTGGGCGGATCCAGCTGCACGCACGCGTCGACGTGCTCGGCGAGGAGCGCTTCGAGCGGCTCGTCGGGCTCGACCTCGGCGACCTGATCGGGATCGACGGCACCGTCTTCCGCTCGCGGCGGGGGGAGCTCTCCTTGCGGGTCGACGACTGGGCGCTGCTCGCGAAGTCGCTGCGGCCGCCGCCGGAGAAGCACCATGGCCTGCAGGACGTCGAGACGCGCTTCCGCCACCGCGAGCTCGACCTGATCGCCTCCGAGGAGACCCGCGCGCTGTTCCTCGCGCGCGCCTCGATCGTCGCCGGGGTGCGGCGCTACCTCGATGAGGCCGGCTTCGTCGAGGTCGAGACGCCGGTGCTGCAGCCGCTCTACGGCGGTGCCGCCGCGCGGCCTTTCACGACGCACCACAACGCGCTCGACCGCACGCTCTACCTGCGGATCGCGACCGAGCTCTATCTCAAGCGCTGCATCGTCGGCGGGCTCGAGCGCGTCTACGAGCTGGGCAAGGACTTCCGCAACGAGGGCGTCTCGCACAAGCACAACCCGGAGTTCACGATGGTCGAGCTCTACGAGGCCTACGCGGACTACAGAGACGTCGCCGCCCGCACCGAGCAGCTCGTGGCGGCCGCCGCCGAGCGCATGGGCTACGACGGCCCGCTCGACCTGTCGCCGCCGTGGAGACGCGAGACGCTCGCCGACGCGATCCGCGAGCGTGCCGGGATCGACATCCTGGAGGCGCGCGACCGCGAGTCGCTCGCCGCCGCGATGGAGGCCCGGGGGCTCGTCGCCCCGCCGAGAGACACGTGGGCGCAGCTCGTCGACGAGCTGGTCACGAAGCACGTCGAGCCGACGCTGATCGAGCCGACCTTCCTGTTCGACTACCCGGTCGAGCTGTCGCCCTTCGCGAAGGGGCATCGCGACGACCCGCGCCTCGCCGAGCGCTGGGAGGCGTACTGCCAGGGGATGGAGATCGCAAACGCCTTCACGGAGCTGAACGACCCCGACGAGCAGCGCCGCCGCTTCGAGCAGCAGCGCGCGCACGCGGCCGCCGGCGACGAGGAGGCGCAGCCCTACGACGAGGCGTTCGTGCAGGCGCTCGAGCAGGGCATGCCGCCGACCGGTGGCGTCGGCATCGGGATCGACCGGCTCGTGATGGTGCTCACCGGGCGCAGATCGATTCGCGAGGTCGTGCTGTTCCCGGCGATGCGGGACTGACCGTGGCCGCTGCGGCAGGGCCGTGGCGAGCATGTGCGTCGGTTTGGCGGAGAGCCAGCCGCGGTCTGCGCCGAAGTGCTGTGCAAGTGGTTGGTAGACTGGCCTATGACCGGCGAACGAATCCGACCGCTCAGCTTCTGCCCCACCCCGGCCGATGACATGAGCGAGCGGGAGCGTCCGCATCCCTCTCGACCATTCCGCCGCCTCACCGCCCAGTAGGGAAGGAACGTCGCACCCATGTTCGAGCGATTCACAGAGCGAGCCCGCCAGGTGGTCGTCCTCGCACAAGAGGAGGCCCGGACGCTCAAGCACAACTACATCGGCACCGAGCACATCCTGCTGGGCCTCCTGCGCGAGGAGGAGGGTCTCGCCGCGCGCGTGCTCGAGAGCCTGGACATCACCGTCGAGCGCGTGCGCGCCCAGGTCGTGCGCATCGTCGGCTCCGGTGAGGAGGTCACGTCGGGCCAGATCCCCTTCACGCCGCGCGCGAAGAAGGTGCTGGAGCTGGCGCTGCGCGAGGCGCTGAGCCTCGGCCACAACTACATCGGCACCGAGCACATCCTGCTTGGCCTGGTGCGTGAGAACGAGGGCGTCGCCGCGCGCATCCTGCTCGACTTCGACGCCGACTCGGAGAAGATCCGCAACGAGGTCATCCGCATGCTGTCGGGCCCCGGCGGTCGCCGCCAGGGCAGCGGCGCCGCCGGTGCCGGCGCGGCCGCGGGCGCGCAGGGCGAGGGCAAGAAGTCCTCGAAGCTGCTCGACCAGTTCGGCCGCAACCTGACGAAGCTCGCCGCCGACGGCAAGCTCGACCCGGTCGTCGGCCGTGAGACGGAGATCGAGCGGATCATGCAGATCCTCTCGCGCCGCACGAAGAACAACCCGGTGCTGATCGGCGAGCCGGGCGTCGGCAAGACGGCCGTCGTCGAGGGCCTCGCCCAGCGCATCACGAACTCCGACGTGCCGGAGCTGCTGAAGAACAAGCAGATCTACACGCTCGACCTGGCGGCGCTCGTCGCCGGCTCGAAGTACCGCGGCGAGTTCGAGGAGCGGCTCAAGAAGGTGATGAAGGAGATCACCCAGCGCGGCGACATCATCCTGTTCATCGACGAGCTCCACAACCTCGTCGGCGCGGGCGCGGCCGAGGGCGCGATCGACGCGGCCTCGATCCTCAAGCCGGCGCTGGCGCGCGGGGAGCTGCAGACGATCGGCGCGACGACGCTCGACGAGTACCGCAAGTACCTCGAGCGGGACTCCGCCCTGGAGCGCCGCTTCCAGCAGATCCGAGTCGACCAGCCGTCGACCGACGAGACGGTGCAGATCCTGCGCGGCCTGCGCGACCGCTACGAGCAGCACCACAAGGTGAACATCACCGACGAGGCGCTGCAGGCCGCCGCCGACCTGGCCGACCGCTACATCTCCGACCGCTTCCTGCCGGACAAGGCGATCGACCTGATCGACGAGGCCGCCTCGCGGATGCGCATCAAGTCGATGACCTCGCCGCCCGTCTACCGCGAGCTCGAGGACGAGATCGAGGAGACGCGCCGTGCGAAGGAGTCCGCGATCGAGGCGCAGGAGTTCGAGAAGGCCGCGAACCTGCGCGATCAGGAGCGCCAGCTGACGCAGAGAAAGCGCGAGCTCGAGGAGGCGTGGGAGTCGGGCGAGTCCGGCGAGCGTCCCTCGATCGGCGAGGAGGAGATCGCGGACATCGTCTCGATGTGGACGGGGATCCCGGTCTTCAAGCTGACCGAGGCCGAGACGGCGAAGCTCATGCGCATGGAAGAGGAGCTGCACAAGCGCGTCATCGGGCAGCACGCCGCCGTCGAGGTCATCTCGAAGGCGATCCGCCGCTCGCGCGCCGGCCTCAAGGACCCGAAGCGCCCGACCGGCTCGTTCATCTTCCTCGGCCCCTCCGGCGTCGGGAAGACCGAGCTCGCGCGGACGCTCGCCGAGTTCCTGTTCGGCGACGAGGACGCGATGGTGCGCATCGACATGTCCGAGTACATGGAGAAGCACGCCGTCTCGCGGCTCGTCGGGTCGCCTCCCGGCTACATCGGCTACGACGAGGGCGGTCAGCTGACCGAGGCCGTGCGGCGCAAGCCGTACAGCGTGCTGCTGCTCGACGAGATCGAGAAGGCCCACCCGGACGTCTTCAACATCCTGCTCCAGATCCTCGAGGACGGGCGGCTGACGGACGCGCAGGGGCGCACCGTCGACTTCCGCCACGCGATCGTGATCATGACGTCGAACATCGGTGCCAGCGAGATCGCGCGGAACACCCCGCTCGGCTTCGCGGTCTCGGACGACGAGACCGGCATCACGTACGACGACATGAAGAACCGGATCATGGGCGAGCTGAAGAAGGTCTTCCGGCCGGAGTTCCTCAACCGCATCGACGACGTGATCGTCTTCCACAAGCTGGCGAAGGACGAGATCAAGCAGATCGTCGAGCTGCTGCTGCTGCGGATCCGCGAGTCGCTCGCGGAGCGCGAGCTGCAGCTGGAGCTGACCGAGGACGCGAAGGACCTGCTCGTCGAGAAGGGCTGGGACCCCGGCATGGGCGCGCGCCCGCTGCGTCGCGCGATCCAGCGCTACATCGAGGACCCGCTCGCCGACTTCGTCCTGCGGAGCGAGCTGATCCCGGGCGCGACCGTGATGGTCGACAGAGCGCCCGAGGGCGACGACCGCGAGGTCTCGATCGAGATCGTCGCGCCGAAGCCCGCTCCGACGCCGGTCGGCGTGGGGGCGAAGGGCGGCGAGGACGACGGCGAGTCCGAGTCTTCGGACGATGCCGGCGAACAGCCCGAGGCACCGGAGAAGTAAGCGCGGCGTACGCACAGCAGCGTGGCTTTGAGAGCGGCGGCCACTTGGCCGCCGCTCTCGCTTTGAGGACCGCGAGTCCTCTGGCCGCAGCACCGGCGGGCGGGATACGCGGTGCTCTGGGATAGCGTGTGGGCGGTGAGCGATCCGGTCGAGATCAAGGTGCGCGACGACGGGTCCTACAAAGTCACCGGCCCGGTGCGGCTCGTCGACGCCGAGGGGCACGAGATCCCGTACGACCGCGAGCGGCCGCTCGCGCTGTGCCGCTGCGGGCAGTCGCGCACGAAGCCGTTCTGCGACGCGACGCACAAGCCGGCCGGCTTCGAGTCGTGCGTGCGAGCCGCGGCGCTCGGGCTCGACGCCTGAGGCGCGAGCGCGGCGTCGCATCCGCCGGGCTGGCCAGCCACCCGACCGGCGCCCCGGCACTGGCGTGCTGGAGCGCGTCTTCGGCGGCCGGGTGTCGCCACGCCGCGTCCGAGCGGCAGCCGCGCGACCCGTCCTCGCCCGCGCGTACCCTCGGTCGTCCGATGGCCCGCGCGACCTCCGTCCACGTCTGCTCCGATTGCGGCCACGAGACGCCGCGCTGGCACGGCCGGTGCCCTGGCTGCGGCGCCTGGAACACGCTCGTGGAGGAGGCGGTCGCGCGACCGGCCGCGGCGAGCGGACGGCGCGGCGCGCTGGGCGGCGGCGCGGCCGCGAAGGCCGCCGCCCCGATCCCGCTCGCGCACGTCGAGGCGGCCGACGTCGCGCGGCTCTCGACGGGCATCGGCGAGCTGGACCGCGTGCTGGGCGGCGGCGTCGTGCCCGGCTCGCTCGTGCTGATCGGCGGCTCGCCGGGGATCGGCAAGTCGACGCTCACGACGATGGTGCTCGCGAACCTCGTCGGCTCCGGCCGCAGAACGCTGTACGTCTCCGCGGAGGAGTCGGCGGCGCAGATCAAGCTGCGCGCCGAGCGGCTGGGGTGTGGACACGGTCCCGGCCGCCCCGCGCTCCAGATCCCCGTGATCGCCGAGACCGACCTCGCCGTCGTGCTCGCCACGCTCGAGCGCGAGCGCCCGGACGTGTGCGTGGTCGACTCGGTGCAGACCCTCCACGCCGCGGCGCTCAGCGGCGCGCCCGGCTCCGTCGGCCAGGTGCGCGAGGTCGCGGGCGAGATCATGCGCGTGGCGAAGGTGCACGGGATCGCGGTGCTGCTCGTCGGGCACGTGACGAAGGAGGGCTCGCTTGCCGGCCCGCGCGTGCTCGAGCACCTCGTCGACTGCGTCTTGCAGTTCGAGGGTGAGCGCGAGCGCACGTACCGCACGCTGCGCTCGCTCAAGAACCGCTTCGGCTCGACGAGTGAGGCGGGCGTGTTCGAGATGCGCGACGACGGGCTCGTCGAGGTGCTCGACGCCTCCGCGCGCTTCGTCGGCGAGGCGACGCGCGCGCCCGGCTCGGTCGTGCTGGCCGCGATGGAGGGCTCGCGCCCGCTGCTGGTGGAGGTGCAGGCGCTCGTCTCGCAGTCGGACCTGGAGGTCCCGCGGCGCGTCGTGAGCGGGATCGACCGCAACCGCCTCGCGCTCGTGCTGGCCGTGCTGGCGCGCCACGGGGGCGTCGGCGTCGGCACCTCCGACGTGTTCGTGAACGTCGTCGGCGGCGTGCGCGTGGACGAGCCGGGCGCCGACCTGGCGGTCGCGCTGGCGGTCGCGAGCGCTGCGCGCGGCGTCGCGCTCACCGGGTCCCGCGGGTCGCCGTCGGACCCCGGCGAGGCTCCGCCGCTGGCCTGCTTCGGCGAGCTCGGCCTGACCGGCGAGCTGCGCACGGTCGCGCACGCCGAGCGGCGCGTCGCGGAGGCGCGCAAGTTCGGGCTCGCGACGATCGTCACGCCCGAGGTCGGCACGCTGCGCGCGGCGCTGCGGACGCTGCGCGCGAGCGAGCGGTCGCAGGGCGCGACACGCTCCGTGGCGGCGGTCTGAACGCAGGCGTTTGCCCGATTGCGCAGAAAACGTCGCACTCCGCTGGGAAATCCCTGCGAGGTCGCCGAAAAACACAGGAAAACCCGGTAGAATGGGGTCGGTATGGCGCCACGTACCGGGGAAGAGCTCAAAGACGAGCTCGAGTCTCGCCAAGAGCCCCGGCTCGTCAAGGCGCTCGAGATGGTCGCTCCCGGCACCGCGCTGCGCGAGGGCATCGACAACATCGTCCACGCCCGCACGGGCGCGCTGATCGTCGTCGGCGACGCAGACGACCTCGCCTTCCTCTTCTCCGGCGGACTGAAGCTCGACATCGACTACACCCCCGCCTTCCTCTACCAGCTCGCGAAGATGGACGGGGCGCTCGCGCTCAGCACGAACGCGACGAAGATCGTGTGGGCGAACGTGCAGCTGACGCCCGACCCGACGATCCTCACGCTCGAGACGGGCACGCGCCACCGCACCGCCGAGCGCGTCTCGAAGCAGACGGAGGCGCTCGTGATCGCGATCTCGCAGCGCAGGGAGGTCGTGTCGCTCTACGTCGACGGCGCGAAGTACATCCTCGAGGACATCCCCGTCGTGCTCGCGAAGGCCAACCAGGCGCTCGCGACGCTCGACAAGTACCGCAGCCGACTCGACCAGGTGTCGACCAGGCTCACGGCGCTCGAGTTCGAGGGCGGCACGACGCTGCACGACGTGCTCACCGTCCTGCAGCGCGCCGAGCTCGTCACGCGCATGGGCGTCGAGATCGAGCGCTACATCGTCGAGCTCGGCTCCGAGGGGCGGCTGATCGAGATGCAGCTCGACGAGACGATGGTCGGCGTAGCGGCCGACAAGGCCGCGCTCGTCCACGATTACCTGATCGAGGACACCGACGAGAGCTTCCAGGTGGCGTTCG
>DASRXW010000002.1:0-4565 GCA_035654055.1 Conexibacter sp.
GTGGGCCGACCGCCTCGTTGCCGAAGGCGCCGTCACGCAGGAGGAAGTCGAGCGCCAGGAGCAGCAGGTATGGGACAACCTCACGCTGCTGCACCAGCGGCTGAAGGCGAAGATCGCCGCCGTCGAGGAGGGCCACGACGACCAGGGCACAGGCGAGTACGAGCTTGACCGCTCGCCGAGCCCGGAGGTCAAGACCGCGGTGGCGGCGCAGCGCCTGCACCAGCTCGGCGAAGAACTGCTGCGCGTTCCGGAGGGCTTCACCGTGCACCCGAAGCTCGTCAAACAGCTCGAGCGCAGGCGCGAGGGGCTCGACAAGGAGGGCGGCATCGACTGGGCGCACGGCGAGGCGCTCGCGTTCGCGTCGCTGCTGACCGAAGGCACGCCGATCCGGCTCACGGGCCAGGACACCGAGCGCGGCACCTTCAGCCAGCGCCACATGGTGCTGCACGACGCCAAGACCGGACAGACGGTGTGCCCGATCCAGACCCTGCGCGATGCGCTCGCGCCGCTGGAGCTGCACAACAGCCCGCTGTCTGAGCTCGCGTGCCTGGGGTTCGAGTACGGCTACAGCCAGGAGGCGCCGGAGACGTTCGTGCTGTGGGAGGCGCAGTTCGGCGACTTCGTCAACAGCGCGCAGGTCATCATCGACCAGTTCATCGTCTCCGGCCTCGCGAAGTGGGGCCAGTCGACGCGCCTGACGCTGCTGCTGCCGCACGCCTACGAGGGGTCCGGCCCGGAGCACTCCTCCGCGCGGCTCGAGCGCTGGCTGCAGCTCGCCGCCGAGGGCAACATCCGCGTCGCCTACCCGACGACGCCGGCGCAGTACTTCCACCTGCTGCGCCGCCAGGCGAAGATCGCCAAGCAGCGCCCGCTCGTCGTGATGACGCCGAAGTCGCTGCTGCGCCTGCCGCAGGCGACGAACCGCATCGAGCACCTGTCCGACACGCAGTTCTACCCCGTGCTGGCAGAGCCGCGCGTCGAGAACGAGAAGGTCACGCGCCTGATCCTGTGCAGCGGCAAGGTCTACTACGACCTCGTGGGCGACGAGATGCGCAACGACAACGAAGGCGTCGCGATCGCCCGCGTCGAGCTGCTCTACCCCTTCCCGCAGGGCCAGATCCTCGAGCTCGTCGGCAGCTACCCGAACCTCAGCGAAGTCGTCTGGCTCCAGGAGGAGCCGCGCAACATGGGCGCCCGCGCGTACATGTCCCCGCGCCTCATGCAGATCCTGCCGCGCGAGCTGAAGTTCGGCTACATCGGCCGCCCGGAGCGTGCAAGCACGGCCGAGGGCTATCCGGCCGCGCACGCGCAGGAGCAGCGCCGCATCGTCACGACGGCGCTCGACCTCTCGCGCCCCGTCGGCATGTACCCGGTGAAGCTGCCGGGAGAACGATGATCCGGCGCCTTCAGACTGCCGGGTGAGCGGTAGCGACCTCGAAGCGCGGATCATCGCGCGCGTCCGGGCGACGCCGCCCGGCTTCGTGCGCAGCTACGGCGACGTCTCGCCGGGCGCGCCGCGCGTCGCGGGCGCCGTGCTGTCGACGTGCGACGACCCGTCGGTCCCGTGGCACCGGATCGTGCGCGCCGACGGCTCGCTTGCGAAGGGCGAGCGCCAGCGCGCGCTGCTGGAGGCCGAGGGCGTCCCGTTCCGCGGCGAGCGCGTCGACATGCGCGCGGCGCGGCTTCCCGACTGACTGACGGTGCGCTACGCGAGGTGCACCGCGCTAGCCGGATGGCACGCGGGCACCCTCGGCCGCAGCGAAGACGTCGCGCAGCGACGCGCCGAGCTCAAGGCCGAGCGCGAGCAGCACGCTCATCCGAGGGTCCGCCTCGCCGCGCTCGACGCGGCCGAGGTGATCGCGGGTGATGCCGGCGCGCTCGGCGAGCGTCGTCTGCGACATCCCCTGCTGCTCGCGGAGGCGCCGCAGCTCGCCGATGACCCGCTGCATCGTCTCGCGGCCCGTCGTGCCTCCGGGACCGCTGCGCGCATCCGCCGGCGCGGCGCCATCCGGTGCAACGCCCCAGCGCCACAGCGCCTGCGTCGTCGCGACGCGGTCGGTGAGGCGGTAGTGGTGCTGGACGGCGCCGCGCCGATACGTGCGGCGCACGATGCCGATCAGCCGCAGGTCGCGCAGTCGGCGCACGTGATGGCTCGCGACGCCGAGCGGGATCTCGAGCGTCGCCGCGAAGCCGCTCGGGGTGCCCGGCTCCTGCTCGACCAGCGTCCGCAGGATCTCGACGCGGACCGGGTGCGCCAGCGCCCGGGTCCAGGCGAGGTCCGCCCGCGAACGGCCGCCGGCCCCCGCCTTCGGCCAGGCATTCCGCCCCGGCTCCGTCATGACGCGGGCTGCCCGCTCGCGTGGCGGCGCAGCTCGGCGGCGAGCGCCGCGAGCCGCTCGGGCGGGCACGCTGCGAAGCGCGCGCCGGGCTCCAGCCCGGCCTTCGCGACGACGTGCGCGACCATGTGCGGATCGACGTCGCGGAAGCGGCCGAGCAGCGCCTCGACCGTCAGCGTGCCCCACGCCGACACGACGTCGCCGGCGTGCAGCGACGCGGCGAGCGCCGGCCAGCCATGGGCGGCGTCGAGCAGGCGCACGGCGAGCAGCAGGCGGCGCGGATCGACGATCCCACCGGCGAGGTCGGCCGCCGCGGCGTCGCGCACCGCGCCGTAGTCCGCCGTGACGGCACCGTCCGGCAGGCGCACGGTCAGCAGCTCGAGCTGCTCGGCGATCTCCACGCCCTCCAGCAGCGCCGAGACGACGCGCCGCATCTCGCCCTCATCCAGCTCGATCGTCGCTTCGGCCCCCATGCCGGCGTGGGCGTGCGGACCCACCAGCGCGATCCCGTCGAGCAGCAGCTCCTCTGCACGGCGCACCAGCTCGGAGAGCTGCACGAGCGTCCAACCGGCCTGACCGGCGTCGTCGGGAACGTCGCTCATCAACGTGGGCCGGCCCCACGAGGAGGACGCCCCGGGCCCCGGCCGGGATGGGGGGTTGGAGCCGGGGCCCGCAGGCGTCCTGCGCACCGGCCGCCGCCGCCGGCGCCCATGGACGCCGCGGCACGGTGGGGGGTGCTCGCCCGTCCCGAGCGCCATGCCGCGCACGTCGCGATCCGCCGGGTCCGATGACCGCGGACCCCGTCGCAGGGGGCTCTCGGGGAAAGAGCCGTGCGATCCGAAGCCTTGTGCGCAGTCATCACCGAAGCGGGTCGTGGCGAGCTGAGGGCGCTCAGTGCCGGGACAGCTCGCACGCTACGGGCGCGCGGAGATCTCGGTCAACCCCCTTTCCGTAAATAGTTAGCGCTAGGGGTCATGCGTCGCCGAGCCCCTGGACGGCGCGCATCACCCGCATGATCGGCAGCTGCACGCGTGGGAGCGACCCGGCGGCCTGCACGATCCGCTCCGTGGACGACCTCAGCTCGGCGCTGCGCGCGCTCGCCTTCGACAGGTACATCGCGACCATTCCCGTGGCGATCAACGCGTGGCGCTCCCCGTTTCGCAGCCGACGCGCGCCCTGCGCAGAGCGATGCACGATCTCGCACAGCCGCTCCACCATCTCCGCCGGGCGGTCGTAGTGCTCGACGTAGGAGTGGTTGCCGTCCGCGCGGTCGGCGGCCTGGTCCACGTACGCGTCGAGCAGCGTGCTGGCAGCGCAGATCCAAGGGAAGTAGACCGCCTCCGCCTCGGCGACGTCGTCCTCGCGCAGGTTCGGGTCGGCTGCGAGCGCGAGCAGCGCCAGCGTCCACAGCGACGAGCTCGCGCCCGCGGTCAGCTCGAACCACCGCAGCTCCGACGGCCCCGGCAGCTCTCGCTCGACCCACGCGCGGAGGCCGGCGATCCGCCGGGACGCGCACGGATCGTGGTTGGGAACCTGGACCGTTCCGAGCGTCGCGGCGCGGATCGCACGCGTCCGGACATGCTCGAACCCGGGCAGGGCCGTGCAGCCGGCTCGACAGACCTCGACCAGTCTCTGCAGGTAGCCGCCGTCGTCGCGTTGCGGATGCAGACGGTAATAGTCCGATGTCGGTCGACCCGGATCGACGGCCTCCGTGAGTGCAAGGTGGAGCTGGCGGCCGTTGCCGAGCGGGTCGTCGGACGGCCGCTCGCTGATCGTGTCGAGATAGTCGAGCGTGATCTGATAGGCGGCCAGCACGCGCAGCAGGCTGCGGTCGCGCCGATGCGGCAGGATCGAGAACAGCGCGGCTCCCTCGGTGTTGAGTCGTTCGCGCCGCAGTGTCAGCGTCGCGTCGCCCCGCAGCGTCAGATCGGGGATGTCGCGCGCGCGCGCATCCCACGCGTGCACCTCGCGAGCCACGTTCGGCAGCACCCACGCCAGCTCTCGACCTGCGACCGCGATCAGCGCCGTGAGCTGGCGAACGCCGAGGGGCGTAGGATCGCTCGCCCGCCGACCCATCGCTGTCACGTGGGTTGCGGGCGGCCGTCAATCCCGGAAGGCGGCGTCGACCGGCACACGAGCGGCGAGATACCCCGGGACCATCGCGACAGCGCAGGCAACCGAGACGACCACCGCGAGACTGATCAGCGCCACCGCCAGCCCGACCGAGTT
>DASRXW010000003.1:0-149875 GCA_035654055.1 Conexibacter sp.
GGTCCCGTCGTAGATCCCGTCGGAGGAGACGTGGGCGATCCAGCCGCTCGGCATGCGCTCCTCCGCGATCCGCCACAGGTCGGACGACAGCGGCGCCTCCCGCAGCTCCCGCAGCAGGCCCCAGCGCGGGATCGCGTCCCACTCCAGCAGCACCATCGGCGGGCCGTGCGGTCGTGCGGAGGGCTGGACGTCGAGGCGGCCGCCGATGCCGCCGACGATGATGCCGTCGAGGCGCTTTCCGGCGAGGACGTCGAGCGTCGGCGGCTCGTGCTCGAGGCCGCTGCGCGCGATCGACAGCACCATCGAGAAGCCGCGCTCGGCTGCGTGGTGCTCGATCTCCTCGGCGACCTGGCTCCAGAAGGGCTGCGCGAGCGTGGGCACGAGCACGCCGACCGTCTGCGCGGTGCCCACGGCGAGCGCCTGGGCGACCGAGTCGGGCCGGTATCCGAGGCGATCGGCCACCTCGCGCACGCGGCGGCTCGTCTCCGGGCGCACGAGCGGAGAGCCGTGGAACGTGCGCGAGACGGTCGCGGCGGAGACGCCGCTGAGGCGCGCGACATCGCGGATCGTCGCCCGCTGCGGCCGAACGCTCGCCATGCCTGAACGGTAGCCGACGGCGGGGCCGATCGGGATCGAGATCGCGGCCGCGTGCCAACAGGCACGCGCCGGCACCGGCCGCCGCGCCGGCGCCCGCGTGATTGCGTGCCGCTCGATCTGGTCGGCCACGAGGCCGGGTAAAGCTGGCGCCCCAGAGCGGTTACGTTCGACCGGGCGATGGGAATCAATGATTCAATCCCCCTATCTCTAGAGGAGCACCGGTTGACGAATAACGCCACAGCAGGGCTCGGTCGCGGCTGGAATCCGCTGGGCGACTGATCGCATGCTGCTCGACGCTCGCCAGCCGCCGCCCACCCCGGAGCGCCTTGCAGGCTGCCTCGCGACGCTGCCGGGCGCCGCGAGCCCGGCCGGCGCGGCGGCGAGGGTCGCCGCCGAGCTGCACCGCGAGGGCGCGGTGCTCGTCGTGCTCGACGACGACCCGACCGGCAGCCAGACCGTCGCGGGCGTCCCGCTGCTGCTGCGCTTCGGCGACGACGACCTCGCGTGGGCGCTGTCGACCGGCAGCGACGTCGTCTTCGCGCTCACGAGCTCCCGCGCGCTGCCAGAGAGGGAGGCCGTCGCGATCAACCGCACGCTCGCCGAGCGGCTCGCGACGGTCGCGCGCGGGCTCGGCGCCGACCCGCGGATCGTCAGCCGCAGCGACTCGACGCTGCGCGGCCACTTCCCGGCGGAGGTCGACGCGGTCGCCGAGGGCCTGCGCGCCGCCGGCGAGCCGCCGGTCGACGGCATCCTGCTGTGCCCCGCCTTCCCCGAGGCCGGGCGCGTGACGATCGGCAGCGTCCACTGCGTGCAGCGCGACGGCGAGCTGATCCCCGTCGCCGAGACGGAGTTCGCGCAGGACCCGGTGTTCGGCTACGAGGAGTCGGACCTGCGCGACTGGGCCGCCGAGCGCACGGGCGTCGCGCGCGAGCAGATCGGCTACGTGAACCTCGCCGACATCCGGCTCGGCGGCGCGGTGCGGGTGGCGGAGCTGCTGTGCGAGGTGCGCGGCGGCCAGGTCGTCGTGCTCGACGCGGTCACGCGCGAGGACCTCGAGGTGCTCGCGCTCGGGGTCGCCGAAGCCGAGCGCGAGGGGCGCCGCTTCGTCTGCCGAACGGGGCCGTCGTTCGTCTCCGCGCGCGCTGGGCGCGCGCTGCCGGAGCCGCTCGACGGGTCGGCGCTCGCCGCTGTGGCGGCCGGCGACGCCGACATGGGGGCTGTGCGCCACGGGCTGGTCGTCGTCGGCTCGCACACCGAGCTGACGACGCGCCAGCTCGTGCGCGCGGTCGCGCGGCACGGGCTCGCGCGCATCGAGCTGGACGTCGCCGCCGTCGCGCGGCCGCACGATCGCGACGCGGAGATCGCGCGCGCCGCGACGGCGACCGCGAGTGCGCTCGCCTGCGGCGACGTCGCGCTGGCGACGAGCCGGCAGCTCGCCGACGACGCGGGCGTCGCGGGCAAGGCGGCGATCGCATCCGCGCTCGTCGCGGTCGTCGAGCGCGTCGTCGCGTCGGTCACGCCGGCGTTCCTGGTCGCGAAGGGCGGCATCACCTCGCACGAGCTGGCCGAGAAGGCGCTGCACGCCGGCCGCGCGACCGTCCTCGGCCAGCTGTTCCCCGGCCAGGTCTCCGTCTGGCGGCTCGAGGACGGACCGCACGCGGGCCTGCCCTACGTCGTCTTCCCCGGCAACGTCGGCGACGTGGACGCGCTCGCGGCGACGGTCGGGCGGCTGCGCGGCGGCACGCGCGCGCTGAGCTGACGGCGCGGCGCGGCGCGCTCAGCTCGCGCCGGCTGCGGCGGGCGCGCCGACCTCGCGCGGCGGCGCGGTCGAGCCGCGCACGATCAGCTCGCCGGTGAGCCGCTCGACGATCGGCCCAGCCGTGCCCTCGCGCCCGCTGAGCACGAGATCGAGCGCGAGGTCGCCGAGCTCGCGCTTCGGGTTGCGCAGCGTCGTGAGCGGCGGGTCGAGGTAGGCGGCGAGCTCGATGTCGTCGTAGCCGACGACCGACACGTCGCCGGGCACGTCGAGGCCGAGCTCGTGCGCGGCCCGCACCGCGCCGACCGCGATCACGTCGCTGCAGCAGACGAGCGCGGTCGGCCGCTGCGGCGCGCCCAGCAGCTTCGTCGCCATCGCGCGGCCGCCTTCGAACGTGTCCTCGTCGGCCGCGACGCCGGCGAGCGCGTGCCCGGCCTCCTCGACCGCGCTGCGCGTGCCGAGCAGCCGCAGCAGGTAGGTGCGGACGGGCGGGCCGATCAGGAACGCGATGCGCGTGTGCCCCTTGTCGAGCAGGTGCCTGGCGACGAGCGTGCTGCCGGCGATGTCGTCGGCCGACAGATGCGCGAACCAGCTGCCGGCGATGCGCTGCTCGGCCAGCGCCCAGGCGCTGCGGCCGAGCGGCCGCTCGGTCAGCTCCCGCAGCCGCTCCCACTGCGGCGTCGCGTCCCACTCGATCAGCACGAGCGGGCTGCGGCTCCCGGCGGAGGGCCACGTGTCGGGATTGCCCGCCACGCCGCCGACGATCACGCCGTCGACGCGCTTGCCGTAGAGCATGTCGAGCATCGCGTGCTCGCGCTCGGGCTCGCCGCGGCTGCTCGCCAGCACGAGCGAGTAGCCGCGCTCGCCGGCGCGGTGCTCGATCTCGTCGGCGACCTCGCTCCAGTAGGCCTGCATGAGCGAGGGGATCAGCAGCCCGATCGTGTTCGAGCGGCCGCGCACGAGCGCCTGCGCGACCGAGTCCGGGCGGTAGCCGAGCCGCTCGGCGGCGGCCCGCACGCGCGCACCGGTCTCGGGCCGCACGCGCGGCGAGTCCTGGAACGTGCGCGTGACGGTCGCGATCGAGACGCCGCTGAGGCGGGCCACGTCGCGGATCGTCGCCGGGCGGGGAGGGTCGCTCGCCATGCGCGAACCGTATCTCGTTCGCGGACGGTGCGCGACCGCAATCAGGTGTACGTTTTCATGATCGGGTGTCTGGCCTTGGGGTCTGACGTTTACATTCCTTCAGATAAAGCCTTGACATCGGACGAAAGCCACACCTAGACTGCTCAGCATGGCTACGTTTTCACTCCACGACACCCAGCAGGACTGGCCGATCCCCCACGCCGCCTCTCGCGCCCTCTACGAGCGCGCCCGCGTGGTCGAGGCCGGCGGCGCCCAAGGCGAGGGCCGCGGCTACCTCCCGTACCCGATCTACATCGACCGCGCCGAGGGCGCGCGCATGTGGGACGTCGACGGCAACGAGCTCATCGACTGCCACGCGGCGTTCTCCTCGGTGCTGCTCGGCCACAACCATCCGCAGGTGCGCGACGCCGCGATCGAGACGCTGCGCACGCGCGGCGCCGGCTTCTCGGCGGCGCACAAGCCGGAGGTCGACCTCGCCTACGCGCTGCGCGAGGTCGTCCCCTCGGCCGAGATGGCGGCGTTCAGCTGCACCGGCACGGAGGCGACGTACCACGCGATCCGCCTCGCGCGCGCGGTCACCGGCCGCAACAAGATCCTCAAGTTCGAGGGCTGCTACCACGGCTGGCACGACGCGGTCGCCTGGAGCACGCACTTCGCGCCGGACGAGAGCGCCGGGCCGGCCGCGTCGCCGACGCCGATCGCGGCCTCGTCGGGGATCGCCGAGGGCGCGCGCGACGGCGTGGTGATCCGCGAGTACAACGACGTCGCCGGCCTGGAGACGGCGATCCGCCTGCACCGCGACGAGCTGGCGGCGGTGATCCTCGAGCCGATCGCGATCAACGGCGGCCACGTCGAGCCGCTGCCCGAGTTCCTCGCGGCGCTGCGCACGCTCACGGAGGAGGCGGGGATCGTGCTGATCTTCGACGAGATCATCACCGGCTTCCGCGTCGGGCTCGGCGGCGCGCAGGAGCGCTACGGCGTCACGCCCGACCTGACGACGCTCGGCAAGGCGTTCGCGAACGGCCTGCCGCTCTCGGCGGTCGTCGGCAAGGAGCGCTTCATGTCGCGGATGGCGACGACCGGCGACGTGCTGTTCTCCGGCACGCACTGCGGCAACGTCGTCAACGTGAGCGCCGCGCTCGCGACGCTCGACGTGCTGCGCACGCAGCCGATCCATCAGCACCTGCAGGACCTCGGCGTGCGGCTCGCCGACGGGATCCGCGCGGCGATCGCCGAGACGGGCGCGAAGGCGCAGATCCACCAGATCGGCTCGATCTGGGGCCTGCACTTCACCGACAAGCCGATCCGCACCTTCCGCGACCTGCCGTTCGACCAGGACGGCGGCCGCAAGTACGCGCACTGGCCGGTCAGCTACCGCCGCTGGATGCTCACCCAGGGCGTCTACATCCATCCGGCGTACATGGTGCGGGCGTACCTGACCGCAGCGCACACGCATGCGGACATCGACCGGATCGTCGCGGCGACGCGCGAGTTCCTCGTCGACAACCGCGAGGCGCTGAGCGTGGAGGACGCGGGCTGACGGCCTGACGGCCGGGCGGACCGGAGACTGCGGTGGGAGCGGTGGGCGCTGATGCGCCAGGGCGCTCCGATCGTGTTTCCGGACGCCATGTCGCCGGCAACGTTCATCCCCCGATCGCTGGTTAGAAAACGTTCTCATAGAAAATGTGCCGTAGCTAGTCCAATCTCTATAAAAGACACTATTACCAGCCATTTTATACGATCAGAAGAACGATATGGCTGGATGTAAACGTTCTTGACAAGCCTTTTAGCGAGTGATACGGTCACCGTAGTTCTGGAGAGAGGTCACGCCCCGGCGTGAGAAAGGTGCTAGAGGTGTTCAATCCCCCCCAGCAACGGGGCCGTCGCCACGGCTCCCGCGCACTTGCACGAGCGTTCGCCGCGCTCGCGATCGCACTGCTCGCCGCCGCCGCCGTCGGCTGTGGAAGCAGCGGCAGTGGCAGCAGCCCGGCGGGCAAGCGCAGCACGACCGCCAGCAGCGGGAAGCAGCTCAAGTTCTTCTTCATCTCGCATGCGCCGGCCGCCGACCCCTTCAGTCAGATCGAGCTGAACGGCGTCGACGAGGCGAGACAGCAGTTCGGCGTCGACGTCACCTTCCGCGGCCCGACGAGACAGACCTTCGACGCCGCCGACGAGGCTCGCCTGATCCGTCAGGCCGTCGCGGCCAAGCCCGACGGGATCATCACGTCCGATCCGTCGCCTGACAGCATCAACCCGGCCATCAAGGCCGCCGTGGACGCCGGCATCCCGGTGGTCATCTTCAACCAGGGCAACCTGGCGAGCGTCGAGCAGACCGGCGCGCTCGGCTTCGTCGGACAGGACGAGACCGAGGGCGGCCGCCGTGCGGGCGCTGCACTCTGCAGAACCGGCGCGACGCACGTGGGCGTCATCACGATCCCGCCGGGGACGGTGTCCGTCGACGATCGCGTCAGAGGGCTCGACGAGGGCTTCACCTGCGGCAGAGTGACGCCTATCGTCGTCCAGATCTCGCAGATCTCGAACCCCGCTGCGGTCAAGGCCGCGATCCAGGCGGCGCTGGCGAAGGACGCCAGCATCGACGCCATGTTCTCCATCGGCGGGGGCCTGATCCCCGCGATGATGGCGGCGCGCGCGGCGTCGGGAGCGCGTGCCGACAAGATCCACTGGGCCTCGTTCGACACGACGGTCGACAGCCTCAAGGCGCTCAGCAGAGGTCAGCTCGGCTTCCTGATCGACCAGCAGCCGTTCCTGCAGGGCTACCTGCCGGTGCAGATCCTCGCGCACTACCTGCGCTACGGCCTGCTGCCGCAGCCGCTGACGCCGACGGGCCCGAGCCTCGTGACGCCCGCGACGGCCGGCCAGGTCGTGGATCTCGTGGCGAAGAGAATCCGGTAGGGAGGCGGGCGTGTCGACACGGAAGACAGACAGGCTCGCCGCTTCCCCGCCCTCCGGCACGTCCCTCCGCCCCGGCTCGCAGAGCCGGGGCGGAGCGCGTCGCTCGTCGCTGTTCGTGCGCGCGGCGCTGCGCCCCGAGACGAGCGCGGCGATCGGCGTCGTGGTCGTGTTCGCGTACTTCGGCGTCACGGCGGGCGGGAGCGGGTTCCTGACGACCGCGAGCACGCAGAGCTACCTCCAGGTCGCCTCGCTCATCGGGATCCTCACGTGCGCCGTCGCGCTGTTGATGATCGCCGGCGAGTTCGACCTGTCCGTCGGCTCGATGACCGGCGCCGGCGGCATCGCCGTCGCCTATCCGGTCGTCTACCACGGCTGGCCCTTGTGGCTCGCGCTGCTGCTCGGCTTTGCGATCGCCTGCGGCGTGGGCCTGCTCCAGGGCGTCGTCATCATGAAGACGAGACTGCCGTCATTCATCGTCACGCTCGCCGGCCTGTTCGTGATCGCCGGCTTGACGCTCGCGATCACGAAGCTCCTCACCAACGCGACCACGGTCGACGGGATCGAGGCCGCCGCAAAGGGGGACCCGATCCTGCCGCTGCTGAGCGGCAGCGTCGATGGCGTCCCTGCCAGCGTCATCTGGTGGCTCGGACTGACGCTGCTGGCGATGTACGTCCTCAACCGCACGCGCTTCGGCAACTGGATGTACGCGTGCGGGGGCGACGCCGAGTCGGCGCGCCGATCGGGCGTCCCGGTGAGTCGCGTCAAGGTGCTGCTGTTCGTCGGGACCGCGCTGGCCGCCACCTTCGTCGGCGTGCTGTCGATCTTCACGATCGACTCGGCGAGCGTCACGACGGGTACCGGCTACGAGTTCCAGACGATCACGGCGGCCGTGATCGGCGGCACGCTGCTGACCGGCGGCTTCGGCTCCCCGATCGGCGCCGCGCTCGGCGCGCTGATCTTCGGCATGGTGAACCAGGGCTTCTTCTTCACCGACATCGAAGGCAACTGGTTCCAGGTCTTCCTCGGCGCGATGCTTTTGATCGCCGTCCTCGTCAACCACTACGCGCGGCTCTACGCGTTGCGGCGAGGTGCCTCGTGAGCGCTGGCACGACGAACGGTCACGTCCCCCTTCTGCGCGCGCAGGGCATCTGCAAGAGCTTCGGGCCGGTGCAGGCGCTGCGCGACGTCTCCATCACCGTCGATCGCGGCGGCGTCACGTGCCTGCTCGGCGACAACGGCGCCGGCAAGTCGACGCTCATCAAGACGCTCTCCGGGGTGACGCGCCCGACGCGCGGCGAGCTGCTGCTCGACGGCGAGCCGGTCAGCTTCCGCTCGCCGCGCGACGCGTCGGCGGCCGGAATCGCGACCGTCTACCAAGATCTCGGGCTCGTCCCGATCATGTCCGTCTACCGCAACTTCGTGCTCGGGCACGAGCCGCTGCGCGGCCGCGGTCCGTTTCGACGGCTCGACGTGGCTGCGGCGAAGCACGCCGCCGTCGAGGAGCTCGCGAAGATCGGGATCGGCATCCGCGATCTCAACCGGCCGGTCGTGACGATGTCGGGCGGCGAGCGCCAATGCGTCGCGATCGCGCGCGCGGCGCACTTCGGCGCGAAGGTGCTGATCCTCGACGAGCCGACCTCGGCGCTCGGCGTCAAGGAGGCGGCGAAGGTCCTGAAGTACGTCGTCGAGGCGCGCAAGCGCGGGGTCGGCGTCGTCTTCATCACCCACAACGTCGCGCACGCGCTGCCGGTCGGCGACCGCTTCGTGGTGCTCAACCACGGCGCGGTCGAGGCCACGTTCAAGCGCGGCGAGGTCGGGCGCGACGAACTGCTGACGCACATGGCCGGCGGCGCGGAGCTCGCCGAGTTCGAGGCCGAGCTCGAGCAGCTCGGCCTCAGCGACGGAGAGCCGCCGGCGTAGCCAGCGCATGCGCCACAACGCAGTCGGTCTCGAGAACGCGCGCGAGGGCACGCCGGAGTGGCGGCTCTCGCGCCCCTACCCGCGGCTGCACGGCGGCGTCCGCTCGTCGCCGATCGAGGGCTACGCGCTGCAGGCGAGCGTTGCGGCCGGCGAGGAGCTGATGCTCTGCGTCAGCGCCGATCCCGGCGCCGACGTGCTCGTCGAGCTGTTCCGCAGTGGCTGGTACGGCGGGCTCGGGGGTCGCAAGGTGGCCGAGTGGGGGCCGCTCGCCTGCGCGCCGCAGCCGACTCCGCCGATCGGCACGGAGCGCCTGCGGGCGTGTGCATGGGAGCCGTCGCTGACCGTGCGCGTGCCGCCGGAGTGGGTCAGCGGGGTGTATCTCGCGAAGCTCACGGAGCAGCGGTCCGGCTATCAGAGCTACGCGACCTTCATCGTGCGCGACGAGCGCGAGTGCGAGCTGATCTTCGGTTGCGCCGACCTGACGTGGCAGGCCTACAACCACTGGCCCGATCTGTTCTCGCTCTACAACGACGGCTATCGCGCCTGGTGGAACGGCCGCGGCGTCGCCGTGAGCCGGCGGCGCCCGTACGGCAAGTACCCTCAGCAGGTCGACGCGCCGGCGAGCGTCGGCTCGGGCGAGTGGCTGCTGTGGGAGCTGCCGATGGCGTACTGGCTCGAGCGCGCCGGCCACGACGTGTCCTACCAGTCGGGACTCGACCTGCACCGTGCGCCCGAGCGCCTGCGGCGCGCCAACGGCTACCTGTCGGTGGGGCACGACGAGTACTACACGCTGGACATGTTCGAGGGCCTGCGCGCCGCGGTCGCGGATGGCCTCAACGCCGGCTTCTTCTGCGGCAACGGCCTCTACGGCGTGATCGAGTTCCTCGACGACGAGCTGACGGCGTTCCACCGCGTCGACGCGTTCGGGCGGCGGCCGAGCTGGCTGCAGGGGGAGATCCGCGACTTCCCCTGGCGCTCGCCCGACGCCAACGAGCTGATGGGTGCCGGCCTCGCGGAGCCGGTCGTCGGGATCGCCGACTGGACGTGCGTCGCGGCGGAGCACTGGGCCTTCGCCGGCAGCGGCATGCGCGGGGGCGACGCGATCGAGGGGCTCGTCGGCTGGGAGTTCCACGGCGACCCGGCGCGGCGCCCCGGGCTGGAGGTCCTCGCGACGGGCACGACGGAGTACGTCGAGCACGGCGAGCTCCTCACGGGGCGCTACACGGCGACCGCGTACGAGGGCGAGCACGGCAACACCGTCTTCAACGCCGCGACCTGCTGGTGGGGGGACGGGCTGGCGGCGCCGCCCGGCCAGGTGCGGCCCGGGCCGCGCGCCGGAAGCGCGAGCCCGGATCCGCGCGTGGAGGCGATCACCGCCAACGTCGTGGAGCGTCTGCGCGTGCGGCGCTGGAGCGACGCGGGCGTCTGAGGCCGGGCTGCGCGCCTGCGGCTGGGCGAGCCCGCCCGGTGCGGCGCCGGCCCGTACGGCGGCGCGTCAGCGCGCGACGACGGACGCGCTGCGCGCCTCGAGCGCGGCAACGACGTCGGCGGGCAGCAGCTCGGTCGCCTTCGCGCGGATCGCCGCGCGGTCGGCCGGCTGGCCGGGGCTGCCGCGGAACGTCGGCGTGCGGGCTTCCAGCACGGTGCCGTCGTGCAGCTCGAGCGCGACGGCCCCGCCCCACAGCGTGGGGAAGGCCGCGTCGAGCTGGGCGTCGCGGACGCACTCGACGCGCGCGATCAGGTCGCCCAGCTCGCGCGCCTCGGCGGCCGCGCGCTCGAACGCCGCCAGCGGCACGGCGCCGTAGGCCACCGCGCGCGCGGCGCCGAACGGCATGCTGAACTGCGCGTCGACCTGCCCGCGGATCTCGCGCTTGGCGTCGGCCGGGGCGGCGACGAGATCCCACCCGGCCGACAGCACCGCGCAGCGGATCGCGGCGACGTCGACCGCGACGATGCGGTGCTCGCGCACCAGCTCGATCAGCAGGTCGAGGTTGCCGTGCAGGTAGCGGCAGCAGGGATGGAACTTGACGCTCGTCGCGTGCACGGCCCAGCCGGCGGGGCGCGGGCGCCAGCCCTCGCGCGTCGAGGCGGCGGCGCCCGGCATGGGCCCGTCGCCGTGGGCGGGCGCCCCATCCGGCGCGGGCGCGTCGCTTGCCGGCTGCTCGCCGCCGAAGGCGTGCACGACGCCGAAGCGGCCCTCGACCGCGCCGGCCGGTCCCTCGTAGCCGGCGCCGGCGAGCCGCGCGGCGTCGAGTCCGCAGGCGCTCGCGTGGCCGGCGTGCAGCGGCTTCGTCCAGCCGCCCGCGGTCAGGAACGCGAGCAGGCCCGAGGCCTCGCTCGCCGCGAGCCCGAGCGCGTGCTCGAGCTGCGTCGCGTCGAGCCCGAGCAGGCGCCCCGCCGCCGTGGCCGCGCCGAGCGCGCCGCAGATGCCGGTCGGGTGGAAGCCGCGCGCGTACGCGCGTGCGGCGCCGACGAGGTCGCCGACCTCGCACGTCACGTCGTAGCCCGCGATCGCCGCGTCGAGCATGTCGTCGCGCGAGCAGCCGGTCGTCTCGGCGAGCGCGAGCACGACCGGCCACACGACGACGCCGGGATGCAGGCTCGCCGGCTCGTACGTGTCGTCCAGCTCGAGCGCGTGCGCCGCGATGCCGTTCAGCAGCGTCGCCGTGCGCGCGTCGGTGCGCGCGTCCGCGCCCTCGACGCGGCAGTCGCCCGACGTCCCGGGCAGCAGCGCCTCCTGCGCGTGCTGCGCCGCGGGCGCGCCGCCGCCGCGATGCGCGATCGCGAGGTAGTCGAGCAGCAGGTCGGCGGCGCGGTCGCGCGCGGCCGGGTCCTCGACCGGCGCGAGCGCGGCGGCGGCGAGCGCGGCGGTGATGCCGGCAGCGGCTGGCTGCTCGCTCATGCGGCGGCCTCCGGGCCGACCGGCTCCGCGCCGGCCGATGCGGGCGTGACCGGCTCCGCCCCGAGCGCGCCGACCGCGGCCAGCTCGACCACCTCCGCCTCCGAGAAGCCGCCCAGCTCCCGCAGCACGGCGGTCGTGTGCTCGCCGCGCGCCGGACCGGGGCGCGCGGTGCGGTAGCCGTCGTCGACGCGCAGAGGGCTCGCCACCTGTCGCACGCTACCGAGGCGCGGATGCTCGAACTCCACGATCGCCTCGCGCGCGCGGACCTGCTCGTCCGCGAGCGCCTGCTCGACGTCGTTGACGGGCGCGCACGGCACGCTCGCCGCGGTCAGCAGCGCGAGCAGCTCGTCCGTCGAGCGCGCGGCGAAGCGCGGGCGCAGCTCGGCGAGCAGCTCGTCGCGGTGCTCCAAGCGCGCGGCCATCGTCAGGAAGCGCTCCTCGAAGGCCAGCTCAGGGACGCCGAGCGCAGCGCACAGCGCGCGCCAGAACTTGTCCTTCGGGCACGCGACGACGATCCAGCCGTCGCCCGTGGCGAAGACCTGGAAGGGGACGATCGAGGGGTGAGCGGACTCGGCGAGCCGCTGCGGGCGGTAGCCCTCCGTCGCGGCCCACGTGCCGACGTAGGAGAGCAGCGACAGCGCCGTCTCGTGCAGCGAGACGTCGCACTGGCAGCCGACTCCGTCGCGCCGCGCGCGCCACAGCCCGCCCATCAGCGCGAGCGCGGCGACGTAGCCGCCGCCGAAGTCCACCAGCGAGAGCCCGGACTTCGCCGGCGGGCCATCGGGGTCGCCGGTCAGCGACATCCAGCCGGCGAGCCCCTGGATCACGTAGTCGTAGGCGCCGTGCGCGGCGCGCGGCCCGGTCATGCCGTAGCCCGACAGCGAGCAGCAGACGATCGCCGGGTTCACGTCGCGCAGCTGCTCGTACGTGAGGCCGAGCCGCTCCGGCTGGTCGCCGCGCAGATTGCAGAAGACGGCGTCGACGTTCGCGACGAGGCGGCGGAACGCCGCGCGCCCGGCCGGCGCGCGCAGGTCGAGCGAGATCGAGCGCTTGTTGCGGTTGAAGCTCTCGAAGAAGAGCGAGTCCTCGCCGTCCTGGAACGGCGGCACGTAGCGGCCGACGTCGCCGTCCACCGCGGGGTCCTCGAGCTTGATCACGTCGGCGCCGAGGTCGGCCAGCTGCATGCTGCCCCACGGGCCCGCGCCGTACTGCTCGACCGCGATCACGCGCACGTCGGCGAGCGCCGGGCGCGGCTGCTGCTGATGGCTCACGTCCGGCTTTATAGCGTACAAAGTGTGCACATGTGCTTCTGCTATGTCCTTTTGCAGAAGCACATCACAATACTTTGGCCGGACAAATATGCGAACCTGTGCGAGATGTCCCGCCCCCTGCACCTCGCTCACCTGCGATCCTTCCTGTTCGCGCCAGCCGACCACCCGCGGCGCGCCGAGCGCGCGCTCGCCTCGGCGGCGGACGCGGCGATCCTCGACCTCGAGGACGCCGTCGCCCCCGCGCGCAAGGACGAGGCGCGCGAGGCGGCGGGCGCGCTGCTGAGCGCACCCGCGCCGACCACCGGCTCGCCGGGCGAGGCCGCCGCGGCCGGAGGCTCGCCGGCTGCTCCCGTCCCGGCCCGCGGCACGTCGGGTGCCCCCGCGCGCCTGCTGCGCATCAACGCCGCCGACACGCCGTGGTTCGCGAGCGACGTCGCGCTCATCGCCCAGGCCCGGCCCGACGCGGTCGTGCTGCCGAAGGCGAGCGTCGCGGCGCTGGCGGCGCTGCCGCCCGACTGCCCGCCCGTCTACGCGCTCGTCGAGTCGGCCGTCGGCCTGCGCGAGGCGTTCGAGATCGCTGCCTCGCCGCGCGTCGCGGCGCTGATGCTCGGCGCCGTCGACCTCGCCGCCGACCTCGGCCTCGGCCACCGCGACGACGGTGCCGAGCTGTTGCTCGCACGCTCCCAGCTCGTGCGCGACAGCCGCGCCGCCGGCGCGCTGCCGCCGATCGACGGCGTCTGGACGCGGCTCGACGATCCTGCCGGCCTCGCGCGGGACGCCGCGCTCGCCCGCGACCTCGGCCTGCGCGGCAAGCTCTGCATCCACCCCGCCCAGCTCGACGCCGTCCGCGCCGCCTTCGCGCCGGGCGAGCGCGAGCGCGACTGGGCGCAGCGCGTGGTCGGGGCCTACGCGAGCGCCACCGCGCAGGGCGAGGGAGCAGTCAGCGTGGACGGCGAGATGGTCGACGTAGCCGTCGTGGAACGAGCGCAGCGCGTGCTGCGAGAGAGCGAGACCGCATGAGCGAGCAGCAGCTCGCGGCCGCGCCGAAGCGGTGGCGCGGGCGCTTCTTCGAGGACTTCGAGGTCGGGGACGTGTTCCGCAGCCGCCTCGGCCGCACGATCACCGAGACGGACAACGCCTGGTTCACGATGCTCACGCTCAACACGAACCAGATGCACTTCAACGCGGCCTACGCGGCCCGCACGCGCTTCGAGCGCCAGCTCGTCAACTCCTGCTTCACGGTGGCGCTGATCACCGGCATGACGGTCCCCGACACGAGCGAGAACGCGACCGCCAACCTCGCCTGGACCGACATCAAGCTGCCGGCGCCCGTGTTCGCCGGCGACACGCTGTGGGCCGAGAGCGAGGTGCTCGAGCTGCGCGAGTCCGCCTCGCGCCCGAACGTCGGGATCGTCTCGATCCGCTCGCGCGGCGTGAATCAGGACGGCGCGGTCGTGGTCGAGTTCAGACGCACGTTCATGGTCTACCGCCGCGACGCGCCCGAGGCGGCCGAGCTGTTCCCCGCGCCCACGACCGACTGGACGGTGTGACGATGTCGGTGCAGCCCACGACCGCCGTCCCCGGCTTCGGCTTCGAGCTGCCGGAGGAGATCGGCGAGATCCGCTCCGCCGTGCGCCAGCTGTGCGCGAACTTCCCCGGCAGCTACTGGCGCGGCCTGGAGCCCGACAGATACCCGGAGGAGTTCGTCGCCGCGCTCACCGAGCACGGCTGGCTGGCGGCGCTGATCCCCGAGCAGTACGGCGGCGCCGGCCTCGGCCTGCTGAGCGCGAGCGTCATCCTGGAGGAGATCTCCGCCTCCGGCGGCAACCCCGGAGCCTGCCACGCGCAGATGTACATCATGGGCACGCTGCTGCGCCACGGCTCCGAGCAGCAAAAGGCGAGATGGCTGCCGGAGATCGCCGCCGGGCGCCTGCGGCTGCAGGCGTTCGGCGTGACCGAGCCGGGCGCCGGCTCCGACACGACGTCGATCGCGACGCGCGCCCGCCCGGCCGAGGGCGGCTACACGATCAGCGGGCAGAAGGTGTGGACCTCGCGCGCCGAGCACTCCGACCTGATGCTGCTGCTCGCGCGCACGACGCCGCGCAGCGCGGTCGAGAAGAAGACCGACGGCATCTCCGTCTTCCTCGTCGACATGCGCGAGGCGGGCGACGCGCTCACGATCCAGCCGATCAAGACGCTGATGAACCACGCCACGACGGAGATCTTCATCGACGAGCTGTTCGTGCCGCGCGAGGCGCTGATCGGCGAGGAGGGCAAGGGCTTCCGCTACATCCTCGACGGCATGAACGCGGAGCGGATCCTGATCGCCTCCGAGTGCGTCGGCGACGGCCGCTGGTTCGTCGAGACGGGCTCGCGCTACGCCTCCGAGCGCCACGTCTTCGACCGCCCGATCGGCGCCAATCAGGGCGTCCAGTTCCCGCTCGCGCGCGCGCACGCGGCGATCGAGGCGGCGAACCTGATGCGCATGAAGGCCGCCTGGATGTACGAGCAGGGGATCAGATGCGCGGCCGAGGCGAACATGGCGAAGCTGCTCGCCTCGGAGGCCTCGTGGCAGGCGGCGAACGCGTGCCTCGACGCGCACGGCGGCTTCGGCTTCGCGGAGGAGTACGACGTCGAGCGCAAGTTCCGCGAGACGCGCCTCTACCAGATCGCGCCCGTCTCGAACAACCTCGTGCTCGCGTTCCTCGGCCAGCACGTGCTGGGGATGCCGCGCTCGTACTGAGCGGCATCCGGCGCCGCGCGCGGCGCCGGTCACGACAATCGAGCGATGCCGAGACGGAGCATGCGGGAGGACGATCCGCTCGAGGACTTCGATCCGCGCACGGTGACGCTCGACGGCGTCGCGAAGGTCGTGCACGTGGCCGGCAGCGGGCCGGCGGTGATCGTGATGACGGAGATGCCGGGCATCAGCCCGCACGTCGCGCGCTTCGCTCGCTGGGTCCGCGACGCGGGCTTCACCGTGTACATGCCGTCGCTGTTCGGTCGCGACGGCGCGGTGCCCGGCGCCGAGGAGGGCGCGGCCGTCTTCCGGCGGGCATGCGTCAGCGCCGAGTTCCGCGTCCTCGCCACGGGCGAGTCGAGCCCGGTGACCGTGTGGCTGCGGGCGCTGGCGCGGCTGGCGCACGACGAGCAGGGCGGGCCGGGCGTCGGCGCGATCGGGATGTGCTTCACGGGCAACTTCGCGCTCTCGATGATGCTCGAGCCCTCGATGCTCGCGCCGGTCCTGTCGCAGCCGACGCTGCCGCTCGACGACCCTGCCGGACTGGAGATCGCTCCCGACGAGCTGGCCGCCGTCCGCGAGCGCCTCGAGCGCGAGGACCTGACCGTGATGGCGTACCGCTTCAAGGGCGATCGCTTCTGCCGGGCCCAGCGCTTCGCGGCCTACGCGGAGGCGCTCGGCGACCGCTTCGTCGGACGCGTGCTGCCCGACAGCGCCGCGAGCCCCGACACCGCGCCGTTCTTCGAGCACGTCGTGGCGAGCCCGCACAGCGTCGTGACCGCCCATCTGATCGACGAGGCTGGTCAGCCGACGATCGCCGCCCGCGACGAGATCCTCACGTTCTTCGCTGGGCGCCTGCGGCCGGCGTGAGCAGGAGGTGCCGGACTGAGGCCAGGCGCGCCGGGTCCCCCCCGCCGCCGGCCGTCCGGTCCGGCTCCCCGTCCGCTCAGATGCGCTCGAGCGACGCGCCGTCGCCGTGCATCGCGAGCGCGTTGCGCAGGCGGCGCTGAGCGCCCTCCATGTGCGCGGCCATCGCGGCGCGCGCGCCCTCGACGTCGTGCGCCGCGATCGCGTCGGCGATCGGCTGGTGCACCGCGAGCGAGGAGGCCGTCTCGCCGGCGTGGTCGAGCACGCGGTGCGCCCCCCATGCAGGCGAGGAGCCGCTGCTCATCCAGTGATAGGTTGACTAACAAGTTATCTTACTTGTATGACGACCGACATCTCCAGTGACACGCTCGCGCTCGCCGGCGGCGCCCCCGCCCACACGCATCGCCCCGCGACCTACCCGCGCTTCAGCTCCGCCGCCTACGAGCGCGTGCGCGGCACGCTCGACCAGGGGCCGATGCAGGGCCTCAGCAAGCGGCATCCGGTCATCGCCGAGCTGGAGCGGGCGCTCGCCGCCTACCACGGCGTCGAGCACTGCCTCGCCGCCAGCTCGGGCCACGGCGCGCTCCAGTCCGCGCTGATCGGCCTGGAGATCACCGGCGGCGACGAGGTGATCACGTCGCCGTACTCGTGGGGCGCGTCCGTCTCGTGCATCCTCCACAACGGCGCCGTCCCCGTCTTCGCCGACGTCCATCCCGACACCGGCCTGCTCGACGCCGCTCGGCTCGACGCGCTCGTGACGCCGCGCACCGCCGCCGTGCTCGTCCCGCACCTCTACGGGCAGCCGGCCGACATGACGGCGATCTGCGCGTTCGCCGAGCGCCACGGCCTCGCGGTGATCGAGGACGGCAGCCAGGCGCACGGCGCTCGCCACCGTGGCGCGCGCGTCGGCTCGTTCGGCGATGCGAGCGGCTTCTCGACCAACGGCGTCAAGCCGCTCGCGACCACCGAGGGCGGCTACCTCGTCACGCGCCGGGCGGACGTGTACTGGAAGGCGACGATCTCCTGCCAGCACGCCGGCCGCGGCGAGCTGCTCGGCCGCGCGAGCGAGCCCGGCTTCCCTGACGAGCTGCGCCCGTGGATCGACTCGCTCGTCTACACCTACCGCCCCAACCTCGTCAGCGCACTGTTCGCGCTCGACCGCCTGCCGCACCTCGACGAGGAGAACGCAGCGCGCCGTCGCAACGTCGCGCTGCTGCGCGAGCAGCTTGCCGGCGTCGAGAGCGTGCGCTTCGTCGACTACGCATCCGAGGACGAGTGCGTCTTCCACATGGTCACGCTCAACTTCGATGCCGAGCACGCCGGCGTCTCGCGCGACACGTACCTGCGCGCGCTCCAGGCCGAGGGCGTCCCCGCCGTCGGCTACGTCGAGCAGGGCCTGCACCACTCGCCGCGCCTCAGTCCGGACTGGGCCGGTCCGCGCGTGATGTGGACGGAGGCGATCCGCCGCTCCGGCTATGACCCGACGCAGGCCGAGCTGCCCGGCTGCGACGCGAAGGTCGCGCGCTCGATCGAGCTGCCGTGGAACTGCCACGTCGTCGACGAGCGGCTGGTCGCCTCCATCGCACGCGCGTTCGTGAAGCTGGAGGGGCAGCTCGACGGACTGCGCGCCGTCGAGGCGGCCGCCGCCCCATGACCCGCCGCGTGCGGCTCGGGCACGTCGGCCTGTGCGTCGCCGACATCGACGCGGCCGTTGCGTGGTACCGCGACGTGCTCGGGCTCGAGCTGCTCGACGGGCCGCGCGACCTCCGCGCCGACGCGGACTCGCGCGCGGCAGAGGTGCTCGGCGACGTCTTCGGCCCGGCGTTCCGGTGTGCGCGGATCGCGCAGCTCGGCTGCGAGGGCGACGTGGGGATCGAGCTGTTCGAGTTCGCCGAGCCGCGCGGGCGGCGCGACGTCGCCGCGTCCTACTTCCAGCACGGCGTCTCGCACGTCTGCTTCCAGGCCGAGGACCTGGAAGGGATGGTCGAGCGGATCCGCGCGGGTGGCGGGCGCATCCGCACGGCGGTCTGGCGCGAGCGCCCCGGGCGCCCCTACCGCTTCGTGCACTTCGAGGACCCGTTCGGCAACCTGCTCGAGTTGCACGCGCACGGCAACCGCGAGCAGGTGCTCGGCGCGAGCGCGCCGGCGCCGTGACCGCTCAGCCGCCGTCGCAGCCGACGGGCGCGAGCCCGACGTGCGCCATCAGGAAGCCGAGCCACTCGGCGATCAAGGCCGGCTCCGACCCGGAGGCGGAGTCGTGGCCGCGGTCGAGGTGCGTGCGCAGGAGGATCGGCGTGGCCGGGTCGGCCGCGTCCCGCAGCGCCGCGGCCAGCTTGCGTGCGTGCCACGCGTGCGTGCGCATGTCGCGGTCGCCGGCGACGACGATCGTGGCCGGGTAGGGCGCGCCGGCGCGCACCCGGTGGTAGGGGGAGTAGGCGTGCAGCCACGCCGCCTCCTCCTCCACCAGCGGGTCCCCGTACTCGCGCACGAACATCTCCGCGTAGCGCTCGCGCCCGAGCCGCAGCATGTCGCTCATCGGGATCAGGACGGCGGCGGCGGCGAACAGCTCGGGGCGCTGCGTGATCGCGGCGCCGACGAGCAGGCCGCCGTTGCTCGCGCCGCAGACGGCGAGCTGCTCGGTCGTCGTCAGCTCGCGCGCGAGCAGGTCCTCGGCGCAGGCGAGCAGGTCGTCGAAGCTGTGCTGCTTGCGCTCGCGGTGACCGTCGCGCCAGCGGTCGCTGCCGAACGTGCCGTCGCCGCGCAGGTGCGCGAACGCGAACGCGCCGCCGGCCGCGATCCACGGCGCGAAGAAGCCGGGGTAGCCGAGCGGCAGCGCCGCCGAGTTGAAGCCGCCGTAGCCGTGCAGCAGCGTCGGCAGCGGTGCGGCGTCGCCGGTGGCGACGTCCGCGCGCCGGATCAGCTCCCAGCGCACCTCGCGCCCGTCGGGCGCGCGGCACGTGAGCGTCTCGACGCGCAGCGGCGGCAGGACCCGCGCGGGCTCGGTCAGCTGCTCGAGCGTCGCGCGCTCGACGTCCCAGCGCCACAGCGTCGCCGCGCGCTCGGCGGTCGAGGCGGTGAAGACGAGCCGTCGGCCGTCGGCCTGCGCCGGCATCGTCGGCGCGGCCTCGCTGCGGAAGCGGTCGAAGCTGCTGATCACGTGCTCGCCCAGCGGTGGCAGCACGGCGCGCTCCTCGCCGTCGGTCGTCACGACGCGCAGCCGCGGCGTGCCGTCGACCAGCTCGCTCAGCAGCAGGTCCCCGCCGAAGCGCGCGACCGTCCGCGGCACCGCGTCGCCGGCAGGCAGGACCTCGCGCCAGCCCGCGGGGTCGGCGAGCGCGTCCGGCGGCGCGGCGACGAGCCGCGCGCGGTCCGCGCCGACGTCGGTCACCGCGTAGTACGCGTCGCCCACGAACGTCCCGCCGAAGACGTGGTCGGCAGCCTCGGGGAACGCCTCGACCCACGTCCGCTGCTCGCGGTCGTGCACGAACATGAGGCGCGGATGCATGAAGCTCGCCACCAGCCCCACCCAGCGCCCGTCGGAGGAGACCTGACGAGCAGGTTGCCATCGGCCGCGAGCGGCGGCGTGTCGACCCACGTCGGGCGCTCGCCAGGCGTGAGGAACGCGAGCCGCTTGAGTCCCTGCTCCTGCGAGCGCGCGCGACCGCGCGCGAGGTAGAGCCCGCTGCCGTCCGGCAGCCACGCGACGGAGCCGACGTGCGGGATCGACGGCCCGACGCGCGCGCCCGTCGCGAGGTCCACCAGCGCGAGCACGGGCTGCTCGTCGCCATGGCTCGAGACGCCGAGCGCGAGCAGCCGCCCGTCGGGCGAGGGCGCGAACCAGTCGATCGCCTCGTCGCCGTCGACGGGGATCGCGGCCGCCGCGATCAACCGTTCGCCCGGGCCGTCCTCCAGGCGCGCGGACACCCGCAGAGCGCGCGTGTGGCCGGCGACGTCGCGCTCGCGCCACAGCCAGCGCTCGCCCGCGCGGCACGGAGCCAGCGGCCGGTCGGCGAGCAGGTGCGCCGTCAGCTCGTCCGCGAGCGCGTCGAGGCCCGGCAGCTGCGCGAGCGCCTCGCCCGCGCGCGCGTGCTGGTGCGCGACCCACGCCTGCACCTCGCGCGTCTCCCGCTCGCTCGTCCGCGAGCGCGTCGAGGCCCGGCAGCTGCGCGAGCGCATCGCCCGCGCGCGCGTGCTGGTGCGCGACCCACGCCTGCACCTCGCGCGTCTCCCGCTCGAGCTGGCGGTAGGGGTCGGCGACCTCGACCGCGCCGAAGCGCTCGACGACGTCGACGCGCCCGAGCCCGAAGCGCGACAGCTCGCTGCGATCGGCGGGCCTGCCGGGCGCCGCACGCTCCGGCGGCTCCAGCGGCGGCGCGCTCACTCCTGCCAGCCCGCGATCGTCAGCGCGATCGCCTCCGCGACGCGGACGGTCGATGCCACGTCGACCCACTCGTCGGTGCCGTGGATGGCGCCGGCGACCGGTCCGTAGCAGAGCGCGGGAGCGGTGAGGTGGCGCGCGTCGGTCGTGCCGGCGAGCACGCGGCGTCCGGGCAGCTCGCCGTGCAGCTCGCGGTGCGCGCCGGTCAGCGTGCGCGCGAGGTCGTGGTCGAGGTCGTCGCAGTAGGCGTGCGCGCGGAAGCCCTCGAACGTCACCTCGACCTCCGGCGCCGCCTCGTGCACCGCCGCGCGCAGCAGCTCCTGCACCTGCGCCGGCGTCGTGCGCGGGCCGAGGCCGAGCCGTACCCGGGCGCTCGCCTGCGCCGGCTCGGAGGAGGGCCACTCGCCGCCTGCGAGCACGCCGACGTTGAGGCGGTAGGGCTGCTCGAACGCGTCGAAGAAGACGCGCTCCTGCGGCGCCGTGGGGTCGGCGTTCAGCCGCCGCTCCAGCTCGCGCAGCGCGTCGATCGCCTGGTGCAGCCGCAGCCACGACGCGCTGCCCGTGCTGTGCGCGATGTGCGCGCCGCCGCTGACGGCCGTCAGCCGCGCCCAGATCACGCCTACGCCCGCGTGCTGGAGCGCCAGGCCGCTCGGCTCGCCGATCAGCGTCGCGTCGGCGTCGTAGCCGGCGGCCAGCACGGCCTGCATGCCGTTGCCGGTGCACTCCTCCTCGATCACCGTGCTGAAGAGCAGGTCGCCGGCGGGCTGGCCGCAGACCTCGAGGAACGCGGCTGCACCGATCAGGTAGGCGGCGACGCCCCCCTTCATGTCGCCGGCGCCGCGACCCCAGATGCGCCCGTCGGCCAGCTCGCCGCCCCACGGGTCGCGCGACCACAGCTCGGGCGCCTCGGCCGGGACGACGTCGACGTGGCCGGAGAGGTGCAGCGAGCGCCCGCCGCCGCTGCCGACGATGCGGCCCGCGACGCAGGTGCGGCCGTCGTAGGGGAGCAGCGGGATGCCGGTGGTCGCGTCGTCCGCGTCGAGGTGCGCCGCGACGTCGACGTGCTCGACGGAGAACCCGAGCGCCGCGATCCGCTCCGCCATCAGGTCCTGTGCACTGGCCTCCTCGCCGAGCAACGAGCGCTCGCGCACGAGCGCCTGCGTCAGCTCCACCAGCTCGTCGCGGCGGCGCCCCACGGCTCCCAGCAGTCGTGAGACGAGGCCCGGATCGACCGTCATGGATTCAGCACCAGCAGGCATTCCTCGGTCATCTCCCGAACGGCGCGGGCAGGACCCTCGCGCGTGTTGCCGGAGTCCTTGATGCCGCCGTAGGGCATCTCGTCGGCGCGCCACGAAGGCGAGTCGTTGACGACGACCCCGGCGAAGTCGAGCGCCGCCGCGGCGTGCATGATCGTGCCGACGTCGCTCGTGAAGAGGCCGGCCTGCAAGCCCTGCTCGCTCGCGTTGGCGGCGGCGATCGCGTCGTCGAGCTCGTCGTAGGGCCACACGCAGACGACGGGACCGAACGCCTCGCGGCAGGCGACGTCGGCGTCGGCCGGCACGTCGAGCAGCACGGTCGGCTCCATGACGCTCCCCTGCACGCCGCCGCCGGCCGCCACGCGCGCGCCGGCCGCGCGCGCCGCCCCGATCCACGCGAGCAGGCGGCTCGTCGCCTGCGGCGTGATGAGCGGGCCGATCTCCGTCTCCTCCGCGTGCGGATCGCCGAGCCGCAGCGCGCGCACGCGCGCGAGCAGCGCGTCGAGGAAGGCGTCGTGGACCGTGCGGTGCACGTAGACGCGCTGGACCGAGATGCACGCCTGGCCGGCGCCGGCGAACGCCCCGGCCGCGAGCGCGCCCGCCGCCGCGGCGACGTCGGCGTCGGCCGCGACGATCGCCGGGGTGACGTTGCCCAGCTCGAGCGCGACGCGCTTTCCGCGCGTGCCGGCGGCGAGGCTCCAGCCGATCGGCGCCGAGCCGGTGAAGCTGATCAGGCGCACGCGCGGATCCTCGCGCAGCACGTCGGCGAACGCGACCGGGTCGCCGACGACGACGCTCAGCCAGCCGTCCGGCAGGCCGGCCTCCGCGAGCAGCTCTGCGAGCCGGATCGCGACGCCGGGCGCCTTGTCGGCGGGCTTCAGCACGACTGCGCAGCCGGCCGCGATCGCCGGGCCGAGCTTGTGCGCGACGAGGTTGAGCGGGAAGTTGAACGGCGTGATCGCGCCGACGACGCCGATCGGCTTGCGGATCGTGAGCGCGAGCGGGCCGTGGCCCGGCGTCGAGCCGGACAGCGGGATCTGCTCGCCGCCGATGCGCGTCGCCTCGCCGGCCGCGATCGCGAGCGTCGAGGCTGCGCGCGCGACCTCGATCCGCCCGCTGCGCAGCGGCTTGCCGCCCTCGTCCGCGAGCACGCGCGCGAGCTCGTCGCCCTGCTGCTCGACCAGCTCCGCTGCGCGCAGCAGGATCCGCTGCCGCGCAAGCGGCGTCAGCGGCGTGTGCATCGCGTCGTGCGCCGCGTCGACCGCGGCGCGCATCTGCTCGGGGCTCGCCCACGCGATCCGCCCGACGACCTCGCCGTCCCACGGCGAGACGATCTCTCGCGCCTGCTCGCAGGCGGCCGGCTGGCCGCCGATCAGGCACGGCCAGTCGACGGCGGTGCGTGCGCTCACGCGCGCGCGCCCTCGGGCACGAGCGCGTCGAGGCCGGCGTGCATCGCGCGGGCGATCGTCGCGATCTCGTCCGCGGCGATCGTCAGCGGCGGCGAGACGGCGAGCCCGCGGCCGAGCGCGCGCACGATCACGCCCTGCTCGCGGCAGGCGAGCTGCCAGCGGCCGACCGCGCCGGGGTCGGCGTCGAGCGCCGCCTGCGTCAGCTCGACGGCCGCGAGCAGGCCGAGGCCGCCGCGCACCTCCGCCACCAGCTCGTGCGCGGCGAGCGGCGCGAGGGCGGCGTGCAGCGGTCCCTCCAACGTGCGCCCGCGCTCGATCAGGTCCTCGCGCTCGTAGATCTCGAGCGCGGCGAGCGCGGCCGCGCAGCAGGTCGGGTGGCCGGCGTACGTCGCGCCGTGGCGCAGCACCGGGGCGCCGGGCGCGTCGGTGAAGAAGGGCGCCGCGACGTGTGGGGCGACGAGCGTCGCTCCGAGCGGGAGCGTGCCGCCGGTGACGCCCTTCGCGAGCGTGATCAGGTCCGGCGCGACCGGCCAGCGGTCGATCCCGAGCCACGTGCCGAGGCGGCCGAAGCCGGCGATCACGCAGTCGGCGACGAACAGCACGCCGTGGCGCGCGCAGATCTCGGCGACCGCCTCGACGTAGCCGTCGGGCGGCAGGTGGACGCCGCCGGCGCCGATCACCGGCTCGCAGAAGAAGGCGGCGACGCGCCCCGCGCCGACGCGCGCGATCTCGTGCTCGAGCGCGTCGGGGTCGTCGAACGCGACGGTCGAGGCGTCCGGCACGAGCGGCCCGAAGCCGGCGGCGTTGGGCGGGATGCCCGCGATGCCGGTGCCGATCCCGTGCGTGCCGTGGTAGCCGTGCACGCGGCTGATCAGGTGCACGCGCTCCGGCTCGCCGTTCAGCGCGTGGTGCCGGCGCGCGATCTTCGCGGCGGTGTCGACCGCGTCGCCGCCGCCGGAGCCGAGGAAGACCTTCGTGCCCGGCGCCGGCGCGAGCGCCGCGAGCCGCTCGGCGAGCTCGAGCGCGGGACGGTTCGCGTAGTCGCCGAAGATGCTGTAGGCGTCGAGCGCCGCGAGCTGCTGCGCGACCGCCTCGGCGATCTCCGGGCGGCCGTGGCCGAGGTTCGCGTACCAGAGCGCCGCCGAGCCGTCGATGTACTCGCGGCCGGCGTCGTCCCACACGCGCGTGCCCTGTCCGCGCACGAGCGTGAAGGGCGCGCCGGCGACGGCGCCCATGTCGGCGAAGGGATGCCAGAGGCTGGAGGTGGGGAGCGAGGTCGTCATGGGCCGGCGAGGCGGCGGTTCTATCAGACAGACAGAGACTGGATCACTCGTTTCGGCGCTTTCTGTACCCACCGTCACAGCGGGTCGGAGGAGACGCTGCGATTCGTCCAGCGCCCTGCGCGCGGGTGGCCCCGAGCACCTCTGACGCCCGTCGGCCACCGGGCGCGTTGAAAAGGTTGCCATTTTCTCGGCAAGTGATTGAATGACTCGCTACCGATGGCTGCGCCTAACACCCGTGGAACGCGGGCAGGCGTAGCGCACACGACGCCTGGGAAGAGAAGAGGGTGCGGGCATGGCCGAGATCGAGTTCGACAACGTGACCAAGCGGTACGACGACGGTCACGAGGCGGTGAAGCAGCTGAGCCTGCGGATCCCGGATGGTGAGTTCGTGATCCTCGTCGGGCCGTCGGGGTGTGGGAAGTCGACGGCGCTGCGGATGATCGCCGGGCTGGAGGAGATCACCGGCGGCGAGTTGCGGATCGGTGGCGAGGTCGTCAACGACCGTGCGCCGAAGGAGCGCGACATCGCGATGGTGTTCCAGAACTACGCGCTCTACCCGCACATGACGGTGCGCGAGAACATGGGCTTCGCGCTGAAGCTCGCGAAGGTCGCGCGGCCGGAGATCGACCGCCGCGTGACGGAGGTCGCGCACATCCTCGACCTCGACGCGCATCTGGAGCGCAAGCCGGCGAACCTGTCCGGCGGGCAGCGCCAGCGCGTCGCGATGGGCCGCGCGATCGTGCGCGAGCCGCGCGCCTTCCTGATGGACGAGCCGTTGTCGAACCTCGACGCGAAGCTGCGTGTGCAGATGCGCTCCGAGCTCTCGCGCATCCAGGACCGGCTCGGGACCACGACCGTCTACGTGACGCACGACCAGACCGAGGCGATGACGCTCGGCGATCGCGTTGCCGTCATGCGCGAGGGCGTCCTGCAGCAGGTCGACGCGCCCGACGCGCTGTACCGGAATCCCGCGAACCTGTTCGTCGCGAGCTTCATCGGCTCGCCGGCGATGAACTTCTTCGAGGGCGACCTGGGCGCCGGGGTCGTCCGCACGCCGATCGGCGAGCTGCCGCTGAGCGACGAGCGCCGCCGTCGCCTGGAGCGCTCCGCCGCCGCCGGCAGCGACGTGATCGTGGGCATCCGGCCCGAGCACTTCGAGGACGCCGGCCTCGCCGAAGCCGACCCGCGCCTGCTCGAGTTCGAGGCGCCGATCGAGCTGATCGAGTCCGTCGGCTCGGAGATCTACGCCCACTTCGGCTATCAGGGCCGTGCGCTCACCGGCGACCTCGAGCGGCTGGCGTCAGATCCGGACCTCGAGGACGCGGCGGCGCTCGGCTCGGGCTCGGAGTCGCGGGCGATCGCGCGCCTGAGCCCGTCGAGCCGCGTGCGCCAGCACGACACGCTGCGGATGACCGTGGACGTCGGAGCGATTCACCTGTTCGACCGCTCGGACGGCCGCTGCCTGACACGCGCGCTCCCTCAGAATGTAAACCTTGACATTCAGTCGGTCGCCGACTAGCTTGAGAGCTAATCACCCGATGACAGCAGGGTGACTGGAGAGGGAGAGGAACATTGTGGTGAGGCATCGCACGGAGGACGCGTCAACTGACGAAACCGAACGCGCCGCGCTCGGGAGCGGACGCATCCCGCGCCGCGAGTTCGCGAAGCGCGCGGCGATCACGGGCCTGGGCGTGAGCGGGCTCTCGAGCCTGCTCGCGGCATGCGGCGGCAGCAGCAGCGGCAGCAGCGGCGGCAGCGGGACCGCCGCCAGCACGGCCATCCCGGCCAAGGCGACGGGCAGCATCGACGTCTTGAGCTGGGACTACGCGAACCCCGAGGCGCCGGCCACCGTCGCGCTGAAGGCGCGCCGGCTCGCCTGGCTGAAGGCCAACCCCGGCGCGTCGCTGATGTTCGAGCCGGCGCCGTTCGACTCGTACACCGCGGTCGTGACGACGCGCTCGCGCGCGGGCAAGCTCTCCGACGTGCTGGAGATCCTGGCGGAGGAGGCCCAGTCGGCCCTCTTCCCGGCGCTGAAGCCGCTGACGAGACAGATGTTCCCCGACCTTGCCGACACGCTCTCGCTGTGGGACTCGACCACGATGAGCGCCCAGCGGCCGGGCGACCACGCCGGCGTCCCGATCGGGGCCACCGGAGGGGTCTGGTACTACAACAAGGCGATGCTCCAGAAGGCGGGGCTCCCCGCCGAGGTCGCGCCGACCACGTGGGCGGAGCTGACCGACATCGTCGCCAAGCTCAAGGCCGCCGGCATGACCCCCGTCGCGTTCGCCGGAGACGCGATCGCCACCTCGAACATGTGGTCGGCCCACGCCGTTCAGTTCCTGCCGACCACGACCGACCTGAACGACTTCCGCGAAGGCAGAATCGCGATCGACGACGCCCGCTTCGCCGACTCGCTCCAGCCGCTCGTGCAGGCGGCCAAGGACGGCTGGTGGAACGGCGACTTCGTCGGCAAGACGCTGCAGGACATGGAGGCCGAGTTCGCCCAGGGCAGAGCCGCGATGGTCTGCGGCCTGGTCGGCGGCGCCGCCAACTGGCCGGTGTGGGACAGAAGACTCGGCAAGGACGGCTACGGCCTGTTCGCCGCGCCGACGATGCCGAAGGCCACCAGACAGATCTTCTGGTGGGCGCCGGACATCATGTACGGGATCAACAAGGACGCCGCGAACCTGCCGGCCGCGCTGTCGTTCGTCGACTTCCTCGCCTCGAAGGAGGGGCAGACGATCGGCCTCGCGCTCGGCGGCGCGCTCCCGAACCGCACCGACGTCGACGTCGCCGCCGTCACGAGAAGCAAGGGCGCGGTCGAGATCGGCCGCCTCGCGCAGCAGCTGCCGACCGTCGACACGGCGCTCGCGTACCTCAAGCCGGCTGCCACCACGGCGATGTTCAGCACGCTCGGCGCGACGATCAAGAGCGGGGACGTGAGCGGCTTCCTGTCCACCCTCGCGCAGCAGAACAAGGCGTAACGGGGGCGTGTCGAGTCCCGCTCGCACCGCGTCGCGGCCCGCCGATCTCGTCGGCGGGCCGCGACGCGCGAGCACCGGCGTCGCCGCCCCGAGAAGGCGGCGCCGTCGCTCGTGGAAGGGCCTGGCGTTCGTCGCGCCGATGCTCGTGGCGGTCGCCGTGTTCGCGCTCTATCCGCTCGGCCGCGTCGTCTACCTGTCGCTGACCGACTACACGGGCTTCGGCGCGCCGCGCTTCCTCGGCCTCGACAACTACACGACGCTGCTCCACTCGACCGGCTTCCACCGCGTGATGCTCAACGCGGTGCTGCTGCTGGCGGGGATGCCGTTGTGGGTCGGGATCCCCTTCCTGATCGCCGTCGCGCTGTTCGGGCAGCCGCGCGCGGGGTCGGTGCGCAGCCTGCTGCTGATCCCGGGGATCCTGCCGCCGGTCGTCGCCGGCGCCGTCTTCCGCATCTTCCTCGCCGACGGCGGCCCGGCGAACTCCAGCCTGCGCGGGGTCGGGCTCGACAGCCTCGCGCTGTCGTGGCTCGGCAGCGACCCGCTCGTGCTGGTGACGGTGGTGACCGTGATCCTGTGGGCCGTCATGGGCACCGGCGTGATGTTCTACTCGGCCGGTCTGGCGACGATGCCGTACGAGACGGTCGAGGCGGCGATCCTCGACGGCGCGAGCTGGCGGCACCTCGTGTGGCACATCTACCGGCCCGCGCTGCGCCCCGTCACGTCGTTCTGGATCCTGATCCTCGTCCTCTCGACGATCACGTCCTTCTTCCCCTGGATCTACAGCCTCACGCGCGGCGGGCCGGGGTACGCGTCGACGACGATCGACTACTACATCTACCAAACCGGCCTGGTGAACGGGCAGTACGGCCTCGCGTCCGCCGCGTCGGTCGTCGGGATCCTGTTCGTCGCCGTCGTGCTGGGGCTGGCCACGCTGCGGATGAGGCGCTCGTCATGAGCGTACGTCTGGGCGGCGGCCGCATCGGCCGCACGCTGATCGTGCTGATCGCGAGCCTCGCGGTCGTCGTCCCGCTGCTGTGGGCGCTGCGCGTGGCGCTGCGGCCGGTCGAGTCCTACATCGGCGACCCGGCCGGCCTCGGCGGCGGCTTCACGTTCGCGAACTTCAAGCACGCGTGGGACGCGGGGCTCGGGCAGGCGCTGCTGAACTCGCTGCTCATCGTCGGGATCGGCAGCGTGATGGCGACCGCACTGGCCGCGGTCGCCGGCTACGGCCTCGCGAAGGAGGAGATGCCGGGCAAGCCGGTCGTCGTCGCGCTGTCCGTGCTGACGCTGGTGGTGCCGATCTCGTCGATCGCGATCCCGCTGTTCGACCAGTCGCTGCAGCTCGGCCTGCTCGACTCGCGACCCGCGCTCGGACTGATGTACGGCTCGCTGTTCGCGGGCTGGGGCGCGCTGTTCCTGCGCGCCTACTACGCGACCCTGCCGGACGAGCTGATCGACGCCGCGAGGGTCGACGGCGCCGGGAGCTGGCGAACGTTCCGCTCGATCGCCCTGCCGCTCGCTGGCCCTGCGATCGCGACCGTGCTCGTGCTCAACCTCTTCATCCAGTGGAGCGAGCTGCTGCTGGCGCTCGTGATGCTGCCGACGACGAGCCATCAGACGGCGTCGGCGGTGCTCGCGCAGATGTCGACGCAGTTCCGCGCCGGCGGCCCGCTCACCGCGGCCGGCCTGTTCATCACCGTCGCGCCGATCGTCGTCGCGTTCCTCGTCAGCCAGCGCTGGCTGCGCGCGGAGGTCTTCGGGGGCGCCGTGAAGGGGTGAGGCGGTCGTCGCTCTCGCTGGGACTGGTGCTGGAGCGCACCTGGGCGCGCTCCGCATCTTCGCCGGCGGGCTAGGTGACGTACACGACCTGGTCCGTCCTCGACCTGTGTCCGGTGCGCCGCCTGCCTGGTGGTACGGTTGCCGGGTCGACCGCGTCTTCGCGGTCGTTGCGCTCGCCCGGTCCTTCTCGACCTCTCTGCCTCGCGACCGCAGCCCCTGAGAGGCTCGCGAGGAGCGCGCATGCACGTGGCGGCTGCTGGGTCTGGTCGCAGGTTTCATCGTCCGTTGCCTGGGCGCTCGGTGGTCGCGGCCGGCACTCGGCCGGCGGAGGCGTCCCTGCGCGTCGCGATGCTCGCGCCGCCGTGGATCGCGGTTCCGCCGCCGGGGTACGGGGGCGTGGAGTCGGTCGTCAGCGTGCTCACCGAGGCGCTGGTGCAGCGTGGGCTCGCGGTGACGCTCTTCTGCGCGCCGGGCTCTGCGTCCAGCGCCGACGTCGTGACCCTGCTGACCGAGTCCCATCCAGACGAGATCGAGCGCTCGCTCCACGAGGCCGACCACGTAGCGCGGGCGTTCGAGGAGATCGAGCTGGCCGCGCAGCCCTTCGATGTCGTCCACGACCACTGCGGCTTCACCGCGCTGGCGATGGCGGACCGCCTCGCGACGCCGCTCGTGCACACGCTTCACGGGCAGTTCACCGCCAGCACGTCGGCCTTCTACGCGCGCCACGGGCACAAGGCGGCGCTCGTCCCGATCAGCCGCGCGCAGCTGGCGTCGGCCCCTGCAGGGCTGGCCGCGATGGAAGCGATCCCCAACCCGGTCGACGTGCAGGCCTGGCCGCTGCGCGAGCACAAGGACGACTATCTGCTGTGGGTCGGGCGGTTCACGGCCGAGAAGGGTCCTCACCGCGCGATCGCCGCCGCTCGTGCCGCGGGCGTTCCGCTCGTGTTGGCTGGAGTCGTGCAGCCCGGGCAGCAGGCCTTCTTCGACCGCGAGGTCGCACCGCACGTCGACGGCGATCGCGTCCGCTTCGTCGGTGAGATCGGCGGCGCCGTCAAGCGCTCGCTGTTCGCCAACGCACGCGCGCTGCTGATGCCGATCCGCTGGGAGGAGCCGTTCGGGATGGTGATGGTCGAGGCGCTGAGCTGCGGGACTCCGGTGATCGCCTTCCGCGAAGGTGCTGCCCCCGAGCTCGTCGTCGATGGGCGGACCGGCTTCCTCGTCGACGACGAGCTTGCGATGGGCGCGGCGGTCGACCGGCTGCCGAGCATCGCCCCGCGAGCCTGCCGGGCCTGGGTCGCCGAGCATTGCGACGTCGACGTGGTCGCCGCCGCCTACGAGCGGGCCTACCGGTCGGCGGCACCCCTGAGCACCGAGGAAACGGCTGTGGCGCTGCATGTCTGAGCGCACGCTGAGCGTCCTGGACGGCAGCACGTTCGTCATCGGGGACCGTCTCGGCGACGTGCGGGCCGACGAGGGTCGCGAGCACGGCTTCTTCTCGGAGGACACCCGCTTCGTCTCGCGCTGGGTCCTGCGCGTCGACGCGGGTCCCTTGCAGCTGCTCGGCCTCGACCAGGACGCGCACTTCGCCGCCCGCTTCTTCCTCGCTCCCGGCGTCGGGCCCGACGACGCGGCGCCCTGGTCGATCATGCGCCGCCGGCTCGTCGACCACGTGTGGATGGAGGAGGTCACCCTCACCAACCACCGACACGAGGCCAGCGAGCTGCGGGTGGTGCTGGAGGTCGACGCCGACTTCGCGGACCTGTTCGAGGTCAAGGACGGCGCCGTCGCCGCGCGCGACGTCGCCTTCCACCATGACGATCGCACGCTCGTGCTGGCCTACGAGCGCGCGGGCTTCCAGCGCTCGGTCGCAGTCGCCACGAGCCGCGCGGCGGCCGTCACCCGCCACGGCTTCGCGTACACGCTGCAACTCGCGCCTGGCGAGCAGTGGTCGGCGACCTTCACCGCCACGCCCCATTCCGCCCAGCCCGGGGTGACGTTCGCGCGGCGCAACGGGCAGGCCCAGCTGGACGAGCTGAGCCGGTCGAAGGTGGCAGAGCTCGATGCGTGGCTTGCGAGGGCACCAGCGCTGGAGACGCAGGATCCGGGGCTGGCGCGCACCTACCGCGCGAGCCTCAGCGATCTCGGCGCGCTGCGGCTGCATCCCGATCTCACGGAAGGAGCGACCCTTCCCGCCGCGGGACTGCCGTGGTTCATGGCGCTGTTCGGCCGCGACAGCCTGATCGCCAGCTTCCAGGCGCTGCCCTACCTGCCCGGACTCGCTGCCACGACCCTGCGCGTGCTCGCCGCTCGCCAGGCCCGGACGCGCGACGACTTCCACGAGCAGGAGCCCGGCAAGATCCTGCACGAGCTGCGACTCGGAGAGCTGACCGCGAGCGGCGCGCGACCGCACTCCCCGTACTACGGGACCGCCGACGCCACGCCGTTGTTCCTCGTGCTGCTCGACGAGTACCACCGCTGGTCCGGCGACGACCAGCTCGTCCGCGCCCTGGAGCCGAACGCTCGCGCGGCGCTCGCCTGGATCGAGGACAGCGGCGACGCGGACGGCGACGGGTACGTCGAGTATTCCTGCCGCAATTCGGGCACCGGACTCGTCAACCAGTGCTGGAAGGACAGCTGGGACGCAATCCAGTTCGCCGACGGCACGCTGGCCCTGGGACCGATCGCGACCTGCGAGATCCAGGGCTACGTCTACGACGCGCGGCGCCGCATGGCCCGTCTGGCCCGCGAGGTGTGGGACGACGCGACGCTTGCCGAGCGCCTCGAGCGCCAGGCCGCCGATCTGCGCACGCGCTTCCACCACGACTTCTGGATGCCCGAGCGCGGCTGCTACGCGCTCGCACTCGACGGCGACAAGCGCCAGGTCGACAGCTTGACCTCCAACATCGGTCATCTGCTGTGGTCGGGCCTGCTGGAGGATGCCGCGGCCGCCGCGACCGCCGAGCGGCTGCTCGATGCGCAGCTCTGGTCGGGCTGGGGAGTGCGAACGCTCGGCGCCCACGAGGGCGGCTACAACCCGCTCGGCTACCACACCGGAACCGTCTGGCCCCACGAGAACTCGCTGATCGCGGCCGGTCTCGCGCGCTACGGCCACCGCGAGGCGGCGGCCACCGTCGCCTCCGCGATCCTCGGCGCAGCGCCGCACTTCGAGCATCGCCTGCCGGAGGTCTTCGGCGGCTATCCCGCATCGGTGACATCGGTCCCCGTCGCGTTCCCCACCGCCTCGCGTCCCCAGGCCTGGGCCGCAGGAACGCCGCTGCTGCTGCTGACCACGCTGCTCGAGCTCAGTCCGGGGCGCGCCGAGGCTCACGCTGAGGTTCCCGGCGGCATCGGACGCGTCGCGCTGCGCCGGCCTCCGGGCGGGGAGCCGTGAGGTAGCGCGCGGCGACCGGCGTAGCATTCCGGTGATGAGCAGTCCGGCTGTCGCGCCTGCGGTGTTGCATCTGTCGCTCGTGGTCGGGGCCGCGTTGCGCGATGGCACCGGGGAGCGGCTGGGTCGGGTGGAGGACTTGATCGTGCGGTTGGGTGAGCAGGGGTATCCGCCGATCACGGGGTTCTTGGTGTCCGTCGCGGGCCGGCGGTCGTATCTGCCGGCTGAGTTGGTCGAGGACATCGCGCCGGATGGGGTCGTGCTGCGCGAGGCCAAGCTGGATCTGCGGCGGTTCGATCGGCGTGCAGGGGAGGTGCTGCTGGCGCACGACGTGCTCGATCACCAGCTCATCAACGTGGACGGGGCGCGGTTGGTGCGCGCGAACGAGATCGAGCTTGCGCGGGTCGAGGGCTGGTGGCGGGTCGTCGGCGTGGACACGGGTCCGCGCGGCGGTGTGCGGCGGTTGCTGCCGCGCCCGTTGGGACGACGGGTCGCGACGGGCGCGTTCCTGGACTGGGCGAGCATCGAGCCGTTCGTCGGGCACGTCCCGAGCGTGCGGCTGCGGGTGCCGCATCCCAAGCTGGCCAAGCTGCATCCGGCGCAGATCGCCGACCTGGTCGAGGCGGCGTCTCATCGTGAGGGCGAGGAGATCATGCAGGCGGTCCGTGGCGACGATCGCGAGCTCGAGGCAGATGTCTTCGAGGAGCTCGACGAGCAGCACCAGGTCGAGTTCATCCGCGAGCGCTCCGACGAGGAGGTCGCGGCGGTCGTCGGCCGCATGGCGCCGGATGACGCCGCGGATCTGCTCGCCGAGCTGGACGACGAGCGTCGCGAGCGGGTTCTCGCGGCGGTGCCGGCCGGGCAGCGGGTGAAGGTGCGGGCGCTGTTGGGGTATGACCCGGCGCAGGCGGGCGGGCTGATGAGCACGGAGTTCGTGTGCCTCTACCGGCAGGCGACCGCCGCTGAGGCGCTTGAGCGCGTGCGGCGCGCGGACGTCCCGGCGGAGCTGCTGACGATGGTGTTCGTGATGGACTCGCACCGCGAGCTGGAGGGCTCGGTGCCGCTCGCGAGCCTGGTGCGTGCCGATCCTGAGGAGAGCTTGTTCGCGCTGGCCGGGCCGGGCCGGCCGGTGCTGCGCGCCGATGCGGACTTCGAGGAGGTCGCCCGGTTGATGGCCGACTTCAACCTGACTGCCGCCGCGGTCGTCGACGAGCAGGGCCAGATGATCGGCGTGATCACGGTCGACGACGTGCTCGAGGTGATGCTGCCGAAGGGGTGGCGGCGTCGCTTCGGACTGCTCGGCGACGAGTAGCCTGGCGATTGGCGCGCCGACGCGTAGACTGCCCGGCCGTGACCGTGTGGAGCGGACAGGTGGATGGCGGGCCGAGTACGGGCTGCCCTGCGTCGTGCCGGATCGGCCGTGCGCGGCCGATCGCGGCTGCCTGCGCGCTTCTCGCCACGCCGTAGTCGCCTGTTCGTGTTCCTCGGCCTGCTCGGGCCGGGGCTGATCGCCGCCAACGCCGGCAACGACGCGGGCGGCATCGCGACCTACTCGCAGGTCGGCGCGAAGTACGGCTACGACCTGCTGTGGATGATGGTGCTGATCACCGTCTCGCTCGCGATCGTGCAGTCGATGGCCGCGCGGATGGGGGCGGTCACCGGCAAGGGCCTCGCGGAGCTGATCCGCGAGCGCTACGGGATCCGCTGGTCCGCGTTCGCGACCTTGGCGGTGCTGGTCGCGAACCTCGGGATCTGCATCTCGGACTTCGTCGGGATCGGCGCCGCTCTCAACCTCGCGGGCGTCCCGCCGCAGGTGACGGTCCCGATCGCGGCGGCGGGGATCTGGCTGATCATCGTGCGCGGCTCCTACCGCTCGGCCGAGCGGATCTTCATCTGGCTGACGATCCCGTTCTTCGCCTACCCGATCGCCGCGATCCTCGCCAAGCCCGATTGGGGCGAGGTCGGCAAGGCGCTCGTCGTGCCGCACATCCATGCCTCCAGCGCCTACCTGCTGCTGTTCGTCGCAACCGCCGGCACGACGATCACCCCCTACATGCAGCTCTACCTCCAGTCCGCGATCGTCGAGCGCGGCGCCCGGGTGGAGGACATCAAGGCCGAGCAGCGACAGGCGATCTCCGGCGCGATCTTCGCCGACCTGATCGCCGGCTTCATCATCATCGCCACCGGCGCCACGTTGTTCACGCACGGCATCCACAGCATCGACTCCGCCTCCCAGGCGGCGCAGGCGCTGGCGCCGTTCGCCGGCCAGTACGCCGAGGCGCTGTTCGGGATCGGCCTGCTCGGCGCGAGCCTGCTCGCCTGCGCGATCCTCCCGATCGCGACCAGCTACGTCGTCTCCGAGTCGCTCGGGTTCGAGAAGGGCCTCGGCCACTCCGCCCGCCAAGCACCCGTCTTCGTCGGCGTCATCACGCTGATGATCGCGGCCGCCACGATCGTCGCGGTCATCCCCGGGATCCCCGTCATCAACCTGCTGATCGGCGTCCAAGTCGTCAACGGCGTCCTGCTCCCGATCAACCTCTTCTTCATCTGGCGCCTCTCCCGCGACCACGACCTCATGGGCGAGCACCGCAACGACGGCCTCTCCGACATCCTCACCGCCGCGACCGTGCTGTTCACCTCGGCGCTGTCGCTCGGACTCGTCGTCGTCACGCTCACCGGCGGTTAGACAGGCTGCGCTGGGGGCCGTTGGCCACGGAGCCGCTGCGCCCGACGAGCTCGCTGTGTCTGTCATCACGGACGCCGAGCTCGAACTGGGTGTCCTGCGCGCATCCGACACCGACACCCGCGCCCGCCGCCTCGCCACGCTCGCCCGGGTCCGCGCTGCCTACCCGCTTCTGCCTGTCGACCCCGAGGTCGCGAGCTGCTTCGCACGCATCGTAGCCGCCGAGCTGGAGGCCGGCCGCCGCATCCGTCGCCACGACGCCTGGATCGCGGCGTCCGCGCTGCGTCACGGCGTCGCCGTCGCCACGCGGACGCCGACTTCTCGGCGTTCGCTTCCGTGACCGTAATCCGCGTCTGACGAGCACGGGAGGTGCTGGCCCGCGCTCGTGGGGCGCCGTCCCCGGGCGCTAGATTCTGAGGTGGGCGAGCCTAGGAGGCAGCGATGTTGTTTGGACAGGAGCACGTCGATCGCTATCGCGCGACCGACGGTGAGGAGGGCTACAGCTGGCGGCGCGGAACGAGCATCCTGCTGCTGACGACGAGAGGCCGCAAGAGCGGCGTGGAGCGCACGACGCCGTTGATCTTCGAGCGGCATGGCGACGACTACCTGGTTGTCGCGTCCAGGGGTGGGAGCGACGAGCCGCCCGGCTGGTACGTCAATCTGCGGGCCGAGCAGGACGTCGAGGTGCAGGTCAGAGGCGAGGTCTTCAGAGCGCACGCGCGCGATGCCGCGCCGCAGGAGAAGCCGGAGCTGTGGCGCAAGATGGCGGCGGTTTGGCCTGACTACGACGAGTACCAGAAGAAGACGGATCGGGAGATCCCCGTGGTGGTGCTGCAGCGCACGTAGGCGCTCCGCATCTCCGCCGGCCGGCGCCGATTCGTCACGGGAATGCCTCACGGGCATTTCCACAAGCCGGCACCAAAACCCTGTAGCGATCTGATCGCGGCAGGCGTATGCTCGCAAGGGGTCTTGCCGCTGTGGCTGTCGGAAGGAGGTACGCCATGGCAAACGTCCTTCTCGCCGTGTGTCCGCCGGCCTACGCGGGTGACGGCGTCCCGCGGATCGCGCACCACCCGGTCATCCGAACCGCGACGAGTACCTGATCGTGTCCGGCGGCGCGCTCGCCGGTGCCGACGCGCACTCCTGCAGCACCCACGGCTCGGGAGGCGACGGGCCCGTGATCCGCTAGGAGCGAGCAGCCCTGCGACGCACCGCACATCGCGCTCCCGGTCTCGCGACGGTGCAGGGCTCTGTGCCGCTCCGGTGGGTGGCGGCGCCGGCCAGCAGGGCCGCCGGCCGCCCCGCAAGCTCGTTGAAGGACACCGCGTCGACGGGCGTGACCGAGCTGGACGTCGCTCTGGGCGGACTCTTCTGGGGAGACAACGTCGTCTGGGAGCTCGAGGGGGGCGGCTCGTCGCTGGCCCCGTTCGTCACCGCGCTGATGGGCGCCCGCGAGCAGTTCAGCAGGGTCCTGTTCGTGAAGCTCGAGGGCGACCCCGAGCAGCTCCGAGTGATCTATCCCGACGTTGACGTCCTCGATGCGCGGGTGGGTGGGGCGCATGCGATCGAGAACGCCGGCGAGCTGCTGATCGCCGTGCGCGAATGCCTCCAACGAGCGCCGCGGGCGCTGGTGGTGTTCGACTCGCTGGATGCCCTGAGCGATCGCTGGGGGCACGGCATCGCGCAGCGGTTCTTCACACGCGCGTGTCCGCTGTTGCTCGGCTTCTGGTCGGTCGGGTACTGGTCGCTCACCCCTGGGCGCCATTCCGCGCAATTGCGCCAAGCCGTGGACGCCGCGACCCAGTGCGTCGTCGTCCTCACGGCCGGTCGGTTGCGGATCGCGAAGGCCGAGGGGCGCCCGCAGGGCGTGCAGGGCAGCGTGTTCCACGTCCGGACCAACGGTCGGAGCACAGAGCTCGAACCCGCGCCCACGGCCGCGCGGCTCGGAGCGGCGCTGCGTGCCGTCCGCATCCAGCGCCACCTGAGCCAAGGTGAGCTCGCGCGGTTGGCGGGCGTCTCCGCCAGCGCGATCTCACAGGCCGAGCGGGGACGCCGCGGTCTCGCCTTGGACACCCTGCTCGATCTCACGTCGCGGCTGGACATGACGATCGACGAGCTGCTCCGCGGCGAGATCGCGCTCGGTTATCGGCTGGCGCGCCGGACCCGGCGCGACGACGCCGCGGCCCGGCTGGTCCCCCTCCTCGACGACCGCCGGGTCGGGCTCCGAGCTCGCCTCTCCTGTCTCTCGCCCGGCCAGAGCGTGCGCGCGCGGGAGGCTCACGAGGGCGTCGAGCTCGTCGTGGTCGCCGCGGGCCTGGTGCAGGTCATCCTCCCTACCGGGCGTCCGGTCCTCCGGCAGGGCGAGGCGTTGCTGGTCGAGTGGAGCGGGGTGACGGGCTGGTGCAACGTGGGAGATCACGACGCGCTGGTGTTCTGGGTCCTGCGCGACGAGCTGGGGCCCCTGCGTCCGCCGTCGGCGCGCGTACGCCGCCGCCAGGATTAGAAGGTCTGCTCAGCGCTCATGGCCGGGGGAGGCGCCGGAGCGTGGGCGTCAACGGCAGGACGGGCGTTCGCCTGCGCGGGTCGGCTGGCGGCAAGGAGGTGACGAGGTCCGGCTCGTCACGAGTCTTCTGCGCGTGGTCGATCGCCGCCACCAGCCCAGGTGGTGTGAACGACAGCATGGGCTTCGAGAAGACGCGTCGTGCCTCGCGCTCGCACGCCGGGCACGCGATCGAGCCGGGCGCGGTGCCGATCGCGCGCGTCACCTCGAACGCACCATGCTGGTCGCAGCGGTACTCGTAGATCGCCATGGGTATGTCAGTTCGCGGCGCTGGGCACCTGCACGCCCTGCGTCACCTGATGCGGCCTCGCGCTCGACGGGGCGACGTCGAAGTCGAAGATCCGCCTGGGGATGTAGACGGTCGCGCACGAGTTCGGGATGTCCACCACTCCGGAGAAGCGTCCCTCGATCGGCGCGGAGCCCAGGATCATGTACGCCTGGATGTCGGTGTAGCCGAACTTCATGAGGTAGTCGATCGCGTGGTGACAGGCGCGCGCATAGGACAGCTGTGCATCCAGGTAGTGCTGCGTACCGGCGAAGTCCACCGACACGCCGGAGAAGGCGATCCATTCGGAGTACTGCGGATCGCGCAGGCCCGGCATGAAGATCGCGTTCTCGGTGACGCCGTATGTCGCCATCCCGCCCTTGATGAGATCGACGTGCAGGTCCATGAACCCGCCCATCTCGATCGCGCCGCAGAACGTGATCTCTCCGTCGCCCTGGGAGAAGTGCAGGTCGCCGAACGACAGCTTCGCCCCCTCGACGAAGACGGGGTAGAAGACCCGCGTCCCGGCGGTGAAGTTCTTGATGTCCTGGTTTCCGCCGTTCTCGCGAGGCGGGGCAGTCCGAGCGGCCTCGCCGGCGACCCGGTCGAACTCGGCGCCGTCGAGCGTTCCCAGGATGGCGCTGTCCGGAAGCGGCGGCAGCGCCAGCGGCGGGACGCGGTCGGGGTCGGTCGCGATCAGGTCGGTCTCGCGCTTCGTCCACTTCGCGAGCAGCTCCGCCGAGGGGGCGGTGCCCATCAGGCCCGGGTGGTGGATGCCCACGTACGAGCATTCCGGGATGTGGCGCGAGGTGGCGACGTCGCCTTCGAAGTCCCAGATCACCTTGTAGGCGTCGGGGAAGCGCTCGGTCAGGAAGCCACCGCCGTTCTGCGTGGCGAACACGCCCGTGTAGCCCCAGCCCATCCCGGAGAGCGGCCCTTCGTCCTCTTGGTCGCAGGCGTCGATCTCGAGGATGTCGACGACGAGCAGGTCGCCCGGCTCGGCGCCCTCGACGTGGAACGGCCCGCTGAGGACGTGAACCCCGGGGAGCGGGGCATTGCGAACGTCATCCGCGGAGTCGTCGTTGTGGATGGCGCCGTCGAACCACTCGCGGCAGTCCGCGCGAAAGACGTCGCCCGGCTTGACGCTTACGGCCGCAGGAATGTCGGGGTGCCACCGATTGTGACCGACGCGCTGCTGGTCCGTGAACTTCTTGGTGTTGTCCAGCGGGAAGAGATTCTGCGGCATTGCATCCATCTCCTCGACGGTTGTCGTGAGCGACTGTCGTTCAGACCTGCGGGGATGTCACGCCCCCTGGGCCGGAGTAGGCGGTAGGGGCCGCGGCGGTACCCCACCGTGGCTTGAAGATCGCGAAGAAGACGATGAAGCTGGCCACCGAGACGGCACCGATGACGACCGCGAAGGTCGTGGTCAGAGCCGAGGGGATGTTGAGCAGGACGAGCGCCGGCACGAGCCCCGTGTAGATCCCCTGCGCGGCGCACCAAGCGCCGGTGAAGGTCGTCAAGGACGTCTTGCCGAGACCGAGCACCAGGAAGAAGAGGAACCACAGGACGGCCCAGCTTGCCCACAGGACGCCGAGCAGATTCCCGAGGGGCTTGCCGTTGGCGGTGAGGGCGCTGTAGTTCGCGAAGTTCCACCACGAGTACACGCCTGCGGCTGCGGCCACGAACACGCAGAACCAGCCGAGGCCGGTGCCGTCCAGGTCGAAGGCGTTGTTCATCGCCACGTACAGGTACGTGAAGCCGAAGAGGAACAAGCCCGACGCGCCGACGATGGTCGCCTGATTTCCATGTGCCGAGAAGATCAGGTAGAAGGGTGTGACGACCTGCAGAATGCCCACGAACAGATTCATCGGGATCATCGACCTGCCCCGGACGAGCCCGCACAGCGCCAACCCGTTGACGAACAGAACTGCGCCTACGTAAAGGAGCCCAACGGCAGCCACGAGCCACCTCACAGCTTGGTCTGGAGGAATCCTGAGAGCAATTGAATGCGCGCGGTGGCGCCGGGGTCAAGGCCGCGGAAGCAGCGCTTCAGCGCTCATGGGCGTTGGCCGTTCCGCTGGGCGGAGCGCGGTCGACCCGTATCGGTCGCCGCGTGTTGCTCGCGTCGACAGCAGCGCTCCATGTCGGACGCGGCCGTTCACCGCTCCGCCGCGTCGAGGCTGCCATGCACCGTGTCGCCGCTCCGCTCTCGATAGCCGGGTACGAACAGTGAGGTCACGACCCCGTGCTCGGCGGTCAGCTCGTCGATGAGCGGCCAGACCTCGGCAACCTTCTGCGGCCGGTCGATGTAGACCGTGTACGTCGGCCGATGGCTGGTCGCGCGCCCGAGCCGGTCGCCGTACGGTCGCTCGTCGCTCGAGAATCCCCAGTCGCCCAGGATCGTCGTCGCGCCTGCGGCGCCGGCCTCCCGCAGGCATCGTATGAACTCGCTGTGGAGCGCGCGGCCGTTGGCCTGCGCGCTGCGCCGCGTGTACAGACGGATCGTCTGCCAGACATCCCGTTCGCCCCGTCGGGGACTCGCGACGGTCGGTAGCGGCTCCAGCAGCTCGCCATCGTGCTTGAGCTGCGCGATCGGCTCGAGCGTGACGATCGGCTCCACGAGGATGTCGCCGAGGTGGGGGAGGGATCGTCGCAGGCGGTCGCGGCGGCCCACGGCGATGATCGTCATCGGCGTGCTCGCATTGGTCGAGAAGAGCCGTGCGCGCCGGCGCCTGCCCCCGAGCAGCCCGTCGACGCCCGGCAGCACCGTCGCGCCGCTCGCCCCGCACCGGCGGAGCAGCGCCACGGCCTCTCGGTACGCGGGCCGCCGACCCGTCCGCTCGCCCGCGGCGCAGTAGATCGTGAGCTTCGCCGCCTTCCCGGGTCCGTCGGGAAACGTGGCCCGCCGGACGTCCTCCCCGGATGCGAGCCGCGCCTGCTCGAGTGTCACGAGGCCCCGCGGAACCGCTCGATCGACGTCGTCGAGCACCGCTCGGATCCGCTCGCGCGCATCGACGGCGAAGGCGAGCAGTGGCAGGTCCGTGGAGACGTCCGGGAAGCGCTCGGCGTGAATGCGCCGGTTGATCCCGAACCCCTCGATTCCGCGCAGCAGCGTCACCGCGGTCAGGCCATGCTCGGCGAGGCAGGTCATCAGCGCGTCGCTCGCGAGCGCCCGTCCGGCGGTCAGCGATTCGCCGAAGTACACGGAGAGCTTGAAGGCGTCGGCGATCATCCGATCGCCCCGCCGATCAGCCACCCGAGCCCGGTGACGGCGAGGCCGGCGAGCATCGAGCCGAGCAGGTAGGCCCACAGCAACCCCCACGCGCCGTCCTCGCCGAGCCGCTGCGCCTCGACCATCCAGGTCGAGAACGTCGTGTAGCCGCCGAGCAGGCCCGTCCCGAAGACCAGCAGCGCGTCGCCCGTCACCGACAGGCCGGTGAGCAGCCCGAGCAGGAAGCCGCCCGTCAGGTTGACGACGAACGTGCCGAGCGGGAAATCGCTCGGTCGGCGCGCCGCGATCAGGCCGCCGAGCCGGAAGCGGGCCCAGCTCCCGACGGCGCCGAAGACGCCGACGCCGACCCAAGGCAGGGCGCTCCTCATCCGTACCGGCGCCTTCGCGCCACGACGGTCGCGGCGACCGCGGCGGCCATTCCCCCGGCGAGGCTGGCGGCGCCGTAGCCGACGGCCAGCAGCGCGTGGCCGTCGCGCGCGATTCTGATCGTCTCGACCTGGAACGTCGAGAACGTCGTCAGCGCGCCGCAGAAGCCGGTGCCCAGCAGGGGACGCCAGTACCGCGTCGGCGCCACCATCTCGGCGAGGCGCGTGGTGAGCCAGGCGAGCAGCAGCGCGCCGAACAGGTTGACCGAGAACGTCGCCCACGGCCAGGCTCCCGGGGCATGCGGCAGCGCCTTCGCGACCGCCGCCCGCGCGAGCGCGCCGGTCGCGCCCCCTGCCAGGATCGAGACGACGCGGAGCTGCGCCGTGCTCATGGCCGGCTGGAGGGCGCCACCTCGTGGGTGGCCGCGCCGCTGGTGGGGGAGAGCTGACGTTCGAGCTAGGTGGTCTTGACGGTGTAGGCGTGGGCGCCGGCGCCGGCGAGCTTGCCGCCCTCGACGATCAGGTACTCCTCGCGGATCGGGCGGTCCTCGAAGAAGCACTCGAGGATCTCGCGCGTGCCGGCGGCGTACCGCGCCTGCGCCGAGAGGCTCGAGCCGGACATGTGCGGCGTCATGCCGTGCCACGGCATCGTGCGCCACGGATGGTCTGGCGGGGCCGGCTGGGGATACCAGACGTCGCCGGCGTAGCCCGCGAGCTGGCCACTCTCGCACGCTCGCACGACCGCGTCGCGGTCGCAGATCTTGCCGCGCGCGGTGTTCACCAGATAGGTCCCGCGCTTCATCTTGCCGATCAGCTCGTCGTCGAACAGGCCCTCGGTCCCGGGGTGCAGCGGGGCGTTGATCGTCACGACGTCGCAGACACGCACGAGCGACTCGGTCGTCTCGTGGTAAGTGAGGCCCAGCTCGCGCTCGACCTCGGCCGGCAGGCGGTGCTGGTCGGTGTAGTGCAGCCCGACGTCGAACGGCTTCAGCCGCCGCAGCACGGCCGAGCCGATGCGCCCGGCGCCGACCGTCCCGACCTGCATGCTCTCCAGGTCGTAGGAGCGCGAGACGCAGTCGGCGATGTTCCAGCCACCGTCGAGCACCCACCGATACGACGGCAGGTAGTTGCGCACGAGCGTGAGGATCATCATCACGACGTGCTCGGAGACGCTGATGCTGTTGCTGTACGTGACCTCGGCGACGGTGACGCCGTGCTCGATCGCCGCGTCGAGGTCGACATGATCCGAGCCGATCCCGGCCGTCACCGCCAGCTTCAGCCTCGGCGCCTTCGCGATCCGCTCCGCCGTCAGGTACGCCGGCCAGAACGGCTGCGAGATCACCACGTCCGCGTCCGGCAGCTCGCGCTCGAAGACCGAGTCGGGCCCATCCTTGTCCGACGTCACGATCAGCCGGTGCCCGGCCTCCTCGAGGAACCTGCGCAACCCGAGCTCGCCCGAGACACATCCGAGCAGCTCGCCCGGCGTGAAGTCGATCCGCTTGGGCGTCGGCGTCGTCATGCCGCCGGGGTAGCGCTCGACCTTCGGGAGCTCGTCGCGCGGGTAGGCCGGCGGGTATCCGTCGACGGGATCGTCGTACAGCACGCAGAGGACGTTTGCCATGTCGTCACTCCTTCCCTTCACCGTGCGGCCCCCGGCGTCATGAGCGCTCCGGATGGAGGGCCGAAGCGATCGCGGGCCGGTCGGCTCGCGTCAAATCGTCGTGGCGAGCATCGCCGCACCCAGGCGTGCCGAGCGCGGCGAGCCCTCCCGTCAGGTTACGCCTCCTCTTCCGGCGCGAACAGCCCTCCCCGTCACTCGGCGCGTGGGTGCGTCCCGCGGAAGCCGGAAAGCCAGCACCAAGACCTGCTTTGCAGCCCCCTTCACTCGGCGGTTTGGCCACGGCGCCGTCGTCCGTGGCCAAACCGGCGTTTCGGGCCGTCACGGGATGCTGCACACGGCGTCGGTGCGGGTGCGGTGATCGCCAGTGAGATGGACCTTCCGCTCGGAGCAGGGCCAGGGACGTCGTCGTAGCCTTTCCGCAGCAGCCTCGCCACGCAGACGTGGGCGACGATCTCCAACAGCGGATCGCCAGCCGGTCGGTCGCGGCCGGTGGTCGCCGTCACGGCGAGCGGAAACCTGCCCTGGGGGCGACGATCGGTCAGCCCAACTGCGACAACGCTCGCACGACGACCGTAAGGGCTGCTCCGTCGCTGTTCGCGTGAACTACGCCAAACGCTTCGCGGCCGGGCCGGGCGGCGAACCCGACGGAGTGAGCGAAGTCGCACACGCAAGGAGCACCGCCACTGGCGCAACAAACACGCCGATGGTGAGAATCCCCACGACGCACAACACGCTCAGCAGGCACACACACGCCCATGCGACATAGCCGCTGACGCGACCGCCCCGCGAGCACTTGTACCGCAGCGCAATCCAAACCGCCACGCTCATGACGGCTGGCACCGCCACCACGAGCAACACGCTCCGGCCATTCTCATCCACCAGTGTCGTCCCGCCATACGCCGGCGCAGCCAGCGCCGCCACCAGCAGACCGATGCTCCAGACGAACGCAATCGCCGTCAAGGCGACGGCCCGGGGTCCACGAGAGGACGGCTTCGGCATCACGTTAAGAGCCTATCGCAGCTCGACGAGCGCAGACCGTGCTCAGCGGGTGTGGAATCGCATTCCCGGAGAATCGAGCATGAACACATGTTTGCTCGACGCGCTTGTGGAGACGTAGGAACCGCCGCGCCGATCTGCGGCGGTGCGGCACTGGGCGGCTCGTTCCGTCAGGCCGGCACCCTCCAGATGGCGCCAGCGGGACATAACGCTCCAAACGACCGCCGGGAGCGGCCGCACCCGACGGACGACAACGATCGCCCCATGGCAGCTTCCGCGCCGGCGCGGGCCATACCACGTTTCTTTATCTACCGAGAATTGCGTCGAGTCGCCGGTAGCGCTGACGCCAGCGAGACTCCCGAGTTTTGGCCACGAAACGGCACTCCGTGGCCAAAACCCCGGCCTGCGAGCGCAGCAGGCAGAGAACAAGAAAAGCGCCCATAGTGCCGCGGAGATCCGAGACACGCGGCCCACGCCACCTCGAACGCGTCCTCACCGCCCTGCGCACGGCCGGCTACGACGTCCGGCACGAGGACTGAGACGCGGCAGCCGCGAGAGCGCAAGCGGCTGTCGCTCGTCGCGTACGACCAAGGTCGTACTCAGGGCGACGTGAAGATCATTCTCGCGGCCGTTGTGGAGGGCCGTGGCTGGCCGTAGCGTGACGGGCATGATCCAGGTACAGAACGTGACGAAGCGCTATGGCGAGAAGATCGCCGTCGATGATCTGAGCTTCGTGGTCCCGACGGGAGTCGTGACGGGCTTCCTCGGGCCGAACGGGGCGGGCAAGTCGACCACGATGCGGCTGATCCTCGGGCTCGATGCGCCGACCGAGGGGGAGGTGTCGATCGACGGGAAGGCCTATCGCGACTACGACGCGCCGCTGCACATGGTGGGCGCGATGCTCGAGGCGCGCGCGATTCATACGGGTCGCTCGGCGTACAACCACCTGCTTGCGCTCGCGCAGACGCAGGGGTTGCCGCGCTCGCGGGTCGACGAGGTGATCGAGGTCGTCGGTCTCGGCGAGGTCGCGCGCAAGCGTGTCGGCAGCTTCTCGCTCGGCATGGGGCAGCGCCTCGGGATCGCCGCCGCGCTGATCGGAGATCCGCAGACGGTGGTCCTCGACGAGCCGGCGAACGGGCTGGACCCGGAGGGGATCCGTTGGATCCGCAACTTGCTGAAGCGGCTCGCGAGCGAGGGGCGCACCGTCTTCGTCTCCTCTCACGTGATGAGCGAGATGGCGCAGACGGCGGAGCGTCTCGTGGTGATCGGCCGAGGTCGTCTGATCGCCGACACGACCGTCGAGGAGTTCGTGCGCAAGGCGTCGTCCGACGCGCCGGTGCGCGTGCGCACGCCGCAGGCGACGGCGTTGCGCCAGGCGCTCGCGGGCGAAGGCGTCGAGATCGCCGACGAGGAGCGCGGCGTGCTCGAGGTGCGCGGCGCGAGTGCCGAGCGGATCGGCGAGGCGGCGGCCGCGGGTGGCATCGTGTTGCATGAGCTGACCCCGTTGCAGGCCTCGCTCGAGGACGCCTTCATGCACCTCACGCAGGACACCGTCGAGTACCACGCCAGCGCGGCGGCCGACGCGACCGACGCCGAGATGGGAGCCGCCGCATGAGCGCGACCGCCGCACCTTCCCCCGTCCTCCGGAGCGACGCGACGCAACGCGGCCGTGTCACGCAACGGCACGTGCTGCGATCCGAGTGGACGAAGCTGTGGTCGTTGCGCTCGACGCGCTGGTCGTTGCTCGCCGCGGTCGTCGCGATGGGCGGGCTCGGGGTGCTGGTCTCGGCGATCCAGATGAGCCGCTGGTCGCATCTGGACGCGCAGGAGCGGTTGCACTTCCGGGGGATCGATCACAGCCTCGGCGGGGTCAACATCGCGCAGCTCGCGATCGGCGTGCTCGGCGTGCTGATCATCAGCGGCGAGTACTCGACCGGCATGATCCGCTCGAGCATGTTGGCGGTGCCCCGACGCCTGCCGGTGCTGTGGGCGAAGATCGGCGTCTTCGGCGCTGTCAGCTTCGTGCTGATGCTGATCTCGGCGTTCGTCGCGTTCCTCGCCTCGCAGGCGGTGTTGACGCAGCATCACGTGAATGTCGGGCTCGGTGCCCCGCACGCCCTGCGCGCGATCGTCGGCACCGCGCTGTTCCTGACCGTGCTCGGGATCCTGTGCGTCGCGATCGGCGCGCTCGTGCGCAACAGCGCCGGCGGGATCTCGACGTTCGTGGCGCTGCTGTTCGTGCTGCCGGGGATCACCGCGATCCTGCCGAGCAGCGTCGCCGACGCGATCCACCCGTACCTGCCGTCGAACGCCGGAGGCGCGATCACGCAAGCGGTGCCGGACGCGCACCTGCTCTCGCCGTGGGCCGGCTTCGCCCTGTTCTGCGGCTACGCGCTCGCCGCCGTCGCGGCGGCGGCGTTGACGCTCGCTCGGCGCGACGTGTGATATCGACATAGGCACGATGCGCAGCGACGGCCACGTCCGCACGCTGGTGGACCGCCACCCGGTCGCGCTCGACGTGCTGATCGCATTCGGGTTGCTCGCGATCGCGAGCATGGAGCTGATCGCGCGCCGGGGGGAGGCGGGGCCCGGCTGGCTGTTCGCGCCGCTGCTGACGATGCCGCTCCTGTGGCGGCGCCGCGCGCCGTCGGCCGTGTTCGTCGTGATCGCGCTCGCAGCCTTTGGCCAGTGGCTGGTGGCGCGGCCGACGTGGGCGGACCTGGCGCTGCTGGTCGCGCTCTACACGGTCGCCGCCACGGAGCCGCGCGGACGCGCGCTCGCGGCCGGCGCCACGCTCGAGCTCGGCGTCGTGCTGGCGGTCGCGCGCTGGTCCGGTCGCGATCCGCTCGCCGGGACGGTGTTCTTGACGGGCATGGTGATCGCCGCCGGCGCGCTCGGGCGCAGCATGCAGATCCGCCGGGCGTACCTGCGCTCGCTCGAGGAGCGTGCGGCGCGGCTCGAGCACGAGCGCGACCAGCAGGGCCAGATCGCGGCGGCCGCCGAGCGGGCGCGGATCGCGCGCGAGATGCACGACATCGTCGCGCACAATCTCTCGGTCATGACCGCGCTCGCCGACGGCGCCGCCTACGCCGTGCGCAGCGATCCTGAGCAGGCGTCGCGTGCGATGGACCTGTCCGCCCAGACCGGCCGCCAAGCGCTGGCGGACATGCGGCGGCTGCTCGGCGTGCTGCGCGAGGACAACGACGCGGAGCGCACCCCGCAGCCCGGCACCGAGGATGTGCCCGAGCTGCTCGCGCAGGTGCGCGCCGCCGGCCTGCCGGTCACGCTCGCCGTCGAGGGTGCGCACGACGCGCTGCCGCCGGCGGCGCAGCTGACGCTCTTCCGGCTGATCCAGGAGGCGTTGACGAACTCGCTCAAGCACGCCGGTCCCGGCGCGACCGCGGCGATCGCGCTGCGCTACGACGCCGACGTCGTCGAGCTCGACGTCTCCGACACCGGCCGCGGCGCGGTGAGCCCGAACCCCGGCGGCCAGGGCCTGAGCGGGATGCGCGAGCGCGCCGCCGTCTACGCCGGCGTGGTCGAGGCCGGGCCCCGGCCCGAGGGCGGCTGGCGCGTGCGCGCACGCCTGAACGTCCCGCGGGAGCGGGCGATCGCGTGAGCACGCGCGTGCTGCTCGTCGACGACCAGCCGTTGCTGCGGCTCGGCTTCCGCATGGTGATCGACGCGCACGAGGACCTGACGGTCGTCGGGGAGGCCGGCGACGGCGAGGAGGCCGTGCGACTGAGCGAGCAGCTGACGCCCGACGTGGTGCTGATGGACGTGCGCATGCCCGGCACCGACGGGATCGAGGCGACGCGCCGGATCGCGCAGGCGGACGACGGCCCGCGCGTCGTGATCCTCACCACCTTCGACCTCGACGCCTACGCCTTCAACGCCCTCCGTGCCGGCGCGAGCGGCTTCCTGCTCAAGGACGTGCCGCCGAGCGATCTCCTGTCGGCGATCCGCGCGGTCGCCAGCGGCGACGCCGTCATCGCGCCGAGCGTCACACGGCGGCTGCTGGACGCCTACGCCGATCGCCTGCCAGACGACGACGAGGACGCGGCCCGTCCGGCACCGGACCATCGCCTCACGTGCCTGACCGACCGCGAGCACGAGGTCCTGCTCGAGGTCGCGGCCGGGCGCTCCAACGCCGAGATCGCCAAGCGGCTGGTCGTCACCGAGGCAACCGTCAAGACGCACGTCGGGCGCGTGCTGACCAAGCTCGAGCTGCGCGACCGCGTCCAGGCCGTCATCTTCGCCTATGAGAACGGCCTCACGGGTGGCGCGTCCGCGCCGCCGCCGTAGAGCGCGCGACCCGCGCCGGTGGACGATGCCGGGCCGGGGGCGGTTGGCGCCGCGCCCCCGGCCACCGTGTTCACGTGCTGCGTCACGCCAGGCGCGTGGTGCGCCGCGGGAAGCCGACGAGCCAGGATCATGACCGCCGAAGGGCGCCCCAGGGCGAGGGTTTTGGCCACGAAATGGCCACGAGCGGGCGAAACTGGCGCCCTGGCGCTCGCTTTCGGGAAGGAAGCGAGATTTGGTGTGAGCTCTGGATGTCGCCAGCGCCTGAGGAGGAGCTGCTGATCGCGCACTGATATCAAGTGGAGTGCCGTGCGAGGAGACGTTGTTCGCGAGGTGCCGGCCGTTCCGGGCGGACGCAGGACCGGCCGCAGGGTAGACAACGCCGAGAGCTGCGGTAAGGGCGTCGCCGCGGACGCGTGACGGCGTCTCGACGGAGCTCGCGGCGCGCGATCGGATCGCGCGCCGCGTCGTTTCACGCTTCCGGCTTCGCTCCTATATTAGGCTGATCGTGATGTGCGTCGTTCCTCCTAGTACCGTGACAGGCCCCGAGGGTTCGGAGAGTCTCCCCAGTTCCGGGCAGAGCGCGCTCGTGCCCTGTTGCTGTATTAAGTGGCCCGACCCCGGCTGGAGGCTCGTCACTGCCCCGGCGGCTTCGATGTTGAAGACCCACGGTCTTGATTCGGTGGCTGAGCCGTAGATTTCTAGGCAGTTTCCGAGACCGTATAGCACGGTCATTCTAATGCCCACGATGTTGACGATGAGGCCCGTGAGCACCGGTAGCGTGCCCGTGAAGCCCGAGTACGTCATGTGCCACGGCAGCGATGTGGGTGGTTCGCCTAGGACGGCTTCGGTGCCGTTGTGGAAGAAGAATTCCTTGCCTTCCATCCCCACGCAGGGATGGCCGACTATGGCTCTGGTGATGAAGCCGATTAGCTGTCCCGCGACCTTGGCTATCGTTCTCGAATGAAACGTTCCTTCCAACGTGGCGGGGCATCTGATTGCGCCCGGTTGGATCAGTTGCGTGGGCTTGGCGTTAAAGGTGAGTTCTCTCCATACCGCTCTTATTCCCTGATTGCTGATGCTGAGGTGGTTGGCCGAGGCGGTCGTGACCGAGCTCGCCAGCAGCAGTGCCGCGGCGAGCCCTGCAAGGCAGAGCTTGAGTGACGTGCGCATGGCAGACCAGCGCCTTTCGCTCGAATCGCAGATTGGGCGATTCGGGCTCCCCCGAAGCGCCCTTCCCCTCTCTGTCGCGGCGGCGCCGCTCGCGATGGCATCACCTGGCGATCGTCCGCCGAGGGTGCCTAATCCAGCGCAAAAATGATAACAGTCAAAAAAAAGGAGTCAAGCGTTTGCCCACGCGGTGGGCGCCTCATGCGCCCTCGCCACTCCCGCGTGGCACCACGATCACGGGGCAGGCCGCGTCGCGCAGCAGGTGCGTCGAGACGGAGCCGAGGAGCACGCGCCGGAAGGGGCCCTGCGCGCGCGAGCCGGCCAGGTCGCGTCCACGACCCGAGGGGCGCCCGGCTGCTCATCACCGACGCCAAGACCGAGACGGGCCGGGCCACTTCGGCGAGGCGACCCCGACGCAGCTGCGCAACGCCAAGCTGCCCGACTACGACCCGCGCCGCGCGCTCGCGAAGTACGTGCTCGTCGCGGGGCCGGTCTCGCCGCTGCGCCAGGCCGAGAACGCCGGCGTCTGGCGCTCGGGATAGACGGCTACGCCGGCGGCTCCTGCGGCGCCGGCCGCAGCTCGTCCCACAGCCCGAAGCGGTCGCGCCAGTAGTCGGTCAGGAAGACGTTGTTGGGGTCGCGCTCGGCGCGCAGGCGCAGGAAGTCCTCCCAGCGTGGGTACTGCGCGCGGAAGAAATCGACCCAGGTGCGGTCGCCCGGGGCGTAGGAGGGCTGGAACTTCCCCCAGTGCAGGCGGAACGGGATGCCGGCGTCGCGCAGGAGGTTCCAGAAGCCGAGGTAGAGCGTCTGCGTCGGGTCCCCCGCGTTGCCGGCGAACCAGTAGGCGTCGATCCGCAGCGCGCCCTCGTGCCACTCGTCCTCGCCGCTCGAGTGCGCCGCGTTCAGCCAGAAGCGCTCCGGCATCACCGCGTAGAGCTCCCAGGCGTAGGTGCCGGTGCGCTGTAGCGCCTCGTGGTCGTCCGTCGGCTCGGCGAAGTAGTCGCGCAGCAGACCCATCACCTGCTGGCTGCGCGCCAGCGGAACCCACGCCTCGGTGAACTCGGTCGGCAGCACGACGTCGTTGGCGGCGTTGTCCATCGGCAGCCCGTGCCAGCTCCAGTCCTGGAAGCGCTGCGGGCCGCGGTCGGGGCCGGTTCTGTCCTTGTCGAGCGAGACGAACGCGTCGACGAGCTTCGGGTAGAAGCGCGGCAGCTCGCGGCGGATCAGCGGCGCGGCCGGCTCGAGCAGCGCGATCGCCACATCGACGCCGAGCTCGATCGCTTTCGCGAGCACCTCCCCGAGCAGGTGGCCGATCTCGCCGAGGTCCTTCTGGCCGAGCAGCTCGAGCACCTGCTGCAGCTCGTCGCCGCTCGCCTCGAGCTTCGGCTTCGCCGCTGAGAGGTCGTCGAGGTTGCCGATGATCGTGAAGACGATCCCGAACAGGTGCTGGGCGACCTCCGGGTCGACGTCGCCGAAGCGTCTGTACGGTCTCGGCTCGAAGTTCGGCTGGGCCGCCACCGGGTCCGCCTGCCAGGTGACCATCCGCTCGACGCCGCGCTGGGGCCACCACTCCAGCCGCGCGAACGGGACCTCGCGCAGGAACCGCGCGAGCGACGGGCGCCCCGGCTCGCCTGTGCCGAACACGTCGACGGGGCAGTCCTCGATCGTCGTGGTCGCCTCCTGCCCGACGATGTCGAACGTCTCCGCGCACTCGAACGTGATCGTCGAGATCACGCCGAGCAGGCCCATGTTCGGGCACATCGCGTCGAACAGGTCCGGGTCGGCGTCCTCGCGCGTGACCTCATGCACCTCGCCGCGCCCGTCGATGAAGCGGAACCCCCACAGGTTGCGGTTGGCGGAGTATTGCAGCGAGCCGCCGGAGGAGCCGGTCGCGGTAAAGCCGCTGATCGTCTGGTGGGCGATGCCGCCGGTGTCGCTGAGCGTCCAGCCCTTCTCTCTCCACAGCTGCCAGAGCAGGCTGCTCTCCAGCGTGGCGGTGCCGGTCGGGTCGTTCGGGTCGCCGCCGATGTGGATCCCGGCATCCGCCTCGACGAGCTTGCGCGCCTCGTCGCGCGCGCGCCAGCCGGTGTAGCGGTCGAGCATCACGTTGAGGTTGGGGCCGCTCGGCGGCGTCTCCTGGCTCACGCGGTTGGGCAGCGCGTCGAGCGGGTCGGTGTAGATCACGTGCGAGACGGAGTGCGTGGCGCCGCGCACGCGCAGCTGCAAGCCCTCGCGGTAGGCGTGCTGCACGAGCGCGGCCAGCTCCTGCTCGCTGGCCGGGTGGTGGAAACCGTCCACGCCGGGGGCCGGAGTGACCGCGGTCACTCCGGTGACCCCTTCTCTCTCAGGCCACAGCTGGCGCAGCACGCGCAGCGAGTTTCCGGAGGCGATCTGCTCGGCGATCGCGGCGCCGTACTCCCGTCTCAGCGCCTCCTCGAGCTGCCGCAGGTCGCCGCTGCCCTCGAGCCCCGCCATCGTCGGCTTGATGAAGCCGTCGAAGTCGGTTCCGATCGCGATGTGCTCGTAGCTGCCGGTCGCTCTCTCGATCGCGTTGACGTGCTTGAAGATCACGTCGAGCGACTGCTCGAGCGTACTCGTGCGGCGGCGGCGAACGCCGTCGTTGAGCTGGTGCTGGGCCATGATCAGCCCGACCACGCCGCCGCGGCGCGCGATCGCCTGCACCGTCTCGTCGTCATGCATGTATTGCTGACTGCCGAAGCGATAGCCGGCGTGCGTTGAGATGACGGGCAGCGTGCGGTCGGGGTCGAGCTCGTCGAGCAGTCTCAGCACCGCGCGGATCGCAGGCGGCGCCATGTGCGAGAGGTCGACGAGGATGCGGTTGCGCACGAGCCCGCGGACGAGCGCCTCGCCGAGCGGAGTGAGCGGCTCGCGCTCATCCTGCGGGAAGACCACGTCGTAGAGGCGGTCGGGCAGGAACGGGAGCGCGTTCGCGTTCGTCGCGATCTGCCGGAAGAACAGGTGCGCGACGGTCACGTAGGCGACGCCGCGGCGCGCCAGCTCGACGCAGTTGGCCTCGATCTCGTCGGGGTCGCCGCCGAGGTGGAAGCCGCCCTCGACGCAGTGGACGAGCGCCGTGGCGCCGTCCGTCAGGCACCGCTCCAGCTCGCCGCGACCGTGGACCACGCGGATCGTCGCCGGGTCGCGCGCGGCGATGTCGGCCTCGACCGCCTCGAGGTCCGCGATCAGGTCGCGGAAGTAGCCCGGCGTCGGCGGCGACGCGTAGCGCTTGCTCAGGTCCATCTCGTCGAACGGCCGGTAGAGGACCGACAACTGCACGCCGACGTCGCTTGCCCGCAGGCCCTCGATCGTGATGCGATAGCCGCTCCACCAGTCCTTGTTGCTGAACAGCCGACTGAGCAGCTTCAGCAGGAGCGCGCGCAGCCGGTCCGCGAGCGTCTCCCGGCCGCGCACCCGTCGCATGCGCTCGACCGCGGAGGCCGGCGAGAGGTTCTCGATGACCTGCATCGGATAGTGCCCGTGCCAGTCCAGAATCATGTGCGTCGGCGACTCTATACGGCATTCGCTGATTGGTGAAGGGCGATCGCGAAGCTCCTCAGGATACGGCGGCCCTCGTTCTCGGCTTGCTGGACAACCTTCTTGCCGGTCGAGTCGACTTTCGGACACGTCAGCCGTCAGGCGGATCATCCAGTAGCGGCGTCGTACTCGTCGTGGCGGCGCCACCACGCGCCGGTCTCGTTGCGGCCCAGCGGCGCGCGATCCAGCCACTGGTACATGCCCCAGAGGCCGTCCAGGCCGCGCGCGTAGGTCGAGTAGGTGTGGTGGACGATGCCGTCCTGCATCGCGAACGCGCTCATCCCGGGCGCCTCGCGCAGGAACGTCTTGACGTCGACGCCGGCGCTCGCGCCGAGCCGCACGGCCGCGCTGTCGGGGCCGAGCGTCTCGACGAAGCTCATGTCGCGGTCGGCGAAGTTGTATTCGACGACGCCGCGCATCTGCTCCTCGGTGAACGACGTGTTGAAGTCGTAGTTGAAGTCGCTGTCCAGCGACGACGCCCACGGAAACGACCAGCCCATCCGGCGCTTGTACGCCGTGAGCGTGTCGACCGGTGCGCGCGAGACCGCGACGAACGCCACGTCGTGGTTCTCGAGGTGCGCGACCGAGCCGTCGAAGCCGTCGGCGATCGCCGAGCACGATGGGCAGCCGGCCGTGAAGTCCGGACCGAACATGAAGTGATAGACGAGCAGCTGCGAGCGCCCGCCGAAGAGGTCGGCCAGCGACGCCGGGCCGTCCTCGGTCTGGAACCGGTACTCCTTCTCGACGGGGACCCAGGGCAGCGCCTGGCGCTGGCGGGCGAGCTCGTCGCTGCGGCGTGTCAGCTCCTTCTCGGCCTGCAGCATTTCGAGGCGGGCGGCGAGCCACTGCTCGCGGGTGGCGGTGGGGTGGGGGCTCATGAGAGCAGCTCCTTCTGAATCAACGCGACGGCGCCGGCGGCGCAGGTCAGGGGCAGGGACATGGGGTTCAGCGCGACGAATGCGGCCATCAGAGCGAGGCTCGAGCCGACGCACCAGCCGCCGAAGCGCAGGCCCGAGCGGCGCTCGGCGCGACAGCGCCGCCGGCACGCGCGGGCGAACGGGGTGAGCTCGTAGAGGACGGCGGCGGCGATCACCACGGCCCCGACCGCCGGCGCGGGCGGCTCGTAGACCGCGAAGATCGCGAGGCCGGCCGCGAACCAGACGACGAGGTAGGACACTGCGAAGCGCGGCGCGGCAAGCGGGGCGTGGTTGGACCGCGCGCTGCGCACGATCGCCGGCAGCGCGCCCGGCAGCATCATCGCTGCCATCATCGCCGCCATCGCGGGGGTCGAGGGCATCATCGCCGGCCTCGGACGTCCGGGAGCGGCTCGCCGGTCTCCAGCAGCGTCTTGAGGTTGGCGATCACGCGCGGCCAGCCGCCGGAGATCATGTCCACGAGCAGGCCGTCGGGCTCGAGGTCGTCGTGGGTGACGGTGAGCTTGACCTGCTCGCCGTCGATCGGCTCGATCTCGAAGGTGACCTTCGAGCGGCGCTCGGCGGCCAGGCGCGCGCGCCGCTCTTCGTCGACGTCGACCGTCTGCGCCCACTCCGGCGTGAAGGCATGCCAGGTGTACGACAGGCGGGTGTAGGGGTCGGCCTCGACCACGCGCTGGCCGTCGTCGACGATGGTGACGTCGCGCTGCTTCCAGGTCATCGCCGACCTCGTCTTCCAGTCGGTCTCGAAGGCGATGTTCCAGTAGCGCATCGTGAAGGTGGGGTCGGTGAGCCCCTGCCAGAGGCGCTCGGGGGTGGTCCTGATGAACGTCGTGTAGACGAACGAGGGCTTGTCCATGGGGGTGGCCTCCAGGGCGGTCTTGAGGTCGGCGAGCGCGTGGACCCGACGCTGGTCGTACTGGGTGATCCAGCGCTCGGCGATCTCGTTGATGGGCGCCGCGTTGAGGTAGTGCAGCTTCTCCCGGCCGCGGCGGACGGTCGTGATGAGGTTGGCCGCCTCCAGCACCGCGAGGTGCTTGCTGACCGACTGGCGGACCATCTGCAGGTGCGAGCACATCTCGCCCAGGGTCTGGCCGCTGCGCTCGTTCAGGCTGTCGAGCAGCAGACGCCGGCTCGGGTCGGCCAGTGCCTTGAATACGTCGTCGATCGTAGGATATGCAGCCATCTGGCTGCATATCCTAGGCAGTCAGATGGCTGCATGTCAAGCCCCCCAGGACGTGGCTCGCGAGGCGGCCCACGGGAGCTTGGGCGATGTGGGATTGGCAGCGCTGGCCGTTCGCGACGGGCCGGCGGCGCCGCCAGGCGCCTGTGCCCGCGTCGCCGCTCCATCGCTGCCCGGGCTGCCGAGCGTGGACGCCGCGGACGCCGTGGGTCGGCGACGGCGTCGCCGGTGACGGTCATCCGCGTCTGAGGGCTCATGCCGCAGTCGCGGGGAGCGGCGCCAGCGAGTCACGCTAGCGTGACCCCGATGGTCAATGAAGGATTGTTTAGGACGCGCACAAACGCGTGCCCAGACATTCTGACGTGGCTCGCGCATATCAGGCTTGGTGTTCCGTCACGAAGGTACAATTCGGATTCTCCACTCCAGTCGATGGTGAGGAGGTCAATTTCCCGATTGCATCATTCGATGCTCAACAAGCCTTCTATCTCTTCGCGCGGTCCTCCGTACAGGCAGCCGGGCTGGTTGAAGAATTCGTTGAACTTCACTAGTATTGCGAGTGCCTCTATCGCAATCCGGATGCCGTCAAAGAGCGGTAGTGTCCCCTGGAAGCCCTCGTAGCTCACCCACCAGGGGAGCGTTTCCGGTTTCCCATCGAGCCGGTTAGCGGCCAGGCTGTGCCCCCGCGGCAGCGTATCTGGTAGCCGACTCTGGTGATGGCGCCGATGTATTCCTGTCAATGCTTGCGCACACTGACGCTGCGCGGAGCCGATTCTCAGGCGGCTGTCGAACGGATGCGGTTCTTTCGCGCGATATGCAGCGCCCTCGGGTCCCCGAGCAGGTCTGACGCGGAACGTGGGGTTGATCTCGCCGCGCTCGATGGCGCCGATGTAGTTGCGGTGTCGTTCTTGACTGGGGTCGCGCTCCCGATCAGGCGGCGACGCGCCTGAGTCGGGTTCACTGGGGAACAGGGATGGTGCCGGTGAGGTGGTCGAGTGCGACGTTGGTGTGCATCCGCACACCGGTTTCCAGCACGGAGTCGTCGGCGTAGAAATGCGGGTTGTGGTTCATGGCGATGCCGCGACCGCCCGGCACCGGAGTCAAGGAGCCGTCCAGGTGCAGTTCGCTGTCCTGGGCTCCGAGTTGGAGGTAGACCCCTCCATATCTGTTGACGAAGACCGACACGTCGTCATAGCCAAGCCCTGGTGGCGCTCTGACGAGCCAGTCATTGCCGACGACGCGCTCCATGGTGGGCAGGACCGCATCGATCCACGGCTTTGTGTTGTGAACGGCAGGGACGGGCTGGAGAAACTCGACGTCCGCCGTCGCGCCGTATGCCTGGGCGACGTGCTCGGCGGTGCGTCTCACGTGCGCGCGGGCGACGTGCATGTCGGGTTCGACGGAGCAGCGGATCGTGCCGAGCAGCTGCACTGCCTCGCCGACGACGTTGAAGCGACCCGTGTCCTCGACGTGGCCGATGGTGATCGCGAGCGGGTCGTAGCCCGGAAGTTGGCGGTAGACCTGTCCCATCGCGGCGACGATGTCGGCCGCCGGCGGCAGCGGATCGATCCCTTCCCACGGGGTCGATCCGTGGACGCCCTTGCCGTGCACGGTGATCCGGATCAGCACGGAAGCGCCGTACTGGTTGCCGGCGAGGTAGGCGACGACGCCTTTCGGGTACGGCGTGACGTGCATGCCGAAGACCATCGTCGGCACCGGGTCGGCGAGCGCGCCCTCGGCGTCCATCTCCCGTGCGCCGCCGGCCTCGTCGATCGGCGGGCCTTCTTCGGCGGGCTGGAAGACGAACAGCACGGTACCGGGCAGCTCGTCGCACGCCTGAGCGAGGACGCTCGCGGCGCCCATCAGCATCGCGGTGTGGCAGTCGTGCCCGCAGGCGTGCGCTACCGGGTACGGCCCGCCGGGATAGTCGTCATCGACGACGGTCGAGGCGAACTCGACGCCCGACTCCTCTCTCAAGGGCAGCGCGTCGATGTCTGCCCGCAACGCTGCGACGCGGTCGCCATCCAGTGCGCCGCGCAGGACGCCGACGACACCGTGACCTGCGATGCCGGTGCGAACCTCGTCGAGTCCCAGCGATCGCAGGTGATCCGCCACCATTCGCGCCGTCGCGATCTCCCGGTTCGACAGCTCCGGGTGGCTGTGCAGGTGGTGGGCGCCAGGCGACGACCTGCTCGCTGATCTCTGCGGCACTCTGGTCGAAGCGCGCGTGAAGGTCGTGGGGCGGGATGGTCTCGCCGGTCGGCTTGTGCGGGGCGAATCGCTCTTTGCCCGTCAGGGCGATGCAGGCCATCAGAACCTCCTGACATCGGGTGCTGTAACGGACACTAGCCAATCGGGACGCGCGTGTTGAGACGCCGGTACGAACATGCACCACTGTTCAAACTCGGTCACGATGCCTCCCGAGACCCGGGCGTACCCCGATGCGAGCGGGCGGACGCGGGGGCTCAGCGGACGAGACGCAGGGGCCGCGGGGGAAGCCCCGCTGATGGGCGCCCGTCCACTGAGCCGGGAGCCGGCTCGCACCCCGCACCAGAGACGCTAGGCGGACGGCCCACGAGTGCCTACCGGTCATCTGTCCGGGCGGGGCCGCGGGGCCGCGGTCGCGACATGGGTTGTGCGAGCTCCAACGCCTCGCGGTGGCGCTCGTACATCGCCACGATCTCTGAGAGCGGCATGGAGAGGCCGCGCGTGAGCTTGAGCAGCACGCGGAAGGTGGGGTTGATCTCGCCGCGCTCGATCGCGCCGATGTAGTTGCGGTGGAGGTCGGCGCGGTAGCCCAGCTTCGGGGCTCTGCTCCTCGGTGCACAGGCCGGGGGCGGCGCCAATCCGCCTCCGGCCAATCTTGTTCATGTGCTGCGCGACGCTAGGCGCGAGGTGCACTGCTCGGAAGGGGGACCGTGCCAGGGTCATGACCGCCTCAGGGCGCCTGAGGCCGAGGGTTTTGGCCACGAAATGGCCACGAAGCGCCGGGCTGGCGCGCAGGCGCTCGATTTCGCGATGACAGCGGTATTGAAAAAAGGGCGATGTGTGACTTGACAAACCCAAGGCGATGCCATAAGGTTTGGGCATGGCGCTCAACGTCCTCGCTCTTGCCGACCGGCTCCGTACCGAGGCAGACGCCTACCTGTTCCTTGAGGAGCTGCGGTGGGGCGATCGGCCGGTGTGCCCGCACTGCGGCTCGATCAGAACGCCGTACTTCCTCAGACCGCGTGAGGGCAGCTCGCGCAGAACGCGCACCGGCTCGGCGTCGCAGCGCCGCGTGTGGAAGTGCGCGGACTGCCGCAGACAGTTCTCGGTCCTGACGGGCACGATCTTTCACGGGAGCAAGATCCCGGTGCGGACCTGGGTGTTCATCGTCTTCGACATGGCGTCGAGCAAGAACGGCGTGAGCGCGCGCGAGATCGAGCGCAAGTACAGCCTGACCGCGAAGACGGCCTGGTTCGCGCTGCACCGCATCCGCGAGGCGATGACGCGCGAGCCACTTGCCGGCCTGCTCTCGGGCCGCGTCGTCGCCGATGAGACCTGGTTCGGCGGCAAGCCGAGCAACCGGCACGGCCATGACCCGAGAAAGAGCATCCAGGGCCGGCATGACAAGACGGCGATCATGTCGCTGGTGTCGCGCGAGACGGGCGAGGTCCGCTCGCAGGTGGTCAACAATGTGAAGCCAGCCACCCTGCGCTCCGTGCTGCGCGAGCATGTCGTCCCCTCGGCGACGCACCTGCACACGGACAGCGCCCGGAACTACCGGCTGATCGGGCACGAGTTCGCGAGCCACGAGGCGGTCAACCACACCAACCGCGAGTACGTGCGCGGCGACGTGACGACGAACCACGCGGAGGGCTACTTTGCGCAGCTCAAGCGGAGCCTGGACGGGACGCATCACCACGTCAGCCGCGAGCACCTGCCCCGCTACTTGGCGGAGTTCGACTTCCGGTACACGACCCGGCGCGACAGCGACACGGAGCGCATGGAGCGGATCATCCGGCGCGTCGCAGGCCGACGGCTGACCTATCGGCCAGCTCGCGGCGAAGCGTGCCGCTAGCTACTCGCGGAGGGACCCTCTAGACTAGGAGGGTCTAGCGAAACTCGCAACGCCCCGTGGCGGCGCGGGATCACGACGGGCGAGAATCGGCACGTACCCCGACATCGCGGGCAGGCTACCCCACCTGTCGGGTATGGCCCCGGTCCACCGGCGTTCCGTCCGACCCGTTCGGGCATATTTAGAGGAACAGACCCCGCTAGGTCAAATCAGCGGGGAACACGATGTGTTGGGGTCAGGGGCCGGGCGTCTAGAACGCCCGGCCCCCTACGCCAGGAGTTGGAGGGCCAACGTCTCGGCCCGTCTCCTGTCGATCTTGGGACGCGAGCAGGGAGCCGGAAGCGGCTCCCGCCATGCGGAAGTCTGCGCCGCCCAGCGCAGGGGCGAGCGCGAGTCGGGTAGGGGGCTGGCCTACCGCAAGCCTGGAGCGGATGCTGTGCATCTCATTGTCCGTGGCACTACCACTGTCTTCGGCATACGGGCATCCTTGCACCCGCTGAGGACAGAACGAGGAACGGCCCCACAGAGAACGCTCTGAGGGGCCGCTCCGCAGCATCCTTTGCCGAAGACGCCGCCAGGGACAACGGGGTCCAGTGTGGCAGTCCGGCAGGACGGAAACGTACAGCGCGGTGCACGCCCGTCGTAGCGGCCCGACCGCTCAGTCGGAACCGAGCTTGACGAGGCCCGGCTTCATGGCATTGAGGACCGCAATCATCTGGTCCCACGCCTCCTCCGTGAGAGGGAACGCCCCCTGCACGGTGACCCATTCAGCGCCGGACAGCGGCACCTGCACTGCTCGGTGCGCTGTTGGCGGAGGCGACGGTGGAGAGGATGGCGGAGGGTCGGTCCGATGGCCGCCCTGATTGGCCGCAGCGTTTGTGGCTGGCGGCGGTGTCACGCCAGGCTCCTGGCCCGGATCGTCTGACCCGTTTGCCGTCGTTTTGTCTTCTTCATCGGGAGAAAGCGTACCACCGCCGCCCAGACCTGCAAACGCGATCGTGGCCCGGAAGCGGGGGATGAAGTCGGAGACAGCACCCTCCGTGAATGCGCGTTCGAGCAGGAGGTAGTGCCGCAAGTTCGCATCGGAGGGCAACCCCTCGGGGTACTTGCTCAGCAGCTCTCTGTGGATGGTTGGAGCAAGAGCCGCCGCGCGGATCGCCTGCTGCCGCTCCTCCGACTCCTCCCGCTGATCGAGGACGATCGTAAGTGCGAGTCTCGTCAGGCGCACCTGGCGGTGCTCCTTGCTGCCCTCGTCGTCGATCAATCCGTACTTCTTGAGAGCGGCGAGTGCCAGGCGTCCGCCGCTGCTCTTGGCGCTGTAGCCCCAGTTGGAAAGCACTGCGCTCACGGGCGCGGCGTTTCGACCCTCATGGTTGTAGAGGATGCGTGCCCGCTCGATGGCGTCCTTGAGGCCGATCGCCGGATAGCTCGGGCTGCGCTGCTTTCTGGCCTTGTGCGTGGCGGGTTCAGGGGGAGCACCGTTTTCCATGCGCCGGAAGATAGCGGAGGGAGACAAGGCCGTCAATAGGAGCCCGTTCTTTTGTCTTCTGCTGTCTGCAAGTGGCAGAGACATATGGTAGACTTAAGTCTGTGGATAGCTTGCGCGCACAAGAGCACGGCCGCCTTCGCGGCAGTCGTGCGTCTGTGCGCAAGAACATCGGAGCGGTGCGCCGGGTCCACTCCGGCGGTCCAACTCGGCTCCGTAGCCGTGCGAGCAAGGTCCCAACTCGTACGGCGATCTCCGCGAGGGTGAGGGCGGTCGTTCCTGCGGCCGTCCTCACCGGAGATTTTAGCTCAGACCGGTTGCATCCGCAACAAAAAGTGACCCCCGCGGCGTTGGTGCGCCCGGGGGTCTGGACCACCGAGGTACTGTGGGGCGGCGATACGAGTCCTGAGCAGCTTGCAGCGAGCATGTCCGCGTCCCCCAGAAGCGGCGCTTTCCGAACCAAGATCGCGACCGCCAAGACGTTCGGACTGATCGAGGTTGGGCGCGGCAGACTGCGCCTGTCGAACCTTGGGCGACAGGTCGTCGACCCACAAACGCAAAGAGCAGCCCGCGTCAAGGCGTTCATGGGAGTGCCGCTTTTCGGTGCGATCTACAACGAGTACAAGGGCGGCACGCTCCCGCCGGACGCTGGCCTCGAGCGTAAGATTGCCGACCTTGGAGTCAGCTCGAAACAGACGGCGAAGGCACGTCAGGCCCTCATGCGTTCCGCCGAACAGGCCGGCTTCTTTCGTCACGGACGCGACCGGCTCGTGGAGCCGCATGTCGTTCCGTCAAGACAGGCAGGCGGCGGCGATCAGCAACACTCGCCCCACGGTGAGCGTGTGAAGCCGCCTGCGCCGGTTGCAGCGTCAAACGACCCCGTGCAATCGCTTTGGCTGACCCTGCTCCACGACGGGCGGTCATGGTCGGCCGAGAAGACGCACGAGTTCGTGGAGGCGGCGCGCAGACTCCACGAGGTGCTGTCCAAGACCTGAGAGGGTCGCCGCCGTAGTAGCGGGTACGCTTGGGGCATGTGTCCCAAGCGCGGTGACGAGCGCGTATCGCTCTATGGCCTCGCGCCAGAGGGGGCGTTGAGAGCGCTGCTCGCAGTCAGACCTGATGCGGCGGATAGAGAGGAGCCGGAGGACGACGGCTCCCGTCAGGGGGCTGAAAAGGCAGGCCCCGACCAGGGGCAGTAGGCGCTACTGCTCGCTCAAGCGAGCGTCGAAGACGCGCCCGAACTCCTCCATCGGCACGTCGAGCGCGTGCAGGACCGCGGCGACGCCCTCGAACGACGAGCCGCGCCGGCCGCCCTCCAGCTCAGCGACGAAGTTCCGTGAGCGGCCGGCAAGGTCGGCCACCTGCTCTTGCGTGAGGCGTCGGCGGGCGCGCAGCTCGCGCACGGTGTTGGCGAGCGCGCGGCGGTCGCGGACGAGCGGCGGGGTGGGTCTGCGGCTCACAGCGGGAAGCCTGCTGCGCTTCCGGCTTGACAGCCATACCGGGATTCAGGAAGGATGCCCAAAGCGCAGGGCATAGAGACCATGCCGTCGTGCAGAGCAGGGCCTTCACCCGCGCAAGGGGGCAAGCGCATCGGTCCCCCACCGCACAAGCGCTTGCTCCCGCCGGCGACAGGCAGGCGGCCCTTCCTCCCCCCACATCGCAAGCGAAGGGCCGCCTGCCCCGCCCCGCTCACTCGGCGTCGAGAAGGCGCGCCTCGAACGTGTCGACCAGCTCGCGCAGCGGCACGCCCAACCCGCGCGCCACGAGGATCAGCGCCTCGAACGTCGTCGCCCGCCGGCCCTGCTCAAGCTCGCCGACGTAGTTGCGGGACACCCCGGCCGCGTGTGCAAGCTCCTCCTGCGTCATGCGCCGACGCGCACGCAGCTCGCCCACCGCGAGCGCCAGGGCGCGACGCTCGCGCGGCAGGGGATCAACCACGCCCGGCAGCCTTCCCGAGCGCGGGTCAGGCTTCCAGACGTGGACTTGGGCACCATGCCCAAGCTGTAGGGCATGAACACCCGGATCGGGGTAGCTCAGTAGGAAACTTCGGCAACGACCTCGACTCCGGGGAGCTGCTTCACGATCACGACCCCCTCCGCGACGAACTGGTCAACGCAGAGGATCGTGCGCCCGAACGCCTTCATCCGGACAGGCAGGTTGCTCGCGCTGACCTCCTGCTCCACCGGAGCCTCGAACCGGATGCCCACCGGCTTGCCGTTCTGGCCAGTGTTGATGAGGCGTCGATCCTGCTCGTCGGTCACGAAGCGGATCGCGCGCGATCCAAGCGCAGAACCGGGCGTGGCCACGGCTTCAAGATGCCCCGCGACCGAGGGCCCGCGCCGTGCCGCCAGCCGGAAGCGGACGCGCTCACGCGCAAACGCGATGGAGCCAGGACGCAACCACTGCGCCAGGCACGAACCGGCCCACAGGCTGACGCCGATCACGAGCGCGATCCCTATGCCGAGGGGCTCGATCATCGCCGCCGCGACGACGGCCGCCGTGAGTGCCCGCCCGATCTCGCGCGCTTCGAGCCGCACCCGCGCAGCATAGCCACGCTTGGGTTTGTCACGTCACACATCGCCGAAAAAAGCGCTGGCTAGCAGCGCTTTTCGCGGATGGCGAGACCCGGACTCGAACCGGGGACACCACGATTTTCAGTCGTGTGCTCTACCAACTGAGCTATCTCGCCGTGACGGGCCATGGTAGCCGGTCCGCGCGGGCCGTTGCCCTGTCGTGACGGGCGATCGGGCCCGCCGCTCAGCCGGCGTCACCCGCCTCGCTGGTCCGCACCCGCGCCGCCTCCGCCTGCCGCAGCTCGATGCGCCGGATCTTCCCCGTCAGCGTCTTCGGCAGCTCGTCCACGAACTCGACCAGCCGCGGGTACGCGTACGCCGACAGGTGCTCGCGCACGAACGCCTTGATCTCCTCCGCCAGCGCGTCGGAGCCCGCAAAGCCCTCCGCCACCACCACGAACGCCTTCACGACCGTCCCGCGCCGCTCGTCGGGCGACGCCACCGCTGCCGCCTCCCGCACCGCCGGGTGCTCCAGGCACGCCGACTCGACCTCGAATGGCCCGATCCGGTACCCGGCCGAGATGATCACGTCGTCGGCGCGGCCCTCGTACCAGTAGTACCCCTCCGGGTCGCACGACGCCGCGTCCTTCGTGTGGAACCACTCGCCGCCGAACGTCTCGCGCGCGGCCTCCTCGTTGCGCCAGTAGCCCAGCGGGTAGTGCGGGTTCGAGCGCGCACGCAGGCAGATCTCGCCGCGCTCGCCGACCTCGACCGGCTGCTCGTCCTCGTCCAGGATCGCGACCTCCCACCCCGGCATCGGCCGGCCCATCGATCCCTCGCGCACCTCCATGAAGGGGTAGTTCGCGACGAGCGGGTATGACTCCGTCAGCCCGTAGAAGTCGAGCACGGTCAACCCGTACTGCTCGCGGAACCAGCGGATCGCCTCGGGGTTCAGCGGCTCTCCCGCCGAGCACACGCGCCGGAACGCGCACGGGTACCGCGTCCCCGCGTCCGCGATCCCCATCATCGAACGCATCGCCGTCGGCGTCGTGAAGACGTTCGTCACCGCGTGCCGCGACAGGAACGCGAGCTGCTCGTGCGGGTCGAAGCCGCCTCTCCGCTGGAAGACGTACTGCACCGCGCCCAGCCGCCACGGCCCCAGCAGCGGCGCGATCCCGGCCGCCCACGCCCACTCGCCCATCCCGTGGAAGCGCTCGCCGGCCTGCACCTCGTGGCAGTAGGTGAACTCCTCGTGCGCGAGCAGGTACCGGTGCGCGTGCACGATCCCCTTCGCGAGCCCGGTCGTGCCGGACGTGTAGTAGAGCTGCGCGGGATCGTCGGCCGTCGTCTCGACCGCGATCGGATCGGTCGGCGCGCCCGCGAGCAGCCCCTCGCCGTCGTCGAGCACGAGCACGCGTGCGCGCGCATCCTCCGCGAAGCGGTCGGCGTTCGCGCGGTCGGTCACGAGCACGGTCGGCTCCGCGTCACTCAAGCGGTGCCGGATCCCCTCGTCCCCGTACAGCACGCTCATCGACAGCAGGATCGCGCCGAGCTTCCAGGTCGCGAGGAAGATCGCCGCCGTCTCCGGCGTCGGCGGCAGCACCACCGCCACGCGATCCCCCCGCGAGACGCCCGCCGCGCGCAGCACGTGCGCCGCCTGGTTGGCGAGGTCCTGCAGCTCGCCCCACGTCAGGTCGCGCCGCGCGCCGTCGAAGCGCTCCCACACCATCGCGAGCTTCTCGCGCGGGTGCTTGTCGCACACGTCCTGCGCGACGTTGTAGCGCGGCGGAACCTCCCAGCGGTGCTGCGCGCACGCTTCCTCATAGGAGCTGAACCCCATCCGACCTCTCCTCGTACGTGGGACCGGCGCGAGCCTACCCGGCGACCGGCGCGGGCGAAAGGGGGGCCGGGGTAGCATCGCTGCACGATGAACCCGCGCAGCCTGCTCACGACGCTTGCCGTCGGTCGCCTCATGATCGGCGCGGCCCTTGTCGCCAAGCCGCAGTCGCAGGTCGGCGCCGGCTGGGTCGGCAAGGAGGAGGCGAGCCGGCCGAGCACCGGCCTGCTGTTCCGCTCCGTCGGCGCGCGCGACATGGCGCTCGCGCTCGGCACGCTCGCGGCGCAGCGCAGTGGCAGCCCGCTCAAGCCGTGGCTGCTCGGCGCGACCCTCGCCGATACGGTCGACCTCGCCGCCACCTTCGCCGCCGGCAAGGCGATCCCCGCCAAGGGCAAGGCGGCGATCGCGCTGCTCGCCGGCGGAGCGATCGTGCAGCAGCTCGCGATCGCGCGCCGCGTCGAGGCCTGAGGCCGCAGCCGCCGCGCGGCGGCTAGAGCCCGGCCCAGCGCTCGAGCTGCGGCAGCGGGTCGATCGGCTCGCCGCCTCTCGCGTGCCAGCCGCCGATCCAGATCTCGAAGTGCAGGTGGGGACCGGACGCGTCGCCGGTCGCGCCGACCTGCGCGAGCTGCTGCCCGGCTCGCACCGCGTCGCCGGGGGCGACGAGGACCGAGCCCCGCAGCAGGTGCATGAAGGCGTAGTCGCGCTCGTCGCTCGTCCCGTGCACGATCAGGTAGATCCCCGCGCCGCCCGGCTGGTTTGCCTTCACCGTCACGAGCCCCGCGACGGGCGCGACGATCGGCTGGCCGCTCGCGGCGACGACGTCCTGGCCCTGGTGGACGTGTCCGAGCCGACGGGCGCCGAAGCGCGCGCCGTCACCGCCGAAGCTGAAGGGGCCATGCACCGGGAAGACGCCGGAGACGGTCGGAACGAGCGGCGCGGGCACGACCGGCTTCGGCGCGGGCTGTCTCGCCTTCGCTCGCGGCGTCGCCGTCCTTCGGTGCACGACCTTGGGTCGAGGCGGCTTGTGACCCGCGAGCGCACCACCGGTGCGGGAGCTGGTGGCTCTCTGCGCCGGCGCGACGCCCGGCGCTGCTCCGCCGACGGAGCCGCCGGTTGCGGGACCGCCGACCACCTCACCCCCCGGGGCCGCGCCGCCGGCATTCACCGCTGCCGCACTGGCCGGCAGCGCCGCCGCCGCGGCCCCGAGAGCTGTGAGGAGAAGCGTGGCGCGAATCGATCGAGCCATCCTCCGTACAGTCGGTGTATCGGCAGCGAGCGCGGAACCCTGCAGTTCGCCTTGCACGACGTCGATCGCGAAAGCCCGTGCATCAGCCTCCGCGACGGTCTTCGCACGGACCTGCTCAGCCGTCCAGCAGCCGCAGCAGCAACGCCAGCGCGCCCGCCTTCGACAGCGGCTCGTTGAGGTTCCCGCACTTCGGCGACTGCACGCACGACGGGCAGCCGCGCTTGCATCCGCACTCGGCGATCAGGCGGTGCGCGTCGCCGACGAGCCGCTCGAAGCCGCGGTAGCCGGCGCGCGTGATCCCGACCCCGCCGGGGTGGCCGTCGTAGATGAAGATCGTCGGCCGCCCCGTCTGCGGGTGCGCGTTCGTGGAGAGCCCGCCGATGTCCCAGCGGTCGCACATCGCCAGCAGCGGCAGCACCGCGATCTGCGCGTGCTCGGTCGCGTGCAGCGCGCCGAGCAGCCGCTCGATCCCGAACGCGGCGTCGGCGCCGAGGGCGGACAGCTCGTCCAGCTCGTACCACAGCGCCTGCGTCGTGAAGGCAGTCTCCGGCAGCTCCAGGGCGCGGAAGTCGATGTGCTGGTGGTCCGCGAGCGCCTTGCGCTGGTAGCCGGTCACGACCTCCGTCACGACGACGGTGCCGAACGACAGCTGCACGCCCATCGCCTCGCGCCGCTCCACGAGCCGCTCGATCGCGGTCGTCGTCTCGCGCCTGGGCTGCGTGAACCAGTCGCCGTCGAACGGCTGCAGCAGCGCTCGGCGGTCCGCGAGATCGAGCTGCACGACCTCGTAGGCGCGTCCCAGGTGCAGGTACACCGCGCCCTCGTGCACCGTCGAGAACGCGCGCGCCGCCTCGAGCGTCCCGATCATCTCCCCGCTCGCGACGTCGATCAGCGAGAACACGTCGGCCGACGACGAGCGCAGCGGCACGCGCGCGGCCGGGTAGTCCTCCGGGGCGCGCAGCTGCAGCATCCCGCGCCGCTCCACCAGCAGCCCGGCGCTCACGAGCCGCTCGGCGTGCTCGTGCCATCTGGGGCCGAGCACGTCCGCCTCGCCCTGCGCCAGCGGCCCCTCGTGCGCGGCGCACAGCAGATGCGCGGCGTGGATCTGCTCCGACTCGTGGTCGAGGATCGCCGCCTCGACGGGGCGGCCGAGGAACTCGTCCGGATGCCGGCAGAAGAACTGATCCAACGCGTCCTCGCCCGCGACGTACACCGCCAGCCCTCTGCCGCGCCGCCCCGCGCGGCCCCACATCTGCCGCAGCGACGCGACCGTCCCAGGGAACGTCACGCAGATCGCCGCGTCGAGCTCGCCGATGTCGATCCCCAGCTCGAGCGCGTCGGTCGCGACGACGCCGAGCAGGTCGCCGCGCGTCAGCCGCTCCTCCAGCTCGCGCCGCTGCTGCGACGTGTAGCCGGCGCGGTAGGGCGCGATGCGGTCCGCGAGGTCGGGGCGGTCGCCGCTGGTGAGCCGCGCGGTCGCGTGGCGCAGGATCAGCTCGACGGCCTTGCGCGACTTGATGAAGCAGATCGTCCGCGCGCCGGCACGCACGAGATCGGCGAACAGGTCGGCGGCCTCGCTCAGCGCGGACGCGCGCACCCCCAGCGCCTCGTCGAGCATCGGCGGGTTCCACATCGCGATCTTGCGCTCGGGCGCCGGCGCGCCGTCGCGGTCGATCAGCGCGATGTCCTCCAAGCCGGTCAATCGCTCCGCCAGCTCGAGCGGGTTCGCGACCGTCGCGCTCGCCAGTAGGAAGCGCGGCTCGGTCCCGTACGCGGCGGCGATCCGCCGCAGCCGCCGCAGCACGTTCCCGACATGGGAGCCGAACACGCCGCGGTAGACGTGCGCCTCGTCCACCACCACGACCGCGAGGTTCGCGAGGAAGTCCCCCCACGCACGGTGGTTGGGGAGGATCCCGACGTGCAGCATGTCGGGGTTCGTCAGCACGACGTTCGCCTTCGCGCGGATCGCTCTGCGCTCCGGCTGCGGCGTGTCGCCGTCGTAGATCGCCGGGCGGATCCGCGGGAGCTTGAGCGCCGCCAGCGCCCGCGCCTGATCCTGCGCCAAGGCCTTCGTCGGATACAGATACAAGGCGCGAGCGCGCGGGTCGACGAGCAGCTGCTGCAGCGTCGGCAGGTTGAAGCACAGCGACTTGCCCGAGGCGGTGCCCGTCGTCACGATCAGCGGCCCGTCCATCGCAGCCAGCAGCGCCTCCCGCTGGTGCGTGTGCAGCGCCACGATCCCCACGCGCTTCAGCGCCGCGCGCAGCTCGTGGTGCAGCTCGCCGGGGATCGGCACCGCGTGGCCGGCGCGCGGCGGCACCGTCGACTCGTGCACGAGCCGCTCGTCCGCCCGCCCGCGCTCCAGCAGCCCCGCCCACGGCTCGTGCTCCGCTCTCGTGTGCGCGACCGCCATCGCGTCGATGGTACGCGCCGCCCGCGTGCGAGACTCCACGGCCGATGCGCTGCGTCTACGTCGACCTCGATGGCACCCTGCTCGGCCCCGGCGCCTCGCTGCTGCGCGACGCCGACGGCGACTTCAGCCTCGATGCCGTCCGCGCGCTGCAGGCGTGCCACCGCGCCGACGCGGAGGTCGTGATCTTCTCCGGCCGCCGGCAGGCGCAGGTGATGGAGGACGCGCGCCTGATCGGCCAGAGCGCCTACATCTTCGAGGCCGGCTCGGGGCTCGTCGTCGACGGCGAGCTGGAGTGGCTCACAGGCGGGCTGGAGCCAGACGCGGAGGGCGTCACGATCCACGACCAGATCGAGGCGTGCGGCGCGCCCGCGCTGCTGCTCGAGCGCTACGCGGGGAGGCTCGAGCACCACGCGCCGTGGCATGTGAACCGCGACGTCTCGCACCTCTTCCGCGGCCTCGTCGACGCCGCCGAGGCCGATGCGCTGCTGGAGCAGCACGGCCATGGCCACCTGCGCCTGGTCGACAACGGCGTCGTGCGCTCGCGGTCCGCCGACCTCGCCGCGCTGCCGCTCGTGCGCGCCTACCACCTCGTGCCGAAGGCGGCCTCGAAGGCCGGCGCCGTCGCGCGCCACACGCAGATCCGCGGCTACGCGCCGGAGGAGTGCATCGCGATCGGCGACTCGCGTGAGGACCTCGGCGCCGCCACCGCCGTCGGCGCCTTCTGGCTCGTCGGCAACGCGCTCGCGAAGGACCCGACGCTGCGCGACGCGATCGCCGGCCGTCCCAACGTCCGCATCGCCGAGGGCACCTACGGCGCCGGCGTCTACGAGGCCGTCGTCACGACGCTCGCCGAGCGCACCTGAGCCGCGGCCCGCAGGTCAGGCCGCGACCGGCTGGCGCTCCGCCCGCGGCGGCGGCGGCGGCGCAGGCGCGACCGCGACGGGCGGCACATCCCGCTCCCGCTCACCACTGCCGCTCTCCGGCAGCGCCAGCTTGACGATCTTCTTCACGACGCTGCCGAACTGCGTCCCGAGCGGCCCGGCGTTGTACGGCAGCCCGTAGCGCTCGCAGATCTCGCGCACCTCGACCGCCAGCTCGCCGTAGCGATGCGCCGGCAGGTCGGGGAACAGGTGGTGCTCGATCTGATGGCTGAGGTTGCCGCTCAAGATGTGGAACAGCTTGCCGCCGGTGAGGTTGGCCGAGCCGAGCAGCTGGCGGTGGTACCACTGGCCGCGCGTCTCGCCCTGCGTCTCCTCCTCGGTGAACTCGTGCGTGCCCTCGGGGAAGTGACCGCAGAAGATGATCATGAACGCCCACACGTTGCGCACGGCGTTCGCGGTCATGTTGCCGGCGAACGTCATCGGCGCGGACGGGCCCGCGAGCAGCGGGAAGAGCGCGTAGTCCTTCAGCGCCTGCCGGCGGCCCTTGCGCCAGATCGCGCCCAGCATCTCGCCCTTGTCCTTCCACGACGCCTTGCCGGCGGTGACGCGCTCGACCTCGAGGTCGTGCAGCGCGACGCCCCACTGGAAGAACAGCGCCAGCAACACCGCATACACGGGGTTGCCGAGGTAGTAGGGGTTCCAGCGCTGCTCCTCGGACATCCGCAGCACGCCGTAGCCGATGTCGCGGTCCTTGCCGAGGATGTTCGTGTGCGTGTGATGCATGTAGTTGTGCGAGTGGCGCCACTGCTCCGACGGGCAGGCGCTGTCCCACTCGAACGCATGGCCGTTGACCGCCGGATCGTTCATCCAGTCGTACTGGCCGTGCATCACGTTGTGGCCGATCTCCATGTTGTCGAGGATCTTGGAGAGCGACAGCGCGGCCGTGCCGGCGACCCAGGCGGGCGGCAGGAAGCTGAGGAACAGCAGCCCGCGGCCGCCGATCTCGAGTGCGCGCTGCGTCGTGATGACGCGGCGGATGTAAGCGGCGTCGCGCTCGCCGAGGTCGGCGATCACGCGCTCGCGGATCGCGTCGAGCTCGCGCCCGAAGGCGTCGAGCTGCTCGGGGGTGAGTTGCGGCGGTGAGGTCGTGCTCATGGCGTTGGCTCCTGAAGTGATCGAAGGATCAGATGTCGAGCGTCACGTCGCCGACGGGCACGTTGACGCAGATCTGGATCAGCTCGTCCGGCGCGGTCGAGACCTCGCCGGTGCGCACGTCGCGCACGGCGCCGTCGAGCTTGCGGCAGCTGCACGTGTGGCAGATCCCCATGCGGCAGCCGGACTGCGGCGTGAGGCCGGCCGCCTCGGCCTGGTCGAGCAGCGGCGTGCCGCTGCCGGCCGCCTCGCGTCCGCTGCGCGCGAAGCGCACGCGCCCGGCGACGGCTCCCCCGCCTGCGTCCACGACTGCCGGGGAGGGCGGCTCGAAGCGCTCGACGAACAGCCGCTCCTCATGTCGGTTCTCGACCCACATGCCGCGCACCGCCTCGACCAGGCCTGTCGGGCCGCACGCGAACGTGTGCGCCTCGGCCGGGTCGACGCCCGCCGCGCGCACGTGCGCGGGGCCGAAGCGCCCGCGCAGCTCGCCGGCGCTCGACTGCCGCGCGTAGCCGTGCAGCAGGCGCACGTTCGTATGCCGCGCCGCCAGCGCGCGCAGCTCGGCGGCGTACGCGACGTCGTGCTCGTCGCGCGCGTAGTGGAGGAATGCGATCGGGCCGTCGTAGCCCTCCTCGCAGAGTGTCCGCAGCATCGACATCACGGGGGTGATCCCGCTGCCGCCGCTGATCAGCAGCAGCGCACGCGGCCGCTCGTCGGGCAGTGCGAAGTCGCCGTCGGCGGGGGAGAGCGAGACGACCATGCCGGGGCGAGCGCTCGCGCGCAGGAACGGCGAGACGTGGCCGTCGGGCTGCGCGTGCGCGGTCAGCTCGACCAGGTCACCGGCATGCGCGGAGGAGGCGGGCGAGTAGCAGCGAGTGTGGCGCACGCCGTCGATCTCGACGCTCGCGCGGACGAACTGGCCGGCGCGGAAGCCGGCCCAGTTCGCGTTCGGCCGCAGCGTGAGCGTGACGCTGCGCGCCGTCGCGCGATGGACCGCGACGAGCTCGGCGCGCACCTCGCGCAGCGAGAAGGCGGGCCGCACCAGCTCGATGTAGCGGTCGACGCCGTGGGGCGTCGTCAGGGCCTCGGCCAGCGCGGAGCCGAGCAGGCGGCGGGCGAGGCGATTGGGACGGGGTGGGGCGGTAGGCGTCGGCGACACGGCCGATCTCCCTCAGTTTCAGTGAACAGTCGTGCACAGAGTAGGTGGGAACATCCGATCTGTCCAGGTAAGCTGTGTGACATGGGGCACAGCAAGTCCGCGAACATAGCGACACTGAGAGCAGTGAAGGCGGCGCGCCTGACGCGCGCCGAGCAGAAGGAGCGCACCCGGATCGCGCTGCTCGACGCAGCGCTGCGGCTGCTGGAGCGCAAGAGCTTCGGCAGCCTCGGCCTGCGCGAGGTGGCGCGCGAGGCGGGCGTCGTGCCGACCGCGTTCTACCGCCACTTCGAGTCGATGGAGGAGCTCGGCCTCGTGCTGATCGACGACTCCTTCCGCACGCTGCGCCGGATGATCCGCGACGCCCGCTCCGAGCCGCTCGCCTACGGCGACGTGATCCGCAGCTCGGTCGAGATCCTCGTGCGCCACGTCCATGCGCACCGGCTTCACTTCCGCTTCGTCGCGCGCGAGCGCTCAAGCGGAGTGCCCGTCCTGCGGCAGGCGATCCGCGCCGAGATCCGCCTCTTCAGCAGTGAGCTGGCGACCGACCTCGCGCGCTTCCCCTACCTCGACCGCTGGAGCACGGAGGACCTCGGCATGTTCGCGACGTTGATCGTCAACACGATGGTCTCGACGGCCGAGGAGATCGTCGAGGCGCCGAGCGGGCGCCCGGAGGCGGAGCGGGAGATCGTCCGCCGCGCCGAGAAGCAACTGCGGCTGATCGCCTTCGGCGTGCCCGTGTGGCGCAGCGAGGGTGCGGCGGCGCCCGACGCGGGCGACGGCGAGCCGGCCGCGCCGACGTAGGTCGTAGAGCGCAGCCCGGCTGCTCGCCGGCGCGGGACGAAGCTAGGCGTCGTCAGGCCGTGCGCCCCCGAACCACACGCGCACGCGCGCCCACCCGCGCTGCCAGCCGCCGTGTCGCACCTGCTCGCGCCAGCGGGCCGGCGGCGGGACGGTCGCGCGCACCAGGGCGACCCACTCGCCGAGTGGCAGCTCGCCGGCGATCAGGCGGCGCAACGCGTCGTTGACGGGCGCCTCGATCCCCGCCCCGGCGAGCGCGCGCGCGAGCAGCGGGACCGACTCGAGCGACTCGACCGCCTGGCCGATCCGCGCCGGGATCTCGCTCGCCGGGACGCCCCGCGCGAGCAGCTCTCCCGCACGCCTGTTGCGGCTCTGCGGCGCGAGCGCGGTCGCCACCAGGTCGCCCGTGCCGGCGAGGCCGATCATCGACTCCGGGCGCGCGCCGAGGCGCTCGGCATAGCGCCACACCTCGGCGAAGATGTGGCCGGCGGCGGCGCCCGCGGCGTTGAGGCCCTGCGCCTCCGTCGCGCCGGCAGCCAGTGCGGCCGCGTTCTTCGCGGCGCCCGCCAGCTCCACGCCGACCGGGTCGTTCGACTGCTCGCACACGACGCCCGCGCGGATGAACATCGCCGCGAGCTGGCCGGCGAGCGCCTCATCGCTCGACGCGGCGACGAGCCCGGCGCCGTCGCGCACCATCTCCTGCGCGTGCGCGGGGCCGCCGATGCAGGCGACCCGCGCGGTGCCGAAGCGGGAGCGCAGCATCGCCGTCGGCGGCGTCCCGTCCGGCGGCACGAGCCCCTTCGCGAGCGAGATGACCGCGGCGCGGCGCGACAGGCCCGCCTGCTCCAAGCCTGCGATCACCGAGCCGAGCCCGAGCGAGGGGACCGCGAGGAACACGAGCTCGGCGCGTGTGAGGCCGGCCGACGTCGGCTCGATTCGCAGCTCGCGCGGCAGCTCCACGCCGGGCAGGTACTCGCGGTTCTCGCGCGCCTCGACGAGCGCGTCGGCCTGCTCGCGCGTGCGCGTCTGCAGCGTCGTGCGCATCCCGCCACGCGCGAGCAGCACCGCGACGGCCGTCCCGAACGAGCCGGCGCCGACGACGACGGCCCGCCGCAGTGGCGGGGGAACGGGGAGCTGGGGGCGCGGGCGAGGTGCCACGAGCCGGCGAGCCTAGCGCTGAGCGGCTCAGACCAGCGTCGCGAGCCGGCGCCCGGCCGTCTCGAGTGCGTCTGCGTCGCCTGCCTCCAGCACCGCCTGCAGATCGAGGATGCGTGCCCCGAACGCGTCGAGCGTGCGCGAGCCCACGGCCGCGAAGCAGGGGATCCCGCCCTGACGCGCGCGCGTCGCGATCTCGCCGGGCGCTTTGCCCGCCAGCGTGCCGAGGTCGAGCCGGCCCTCCCCGACGATCACCGCGTGTGCGGCGCGCATGCGCGCGTCGAAGTCGAGCTGCGCGAGGACGAACGACGCACCGCCCTCCAGCCGCGCGTCGCACGCCGCCCACAGCGCGCCCGCGAGCCCGCCGCCCGCGCCGCCGTGCGCCACGCCGCGCGGGTCGCGCGGCAGCCGCGCGGCGAGCGCGTCGACCTGGCGCCCGAGCGCCTGCGCGCGCGAGCGCTCCAGCTCGCCGGCGCCGGCCAGCGCCTCCGCGACGCGCTCGACCGACGTGCGCACGTCGCACAGCAGCACGAGCGCCGCGCGCAGCCCGCCGCCGGCCGCGATCGCCTCGACCGCCCCGGCGCCGCCGTCTGCCGCCACGAGATCGCCCGCGCCGGCGATCACGACCTCGACGCCGGTCGCGTCGACCGCGAGCAGCAGCTCGCCGACCGCCGCGCTCGAGGCAGCGTCGTCCGTCGCGTCGAGCACCTCGTGCAACTCGACGAGCGCCGTCGCCCCGTCCTCGATCAGGCCGATCCCGACCGAGCTGCCGTCGACCTCCACCGCGGCCGTCTCGCCGCCGAGCGCGGGCAGCAGCACCTCGAGCGTCCCGACGCCGCCGTCGGCGACCGGGCACGGGTCGATCGGCCAGCCGCCAGCCTCGAGCCCGCGCGCGAGTGCGGCCGCGACCTCGGGCGCGCGCAGCCTCCCCTTGAAGGCGGTCGGGGAGACGAGCAGCGGCGCGCGGACGGTCGAGGCGGTCACCTACCGCATCCTGCCACGCTCAGGGCGTTCTGCAGAGGTACAGCAGTCCGAGCGCGCCGAGCGAGACGGTGATCGTCGTGGCGGCGGAGCGCCAGCCGGAGGAGATCTGCGCCTGCACCGCGTACTGGCCCGGCATGAGCGTGACGGCCGGCAGCTGGTAGAACGTCGCGCTCGTGGTGGTGGTCCCGCCGCTCGGCAGCGTGACGGCGTAGACGATCGTGTCGCCGGCCGGCGGCGCGACCGCGTCCCACAGGATTCTGCTGCTGGCGAGCGAGGTCAGCCCGCTGCAGCGGATGTTGCCCGGCGTCGGCACGGTGTAGGCGGCGAGGCTCGTTCCGGAAGTCGTCACGGTCGCTGCGAACGCCGCCCACGCGGCGGGGGCGGCCCACGGCGACGTCCCCAGCGCGGCAGCTGCGACGGCGGCGGCGAGCGCGCGGCGCCTCATGCGTGCAGCGGGCCTCTCCGCCGCCGCGCGCGCCCGGGCTGCTCGGGCGCGTCGCGCCGCCGGCGGATCGCCACCCACGCGAGCGCGAGCAGCCCGGTCGCGACGCCGAGCCAGTACTGCACCCAGCGGCCGCCGAGCCACGTCAGCGGCCGCCCGACGGCCGGCACCACGAGTACCGGGCGCTCGACGCTGCGGACCGTCACGGCCGGGTCGGCGGCGCGATTGCGGTCTCCGCGCAGCACGAGCGTCATCGACCCGTCGCCCGCCGGTCGCGCACGACGCACGCGATGCATGATGCGCCGCCCGTCGCTGCGCCGGATCGCCACCACCTCGCCGACGGTGACGTCGGTCGCCGGCTGCGGCCGCACGAGCACGACCGTGCCGACGGGCATCGCGGGTGCCATCGAGCCGGTTCTGATGACGAGCGGGCGCGCGCCGATCAGCAGGCCCCACGCGGTCAGCAGCAGGCACGCCGCGCCGACCAGCGCGAGCAGCCAGCTCGCGCCGGCGAGCGCGATCCCGCGGGCGCGCTCATGCGCTCGCGGTGAACGAGAACGTGGCATTCGTCGTCAGCCCCTGCAGCGTGTTGCTCGCGCTCGAGGGCAGCTGCACCTTGAAGCAGAGGAACTCGCTCACGCCGCTTGCGAGCGGGCGGGACGCGACGGCTGCGCTGCCGAGCCCGGCAGCCTCTGCGTACACGGTCGTGCTCGACGCGTTGTAGTCAGTCGCCGCGCAGGTCGCGCTCGGCACGACCTTGATGCCGATCGTCAACGCGGCCGCAAGCGTCGCGGAGCCGGTGGTCGCGGTCGCCATCGTGTAGCTGAAGTCGTTGCTTCCGCCGTTGGAGACTCTGAGCGCCGCATAGCTGACGGCGCCCGGCGTGATCCCGCTCATCGACAGCGACGTGAACGCGGCGGTGCCGAGCTGGTCATTGGCTCTGATCACGACCGTGCCGGTCGAGAAGCCGGAGGTCGCGGTCACGTTGTCGGTGAAGGCGGAGAAGGCGCCGGCCCAGGACAGGGCCACGAGCGGCCCGACTGCGAGGATCGCGCGGACACGCCGAGTTGAGGGGATTCGCATGCGACCTCCCGCGGTCGATGGGCAACTCGTTACGCGGCGAGGCATCGGCCAATTACTCAATTCTCTTTAGAGCAATCAGGAAAATCCGCTGACCTTGGCGCGCTGCCGCGCGGATTCGCAAGGCGCCTCGCGCCGGCGGCGCCTTCGTGCGAACCTTCCAGCGATGGCCCGCGAGCACACGACGATCGAGGTCGCCGGCCGCGAGGTCAGACTCTCGAACCCCGGCAAGCTCTACTTCCCGGCGGCCGGGCACACGAAGAAGGACCTCGTCGACTACTACCTCGCGGTCGCCGACGCGGCGCTGATCCACCTGCGCGAGCGCCCGACGGTGCTCAAGCGCTACGTCGACGGGATCGAGGGCGAGCCGTTCTTCCAGAAGCGGGTCCCCGACAGAGCACCCGAGTGGCTGGAGACCGCGACCGTCAGATTCCCCAGCGGGCGCGAGGCGCGCGAGCTGGTGGCGAACGACGCAGCGCACCTCGCGTGGGCCGTCAACCTGGGCGTGATCGACTTCAACCCGTGGCCGGTGCGCCGCGCCGACCTCGACAGCCCCGACGAGCTGCGCGTCGACCTCGACCCGACACCGGAGGCGAGCTGGGACGACGTGCGCCAGGTCGCGCTGTGCGTACGCTCGGTGCTCGACGACCACGGCCTGATCGGCTTCCCGAAGACGTCGGGCTCGCGCGGAATCCACGTCAACGTGCGCGTCGTGCCCGAGCACGACTTCACCGAGGTGCGCCGTGCGGCGCTCGCGCTCGCGCGCGAGGTCGAGCGCCGCGTCCCCGAGCTGGCGACGAGCAAGTGGTGGAAGGAGGAGCGCCACGGCGTCTTCGTCGACTACAACCAGAACGCGCGCGACCGCACCGTCGCGTCCGCCTGGTCGGTGCGCCCGCTGCCCGACGCGCGCGTCTCGATGCCGCTCACGTGGGATCAGATCCCCGATGTCGAGCCGGCCGACTACACGCTCGCGAGCGTCCCTGCCCTGCTCGCCGAGCACGGCGACCCGCACGCGGCGATCGACGAGCACCCCGGCTCGCTCGACGCCCTGCTCGCGCTCGCCAAGCGCGACGAGGAGGAGGGTCTCGGCGACGCCCCCTGGCCGCCACACTTCGCCAAGCAGCGCGGCGAGGCGAGACGCGTCCAGCCGAGCCGCGCCCGCAGATCCGACTAGGCGCCCGCCCGCCCGCTCAATCCGCCAGCTGCTCGATCCCGCACTCGCGCGGCGGCTTGTCGTCGCGCCAGCGCTGGAGCTTCGCGCCGTGGCGGATGCGGTGGCGGCTGACGTGGTCGAAGGAGATCTCGATTACGAGCTCGGGCCGCAGCGCGACCCACTCCAGCTCCTTGTCACTCTTCCAGCGGCTCGGGTCGGCGCTGCCGCGCTCGCCGCTCGCGTAGGGCGCGAGTCTGTCGATCAGCGCCCGTCTCTCGGCGGCCTTCAGTCCGGACGTGTGGCCGACGGTCCGCAGCTCGCCGTCGGCGTCGTAGAGGCCGAGGATCAGCGAGCCGACCGTGCGCTCCTCCTTGCCCGGCCGCCAGCCGACCACGACCGCGTCGATCGTGCGCACGCGCTTGATCTTCGCCATGCCCTCGCGGGTGCCCGGGCGGTAGGGCGCATCCAGCTCCTTCGCGATGACGCCCTCCGCGCTGTCGAGCCACGTGTGCGCGTCCGCGGCGCTGCGCACGCACGGCGTCAGTTCGACCGGTGGCGCGAACGGGAACGCCTCCAGCGCCGCCCGCCGCTCCGCGAACGGCAGCTCCAGCAGCGTCGCGTCGTCGCGCGCGAGCAGGTCGAACGCGACGAAGCGCGCCGGCGTCTCCTCCGCCAGCCGCGCGATCCGCGAGGCGGCGGGGTGGATGCGGTTCGAGAGCGCGTCGAAGTCCTGGCGGCCGTCGGCGCCGTCGATCACGATCTCGCCGTCGAGCACGTAGCGGCCTGGCGGGAAGCGCAGCTCCGGGAAGTAGCGCTCGAGCGGTCTACCGCCGCGCGACTGGAGCGCGACGGCGTCCCCATCGACGAACGCGAGCGCCCGGAACCCGTCCCACTTCGGCTCGAACGCCCACCCGTCGCCGTCCGGCAGCGCGGCGCGCGAGCGCGCGAGCTGCGGCGCGAGGGGAGGGGAGAGCGGGAGCGCCACGGCCATGCGATCGTATCGAGCGCAGTTGCAGCACCAGCGCTGCGCTGACGACGAGCGCGCCGCCGAGCAGCTGCGGCGCGGTGAGCCGCTCGCCGAGCACGACGAACGCGAGCAGGCACGCGAGCGGCGGCTCGAGCGTCGCGAGGATGCTGGCGCGTCCCGGCCCCAGCCGCGCAACGCCGGCGAGGAACGCGCCGATCGCGAGCAGCGTCGAGCAGAGCGCGAGCGTCAGCGCGCACGCCCACGCCTGCGCGCTCATCGCGAGGTGCAGCGTCCCGGCGGCGCTCCCGGCCGTGACGAACGCGACGGCCGCGCCGCTGCACACGAGCGCGGCGAACGTCGGCGCCGGCAGGTGCGCCCCGACGCGCGCCGCCGTCAGCACGTAGCAGGCGAACAGCGTCGCGCCGCCGAGCGCGAGCGCGATCCCGAGCGGGTCGAGCGCGCCGCTGCCGGCGCCGGCGCCGGCGAGCACGAGCGCGACGCCGCTCAGCGACAGCGCGAGTGCGACCATCCGCCGCCGCGAGAACGGCTCGTGCCGCAGCGCGATCGCGCCGAGCACGACGAGCGCCGGGTAGGTGAACATCAGCAGCTCGGCGAGCGAGACGTGGATCCGCATCACCGCGCTGAACGTCAGCCCCGCCTGCGTCGCGAGCAGGAAGCCGAGCGCGAACGCGACGCGCGCGCGGCGCGGCTCCGCAACGCGCGCGACGCCGCGGCGCGCCGCCACCAGCCACAGCAGTGCCGCTCCGACCGTGAAGCGCACCGCCAGCAATGTCACGACCGTGGCGCCGGCGCGGTGGCCGAGCTTCGCCACGACCATCGTCGCAGCGAAGCACGTCGCGGAGGAGACGCACAGCAGCACGCCCTCGCGCTCGCGGCGGTCGGCGGCGCTGGACGAGGCGGGCGCGGACACGCCTCCACGGTAGGCGCGCCGACGTCATCGCACCAGCCTTGATGTGCTTCACTTCCCATAGGGATTGCCTATGACGCTCCAGCAGCTCCAATACGTCCTCGCGGCAATCGAGCACGGCAGCTTCAGCGCCGCCGCGGATGCGTTGCACCTCGCACAGCCGTCCGTCTCGGAGCAGATCCGCCGGCTCGAGGACGAGCTCGGCGTCGCACTGTTCGTGCGCACCGGCCGGCGGCTCGTGCTGACGGAGGCCGGCCGCGCGCTGCGCCCCGAGGCGGAGGCGACCGTCGCGGCCGTCGCCCGCGTCGCCGAGGCGGTCGCCGACGTGCGCGAGCTGAACGGCGGGACGGCCACCTTCGGCACGTTCGGCGACGTGCCGAGCTGGCTCGTCGCGAACGTCGCCGCGACGTTCCGCCGCCGCCACCCCAGCGTCCGCCTGCGCATCGTCGGGCTCAACTCGAGCGACGTCGCCGACGCCGTGCGGGAGGGCCGGGTCGAGGCGGGGATCGTCGTGCTGCCGGTCGACGACGACGGCCTCGACGTGCGCCCGGCGATGCGCGACGAGGTGCTCTACGCCAGCGCCGACCTCGCGCACGTACGCGCGCCGGTCGCGATCGAGCAGCTCGCGCGCGTGCCGATGATCCTCGCCGACGCGCGCTGGGGCGGGCAGGCGCCGATGCGCCGGCAGCTCGCCGTGCGCGCCCAGCGCGCCGGCGTGCGGATCGAGCCGACGATCGAGGTCGAGAGCGTGCGCCACGCGCTCGAGCTGGCCGCGCGCGGGCTCGGCGACACGGTCGTCACCGCGCGCACCACCCGCCGCCGCGGCACCGTCCCGAGTGCCCTGCACACGGTGGCGTTCGCCGAGCCGCTCCAGGAGACGTTCGCCTTCATCTCGCGCCGCGGCGCACCGCTCTCGCCCGCCGCGCGCGAGCTGATCGCGCTCACCGAGCAGCAGCTCGGCGGGCTGCGCGCAGGATGACGCTCGTCGGCGCAACGACTACGATCAGCAGTCGGGCCGGCCTCGCCGGCGAACGCAAAACGGAAGTGAGCAGCGGTGTCGCACGAGCACGCCACGGTCGCGGAGGAGGAGTACCTCCAGATGCTCTTCTGGCTCCACGAGGCGGGCCTGCCGATGACCGGCGCCAACCTCGCGCGCGCCATGCAGCTGTCCGCGCCGACCGTCCACGAGATGATCGGCCGGCTCGAGAGAGACGGCTACGTCACGCGCGGCGAAGACCGCGTGATCGCGTTCACCGAGCACGGCCGCTCGCACGCGGAGGAGATCACGAGCCGCCACCGCCTGATCGAGCGCTTCCTGACCGACGTCGTCGGCGTGCCGTGGGACGACGTGCACGAGGAGGCCGAGCGCATGGAGCACGCGATGTCGCCGCGCTTCGAGGCCTACGTGAAGGCCGCGATCGGCGACGCCGCCACCTGCCCGCACGGCCACCCGATCAAGGTCGGCGAGCGCGTCCTCGGCGTCCCGCTCGCCGACTGCGTGCAGGGCGCGCGCGTGAGAATCCTCCGCTTCGAGAACGAGGCGGAGGACCTCCTCCACTACCTCAAGGACAGCGGCGTCGAGCCCGGCCTCGACGGCACGGTCGCCGCGATCGACGACGACCACATCACCGTCGCCTCCGCCGACGGCGAGCACGTCCTCACCCGCAGCGTCGCCGAGACCGTCTCGGTCACCGCCGACCCCTCACCGCCCCCGCGCACCGCGCTGCCGAGACAGCTCGTGCTGGGGCGCGATCGTTACGGCCGGTAACTCGCGTTCGAGCTTCCGCGCGCACCGCGTTTGCCGTGGCGGGCGGGTCCTGTCGCGGCGTGCGGGTCGTGCATCCCGCTTCGCGGGCGCACGATCCGCCGCCGCGCCACCCGCCCGATCGGCGTCTCTTCGTGCGGCGGGTCCCGCCGCTCGCTTTCTGTGCTGGTCAGCGCCACCGCTGGTGGGCCCGGCCCAGGCATCTGACGCACTGCTCACCGGGTTTTAGCGGCGTCGACAACGTAGGCTGGATGGCCGGGCACAACCACGCCTGGGCCCGGCCGCGTCCCCACGAGGCTGTGCCCGGCCCAACAGTCCTACGTTGTCGACACGGCCGAAAGCTCGCGAGCAATCCGTCAGATGCCACGGCCGGGCCCAGAGACGATTGCGCTGGCCAGCGAGCGCCCACGCGGTCGGCGCCCGAGCCGCGGCAAGACGCTGATCGGGCGGGTGGCGCGGCGGCGGATCGTGCGCCCGCGAAGCGGGATGCACGACCCGCACGCCGCGACAGGACCCGCCCGCCACGGCACCCGGACGTGCGCGCGCCCGGAGCCGACAGGACCCGCCCGCCACGGCGCCAGGACCGAAGCGTCAGGCAGCCACGCCCAGCGAGCGGACCGCTTCGGCGAGTCGGGCTACGCCCTCCTCGATCTGCGGAACCGTCACGCCGGAATACGCCAACCGGAAGGCGTTCTCGCCGCCCTCGAGCAGGAAGTCGGTGCCCTTGACGATCTGCACGCCGCGCTCGGCGGCGGCCGCGAAGAGCGTGTCGCCGTCGGTGCCCTCGGGCAGCTCGACCCACAGGAAGTAGCCGCCCTGCGGCGCGACGAAGCGCGCCTCGGGGAGCTCGCGGCGCAGCGCCCCGCAGAGTGCGTCGGCGCGCTCGCTGAGCGCGGCCTTGACGGTCGCGATCGAGCGCTCGAACCCGCCGCCGCGGCAGAACTCGTTGACGATCGACTGGGCGACCATGTTCGGCGAGATGTAGGTGTTCGTCGCGAGCTTCGTGATCCGCGCGATCAGCTTCTCCGGGCCGACGAGGTAGCCGACGCGGATGCCGGGGCAGACCGTCTTCGAGAACGACGAGGCGTAGACGACGCGATCGGCCGTGTCGAGCGACAGCATCGTCGGCAGCGTCTCGCCGCTGAAGCGCAGCTCGACGTACGGGTCGTCCTCGAAGATCGTCATCCCGTGCGCGGCCGCGAGCGCGACGAGCTGATGGCGCTTCTTCAGCGACAGCGTGTAGCCGGCTGGGTTCTGGAAGTTCGGGATCAGGTGCGCAAGCCGCGGCACGGCGCCCTCCGCGATCAGCGCCTCGACGCCGGCGACGTCCACGCCGTCCTCGTGCAGGTCGACGGGGCGCAGGTCGGCGCCGTGGGAGCGCAGCGACAGCAGCGTGCGGTCGTACGTCGGCTTCTCGACGACGACGACGTCGCCCTCCTCGACGAGCGCCTCGAACAGGAAGGCGTCCGCCTGCATCGAGCCGTTCGTGACGATCACCTGCTCCGGCACGACGCCGTGCCGCTCGGCGATCCACGCGCGCAGCGGTCTGTAGCCGATCGACGTGCCGTAGGCCGTCGTGCCGGCGGGGTCGTTCTGGAAGGCGCGGTCGGCGGCGGTGCGGAGGCCGTCGACGTCGACGATGTCGAGCGACGGGGCGCCGCGGGCGAAGGAGATCGGGGCGGGTACGGAAGCCATGGGAGGCAGGGTACGCAAAGCGGCGCGACGCCGTCAGGCGGTCGCTCGCGGCAGCGGCGAGACGGTTGGCGCGAGCGTCAGGCCGACCGCAGCTGCGTGGCCGTGCGACGCCGCAGGCGCGTCAGGCCGACAGGAGCTGCATGGCGATCTCGGCCGTCTCGGTCGGCGTGCGGCCGACGCGGACGCCCTTCGCCTCGAGCGCCTCGGCCTTCGCCTTGGCGGTGCCCGCCGTGCCCGAGACGATCGCGCCGGCGTGGCCCATCGTCTTGCCGGGCGGCGCGGTGAAGCCGGCGATGTAGGCGACGACGGGCTTCGTCACGTGGGCCGCGATGTACTCGGCGGCCTCCTCCTCGGCGCTGCCGCCGATCTCGCCCGACATCACGATCAGCTCCGTCTCCGGATCGGCCTCGAACAGCTCGATCACGTCGATGAAGGAGGAGCCGGGGACCGGGTCGCCGCCGATCCCGACGATCGAGGAGTTGCCGAAGCCGCGCTGGGCCAGCTCGTTGCCGATCTGGTAGGTCAGCGTGCCGGAGCGCGAGACGACGCCGACGTTGCCCTGCTTGAAGAAGGACGCCGGGATGATGCCGACGCTCGCCTTGCCGGGCGACAGGATGCCGGGGCAGTTGGGGCCGACGAGGCGCACGTCCGGGGTGCGCTTCAGCTGCGTGTAGACGCGCAGCTCGTCGTGCGCCGGGATGCCCTCGGTGATCGCGATGATCAGTCCGATCCCCGCGTCGGCCGCCTCGAGGATCGAGTCGGCGGCGAAGCGCGGCGGGACGAAGATCATCGCCGTGTTCGCGCCGGCCTTTTCGACCGACTCGCCGATCGTGTCGAAGACGGGGATCCCCTCGACGTCCTGGCCGCCCTTGCCGGGCGTCACGCCGGCGACGACCTGCGTGCCGTAGCGCTGGTTGTTCGTCGCGTGGAACGTGCCCTCACGGCCGGTGATGCCGGTGACGACGAGGCGCGTGTCGTTGTCGACGAGGACGCTCACGCGGCCACCCCCGACCCTGCCGCCAGCTCCACGACCTTCGCGGCGGCCTCGTTCATCGTCGCGGCGGTCGTGACGTTCGGCAGGTTCGCCTCGGCGAGCAGCCTGCGGCCCTCGACGTCGTTCGTGCCGTCGAGCCGCACGACGAACGGGACCGTCGGCTTGACGACGTCGAACGCCTCGATCAGGCCCTTGGCGACCTCGTCGCAGCGCGTGATGCCACCGAAGATGTTGAACAGCACCGCTCTCACCTTCGCGTCGGAGAGGATCACCTCGACCGCGCTGACGATCGCGTCGGCCTTCGAGCCGCCGCCGGCGTCGAGGAAGTTCGCGGGCGCGCCGCCGGCCTGCGCGACGACGTCGAGCGTCGACATCACGAGCCCGGCGCCGTTGCCGAGGATGCCGATGTCGCCGTCGAGCTTCACGTACGTGAGGCCGCGCTCGTGCGCCATCTGCTCCTGCTCGTCCTCGTTCGACGGATCGCGCAGCGCCGCGTTGTCGGGATGCCGGTAGAGGGCGTTGCCGTCGAGCGTGACCTTCGCGTCGAGCGCGCGCACGTCGCGCTCCGGCGTCACGATCAGCGGGTTGACCTCGATCAGCATCGCCTCCTCGGCGGTGAAGGTCGCGTAGAGCTTGGCGAGCATCGCGCCGACGGGACGGATCAGGTCGGCCGGGATGCCGGCCGCGAACGCGAGCTTGCGGCCGTGGAAGTCCTGGAAGCCGAGCAGCGGGTCGACGTGGAGTCTTGCCAGCGCCTGCGGCGTCTTCTCGGCGACCTCCTCGATGTCCATCCCGCCCTGCGTCGAGAGCATCACGAGGGGAGCCTTCGCGGCGCGGTCGAAGACGATCGACGCGTAGTACTCCTCGGCGATGTCCGACGCGGCCTCGATCCAGACCTCATGGACGGTGAAGCCCTTGATGTCCATGCCGAGGATGTCGGCGGCGTACTGCTCGGCCTCGGCGCGGTCCTTCGCGAGCTTGACGCCGCCGGCCTTGCCGCGCCCGCCGATCAGCACCTGCGCCTTGACGACGCACGGGTAGCCGATCTCCTCGGCGGCGGCGACCGCCTCCTCGACGGTGGCGGCGGGCTTCCCAGACGGGACAGGGATGCCGTGACGGGCGAACAGCTGCTTGCCCTGATACTCGAGCAGGTCCATCGCGGCGCGCCACGTTACCCGACGCGCGCTGGAGGCGTCGCGCCGGGAGCTGGGCGTCGGGTCCGCGGCCCCGCGGCGCCTCTTGAGCGCCCCGCGCGGCATAATGCGCGGCCGATGCCGATTCCCAAGAACGTCACGTTCGTCACATTTGACGCCTACGGCACTCTGATCGACTGGGATCTGGGTGCGTTCGAGGCCTTCACCAGAGAGGCCGAGCGCGACGGCTTCGAGATGGACCGGGACACGCTGATCCCGCTCTTCCACTCGATCCAGCAGCAGATCCAGGCGGGCTCCTACGAGCTCTACGCCGAGGTGCTGCGCCGCACGGCCGTCCAGATCGCCGAGGAGCTCGGCTGGCCGCTCGAACCCTCCCGCAGCGGCTTCCTGCCCGACTCGGTGCAGCGCTGGCCAGCCTTCAGAGAGGCCAACCCGGTGTTGCAGAGACTCGCGAAGCAGGGCCTCAGCCTCGGGCTGATCGCGAACATCGACGACAAGCTGCTCGGGCTCACGCGCCGCCACATCCCGCACGACTTCGACCTTGTCGTGACCGCCCAGCAGGTGCGCTCCTACAAGCCGGACCCCGCCCACTTCAAGGAGTGCGAGCGGCGCGTCGGCGGCAAGAGAGGCTGGGTCCACATCACGTCGAGCTATCACCACGACGTCGAGCCCTGCCTCAAGGCGAAGATCCCCGTCGTGTGGGTCAACCGCGCGAGACAGCAGCTCGAGGCGGGGCAGAAGAGACCGGACCTCGAGGTTTCGAGCCTGCGCGAGGCCGTCAGAGCGCTCGGGCTCTCGTAGCGCCGCCCGCCCGTCGACCCCAGGCTCGTCCGCCACGCCGTCATGCGCGCCATCGCCGTTCACGAGGACGTCGTCGTCGCGATCAGCGCGATCTGGAAGACGACCTGCACTGCCGTCCGCGCGGGCACCGACGACGAGGCGTTCCTGATCGACTCGCCCGTCCTGCCCGAGGAGCTGGAGGCGCTGCCGGCGCTGCTCGACCAGGCGGGCTTCCCGATCTCCGGCCTGCTCGTCACGCACGCAGACTGGGATCACCTGCTCGGCCGCTACGCGTTCCCCGAGGCGTCGATCGGCTGCGGCGAGACGACCGCCGCGCGCCTCGCGGCCGAGCCCGGCGGCGCCCAGCGCGAGCTGCGCGAGTTCGACGAGGAGTACCTGATCGAGCGCCCCGGACCGCTGTCGCTCGCGGGCGTGCAGGCGCTGCCGGTGCCGGGCTACTGCGCCGTCGGCGAGCGCGAGCTGGAGCTGCATCCCGCCGACGGCCACACGTCCGACGGCACGGCGATCTGGATCCCGTGGGCGGGCGTGCTCGTCGCCGGGGACTACCTGTCGCCGGGCGCGATCCCCGAGCTGTCGCCGAGCAGCTCACTCGACGGCTACCTCGCGACGCTCCGCCGTCTCGCGCCGCTCGTCGAGCAGGCCGACGTCGTCGTGCCCGGCCACGGCGAGCCGCTCGACGCCGTGCGCGCCGCCGCGATCCTGCGCGAGGACGTCGCCTACGTCGAGGCGCTCCAGCGCGACGCCGCCGCCGCGCCGCTCCCGCTCGCCCGCCGCAACGGCGGCAACCGCAAGCTGCACGACTGCAACGTCTCGCTTCTCGGCGGCTGAGATGGGCCGGTTCGCACGCTGCCTCACGCCCCGCGGGTACGATCCGCCTGTAGTGACCGACCGCCCCGTTCACGAGCTGCCGGACTGCCCGGCGACCGACAGTGTCGAACCGGACGCCGAGCTGACCCGCCTGAAGCTCCGCTCGGCGGACGTCGTCGCGCCGCGCGTGGAGCAGCTCGCCGCACTGTTCCCCGAAGCGGTGCGCGACGGCAAGGTCGACCTCGACGCGCTGCGAGCGGTCCTCGGCGACGTCGTCGACGACGGCCCGGAGCGCTTCGGGCAGAGCTGGCCCGGCAAGCGCGACGCGATCCGCGTCGCGCAGACGCCGTCCGAGGGGACGCTCGTGCCGATGCCCGAGGAGTCCGTCGACTGGGGCACGACGCAGAACGTCATCGTCGAGGGCGAGAACCTCGAGGTGCTGAAGCTGCTCCAGCGCAGCTACCACCGCTCGGTTCGATTGATCTACATCGATCCGCCGTACAACACCGGCAAGGACTTCGTCTACCCCGACAGCTTCCGCGACCCGCTCGACGAGTATCTGCGCTACTCCGGGCAGCTCGACGACAACGGCGGACGGCTGCGCGCAAACTCGGAGACGGGCGGCCGGTACCACTCGGCTTGGCTCTCGATGATGTGGCCTCGCCTCCACCTCGCTCGCTCATTGCTGCGGGACGACGGGATCGTCGTCGTCTCGATTGACGACACCGAGGCGCCGCGACTGCGCATGCTGCTCGACGAGATCTTCGGCGAGGAGAACTTCGTCGCGACCGTGATCTGGGAGAAGGTGTACGCGCCGAAGAACACGGCGCGTCACTTCTCCGGCGATCACGACTACCTGGTCGTCTACGCGCGCGACGCGGATGCATGGCGTCCGAACGCACTTCCGCGCACGGAGGAGATGGAGCGGCGGTACCGGAATCAGGACGACGATCCGCGCGGGCCGTGGAAACCTGGGGACCTCTCGGCGCGCAACTTCTACTCGCAGGGCACGTACCGCATCGTCTGCCCGGGCGGGCGGGTGATCGAGCGCCCGCCGTCCGGTCGCTATTGGGTCGTCGCCGAGGACGAGTTCCGCCGCCTCGACGCCGACGACCGCATCTGGTGGGGCGAGGACGGCAACAACATCCCGGCCGTCAAGCGCTTCCTCGCGGAGGTCAAGGAAGGCAGCACGCCGCGCACGCTCTGGCGTTACAGCGAGGTCGGGCATACGCAGGACGCCAAGAAGCAGCTGCTCAGACTCGTGCAGTTCGAGTCCTCCGACTCCGTGTTCGAGACGCCGAAGCCCGTCCAGCTCATGCAGCGTCTGCTGCAGCTCACGACATCGACGGACGAGCCGGAAATAGTGCTCGACTTCTTCGCCGGATCGGGCACGCTCGGTGACGCCGTGCTGCGTCTGAACGCTCTCGACGGTGGGCAGCGTCGCTTCATTCTCATCCAGCTGCCGGAGCTGCTGGACGACAGCACGCATGGGACCATCGCGTCGCTTGCGCGCGCGCGCGTCCGCGCGGTCCAGGAGGAGCTGGAGGGAGACACGGCGTCGGCACGGCGGACTGCAGTGGGCTTCCGCGCCTACCGGCTGGATGCGCCGGGGCTCGTTCGGCGCGAAGGGTCGGGAACTGACCACGAGGGCTCGTGGCAGCTCTTCAGTGAACCGGTGAACCCGACGCGCGGCGACGAGGCGCTGCTCGCCGAGGTACTCCTCGCGCGTGGCTTCATGTTGACGGCGCCGGTGGAGTGGCTCGAGGTGGCGGGCGCGCGGGCGGCGTCGGTTGAGGACGGAGCGCTGGTCGCGTGCTTCGCGCGCGAGCTGACGGTCGAGCTGTTCGAGGCGCTCGTGGCGCTGGAGCCGGCGCAGCTGATCGTGCTGGAGGCGGGCTTCGGCGGTGACGACGAGGTCAAGGTCAACGCGCTCCAGCACCTGAAGACCGTCAACGCGCATCGCGCCACGGCGACCGAGTTGCTCGTCGTCTGACCGTGGGCTCGCATGACGTCCACCTGCAGTACGACCCGTCGCTGTCGCATCAGGTCGCCGCCGTCGACGCGGTCGTCGATCTGTTTGAGGGGGCCCTGGGAGCGACGGGCGCGGTGCGACTCGACCGCGACGGCAGCGGCGAGCGGCTCGATCTGGTCGAGCTGGGCTTCGCAAACCCGGCGCCGCAGGACGACGCAGCCTTCGATGCGAGCCTGCTCGCACAGCTCCGCGCCGTACAGCGGCGCAACGGCCTGCCGCCCGCCGAGCAGCTCGACGGCCGTCACTTCACCGTCGAGATGGAGACCGGGACCGGCAAGACGTACGTCTATCTCCGTACCATCTTCGAGCTACATCGGCAGTACCGGCTGACGAAGTTCGTGATCGTCGTCCCGAGCGTCGCGATCCGCGAGGGAGTGCTCGCAAGCCTGCGCTCGATGGGACCGCATTTCCGCCAGCACTACGCGGCACCGATCGACCACGCCGTCTACGACAGCAGACGCCTGAGCGTCGTCCGCCAGTTCGCCACGTCCAGCACCCTGCAGGTGCTGGTGATGAACATCCAGTCGTTTCAGAAGGACGTGGTCGGCGACGATCCCACGGACGTCCGCGCGAACGTGATCAACCGGCCGCACGACGCGATGTCCGGCCGCCCGCCGATCGAGTACATCCAGGCGGTCCGACCGGTCGTCGTGATCGACGAGCCGCAGAACTTCGAGAGCGAGGGCGCGCGGGCCGCGATCGACCGCCTCAACCCGCTCTGCACGCTGCGCTACTCGGCAACGCCGCGGCGCCCCTACAACGTGGTGTACCGCCTCGGCCCGGTCGAAGCGTTCGAACTCGAGCTGGTCAAGCAGATCGAGGTCGACGGGATCGAGGTCGAGGCGTCGTTCAACGACGCCCACCTGCGGCTCCTGCAGGTCGACTCGGAGCGGAACCGCGCGCAGGTCGAGCTGAACGCCGGCGTCGGTGAGCGTGCGAGGCGCACCCGTGCGTGGGTCAGACGCGGCGACGACCTCGCCGTCAAGGCGAAGGGCCGCTCGGAGTACCGCGACGGCTTCATCGTCGACGACATCCTCTACGAAGTCGGCCGCGAGGCGCTCGAGCTGACCGGCGGCACGGTCGTTCCGCTCGGCGCTGCAAGCGGCGGCGAGGTGAGTGACGTCCACCGCCTGCAGATGCGCGAGACGATTCGCTATCACCTCGATCGCGAGCTGCGGCTCGCCCCGCGCGGCATCAAGGTGTTGTCGCTCTTCTTTCTCGATGCGGTTGCGGACTACCGACGCTACGACCAGGAGGGGGTGCCCATCCTTGGCCCGATCGGGCGGCTGTTCGAGAAGGAGCTGCAGACGCACCTCGCCAAGCCGCGCTACGCAGACCTGGTCCTCCCGCCGGTCGAGCAGCTGCACGACGCCTACTTCAGCCAGGACGGGAAGGGACGCGCGAAGGACTCGCGAGGGGAGGGCGAGAGCGACCGCTCGACGTACGAGAAGATCATGCGCGGCAAGGAGCAGCTGCTGTCGCTCGACGAGCCGCTGCGCTTCATCTTCACACACTCGGCGTTGCGCGAGGGCTGGGACAATCCGAACGTCTTTCAAGTCTGCACGCTCGCGCACTCCCGCTCATCGATCACGCGTCGCCAGCAGATCGGCCGCGGGCTGCGGCTGCCGGTCGACCAGCACGGGACGCGCGTCCACGATCGCGAGATCGCGCGATTGACGGTTGTTGCGAACGAGTCCTACGACGCGTTCGCCAGAGGGCTGCAGGTCGACTACGAGCGCGAGACCGGTCAGACGTGGGGGGTCGTCGCGCGCACCGCGTTCGCTCTGCTGCCGCGCGCCTCGGGCGGGCCGCTCGGCCCGGCGGGGTCCGTCGAGGTGTGGGAACACCTGCAGGCGTTGGGCCAGCTCGGTGCCGGCGGCAAGCTCACCGAGCGCTTCCAGCCCAACAACGACGACTACGTGTTGGCGCTCCCTGCGCATCTGGAGGATTGCGTCGACGGCGTGCTGAACGTGCTCGAGCGCTACAACCGGCCTGCTGTGCGCGACGCACGCAGACGCGCCACGGTCGCCGTGCACAAGGCGGTGCTGCTCGACGAGGGTTTTCGCGCGCTGTGGCACGACGTCGCGCGCCGCACGCGCTACCGCGTGCGCGTCGACTCCGAGCGGATCGTCGTGAACGCGGTCGACGCGATCCAGGGGATGGATGCCGTTCCACGCCCGCTCGTGAAGTCGGAGCGCGCACAGCTGACGATCACCGGGGCCGGGATCGAGGCCTCGGGCACGCTGGGCGGCGCGGCGGAGCACGCGACAGCTCCGGAGCGCCTACCCGACTTGCTCGGCGCGCTGCAGAATGCGACCGACCTGACGCGCGTGACGCTCATGCGGATCCTTTGCGCATGCGAGCGGCTCGACGACTGCCGCGTCAACCCGCACGCGTTCGTTGTTCAGGTCACACGGATCCTGCGTGACGTGCTCGCGGCGGAGCTGATCGATGGCCTCGAGTACGAGCAGGTCGATGGTGAGACGTGGGAGATGAGACGACTCGAGCCCGATGCCGCAGCCGAGATCACGCGCTACGTCGACCGGCTCTACGCTGTGGAAAACGCAGCGAAGTCACTGTATTCGCACGTCGAGTGGGAGTCGTCGGTAGAGCGCCGCTTCGCCGAGCGGCTCGACCACGACAGACGGGTGCGCTTCTACGTAAAGCTGCCATCGTGGTTCACAATCGACACGCCTGTCGGTCCCTACAACCCGGATTGGGCGATCTGCTGGGACGACGGCGACCGCCCTCAGATCCACATGGTGCGCGAGACGAAGGCCACGCACGACGCGGCTGCTCTGCGCAGACTCGAGAGCAACAAGATCGCGTGTGCCCGGCGCCACTTCGAAGCACTCGATGCTGACTACGACGTCGCCACCAGCTTCGACGACCTCGTCGCGCAGACCGCGGGCCGTTGATGCTGCGCGGTGTCGGCCTGTGCTGCACCTCGGACGGCCAGCGCCTGCCCGATGTCCGCGTGACTGCCGCCGAACCCGGCGCGTCGATGTAAGGGTCGCCCTAGGCAGCCGGCGAATGATCGTCGCTTTCGGGTCCCCGCGGAGATCGCGGCGCAGTCGGTGATACGGCCGGCGACGGTGCCCGCCATGTGGGGATCGCGTTCTTGCAGAGCATCTGGTCCTCCTCCGCCGTGTCGTCGTTTCTCACCTTGCAGCTGCACGACTGCAACGTCTCGCTGCTGCGCGACGCTTAGCAGGCCGCCACGTTGCGGCGGTGCATCAGGCGGGCGAAGAGGCCGCCGCTGATGAACATGACGGAGCCGTAGACGGCGGCCGGGACCGTCAGCTCGGTCGCGAGCGCGCTGCCGACCGCGATCGCGAGCGTCGCGTTGTGGATGCCCAGCTCGAGCGCGATCGCGGTCGCCTGACGGTCGTCGAGGCGGGCGAGCTTGGAGACCGCGAAGCTGATCGAGAGCGCGGCCAGGTTGAGCGCGAGGACTGCGCCGAGGACGCCGCCGAGGTTGTCGAGCACCGTGTCGTGCTCCGCCGCGACGGCGCCGGCGACGACGAGCACGAACAGCGCCAGCGCGAGCTTCGCGATGCGCGGCCGCGCCGCGACGACGCGCTCGGGCCAGCGGTGCCGCAGCCACATCCCCGCTCCCACGGGGATGACCGTGACGAGGAACACGCGCGCGACGATCGAGCCCATCGCGAGGTGGCCGACGAGCGCCTGCGCGTCGAAGTGGCGCGACGCCAGCTCCAGGTAGAGCGGGACCGTGATCGCCGCGGCGAGGCTGCTGATCGCCGTCATCGTCACCGACAGCGCGGTGTCGCCGCGCGCGAGGTGGGTGAGGACGTTCGCCATCGTGCCTCCGGGCGAGGCGCCCAGCAGCACGAGCCCGACGGCCAGCCCGGCCGGCAGGCCGAACAGCTGGGCGACGCCGAACGCGAGCGCGGGCGAGACGACGACGAGGTTGAGCAGGCCGATCCCGACCCCGCGCGGCTGCGAGACGACGCGGCGGAAGTCGGCGGTCGTCAGCTCCAGCCCGAGGGCGAGCATGATCGCTGCGAGCGCGGCGGGCAGCAGCACGCTCGTGAGAAGGGTGCTCTGCACCGTCCGGCGACGGTAGTGCGGCCGTGCGCCGCGTGCGCCGGTGGCGGTCCGCCGGCGAGTGGCCGCAGGCCCGCGGCAGCGGACGGCGGCGAGTCGACTGATCGGTTGTTCAGTCGCTGTCGTGTCCGCTAGGCTGCGGTCACGCGCAGGCCCGCTTCCCGCCGGGCCGCGCGACAGCGACGAACGAGACAGCTGTGCTGACACCGAACCGCAAGGACACGGGCGACCATGGCGACGGCCACTCCGGCCGCGAGTCGATACAGGGACTCGTCGACGCGCTCAGCATCGGGCTCGGCCGGCCGGTGCTGCTCGACGACGCGACGCTCGAGCCGATCGCGTTCAGCCGCCAATGGGGCCCGCTCGACACGGTGCGCAGCGAGAGCATCCTCGGCCGCGGCGCGTCGCCGCAGGTGCGCCGGGCGCTGCTCGACCAGGGGATCGCCGAGGCGGAGGGCGCGCTGCGCACCGACGGCGACCCGGCGCTCGGGATGGACGAGCGCCTGTGCGTTCCCGTGCGCCATGCGGGCCGGACGCTGGGCTACATCTGGCTGCTCGACCCCGACCACGAGCTCGACGCGGTAGGGGTCGACCGCGCCGAGCAGACGGCGCGGCGGGTCGCCGCGCTGCTCGGCCAGCAGGCGATCGAGCCGCTGCTCGACGCGGCGCCGACGCTCACCGCGCTCGCGTCCTCGCACGACGGCGTGCGCGCGGAGGCGATCGCGCACGTGCGCGAGCACGGGCTGCTGCCCGACGCGACCTACGTCTGCTGTCTCGTCGCTCCGACGGCGCCCGGCGTCGATCTGCAGCTCGCGGGCGACCGCCTCCAGCAGCGGCTGTCCGAGGGGTTCGCGCTCGTCGGGCTGCTCTCCGACGACGAGCTGGGCCTGCTGATCTCGCCGGAGGACCCGGCGCTGGGCACGCTCAAGCCCGACGAGCTGGCGCACTGGGCGCACGCGATGGTCCGCTCGGAGGTCGCGGTGGGACAGTCGGGACTGATCGAGGACCTCGACGCGGTGGGCGAGGGTCTTCGCCAGGCGCGCATCGCGTTGCGCGTGGCGGCGTCGACGCGCGTCGGCGCCTCCGGCTTCGCGGCTTGGGCCGCGCTCGGCGCCGATCGCCTGCTCGCCCAGCTCAGCGAGACGGCGCGCCGCGACCTTCCCGCGGGCCTGCGGCAGGTGCTCGGCGAGGAGCCCGAGCTGGCGGCGACGCTCGCCGCCTTCCTCGACGCGGACGGCGACGCGAACCAGACCGCCGCTTCCCTGTCGCTGCACCGTAGCGGCCTGTACTACCGGCTGCGACGCATCGAGGAGCTGACCGGCCTGCAGTTGCAGCACGGCGACGATCGCCTGCTCGCGCACGTCGCCGTGCGGCTCGCCGGCTACGGCCGGCTGCGCCCCTCCTGAGCGCGGCGCTCACGCCATGACGACCGGCAGCACGAGCCGCGCCGGCTGCTCGCCGCCGGTGGGGATCCGCAGCGTGCGGTCGGCGTCGAGTCCGATCGGATAGCGCGGGAACTCGCTGCCGGCGAGCAGCACCACCAGCTCGCACCCGGCACGCAAGCGGTGGTGGACGGGCGACAGCGCGATCGTCAGCGCGGCCGGTTCGACCGCCGGCTGCGAGCCCGTCGTCCCGACGCCGTCGGTGACGACGCGCAGCGTCCCGTCAGGCGCCGACTCGGCGAGCTTGACGGCGAGCGCCGCGGGCGCGAGGTCCGCGGCGACGGTCAGGCGCAGCTCGATCGCGCCCGCGACCTCGACGCTCGCGTCGAGCGGCGTGGAGCGCAGCGCCAGCACGTCGTCGCGCGCGGCCAGCTCGCGCACGTCGGCCGGCCCGACGCGGTGCTCGACGCCGATGCTCGACGCCCAGCCCGAGGACGGGCCGCCGACGGACGGCACCGGCGCGGCGGCCCGGCTCGTGAGCGTGAGCGTGAGCGCACCGCCGGCCGCGGCCGGCGCGGCGGTCAGGCGCGCGCCCTCCGCGTCGAGCCACAGCGTCAACGGCTGCGTCGGCGGCGGCCACGCGTCGAGTGTGCGCCACGCGTCCGCGCCCGTCACGTAGACCTGCGCGGCCGGCGGCGCGTCGCCTTCGCCGAGCACCGCGTGGCGCAGGAAGTCGAGCTGCTGGACCGCCAGCCCCCAGGCGTCGGCGTCGCCGCCGGGATGGAGCAGCCCCTGCAGCCGCCCGCCGAAGTCCTCGTGGCTCCACGGGCCGACGATCAGCGGATGGGCGGCGTCCGGGCTGCGCTCGCGCGCGCGCTGCCAGACGTCGAGCGTCGTGGCGGCGGCCTGGTCATACCAGCCGGTGACGTGGAGGCTGGGTATGCGCGGCACGTGCCCGTCCATGTCGGGTCGCCGTTCGTGCCGCACGAGCGGCACGATGCTCTCCAGCAGCCGATTCGCGGGGTGCCCGTCCTGGAGCGCGGCGCGCATCACCGCGAGCGGATCGCCCGCCGCGAGCAGCGCGCGCACGGCGGCGGACTCGTGGGGTGCCAGCTCGCGCGGCTCCGGCTCGGCCAGCTGGCTCAGCCAGCCGGCGAGCAGCGCGAGGTTGAGCACGCCGTTCGGCCACCACGCCGCCTCGGAGCTGAGGCCGGTGAGGGCCGGGATCATCGCCATCGGGCTCGGATCGGCGTCGCCCATCAGCAACTGCGCGCGCCCGAGATAGGAGCCGCCGATCGTCGCGACGCGCCCGTCGCACCAGCGCTGGCCGGCGATCCAGGCGACCGTCGCCCGCCCGTCCGCTCCCTCCTGCGCGAGGAAGCCGAAGCGGCCGCCCGAGCCGCCGCGCCCGCGCACGTCCTGGCGCACGACGGCGAAGCCGCTCGCGAGCACCTCGGCCAGCTCCAGCCCGAGCGTGCCCTCGGCGAACGACAGGAACGGATACGGCGAGCGCAGCAGCACGACGGGCCCGCGGAAGCCTGGCTGCGGGAGCGAGACGCTCGTTGCCAGCCGCACCCCGTCCGGCATCTCCACGTCGAGCAGCTCGCGGCGAGCGGTCGGGTACATGAGGCGCATCATACGGCCTGACTGAACAGTTGTGCTGTTTTGTTGATGGCCTGCATTAAATGGCACTTTGGCTGCCGAACTTGCTTTCTCGAAAAGGAAGATGTAGCTTGAGAACAAGTGTTCAGTTGCCGGCTGGTCGGCGCTGGTTCTCTGAGGAGAGGATGCTCATGGCGTACAGCAGCGAAGCGGACGACCTCCGTCCGAGCGAAGCGGCGGTGGAGCGCGCGCGGCGAGCCGCGACGAGCGCGGGCCTGACGCGCCAGGCGTTCCTGCGCCGCTCGGCCGGGAGCGTGCTCGGCGTGACGAGCCTCGCCGCGTTCCTCACGGCCTGCGGCAGCGCGGGGACCGCGGGCACCGGCTCCGCGGCCGTCGGGTCGCCGCCGGCGCATCCGACGGGGACGCTGCGGATCGCACTGCCCGGCGCCGTCGACTCGCTCGACCCGACGATCGCCGAGAGCGTCGGCGACCTGGCGATCATCACGAGCATCTTCGAGTCGCTCGTCACCTTCGACGCCGGCTACAGAGCGCTCGCTCCCTCGCTCGCCACCAGATGGCACGTCAGCGACGACGCGCGCGAGTGGGTCTTCACCCTGCGCGACGGCGTCAGGTTCCACGATGGCGCCACCTTCGACGCGAGCGCCGTGCGCAAGAATTTCGAGTACGTGCTGCGTCCCTCCGATCCCTACGGCTTCCTCTTCGGCACGCCCGTGATCGACGACTCCGACCCCAGCGTCGTGCGCTTCACCTACAAGACGCCGTTCCCCGACCTCGGCCACAACCTCACGCTCGCGTCCGGCATCAGCTCGCCGAAGGTGCTCGGATCGCACCCCGCGAAGGCCGACAAGCAGGTCGCGCGCCAGCACGTCGGCACCGGTCCCTTCCGCTTCGTGAGCGAGCGCGCCGGCCAGTCCGTCACGCTCGCGGCGTTCGACGGCCACTGGGGCGAGAAGCCCCACATCGAGACGCTCGTCTTCAACGTCATCCCGGAGGAGAGCGCGCGCGTCTCGGCGCTGCAGGCCGGCGACGTCGACCTCGTGCTGCAGGTCGCCCCGCTGGCGGCGCGCTCGCTGCGCTCCGACCCGCGCCTGGCCGTCCACGAGTCGCCGAGCTGGTCGACGGCCTGCCTGATGCCCGTCTGCGACATGAAGCCGTTCGACGACCCGCGCGTGCGTCAGGCGATGGCGTACGCGATCGACCGCAAGACGATCGTCGAGAAGCTGCTGCTCGGCACGGCCGCGCTCGACGACTCGATGTTCCCGCCGGGGATCCAGGGCTATCACGTCCCCGCGACCGCCTACGCCCACGACCCGCAGAAGGCGCGCCAGCTGCTGAAGGACGCGGGCTACGGCGGCACCGTGCCCGTCCGCATGAGCGTGCGGTCCGACGCGGTGCTCGCGAGCGAGATCTCGCAGGCGCTCGTCGCGCAGCTCAACGCAGTCGGCTTCGCGACGACCTCCGAGGTGCTCGACCCGGCCGTCTTCGAGGCCGACAAGTCGCTGCCGAGACCGAAGTACCAGCTGCACTGGAACGAGTGGGGCTGGGTCACCGGCGGCCCGTTCCACCTGACGCTCGGCGCGCTCGCCGCCCAGTGCCACTACAGAAATCCCAGATATGACGCCCTCGTCGCGCGCGTCGTCGTCACGCCCGACGGGCGCGCGCGCGAGCGCCTGATCGCCGACGCGATCGACGTGTGGGCGAACGACGTCGCATGGATCACGCTGTGGGTCCCGAAGCGCCTCGACGCCTCGATCGCGACGCTGCAGCACTACCAGGCCCCGCCGAACGTCTTCACGAAGCTCGGCACGTCGTACATCAGCGGCTCTGCCTGAGCGGAAGCCCGACGGCACGTGAGTCCCTGGCAAGCAGGTCGATGATGAAACGGTACATCGCCACCCGTCTCGGCCAGGGGCTCCTCGTCGTCTTCGGCGCGATCACGATCAGCTTCGTGCTGGCGAGCATGGCCGGCAACCCGATCGACGCGCGCTACGCCAACATCAGCCCTGCCGCGCGGGCGCAGCTGCTGCATCAGTACGGCTACGACAAGCCGCTGCTCGAGCGCTACGTGAGCTATGTCGGCGGCGTCGCGCACGGCGACTTCGGTCCCTCGATCGGATCGCCGACGGGCGCGCTCACCCGCGTCGCGGAGGCGCTCCCCTACACGCTGATCCTCGTCTTCGCGGCGATGGCGACGGCCTCGCTGATCGCGCTCGCGTCGGCGACGTTCGGCGCGATCCGGCGCGGCAGCCGGATCGACGCGTGGGTGCGCAACGGCTTCGTCGCGCTCCAGGGCATCCCGGAGTTCTTCGCCGGGCTCGTGCTCGTGCTGCTGTTCGCCGTCGTGCTCGGATGGCTGCCGAGCTTCGGGGCGACCGGCCCGGCCTCGTACGTGCTGCCCGTGATCGCGCTGTCGCTGCCGCTCGTGGCGACGCTCACGCGTCTCCTGCGCTCGCAGCTGCTCGACGTGCTCGGCGCCGACTTCGTCGTCGCGCTGCGCGCGAAGGGCCTGTCCGAGCGGGACATCGTGCTGCGCCACGGGCTGCGCAATGCGGGGCCGCCGTTGATCACGTATCTCGCGCTGCAGCTCGGCTGGCTGCTCGGCGGGACGATCATCGTCGAGGTCGTCTTCGGGATCCCGGGGATCGGCTCGCTCGTCGTCTCGGCGACGCGCGCCCGCGACATGGCGGTCGTGCAGGCGATCGTCGTGGTCGTCGCGGTCGGGTACGTGCTGTTCAACCTGTTCGCGGACCTGGCGGTGCGGGCCGTCGACCCGCGCGTGCGGAGCGCGACATGAGCGTCGGCGACCTCGTCGTCGAGCCGCCGCGCGCGGGCCTCCCGGTGCGCGCCTCGCGCCTGGGGCGCGCATGGGCGCGCTGGAGCGCGCTGCCGGGCTCGCTGCGGCTGGGACTGGCGATCTACGCCTGCGCGCTTGCGCTCGCACTCGTCGGCGCGGTGGCGCTGGCCGACCCCAACGCGCAGGACCTCAACCAGGCGTTCGCCAAGCCCTTCAGCTCGGGTCACCCGCTGGGGGCGGACGCGCTCGGCCACGACGTGCTGTCGTGGATCGCGCACAGCGTCGTGACCTCGCTGACGATCGGCGTCGCCGTCGTCGCGCTGTCGGCCGTCGTCGGGATCGTCGTCGGACTCGTCGCGGGCTACGCCGGCGGGTACGTCGACGCGTCGCTGATGCGCTTGGTCGACCTGCAGCTGGCGGTGCCGCCGCTGCTGCTGTTCATCGCCGCGTCGGCGACGGTCGGGCATTCGATGGTCGCGCTGATCCTGCTGATCAGCGTCGTCAGCTGGGTGCCGTACGCGCGCGTCGTGCGCACGCAGGTGCTCGTGGAGCGCACGCGCGCGTCGATCTCCGCCGCTCGTCTCGCGGGCGTGAGCCGGCTGCGGCTGCTGCTGGTGCACCTGCTGCCGCCGGCCGCGACGCTGATCCTCGTGCTCGGGTCGTTGCAGCTCGGCTTCGTGCTGCTGTGGGAGGCGGGGCTGAGCTTCGTCGGACTCGGCATCGCACCGCCGACGCCGAGCCTCGGCTTCATGATCGCCCAGGGCCGGGCGAGCCTGCAGGAGGCCTGGTGGGTCGTCGTCTTCCCGGGCACGATGCTGGCGCTGCTGCTGCTGGCCGCGAACGTCGTCGGTGACGGGTTGCAGGAGCTGTTCGGGATCGACGTCGAGGTGGTGGAGCGGTGAACGGGCCGTGCGAGGGGCGCGACGTGACGGTGGGGACCGTCGGCGGTGGCGTGCAGCTGGTCGAGGGCGTCGATCTCGCGGTCGAGGCAGGCGCGATGCTCGGCATCGTGGGCGAGACGGGGGCGGGCAAGACGGTCACGATGCGCGCGCTGCTCGGCCTGCTGCCGCCGGGCGTGCGGGCGCACGGCGAGCTGCGCGTCAACGGCGACGTCGTCTCGCTCGCGCGCGTCGGCGAGCTGCGTCGACTGCTCGGCTCGGAGACGTCCGTTGTGCTGCAGAACCCGGTCGGGATGCTCGACCCGATGGTCCGCGTCGGCGACCAGCTGGTCGAGGGCGTCGTGCGCAAGGGGGTGTTGAGGCCCGCCGACGCGCGCGCCCGCGCCGTCTCGCTGCTGGGGCAGATGGGCTTCCGCGCCGTCGAGCACGTGCTGACGCTCTATCCGTTCCAGCTCAGCGGGGGGATGGCGCAGCGGGTCACGATCGCGATGGGGATGATGCCCGGCCCGCGGCTGCTCGTCGTCGACGAGCCGACCTCGGCCCTGGACGCGAACGTGCGCCTCGAGGTCCTGCGGCTGTTCAAGCGGCTCGCGCAGGAGGAGGGCACGGCGGTGATCCTCGTCAGCCACGACCTCGGGCTCGTGAGCCACTTCTGCGACACGATCGCGGTGATGTACGCCGGGCGCGTCGTCGAGCACGGACCCACGCGCGAGCTCGTCGCGCGGCCCGCGCATCCGTACACGGTGGCGCTGCTCGACGCGTCCGCGACGCTGACCGCGCGGCGGCGGGTCCCGCTGCGCGTGCTCCCCGGCGCGCCGCCGCGTCCCGGGCACTGGCCCGCCGGCTGCGTGTTCGCGCCGCGCTGCCCGCACGCGCAGGAGCGCTGCGTGGCGGAGCGTCCGCTGCCGACCGCCGACGGCTCGCGCGGCTGGGCGTGTCACTTCCCGCGGATCGAGCAGGCATGAGCGACGCCGCGGCGCTGGCAGTCGAGGGCGTCTCGCACGCCTACGCCGGCCGTGAGGTGCTGCGGGACGTCGGCTTCACGCTCGAGGCCGGTCGCACGCTCGCGGTCGTGGGCGAGAGCGGGGCGGGCAAGAGCACCCTCTCGCGGCTCGTCGCCGGCCTGGAGCTGCCGACGAGCGGCCGCGTGCGGGTCGCGGGCGTCGCCCCGACGGTCCGCTACGGAGCGGTGTCGCCGGTGCAGATGGTCTTCCAGCACCCGACCGAGGCGCTCAACCGCTTCCTCAGCGTGGGCGCCAGCGTCGCCGAGGGGCTGCGGCGCCTGCCGCGCCGTGAGCGGGCCGCGTACGTCGCGGCGCTGCTCGAACAGGTCGGCATCGACCCGAGCCGGGCGCGCGAGCGGCCGAAGACGTTCAGCGGCGGGCAGCTGCAGCGGATCGTGACCGCGCGTGCGCTGGCGGCCGAGCCGAAGCTGCTGTTGTGCGACGAGCCGACGTCGGCGCTCGACGTGTCGGTGCAGGCGCAGATCGTGAACCTGCTGCTCGCACTGCAGGAGAGAAACGGATTCGCGTGCCTGCTCGTGACGCACGACCTCGGCGTCGCGCGGGTGCTGGCCGATGACGTGCTCGTGCTGCGCGACGGCGAGATGGTCGAGCTGGCGCCGGCGGACGACTTCTTCGCCGGTCCGTCCACGCCCTACGCGCAGGAGCTGCTGCGCACGACCGCCGAGCAGATGCTCGTGCGCGAGCGCGCATGAGCGTGCGTGCGGACCTCGGCCGCGCGGAGGTGCGCGGCATCTGCGCACCGCGCTTCGCGCCCGTGCTGGAGGCGTTCCGCCGCAACTTCGCCGAGCTGGGCGAGCTCGGCGGCGGCGTGTGCGTCACGCACGACGGGGAGGTCGTCGTCGAGCTCGTCGGCGGCGTCGCGGACGAGCTGACGGGTCGCCTGTGGGACGAGCGCACGCTGGTGATGGTGTGGTCGGCGACGAAGGGCGCGCTCGCGACGTGCGTGCACCTGCTCGCCGCGAGCGGCGAGCTCGACGTCGACGCGCCGATCGCCCGCTGGTGGCCCGAGTTCGCCGCTGCCGGCAAGGGCGCGATCCCCGTCGCGATGGCGCTCAACCATCAGGCCGGCGTGCCGGGCCTGTCGGCCCCGCTCGCGCCGGATCGCGTGTTCGACTTCGACGAGATGACCGCGCGCGTCGCCGCGCAGGCGCCACTGTGGGAGCCCGGCACGCGCCACGGCTATCACTCGTTCACGTTCGGCTGGATCCTCGGCGAGCTGGTGCGCCGCGCGACCGGCCTCACGCCGGGCCGCTTCCTCGCCGAGCAGGTCGCTGCGCCGCTGGGGCTCGACCTCTGGATCGGGCTGCCCGAGGCCGAGCACGGGCGCGTCGCGCGCGTGCGCTCGCTGCCGCTCGCGCCCGGGGGAGACGACCCGTTCGGCGACGCGGTTGCGCGCGGCGCGCCGATCCAGACCGCCGTCGTCAACTCGTGGGGCCGCTTCGCCGACGCGGGCGTCTGCCAGCTGCCCGACGCCCGCACGGCCGAGGTGCCGGCCGCGAACGGCTTCGCCACCGCGCGCGGGCTGGCGCTGCTCTACCGCCCGCTTGCCACCGACGGCCGCTTCGGCGACGTGCAGCTTCCCGCCCGCATGCGCGCGCGGATGGGGTCCGTCGAGTCGGCCGCTGCCTGCGACGCGGTGCGGCTCGAGCCGACGCGCTTCGCGAGCGGGTTCGAGAAGGGCACGCTCGGGGGCCTCGCGCACGGCCTCGCGATGCCCGAGGACGCGTTCGGGCACGCCGGGCAGGGCGGTTCGTACGGGCTCGCGGATCCGCTGCGGCGGCTGTCCATCGGCTTCGTCACGAACGCGCACATCGTCCAGGGCCAGGAGCAGCGGGCGCAGGGGCTCGTCGACGCCGCCTACGCGTCGCTGAGGACGTAGCCCTCCGCGTGCGGCGCACGGGCGGAAACCGCAAGCTCCACGATCGCGACGTCTGGCCGTTCGGCGGCTGAGCGCGCCCTCCCAGCACGCTCAGCCTGCCGATCGCGTCAGTGCGCGACGATCTCGCCGAGCAGTCCGTGCTGCTCCTCGCCGATGCCGGCGGTGAACAGCAGCCCGTTCGGGGTGCCGAAGGTGCCGTTGCCGAAGCGCAGCGCCCACAGCCCGTCGATCTGGATCGGGTTGCCGTCCTCGTTCATCAGCCGCCCGTCGAAGTGGCCGCTGCGCGGGTCGTAGGCGTTGATCGCCCCGTCACCGAAGTTGCCCACGAGCAGGTCGCCGCCGAAGCCGCCGAAACGGTGCGGCGCCAGCACGAGGCCCCACGGCGCGTTGAGCTGCCCCTGCGACACCAACCGTCGCAGCAGGTGACCGCGCGTGTCATAGACGTCCACGAACCCGAGGCCCGGGCCCACCAGGTTGTCATGGGCGGCCGCGTCCTGCTGGGCATACGCCACGTAGAGGCGTCCCCCGAGCTCCTGGATGTCGAAGGGGGCGAAGCCGGCCGGAAGCCCTCTGTCGGTGAACGCCCCGGGGAGCGTCACCGGCGCGAACCGGTCGTTGAAGACGTCGACCTTCGCCCCGTGGAAGTCGGCTGCGTACAGCAGGGTTCCATGCCTGCGCGTCGTCGCGATCGCGAGGCCCTTGTAGACCGCTCCGGGCGTCGTCACCGCGGGCTGCGCCTGGGTGGGCGGTGGGACGTTCGGGCTCCAGGCCGTGATCTGACCGGCCTCGGAGTCGAAGATGAAGCGCGCCGGCGCGCTCGCCGTGCCTGCGTGGACGACGAACCCGTTCGTCGGGTTGAAGACGATGCCGGTGGGCGCCCCGCCCGGGATGGTCACGACCAACGGCGCGGCGACCGGGATGCTGCCGTGCACGGCGCCGCTGTAGAGGGTCGAGACGCCGGTGCCGTTGTCAGCCACCCACAGCGGCGTGCTCGGACCGGCCGCCAGGCCCCATGAGTTGACGAGGTTGCGGTCGGTGATGCGCGCGACCCCGGCGATGTCGGAGATCAGGTTGCGCTGCTGGAAGACGTGGCCATGCGAGTTGCCTCCGGCGCTCGCCGCGTTCGGCACGGCGAGCCCGAGCGCCGCGGCGGCGACGAGGACCCCGAGCCGGCGGGCCGACCACCTCCTCCTGCGGGACGGCTTCGTGCCGTGGGCGGTGCGAGGGCGGATCGCGGACATGCGAGCCTCCTTCTGCGCGCTCGTTCGGCGCGCGTCGGGACCGGCGCGGAAGACGCCGGTCGGGTACTCGACCAGATCCCGGTGTGTACGCGGATCCTTCCCTTCGCGCAAGGGTTCTCGTCGCGCAGGAGCTTGCCTCGCACGCGCGTGCGCCAGGACGCGCCTCCGGCGCTACTCGGCGGCGGGCGAGGTGATCGTCGCGATCGGGTCGCCTGCGGAGATCGCGGCGCCCTCGGCGATCGGGAGCTCCGCGATCGTGCCCGCCTTGTGGGCGGTGATCTCGTTCTCCATCTTCATCGCCTCGATGATGCAGAGCAGCTGGCCCTCCTCGACCGTGTCGCCCTGTCTCACCTTGACTCTCCACATGTTGCCCTGCATCGGCGAGGGCAGCGTGTCGGCGCCGCCGCCGCCGCCCTTCTTGCGCTCGCGCGGCTTGCGCGGCGCGGCGCCCGCGGGTGCCGCGCCGTTCATCGCGACGACGCCACCGCCGCCGAAGGCCGGGGCGGGCGGGCCGATGACCTTCACGTCGAAGCGACGGCCCGAGACCTCGACCGTGTAGGCCTGCTCGACCTTCGCTGCCGCGTCGTCGTCGGAATCGCTCCCACCCGCCCCCGGCAAGGGAAAGGCGAGCGCTCTGAGCCATCTCTTGTCCTCGACCAGGTCGCGGCACGTCTCCGCCTTGGCCCACTGCTCCGTGGCGAGCAGCGCGGTGTGGAAGGGGATCAGCGTCTTCAGCTCGGTGATCTCGAACTCGGACAGCGCGCGCAGCATGCGTCTCGTCGCGGCCTCGCGGTCGGAGTCCCAGACGATCAGCTTCGCGACCATCGGGTCGTACATCGGCGAGACCTCGCCGCCGGGGCCGACGCCCGAGTCGACGCGCACGCCCGGGCCGGACGGCTCGACGTAGGCGCCGATCCTCCCCGGGGCCGGGGCGAAGTTCCTCGACGCGTCCTCGGCGTTGATGCGGCACTCGATCGCGTGGCCGCGCAGCACGACGTCGTCTTGCGACACCGACAAAGGCTCCCCTGCGGCGGCGCGCATGCCCTCTTTGACGATGTCGATGCCCGTCGTCATCTCGGTCACGCAGTGCTCGACCTGCACCCGCGTGTTCATCTCGAGGAAGTAGTACTCACCGTCCTGCAAGAGGCCCTCGATCGTGCCGGCGCCGACGTAGTCGACCGCTGCGGCCGCATCGGTGGCGATCTTGCCGATGCGCGCGCGCAGCTCGGCGTCCACCGCTGGGGCCGGCGACTCCTCGATCAGCTTCTGGTGGCGGCGCTGGACCGAGCAGTCGCGCTCGCCGAGGTGGATGACGTTGCCGTGTCTGTCGGCGAGCACCTGCACCTCGACGTGGCGCGGGTCTGGCAGGTAGCGCTCCAGGTACACGGTCGGGTCGGAGAAGAACTTCTCGCCCTCGCGCGAGGCGCCCTCGAAGGCGCTTTCCAGCTCGTCGTCGGTCAGCGCGACGCGGAAGCCCTTGCCGCCGCCGCCGCCCGCCGCCTTCACGGCGACGGGGAAGCCGATCGTGTCGGCGATGATCTTGCGCGCGGCCGCGACGTCGGCGACCGGCTCGGTCGTGCCCGGCACGATCGGCACGCCCGCCTTCTGCATCAGCTCGCGCGCCGCGGTCTTCGAGCCCATCGCGTTGATCGCGCTCGCCGGCGGGCCGATGAAGACGATCCCCGCGTCCTCGCAGGCCTTCGCGAAGGCCGCGTTCTCGGCCAGGAAGCCGTAGCCGGGATGGATCGCCTCGGCGCCCGATCTCTTCGCGGCGTCGAGGATCTTCTCGACGACGAGATAAGACTCGGCAGCCGGACCGGGGCCGATCAGGTAGGCCTCGTCCGCGCGCTTGACATGGATGGCATCGCGGTCGAGCTCCGAGTAGACGGCGACGGATGCGACGCCCAGCTCCTCACAGGCGCGGATGACGCGGACGGCGATCTCGCCGCGGTTGGCGATCAGGACCTTCGAGAACATGCGGCGCGGAACTTTACCGTGACGCCAGCGGAATGATGGTCGTCATACCTTCGGTCCTCCTCCTTTCGCGCTTCCGTGCCCTGGAGCAGTCCGGCGCTCGGTCACTCCTCCGGCGTCGCGATCAGGCCGGCGCCGACGGTGTCGTTCGTCGCCTCGTCGATCAGGATGAAGCTGCCCGTCTCGCGGTTGCGCGCGTAGGGGTCGAACGCGAGCGGCCCGCTGAGGCGCAGCCGCACGTGCCCGATCTCGTTGAGCGTGAGGCCGTGCGAGTTCTCCTCGCGGGCGAGCGTTTCGACGTCGAGGTGCCAATCGACGTCCTCGACGATCGCGCGCACCGAGCGCGTCGTGTGCTTGAGCGCATAGCGCGCGCCCGGCTTCAGCGGCGCGTCGCTCATCCAGCACACGATCGCGTCCAGCTCGCGCGCGACGGTCGGCGGGTTCGCCTCGCCGACGCGGGCGATCAGGTCACCGCGCGAGACGTCGAGGTCGTCCTCGAGCAGCAGCGTCACCGACTGCGGCGGGAACGCCTGCTCCAGCGGGCCGTCGGCCGTGTCGATCGCGGCGAGTCTCGTCGTGCGGCCGGAGGGGAGCACGACGACCTGCTCGCCGGGCGTCAGCACGCCCGCCGCGACCTGGCCCGCGTAGCCGCGGTAGTCGTGGAAGCGCTCGTCGTTCTGCGGGCGGATCACCCACTGGACCGGGAAGCGCCAGTCGTCGAGGTTGCGGTCGCCGGCGATCTCGACCGTCTCGAGGTGGTCAAGCAGCGTCGGGCCGTCGTACCAGCCCATGTTGGAGGACGGCTCGACGACGTTGTCGCCCTTCAGGGCCGAGATCGGGATGAACGTCGCCTCGGCGAACTCCAGGCCGGCTGACCAGCTCCGGAAGTCGGCGACGATCGCGTCGTAGATCGACTGGTCGTAGTCGACGAGGTCCATCTTGTTGATCGCGACGACGAGGTGCGGCGTGCGCAGGAGCGCGCTGATCGCAGCGTGCCGACGCGACTGGCGCACCAGCCCGTTGCGCGCGTCGACCAGCACGAGCGCGAGGTCGGCCGTCGATGCGCCCGTGACCATGTTGCGCGTGTACTGCTCGTGGCCCGGGCAGTCGGCGATGATGAAGCGCCGCTTGTCGGTCTGGAAGGAGCGGTACGCGACGTCGATCGTGATGCCCTGCTCGCGCTCGGCGCGCAGGCCGTCGGTCAGCAGCGCGAGGTTCAGCTCGCCGTCGCCGCGCCGTTCGCTCGTCTCCTTCACGTGCGCGAGCTGGTCGGCGAGGATCGACTTCGCGTCGTGCAGCAGGCGCCCGATCAGCGTCGACTTGCCGTCGTCCACGGAGCCCGCCGTCGCGAAGCGCAGCAGCTCGGTGTCGGCGAGTCGCCGATCGGATCCGCCCGCCGGCCCGCCGCCCGGCCGTCCGTTCGACTCGTACGTCAGCGACATCTAGAAGTACCCCTCACGCTTGCGATCCTCCATCGCCGCCTCGGTGACGCGGTCGTCCGCGCGCGTCTGGCCGCGCTCGGTCAGGTCGGTGGCGGCGATCTCCGCGACGACCCTCTCGAGCGTCGCCGCGGTCGAGGCGACCGCGCCGGTGCAGGTCATGTCGCCGACGGTGCGGTAGCGCACCGACTCCGTGAAGACCTGCTCGCCGTCCATCAGCTCGACGAAGTCGCTGGCGGCGTAGAGCATCCCGTCGCGCGCGAACACCTCGCGCTCGTGGGCGAAGTAGATCGGCGGCAGCTCGAGCCGCTCGCGCTCGATGTACTGCCACACGTCGAGCTCGGTCCAGTTCGATATCGGGAACACGCGCACGTGCTCGCCCTTGCGCACGCGGCCGTTGTAGAGCTGCCACAGCTCGGGGCGCTGCGCCTTCGGATCCCATTGGCCGAAGTCGTCGCGGAAGGAGAAGATCCGCTCCTTCGCGCGGGCGCGCTCCTCGTCGCGGCGCGCGCCGCCGAAGGCGGCGTCGAAGCCGTGCTGCTCGATCGCGTCGAGCAGCGTGACGGTCTGCAGGCGGTTGCGCGAGGCGCGCGGGCCCGTCTCCTCGACCGCGCGGCCCTGGTCGATCGACTCCTGCACGGAGGCGACGATCAGCCGCTCGCCGATCTCCGCCACGAGGCGGTCGCGGAACTCGATCACCTCGGGGAAGTTGTGGCCGGTGTCGACGTGCATCACCGGGAACGGGAGGCGCGCGGGGCGGAACGCCTTCTCGGCGAGGCGCAGCAGGACGATCGAGTCCTTGCCGCCGGAGAACAGCAGCACGGGGCGCTCGAGCTCGGCGGCGACCTCGCGCATGATGTGGATCGCCTCGGCCTCGAGGGCGTCGAGGTGGGACAGCTCGTGGCTCATGCGGATTCGGGCGTCGGCTTGGGTGGGCTCGGGGTCCGGGCGTGGTCGGCGACGGGCAGCGGCGCCCGCGTGCTCGCGGTCCGCGCCCGTCCGAAGTGCAGCGCCGTCGCCGCGACGGCGACCGCGGCCGGCGCCAGGAAGATGACAGAGATCGGGAAGTCGGCACCGGCCTTGTTGAGCAGCGCGAGCCCGGCGGCCAGCAGGACGATCCCGAGCGCCGGCCGCAGTGCGTTCTCCGGCAGGCGCGTCGCGAGGTTGGAGCCTATCCACACCCCGGGGATCGAGCCGATCAGGATGTTTCCGGCGAGCAGGAGGTCGACGTTGCCGCTGACGAGGTGCGCGAGCGAGGCGACCCACAGCAGTATCGCCGCGTGGAACACGTCGGTGCCGACGACGCGGCGCGGTCTGAGGCGGTAGACCATGATCAGCGCGACGGCGATCAGCGCGCCGCTGCCGGCCGACGTGAGGCCGAGCACGAAGCCGACCGAGACGCCGACGAGCACGGCGGCGACCTTGTGGCGCAGCTCGAACGGCGCGACCGTGTCGCGCTCGGCGCGCATGCGCATCAGCAGCGCCCGGGCGAGGACGGCCACGCCGGTGATGAGCAACGCGGCGGCGACCATCGTCAGCAGCGTGTCGTCGAACGTGCCCTTGCCGAGCCGTCGCTCCAGCACGTGCAGCACGTAGACGCCGCCGAGCGCTCCCGGCACGCTCCCGACCCCCAGCCACAGCGCGATCGTCATGTCGACCGTGCCCTTGCGGAAGTGGCGCCAGCCGCCGACCGTCTTCGTCACGGCCGCGTATGCGAGGTCGGTGCCGATCGCGGTCGCGGGCGCGGTGCCGAAGACGAGGATCAGCGCCGGCGTCATCAGGGATCCCCCGCCGACGCCCGTCGTCCCGACGAGGACGCCGACGCAGAAGCCGAACAGGATGATCAGCGGCCAGTCCATCCCCGTTCCCCGATCGGCCGACCCTCGGGTCAGCCGTGCAACCCGCACTCGAGCTTGTCGCTGCCGGCCCAGCGGCCGCTGCGGTCGGCAGCCGGAACGGTGCAGTGCGTGCAGCCGATCGACGCGTAGCCGCGATCGTGGAGGGGGTTGTAGGGGAGGTCGTTGGCGTGGATGTAGCGCCAGACGTCTCTGTCGCTCCAGTCGGCGAGCGGCGCCGCCTTCCAGATGCCGTGCTTGTCGTCCCAGCCGATCTTCGGCGTGCCGGCGCGGGTGGGGGCCTGGTCGCGACGGACGCCGACGATCCAGCCGTCGACGCCGGACAGGATCTCGCGCAGCGGGGTGACCTTGCGGATCGCGCAGCAGCGGTCGGGCTCGCGGGCCCACAGCTCGTCGCCGAACTGCGTCGCCTGCTCTTCGAGCGAGATGCCCGAGGCGGCCTCGATCTCGATCCCGTAGCGCTGCTCCATCGCCTTCCACGTCTCGTACGTCTCGGCGAAGAGGACGCCGGTGTCGAGCGTGAAGATCCGCGCCTGCGGCTCGACTCTCATCAGCAGGTCGACCATCACCGTCTCCTCCTGCTGGAAGGAGGAGGCGAGCAGGAGGCGGGGGTGGAAGCGCTCGACCATCCGCGCGATCGCCTCTTCGGCCGACAGCGACTCGGCGCCGTCGGTGAGCTCGTGGTCGGTGGGCGCACTCGTGCTCATGGGACCAACGAAAATAGCAAATCCCGAGTGTATTTAGGCTTATTCTTTGGCGTCCAGCAGCGCAGGCAGCTCCGCCATCGAGCTGAACGTGCGAGCGCCGGCCGCGCGCAGCTCCCCGGCGGGCGTCTGTCCCGCGTAGCCCAGCACCGCCATGCCCGCCGCGCGGCCGGCCTCGGCGCCTGCCGGACTGTCCTCGATCACGACCGTGGACGCGGGGTCGAAGCCCATCTGCGCCGCCGCGTGGAGGAACAGGTCGGGCGCGGGCTTGCCGTGCACGACGTCGTCGGCGCTGAAGATCTCGTCCTCCGGGAAGCGATCGAGCAGGCCGGCGCCGCGCAGCCCGCGGCGGATGCGCTCGTGGTCGCCGCTGGAGGCGACGCAGCGCGGCAGCCCTGCGGCGTCGAGCGCGTCGAGCACGTCCGCGATGCCCGCGATCGGCTGCAGGCGCGTCTCGAACGCTGCGAACAGCCGCTCGCGATAGCGCTCGCGCAGGTCGGGCCACGGCGCGCGGCCGAGGCGCTCGCCGATCATCGCGAGCCCGTGCTCCCATGAGCGGCCCTTGAAGTCGCGGTCGACGTCTCCCTGCGTCGTCGGGAGGCCCAGCTCCGTCAGCAGCTCGGCGAGGATCGGTCCGGCGAGGCGCTCGCTGTCCACGAGCACCCCGTCGCAGTCGAAGATGACGGCCGCGACGCGCGGCGTCGCTGCGGGCGGGACGGGTGCGGCGTCGGGCACGGGCGGGCTGTGCGCGTTCAACGACCCCACGGATGGGGATCGCCCCACGCCGCAGGCATCTCGTCCTCGCGCGACACGCCCTCCAGCAGCGCGGTGCGCGTCCAGCGGTCGACCCGCGGCGCCGCCTCCACGACCACCGGCGCCGTCTCCCGCATGAACCGCTCCAGCGCCGCGACGACAGCCGCAGCCTCCTCCGGGGAGGCCGACGGCGCGACGATCGTGAGCTGGGGGCGGCGATTCACGCGCCTCAGGGTATCGAGCGGGCAGCGAGCAGGCGCGAGCCGCGCGCCGACGTGCGTAGATATGAGCCCGCCCCCCCGCCCCCCGCCCACCCGGCCATCGATCTCGTTCTGGAGGCAGCGATGCGGCATGTCGTCCTCACCGGTCCCAAGCAGCTCGTCTGGCAGGACGCGCCCGACCCCGAGCTGGGCGGCGCGCGCGAGGCGCTGGTGCGTCCGCTCGCGGTCGCGACCTGCGACCTCGACCATCCGATCATCGCGGGCGAGACGCCGTTCCCGACGCCGATCGCGCTCGGGCACGAGTGCGTCGCGGAGGTCGTCGAGGTCGGCCGCGACGTGGAGGGCGTGCGCGTCGGCGATCGCGTCGTCGTGCCGTTCCAGATCTCGTGCGGGACCTGCACCCGCTGCGGGCGCGGCCTGACGAGCGACTGCGAGCGCGTCGCGCCGCTCTCGATGTACGGATTCGGCGTGGCCGGCGGCGAGCGCGGCGGCTTCCTCGCCGATCTCGTCCACGTCCCCTACGCCGACGCGATGCTCGTGCCCGACGGCGTCGGCTCCGCCGCCGTCGCGAGCGTCTCCGACAACGTCGCCGACGCCTGGCGGCTGGTCGCGCCGTGGCTCGCCGAGTGGCCGGGCGAGGAGGTGCTGATCGTCGGCGGGGCCGGGTCGATCGGCCTCTACGCGATCGACGCGGCGCGCGCGCTCGGCGCCTCGCGCGTCGTCTACCTCGACGTTGCCGGCCCGCGGCTCGACCTCGCGGCCGACCTCGGCGCCGACGTGCTCGACGCGAGCACGGACCAGCCGCCCGCCCGCGGCCGCTTCGCGATCACGGCCGACTTCTCGGCGACGGCCGACGGCCTGCGGACCGCGCTCGCCGCGACCGCGCCCGGCGGCCACTGCACCCACGCCGCCCCGCTGTTCGGGCCCGACGTTCCACTGCCCCTGCTCGCGATGTACACGATGGGCGTCCATCTGCACACCTCGCGCGCCGCAGCACGCCCCGCCATCCCCGCCATCCTCGCGCTCGTCGCCGCCGGCCGACTCCATCCAGAGCGCGTCACCACCACTACGGTCGATTGGGAGGACGCACCGAGCGAGCTGCTCACCCCGCGCACGAAGACAGTGGTTATCCGATGATCACTGTCTGAGGGCTGGATCGTCGTGCCTGGCAAGGAAGCAGGGGTGAAGGTGTACCGGAGGTACTCCGAACCCCGATGACGCCGCCAGGCGCGGCGAGGCAGTCCTCAGACCGCGCACTCACCCTCGCCGCGGATTACCTCGAAGGGCACGTTCTTCGTCCAGTCGATGAACAGGCTCATGTTCTCGAGGTTGAACTCGGCGGGCATCGCGAGGTCCTTGACGCGCTCCTCGAAGGCGGCGGTGCCGACGCGCTCGGCGAACGCGTTGAACTCCTCGCCCTCCTGGCGGTCCGACTCGTAGAGGCGGATCCAGCGCTCGACGGCCTCCGGCACGCGCTTCGAGGGGATGCGCGCTCTGAGGCGCGCGCCGTAGCCGACCGTGCCGCCCTCGTAGGTGCCGCCGATGTGCGGGATCGAGGCGGGGATCGTCTTGTCGCCGACTCTGATCGAGGCGCCGTAGAAGCCGATGTTGGCGATGTGGTGCTGGCTGCAGCCGTTCGGGCAGCCGGACATCTTGATGTGGATGCGCTTCGTCAGCGCGTCCTGGATGTCCATCGCGTCGATGCGCTCCTTGATGGCCGCGTTGAGGCCCATCGAGCTCGTGATGCCGAGCTTGCAGGAGTCGGTGCCGGGGCACGAGACGACGTCGGAGATCTCGTCCGCGCCGGCGTCTCCGAGGTCGAGCGCCTTCAGGCGCGCCCACACGTCGTAGATGGCCTCGTCGCGGACCCAGCGCAGCAGCAGGTTCTGGTGGACCGTGGTGCGCGCGTAGCCGCCGCTGAAGTCGCGCATGATCGCGGCGAGCCCGCGGAACTGCTCGGGCGTGAGGTCGCCGCGCGTGACCTTGATCTGCACGGCGGAGAAGCCGGCCTGGCGCTGGGCGGTCACGTTGGCCGTGCGGAAGGCCTCGAACTCGGAAAGGTCGCCGTTCGGCGAGCCGTACGTCGTCGGGACGGCCGGCGCGTTGGCCTCCTCGTCGTGGACGAACAGGCGCGGCTGTGGGTCGAAGTCGCGCTCGGCGACCCAGTCGCCCTTCAGCTCCTCCTCGACCTGTGCGCGCAGCTCGTCGATCCCGAACTTGTCGACGAACACCTTGATGCGGGCGCGCGCACGGTTCTTGCGCAGCCACTCCTGGCGGTCGAAGATGCGGAAGACGGCCTCGGCGACCTTCAGGTACTCGCCGTCGTCGGCCTTCACGAACTCGTAGAGCGTGGGCGCGATGCGCGGCATGATCGAGGTGCCGCCGCCGACGCGCACCTCGAAGCCCTTCTCGCCGTCCTTGATGCGGCTGATGAAGGCGATGTCGTGGATGCCGGTGATCGCGCGGTCGGCGTCGGAGCCGGTGAACGCGGTCTTGACCTTGCGCGGCATCAGCTGCGTCGTCGGGTGGCGCACGAAGTAGCGAACGTAGGCGCCGGCGTAGGCGGTCGGGTCGAAGATCTCGTCGTCGCAGACGCCGGCCCACGGGTCGGCCGTGACGTTGCGGACGGTGTTCCCGCAGCCCTCGCGGCTGGAGAGGCCGGCGGCGCTGATTCTGCGGATCAGCTCGGCCATCTGCATCAGCGGGATGTGGTGGATCTGGATGTTCTGGCGCGTCGTGATGTGCGCCTTTCTGAGCGGCGCGAACTCCTCCGTCACGTCGGCGAGCGCCTCCATCTGCTCAGGCGTGACGCCGCCCCACGGCAGCTTGATGCGGCACATCTGGACGTCGGGCTGGCGCTGCCCGTAGACGCCCTGTCTGAGGCGGAAGCCGATGAACTGCGTCTCCTCCGTGTCGCCGCGGAGGAATCTGGCGGCCTCGGTGTCGAAGTCGTCGAACTCGCGCTCGAGGATCGGGATGACGTGCCCCGGGACGTCCTGGACGACCTCGGGATTGTCCAGCGAGCCGGCCTTGCCAGCCGGCTTGCCCTGCTCTTGGACCGAGGTCGGCTCCATGCGCTGCATTCCTCCTTCGCGGGACGGACGAACGAAAAAGGTAGCAAAGCCGGGTCTGTTTCGGGCATTTAGATCCTGCCCGTGCGACATGGTGTCGCGCGCGCGTCAGCCGCCCGCGACCGGCAAGCCGGCCTCGAGCCACGCCAGCATGCCGCCGGCGAGGTTGTGCGCGTCGTAGCCGGCGGTGCGCAGGGCGGCGACGGCCATCGCGGAGCGGGAGCCGCTGCGGCAGTAGATCAGCGCCGGACGCGCGGGATCGATCTCGCCGGCGCGCTCGCTCAGCTGCGCCAGCTCGATGTGCACGTCGCCCGCGATGACGCCGTCCGGGCGCTCCTCCTCGGTGCGGACGTCAACGACCTGCCAGCCGCCCTCCTGCAGGCGCGTGGCGGCGTCGGCCGGGGTGAGATCGGAGACGTCGGTCGTCATCGCCGGAGAGGGTAGACGGTGCCGGGGCAAGCGGCCGATGCCGCGCTACGCGGCCGGCGCCGGCTCGCGGACGGCGTCCGCGCCGACCGCGTCCTGCACGCTGCCGAGGCCGGCGTCGCGCACGCGCCGCGCGAGCCCGCGGTTGATGCGCCGCGGCCACAGCGGGCCGCCGTAGACGAAGCCGGTGTAGGCCTGCACGAGCGTCGCGCCGGCGCGGATCCGCTCCCACGCGTCGTCGGCCGTCTCGATCCCGCCGACGGAGATCAGCGTCAGCCGCCCGCCGGTGCGGGCGTGCAGGCGCCGCAGGACCGCGAGCGCGCGCGGCTTCAGCGGCGCGCCCGAGATGCCGCCCTCGGCCGGCACGTCGGCGGCGGCGGGGTCGCGCAGCGCGCCGCGGTCGATCGTCGTGTTGGTCGCGATCAGCCCGTCGAGCCGCTCGCGCAGCGCGAGGTCGGCGATCGCGTCGACGTCCGCGTCCTCGAGGTCGGGGCTGATCTTCACGAGCAGGGGAAGCGGCCCCCGCCCGCCAGCCCTCTGCCGCCGCGGCGCGTCCGCGAGCGCGGTGCGGACGGCGGCGATCAGCGCGGCGAGCCGGTCGATCGCCTGCATGTCGCGCAGGCCCGGCGTGTTCGGCGAGCTGACGTTCAGCACGAGGTAGTCGGCGTGCGGCGCGAGCCGCCGCACGCTCTCCTGGTAGTCCGCGTCGGCGTCGTCGGCGAGCTTCGTCTTGCCGACGTTCACGCCGACGACGGCGCTGCCGCTGCTCCGATCGCGGCCGCTCAGCCGCGCCTCGGCTGCCGCGGCGCCTGCGTTCGGGAAGCCCAGTCGGTTCACGAGCGCGCGCTCGCGCGTGAGGCGGAAGACGCGCCGGCCGGGGTTGCCCGGCTGCCCCTGCGCCGTGACCGTGCCGATCTCGACGCAGCCGAAGCCGAGCGACGCGTACGCGTCGAAGCCGGCGGCCTCCTTGTCGAAGCCCGCGGCGAGCCCGAGTGGGCTCGGGAAGTCGAGGCCGAGCGCGTGCACCCGCAGCCGCGGATCGCGCGGGGCGAGCAGCGCGCGCAGCAGGCGGCGCAGCGGGGCGATCCGGTTCACCGCGTACAGCCCGCGTGCGGTGAGGCGATGGGCGCGCTCCGCCTCGATCCGCGACAGCAGCAGCGTGTAGAACAGCCGGTAGATCACCCGGAGGCTGAGCGTACACGAGCGTGCCGCGGCGTCCGGGCCGGGTGGCGTGGCCGCGGCCTCAGCGCGCGCGGGCGGCGGGGAACAGCCCCGCGCCGGGCAGCTGCGCCGGGTCGAGCGCGACCGGCGTGGGCGCGGTCAGCTCGATCACGCGGAAGCCGTGCACGCGCGTCTCGCGGTGCCCCGCGAACGCCGCGAGCAGCCGGGCGACGAGCGGCGGGTCGGTCGGCTGGAGCGCGCGCTCGCCGGGGCCGCGGGCCGGCTCGACGACGAGCCAGGCGTGGCGCGTCGCAAGCGGCGCTGTGGCGGGCGGTCGGTCGAGGTAGAGCGCGGCGACCGGCGCTGCGTGCGGCGTCACGGCGATCACCGGGCGCTCGGGCGCGCGCGCCCCGACGCGCTCGATCGCCGAGCGCCAGTCCGCGTTGCCATAGCGCCAGTCGGTCTGCACCCACAGCGACGTCGCGACGCCGAGCGCGAGCAGCGCCGCGAGCGGAGCGCCGCGCAGGCGCAGCAGCGCCGGCGCCGCGAGCGCGGCGGCGAGCGGCCACAGGAAGAGGACGTTGCGGACGTTGAAGCGGTCGTAGAGGCCGAGCGCCGCGAGCACGAGCGGGACGAGCAGCGCGACCGCTGCGAGCGCCAGCAGCGCGCGGGCGCCGTCGCGCTGCGGGAGCGGGTCGGTCCCCGAGCTGGACGCGGCGGACGGCGGCGCGTCGCCGGGCGCCGCAAGCCCGCGGCGGACGGTCAGCAGCGCGCCGGCCGCCAGCGCTGCGAGCGCGAGCACGAGCGTCGCCGCCTCGAGCCACGTGCGCGGCACGTCCGGGCCGGCGGCGAACTGGCGCACGAGCTGCTCGATCCGATCGGCGAGGCCGCTGCCCGCGATGAAGGCGGCGCGGTCGTCGCCGGTCTGCTCGCGCAGCAGGGGGATCAGCGGCAGGACCGCGAGCAGGACGGCGCCGGCGGCGAGCAGCGTCTCGCGCCACGTGCGTGGGCGCAGCCACAGCAGCGCGGCGACCTCTGCGAGCACGAGGAAGCCGGCGAACCAGTGCGTCCAGATCGCCGCGGTCGCGGCGAGCGCCCACAGCGCGACGCGGCGGGGCGTCGCGCCTTCGAGCACCACGCCGAACGCCCACACGCTCGACAGTGCGGTCAGCACGAGCAGGCCGTAGGCGCGCGCGTCGAGCGCGTACCAGGCGAGCAGCGGCGAGACGGCGAGCAGCGCGGCGGCTGTGAGCGCGCCGCGCCAGCCGACCAGGCGGCGCAGTGCGCAGTACGCGACCGGCACCGCCGCGATCAGCGCGAGCGCCGAGACGGTCCGCAGCGCGGCGGCCCCGTCGCTCCCGACGAGTCTCGTCCAGAGCCACGTCAGCAGATAGAACAGCGGCGGCGTCGACTCGATCGCGCCGATGCGGTCCCACAGCTCGCCGAGCGATCCGGCGCGCACCACGTGGACCGTGTACGTCTCGTCGAACCACAGGCTCTGGTGACCGAGGAACGACAGGTGCAGCGCTGCGGCGGCCGTCGTCGCGAGTGCGAGGGCGGTGGCGACGAGGCGGCGGTCGCCACCGACGGGCGCACGCGCGGCGAGCTGCGGCGGGGAGTGCGCGAGCGTGCGCGCCACGGTCGGTCGCCTACAGCGGGATGTTGCCGTGCTTGCGCTTCGGGCCCGGCTCGCGCTTCGTCAGCAGCGTCGTGAGCGCGGCGATCAGCTTCGGGCGCGTCTCGTGCGGGACGATCACGTCGTCGATGTAGCCGCGCTCGGCCGCCGAGTAGGGGTTGGCGAAGCGCGCCTTGTAGTCCTCCATCAGCTTCGCTCGGCGCTCTTCCGGCGTCGGAGAGGAGGCGATGTCGCGACGGTAGATGATGTTGACCGCGCCCTCCGGCCCCATCACGGCGATCTCGGCCTGGGGCCAGGCGAAGTTGAAGTCGGCGCCGAGGTGCTTGGAGGCCATGACGTCGTACGCGCCGCCGTAGGACTTGCGCGTGATCAGCGTGATCTTCGGGACCGTCGCCTCGGCGTAGGCGTACAGCAGCTTGGCGCCGTGGCGGATGATCCCGCCCCACTCCTGCGCGGTGCCGGGCAGGAAGCCCGGGACGTCGACGAGCGTCACGATCGGGATGTTGAACGCATCGCACGTGCGCACGAAGCGCGCAGCCTTCTCGGATGCCGCTATGTCGAGCACGCCGGCGAGCGACGAGGGCTGGTTGCCGACGATGCCGACCGCGTAGCCGTCGAGCCGCGCGAGCCCGCACACGATGTTGGTGGCGAAGTGCTCGTGCACCTCGAGGAATTCCCCGTCGTCTACGACGAGCCTGATCACGTCGCGCATGTCGTACGGCTTGTTCGGCGCGTCGGGGACGACCGTGTCGAGCTCGGCGTCCATCCGCTGCGGGTCGTCCGTCGGATGCACCCGCGGCGGCAGCTCGAGGTTGTTCGACGGCAGGAAGCTGAACAGGTAGCGCGCGTCCTCGAGGCAGGCGTCCTCGTCCTCGGAGGCGAAGTGGGCGACGCCCGACTTCGAGTTGTGCGTCATCGCGCCGCCGAGCTCCTCGAACGTCGGCTCCTCGCCGGTGACCGTCTTGATGACGTCGGGGCCGGTGATGAACATGTGCGACGTCTCTCTCACCATGAAGATGAAGTCGGTGATCGCCGGCGAGTAGACGGCGCCACCGGCGCACGGGCCCATGATCAGCGAGATCTGCGGGATCACGCCGGAGCACTTGACGTTGCGCAGGAAGACGTCCCCGTAGGCGCCGAGTGAGACGACGCCCTCCTGGATGCGCGCGCCGCCGGAGTCGTTGATGCCGATCACGGGGCAGCCGATCTTCGCCGCCAGATCCATGATCTTGCACATCTTCTCGGCCATCACCTCGCCGAGCGAGCCGCCGACGACGGTGAAGTCCTGGCTGAAGACGCACACGCGGCGGCCGTCGATCGTGCCGTGGCCGGTCACGACCGCGTCGCCCCACGGACGGTTCTTCTGCATGTCGAAGTCGTGCGTGCGGTGGCGCACGAACGTGTCCAGCTCCTGGAACGAGCCGGGGTCGAGCAGCTTCTCGATCCGCTCGCGGGCGGTGAACTTGCCCCTCGCGTGCTGCTTCTCGACGGCGGCCGCGGAGGCAGAGTGGATCGCCTCCTCGCGCAGCTCCGTGAGCTGGCCGAGCTTCTCTTCGAACGTCTCCGGTGCCTTCTGACGCATGGGGCGGCGGATCTTACCGCCGATGCGTGGATGGGCTCCTATCCGCGCGAGAACGGGCGGTGATGCGCGGCGCCGAGCGAGTCGAGCGCGCTCGTGAGCACGTCGAGCAGCGGGTCGGCGGCGAGTGCAGGCGGCTCGGGCTCGGGTGCGGGCGGCGGCTGCTCCGCGAGTACAGGCTCGGGTGTGGGCTCCGGCTCGGGTGCGGGCTCGGGCTCGGGCTCAGGTGTCGGCTCCGGCTCGAGGACGGCCGGCTCCGCGACCGGCGTGCGCTTCAACAGGCGCGCCAGCCACGAGCGCCGGGGCGGCTCGGGCTCGACGGCGAGCGGCACGGGCGCCGGCTCCGGCTCGGCGACTGCTGCCGGCTCGGCGACGGCTGCGGGGTCGGGCTCCGCGACCGCGGCGGGTGGTTCGATGTCGACCTCCGTGACCGTCATCGGCTCGGCCGCCGCTGCGACCACCGCTTCGGTCGCGGGCGCTGCGGGCTCTGCCGTCAGCGTGACGGCGGTGCCCCACCCGGCGGGCGCGAGCTCGACGGTGCCGCTTGCGCGCTCGCCCTCCCAGGCGACCGTCGTCTCGGGCTCGAGCCGGGTGATCGTGATCTCGCCGACCTCGCCGAGATGGCGCGCGAGGGAAGCGGCATCGCTCACCTCGGCCCACAACTCGGGCGGGGACTTCACCAGTCGGCGGGACGCCTGAAGAGCGGGCATCGAGAACGGGTTTCGCCACCCGCAGCCCCAACTCCTGCTTACGCCCCGGGCTTCCAGACCATCAGCAGCAGCGCCGCCACGACGAGCAGCGAGCTGAGGATGCCGACGGCGCGGACGCGCGCGGCGAGCGCCTCGTACTCGGCGCTCATCGTGCCGCGCTCGGCTGCGCCGGCGGCGAGGTCGGCCTTCGCCTGGTCGCGCAGCTTGCGCGCGGTCGGCGCGAAGAAGCCGTGGCCGAGGCCGAGCAGGACGATCACGATGACGCCGGCGATGCTGAACCAGACGGTGCCGAAGTGGCTCCAGCGGTCGATCGCCATGTAGATGCCGGAGATGAGGACGAGCGTGGCGCCGGGCGTGATCAGCTTGTAGCCGATCTGGTTCTGCGCCTCGTTCCAGACGGGCAGCGCGCGCAGATCGACGCGGCGGATCGTGACGTCGATGATCGGGAAGGCGAAGGTCGCGCCGAACGCGATCACCGCCGAGGTGATGTGCAGGAAGAGGACGAGCGTGTAGAAGTCGAAGTGGTCGGGCGCGTTCATGGGGCGAACGCTACCCGACCACCTCGATGGCTTCGGCTACCGCTTGTGCTTCTTGGTGCAGCCGTTCACGGTGATCCGCGGGCGCAGCTTCTGCGTCTTGCCGTTCTGCCCGTTGAACTGCGTGGGCGCGAACAGCCTCTGCGCGCAGAGGTCGGTGTTCGCCGCGATGATCCCGTACGTCCCGGAATGGAAGCTCAGCGTGAACTTCGTCACCGGGAGGTCCGGCACCGTGCCGAACGTCGTCGCGATCTTGTTGTCCTTGCCGATCGTGATCTGACCGGTCAGGTCGATCGACAGCGGGCCACGCAGCTGCACGACGAGCTTCGGCAGCTTTCTGACCTGCTTCACGAGCCAGACCGGACCGCTGAGCGATCTCGTCACGAACGGGCTGACCGCCCTCGCCGTGGCGATCTGCGCCCGCTTGCTGCATCTCTTCGCGTCGAAGGCAGCCTGTGAGCAGGCCTGGGCGAGCCCGATCGAGTTCGCCGGCAACGCCGTCGGCAGCACGACGTGCGCGCGGCTGATCGCCGACTGCCCGTTCGACTGCGTGATCGTGGTCGTGAGCGGCGGGTGGGATCCGGCGCCCGTCTTGCCTCTTGCGCCGACCGTCACCGAGAACTTCGGCGTGAACGCGAGCTTGCCGCAGTCGGCCAGCGTGAACGCCGCGAACGTCGTGGCGCTGCCGCCGCCGACGGCGTCGAACACGCCGCTGTAGCGGCGTTTTCCGCAGCTCGTGGGGTTGCGCATGAAGCCGGGGCGCGTCAGCGCGATCGTCGCGACGCGGACCGATGTCGTGATGCCCTTCTGGAGCTGCGGCAGCGGGTCGCTGATCGCGTTCAGCCCGCCGTCGGAGCGCAGCTGCAGCCGCACGCCGACGATCACGTTGCCGAGGTCGACCGGGCCGAGCTTCGCCGGCACGAGCACCGACAGGGCGGCGGGGTCGCCGCCGACCTTCGGCGCGGTCAGGAAGACCGTGCCCGGCAGCGACGCCGGAGCGGGACCGGAGCCGACCTGGACCTGCGCGGTGCCGACCTTGCTGGCGTCCGCGCAGGCGGCCTTTGCGGCGTCGGCGAGCGAGCACTGCGTGAGGCCTCTGAGCGCCAGGTTGCCGGTCAGCCCTCTCGGCAGCCGGAACGTGACGCTGCCGATCGACTGATTGCGGTCCGGGCGCGCGAACTTGAGCGTGTAGGGCGTCGTCGCGCCGGACTTGCCACTCGACGGCGCACCGGTGAAGTACGGCTGGAACTTCGTCACGCACGGAGCGCCGTGCCCGTCGTACGAGGTCGTGAAGGACCCCGACGGCGTGCTGGCCGGCCCGCCGGAGTACGGGTGGTTGACCGCGGTCGCGGTGTTCGTCCCGCACGTCGTCGGCGTCGTGAAGACCGACAGCGGCGCGCCGTTGAAGTCGACCTGGAAGTCGGTGAACGCGACCTGCGGGAGGTCGTCGAAGACCGTCGTCACCTGGCCGGTGAGCGCGTCGGGGCGCACGCCGCCGATCACCTTGATGTGCGCGCCGAAGAGCGGCACGTCGAGGAACAGGCGCAGCGTGTCGGTGGCGTTGCCGGTGCCGAAGTAGGCCTTGCCGACGAACGGCCCGAGGATCGGCGAGACGAACGTGACTCTGCCGATCTCGGAGGACGCGGGACAGGCCGGCGCGACGCCCGGATTGCTGCGTGCGAACTGCGCGTCGGTGCAGGCGTCGAGGCTCGCCGCCAGCGCCGGGTTGAGCAGCGTGCCCGGCGGCAGCGTCACGGTGTTCTGCCTGATGTACGAGTTGACGCGCGGCACGAAGATGAGCGCCGGCTTGACGTCCACGGAGATCGCGGACAGGGAGTCCGTGCTCGACGGGTTCGCGCTCACGGTGAGCGACGTGTCGAACGGCGCGGTGTCGCAGGCGGTGGGCGTGTAGCTGCCGCTGTTCGTGCCCGTCTCACCGTCATACGCCGTCGCGCTGACGGACACTGCGGCCGGGGAGCATGCGGCGGGATTCGTGAAGTAGGGGACGAGCGGAGGGGTGCCGCCGGTCGCGGCGTAGCCCCACAGCGTCAGTCTCGTCGCCACGATCGGGAGCGTCGGGTTGAGGCCCGACAGCGTCGTGAGCAGGCCGAGGTCGGTCGGGTCGACCGTGACGGCCGCGAAGTCCTTGAGGAACAGCCCGGCTCTGCCGAGCGGCGTGAGGTCGAACGCTATGCCGAGCGCCGCGGGCTGGCCGGCGTTGGGCTCGAGGTTGTAGATCGCGCCGCTGAGGGTTCTCGTGACGAGGGGTGCGACGAGGACCGTCGCCGTGGCGGTGCCGACCTGCGTGTTGGCGGCGCAGCCGACCGGGGCCGGAGACGCGGCGTTGAAGCTGGCCTGTGAGCACTGAGCGGTTGCATGCGGGTTCGCGACGATGCCGGCGCCGAGGTGCTGGACGATGTCTCTGGCGGTTGTGGCCCCGCCTCTGCCGTCGCTGACGTCGAAGGTCGTGGTGATGTCCATCACGGGATGCGCCCCGGAGGCGGCCGGATCGGCGGGCAGGATCCCGGGAACGCCGAAGCCCGGCTCGCCCAACACGGGGGCTCGTGGCGTGGCGGTCACGCTCGTGACCGAGAACGCGGCGGCACTGCCAGCGGCCGCGAGCAGGATGAGCAACGCGGCGGCGAACGCCATCGTCAGCCGGCGGGGAACGGGCTGCATGAAACCTCCTCCGGGGAAAAAAGGATGCCTCGTCCTGGGCATCTCGACAAAGCGGATGCCCAGCTGGCCATTGTGGCAAACACCGCTGTTTCGCGCATGCGGCTTCTGGCACGACCGCGTTCGCCGGAATGGCCTACGCGCGGTGCCGGCGTGGGCCCGCCGGGCCGGCTGAGCGCTGGGCGCTCAGCCGCGCAGCGTCAGTGTGCCCGGTGGGCCGCCCTTCGATGCGTCCGCGCTCGTCTGCATCCGCGCACGGCGATCCTCGGCCGCACCTTGACCGTTCCGCCGTTCTGTCCGTCGAACTGCGCGGGAAGCCGCAACGCACCTCTGCAGATGTTGCGCGTCAGCGCGAGCGCGCCGTAGGCGCCGCCGTGGAAGCGCAGCGTGAACTTCGTGATCGGAAGGTCGGGCACCACGGGGAACGTCGTGCCGATGCCACCGTCCTTGCCGATGTTCACGACGCCCTCCAATTGCAGCGCGATCGGGGTGCGGAACTGCACGACGAGTCTCGGCAACCCTCTCTGGCGCTTGACGAGCCAGACAGGACCGGTGACCGGGTCGCTGATCAGCGGGCTCAGGGCGACCGCCGTGCCGATCTGCGATTGCGGCGGGCATCTGCCGGCCGCGAATGCGCCGGGCGCGCAGGCGGCGTTCAGCGAGCGCGTGTTCGCGGCGATCCCCTTCGGCAGACGCACGTGCGCGCGCTTGATCGTCGCGTCGTCGCCCCGCGACGTGATGACGGTCGTGAACGGCGGGTGGCTGCCGGTGCTCGTGCGGTGCTTCGCGCCGAGGAACGCTCTGATGACCGGCGCGAAGCGCAGTCTGTCGCAGCCGCTGAACGTGAGCTTCGAGCCGATGTCGGCCTGCTCGCTCCCGAGCGACTCGAAGTGGCCGGTGGCGGTCTTCTCGCCGCAGCTCGTCGGGTTGCGCATGAAGCCGGGGCGGTCGATCTTGACCGTGAGCGTCCGAATCGCGAGCGGGATCCCCTCCTGCAGGGCGGGAATCGAGTCGCTCACGACGTGCAGGCCGCCGTCCGGCCGCAGCTGCAGCCGCACGTCGACGATCACGATGCCGGCGTCGACCGGGCCGAGCCTCGCCGGCACCGCCACCGACAGGGCGGCGGGGTCGCCCGGCTGCTTCGGCGTCGTCAGGAAGACCTTGCCGGGCAGCGACGGCGGCTCGGTGCCGGAGCCGTCGATCGACACGACCGATCCGATCTGGCTCGACGCCGGGCAGCGTCCGGCGGCGGCGTCGGCGAGCGCACAGCGGACGAGCCCTCTGAGCGCGAGCTTGCCGACGAGCCCGGCGGGCAGGTCGTACGTCATGCGGCCGACGGGGATGTTGCGGTCGGGTCGGTTCGCGACGAGCGTGAACCTCGGCGAGGCGCCGCCCTGCGGGTTCGAGACGGCGGTCGACATCGACGGCTGGAAGATCCGCTGGCACGGCGCGCCTCTGCCGTCCCACGATACCGAGAAGTCGCCGGCCGACGCCTGCGCGGCGGTGCCGGACCACGGTGTCGTGACGGCGCTTGCGGTGTGTCTGCCGCACACGGTCGGCGTCACGAGCGCCGAGCGCGGGCCGCCGTGGAACGTGAGCTTGAAGTCGGTGAACGCGATCTGCGGCAGCAGGTCGAAGACGGTCGTGATCTGCCCGGTCGTCGTGCTCGGGTGCACGTGCGCGGAGACCTTGATGTGCGCGCCGAACAGCGGCACGTCGAGGAACAGGCGCAGGCGGTCGCCCGGCGCGCTCGTGCCGAAGTACGCCTTGCCGGGGAAGTCGCCGAGGATCGGCGAGACGAAGTCGATGTCGCCGACGGCCGAGGAGGGCGGGCATCTCGCCTCGACCGACGTGTCGTTGAGCGCGAACTGCGCGTCGGTGCAGGCGTCCAGCCGCGCGGCGAGCGCCGGGTTGAGCAGCAGGCTCTCCGGCAGCGTCACCGTCGTCGACTTGACGTGCGAGTTCACGCGCGGGATGTCGCTGCTGCCCGGCTGGACGTCGGTCGTGACGGTCGAGGTCCAGTCGCTGATCGGCGGGTCGACCGTGATCCCGAGCGTCGTCGAGAACGGCTCGTTGCCGCAGTCGGTCGGCGTGTAGGAGCCGCTGCCGGAGTCGCCGGCGCCGCCGTACGAGCTGGCCGTGACCGACACCGCGGCCGGGATGCACGCGGTCGGGCTCGTGAAGAACGATCTGCCGCCGACGTAGCCGAACAGCGTCTGCTCGATCCAGTCGGTGTGGACGTTGACGCTGACGAGCGGCAGGCCCAGCGGTGCCAGCATCGCCGTGCTCGGCAGGCGCAGCGAGGCCGTCAGGCCGAGGTCGTGCGGGTCGACGCTGATCGGCGCGACGACCTTGATGTGCGGGTTGGCGGCCGGCGGCGCGATGTCGATCCCGAATGCGGCCGGGGAGCCGGCGGGCGGGTCGACGTTGTAGATCGTCCCGGTCACCGAGCCGCCGAGCAGCGCGTTGACGAGGCCGTTGTCGGTCGTGAGGCCGGTGACGGCGGTCCCCACGGCGGAGCCCGCTGGGCAGGTCGACGCCGCGCTGCTGCCGGCGGCGAACTGCGCGGCCGTGCAGCGCTCGACATGGTTCACGTAGGCGACGACGCCGGGCGCGAAGTGGACCTGGAGGTCTCTCGCGGTGTCCGGTGTGTATCTGCCGGAGTCGCTGAAGGTGATTCTGGTGAACAGGTCCGGATGCGCGCCTGCGGCCGTCAGCCCTGCGGGCGGCAGCGGCCCGCCGGGGGCTCTGGGCGTCACTGTGACGTCCGTGATCGACAGCGCGCTCGCGACGGGCGCGGCGAGCAGCGAGAGCGGCAGCGCGACGGCAAGGGCGACCAGGAAGCGCGCAGGGACGGACCGCATCGACATCCTCCTCGAGTCCATTCGCACCCCGGGTGGGGCGTACAAGCCATGCCCGCGTTCCGCGGATTGCAAACGTTCGCGTTTCCGCGAACACCGCCGGGGAAGGAACCCGCCACCGACGGCATCGGTGGAGGGGACACCGTCGTGGGGAGGGAGCACCTCACACGAGCCGACACGCACGCCGTCTGTCGCTGGGCCTGCTCGCCTTGCTCGCCGGGGCGACGCTGGCGGTCGCACTGCCGGCGATCGCGCCCGGCGCCCGGCGGGTCGGCGGTCGTGAGAACGGTCGGCGTCGTGCTGCGCGAGCGGCGTGCGACGCCGCCGATGACGCTCTACAAGTCCGGCTGGTATCTGCCGAAGACGTCGCGCATCGCGCCGCAGACCTCGCCCATCGAGGCGCGGTCCTTCAGCGCCAGGCGGATCGGCGGCAGCAGGTTGTCGCTGCCGCGCGCGGCCTCGCGCAGCGCTTCGAGCCGCTGGGCGACCAGCTCCTGGTCGCGGTCGGCCTTGAACGCCTTCAGGCGGTCGACCTGCTCGCGCTCGGACTCGGGGTCGACGCGCAGCAGGTCCGGCACCTCGAGCGCCTCGTCGACGTAGCGGTTGACGCCGACGACGACGTCCTGCTCGGACTTGTAGCGCTCCTGGTAGCCCCAGGCCGACTCCTCGATCTCGTTCTTGATGAACGCGATCGCGTCGACCGAGCCGCCGAGCTCGTCGACCTTCGCGATCAGCTCGCCCGCGCGCTGCTCGATCTCGGCCGTCAGCGCCTCGACGTAGTAGGAGCCGGCGAACGGGTCGACGGTGTCGGCGGCGCCCGACTCGTGGCCGATGATCTGCTGCGTGCGCAGCGCGATCTTCGCGGCGTGCTCGGTCGGCAGCGCGAGCGCCTCGTCGAAGCCGTTCGTGTGCAGCGACTGCGTGCCGCCGCAGACGGCCGCGAAGCCCTGCAGCGCGACGCGCACGATGTTGTTCTCCGGCTGCTGCGCGGTCAGCGTGACGCCGCCCGTCTGCGTGTGGAAGCGCAGCTTGAGCGACCGCTCGTCCTGTGCGCCGAAGCGGTTCCGCATGATGTCGGCCCACATCTTGCGGGCCGCTCGGAACTTGGCCACCTCTTGAAACACGTTGTTGTGGCCGTTGAAGAAGAACGCAAGGCGCGGCGCGAATTCGTCGACCGCAAGACCCGCGTGGACTGCTGCCTGAACGTACGCGATCCCACTGGACAGCGTAAACGCGACCTCCTGCACAGCCGAGCAGCCCTTCTCGCGGAAGTGGTAGCCGGAGATCGAGACCGTGTTCCATCTTGGAACGTTGTCCCGGCAGTAGGCGAAGAGGTCCGTCGTGAGGCGCATCGAGCCCTCGGGCGGGTAGATGAAGTTCCCGCGCGCGACGTACTCCTTGATGATGTCGTTCTGGGTCGTGCCGCGCAGCTTCGCCGGCTCGACGCCCTGCTCCTCGCCGACGAGCTGGTAGAGCAGCAGCAGCACCGCGGCGGGGGCGTTGATCGTCATCGACGTCGAGACCTGGTCGAGCGGGATCCCGTCGAACGCGGTGCGCATGTCGTCGATCGTGTCGATCGCGACGCCGGTGCGGCCGACCTCGCCGAGGCAACGCGGGTCGTCGGAGTCGAGCCCGAGCTGGGTCGGCAGGTCGAACGCCATCGAGAGGCCGGTCGAGCCGTGCGCGAGCAGGTACTTGTAGCGCTCGTTCGACTCCTTCGCGGAGGCGTAGCCGGCGTACTGCCGCATCGTCCACAGCTGTCTGCGGTACATCTCGCGGTGCACGCCGCGCGTGTACGGGAAGGACCCTGGCTCGCCGAGCTCGAGCGGCTGCGGGACGTCGCTCTCGTCGTAGAGGGGCTTGATCTCGATGCCGGAGTCGGTGAAGCGGCGCGGGTCGTCCGAGCCGACGATCGGGGCGACGAAGCGATGGTCCTCGGTGGCGCTCATGGGGGGCGAAGGTTACTTCCCGCCTCTCGGCTTCGCGGTGACGCGAGGAGGGTCACGTATCTGAGGGTCGCGTACGCTGGGCCGCGATGATCGTGCGCATCCGCCTGTTCGCCATGCTGCGCGAGCGCGCCGGCGCGAGCGAGCTGTCGCTGGAGCTGCCGGACGGCGCGCGCGTGCGCGACGCGCTCGCCGCGGTCGAGCAGCTGGCAGCCGGGCTGCCGCTCGTGATGGCGGTCAACCGCGCGTACGCCGACGCCGACACGCCGCTCGCGCCGGGCGACGAGCTGGCGCTGATCCCACCGGTGTCGGGTGGGGCGGACGAGCCGGCTCGCGATGCTGCGCCTGCGGACGCACCGGACGTCGCCGGGGACGGTGGTGGGGGCGCGCCTGCGCCGCACGTCGCAATCGCCGACGGACCGCTGTCGCTCGACGCGCTCGTCGCCTACGTGCGCGACCCGCGCGCCGGCGCGGTCGTGACATTCTCGGGCGTCACGCGCGAGGTGCCGTCGCTCGAGTACGAGGCCTACGCCGAGATGGCCCTCGACCAGATGCGCGCGATCGTCGCGGAGGCGATCGAGCGCCACGGGCTCTGCGCCGCCGCCGCCGAGCACCGCGTCGGCACGGTGCCGCTGTCGGAGGCGTCCGTGATCGTCGCCGTCTCCGCACCGCACCGTCCCGCGGCGTTCGCCGGCGGCCGCGAGATCATCGACCGCCTGAAGCAGCTCGCGCCGATCTGGAAGCGCGAGGTCGACGCGGCCGGCGGCGCGACGTGGGTCCCCGGCACCCCGCCGCCGCCCGGTCCCGCCGGTCAGTAGACCGGCGTGTCCACCAGCAGTGGCTCGACCACCTCGCGCGGCAGCCGCGTCGTCGGGCCGCCGTCGCGCAACGTCACGTCGATCGCGCCGTCGCGGTCGAGATGCCAGCGGGCTCCGTTGACGAGCAGGCAGATCACGCGGTCGTGCTCGCCAAGGAAGACGGTGTGGCCCTCGCGCGTGTCGTCGTCGGCAGGTCCGAGCGGGACGCCCTTCGTGAGGTACAAGTAGTCGGCCGCCGCGTCATAGTCGCGGATGCGGTGCCGGAAGGCGGAGCGCGTGGATTGCTGCGACTGCGCCGCAGCGGCGCCGCGAAGGTGCGACGCCGCGGGCGAGCGCTGCGTCAGACGGCGCCGCCGGCGGCCGTCGGGGCGGTCGGGTCGGCGCCGTCGCCGCGGCCGCCGTGCTCGCGCGCGAGGTAGTCCTCGATCGCCATCGGGCTGCCGTCGGCGCGCTGGACGACCTTCAGCAGGGCGGAGATCGAGGCGACCTCCTCGACCTGCTCCTTGAGGAACCACTGCATGAACTGCTCGCTCTGGAAGTCGCCCTCCTCGCGGGCGATCCCGGCGAGCGCGGCGATCTGGTCGCTGACGCGGCGCTCCTGCTCCAGCGCGAGCGCGACCGGGGCGACGACGTCGGCGAAGCCCGCCTCCGGGGCCGTGACGCCGGGGATCGCGACGTCGGCGTCCGCGTCGAGCAGGTACCGCACCATCATCATCGCGTGGTTGCGCTCCTCGAGCGCCTGCGCGTAGAAGAAGGCGGCGAGCCGCGGCAGCGTCTCCGCGTCGTAGTAGACGGCGTTCGCGATGTACTGCTGAGAGGCGGCGAACTCGTAGGCGATCTGCTCGTTGAGACGCTCGACGAAGCGGGTGGCTGCCATGGTGCTCCTCTGGTCGCGTGGTGATGCCGGTCCGCCCGGCCCGGCGCGTCGATCGTAGTGAAGGCCGCTGCGACGGGTATCCTGCGCCCCCATGTCAACTTGCCTCGTGACCGGGGGAGCCGGATTCCTCGGGTCGCATCTCTGCGACGAGCTGCTGCGCCGCGGCCATCGCGTGATCTGCGTCGACAACCTGGAGACGGGCTCGCTCACGAACGTCGCGCACATCCGTCAGCCCGAGTTCGTCCACCTCAACCTCGACATCATCGAGCCCTACCACGTCGACGAGCCGGTGGACCTCGTCTTCCACCTCGCCTCGCCGGCCTCGCCGATCGACTACCTGCGGCTGCCGCTGCACACGCTGAAGGTCGGCTCGTACGGCACGCACCACACGCTCGGGCTCGCGAAGCGCCACCGCGCGCGCTTCCTGCTCGCCTCCACGAGCGAGGTCTACGGCGACCCGCAGGTCCATCCCCAGCAGGAGTCCTACTGGGGCCACGTCAACCCGATCGGACCGCGCGGCGTCTACGACGAGGCGAAGCGCTACGCCGAGGCGCTGACGATGGCCTACCACCGTCAGCAGGGCGTCGACACGTCGATCATCCGCATCTTCAACACCTACGGACCGCGGATGCGCCCGCACGACGGGCGCGCGATCCCGACGTTCCTGCGCCAGGCGCTGCAGGACCGGCCGATCACCGTCTTCGGCGACGGCTCGCAGACGCGCTCGTTCTGCTTCGTGTCCGACCTGATCCGCGGCATGATCGCGCTCGCCGAGTCGGGGTACCACCACCCGGTGAACGTCGGCAACCCGAACGAGTTCACGCTGCTCGAACTGGCGGAGGCGGTCGTGGCTATCACCAACTCACGCTCGGAGATCGTCTTCGAGGCGCTCCCGACCGACGACCCGCAGGTGCGCCAGCCGGACATCGCGCTCGCGCGGGAGGTCTTGGGCTGGGAGCCGGAGGTCGACCTGCGCGAGGGCCTGCGCCGCACGATCGACGAAGCCGGCGTCGAAGCGCTCGTCGGCGCCCCCAGGTAAAGACCGCAACCTACGCAGCGCGCTTCCGTTTGAAGCGCTGGAGGCGAACCGACCCGGTGGCGAACGGCGCACTCGATCTCGATCAACCGCAGGAGACCGCGGTCGCGGTGCTCCCCGATCGCGACGTGCGCCGCAAGCGACCGCCCGCGCTGTCGTTCCTGCTGCGGATGGCGACGCTGCGCAAGGCGCTGCGCGTCCTCTCGCTGCTGGCGCTCGACTTCGCGGGGGTGTGGGCGGCGCTGTTCACGGCGCTGCTGCTGAAGGCGCTCCTCAAGGGCGGCTACGACCTCGGCGATGCGGCGCACTTCGCCGCCGGGCAGACGCGCGACTTCCTCGCGTTCGCGTACCTGCTGACGATCCTGCTGTTCGCGCGCTCGGACCTCTACGCGGAGCGCTCGCGCCGGCCCGGCCTCACGCGCATCGTCGCCTCGCTGTTCCAGGTTTCGATCGTCGCGCTCGTGTTCTCGGTTGCGAGCGGCCACACGTTCTCCAGCTACTACATCTTCTACGGCTCGTTCGCGCTCGCGATCGTGACGATCTCGGTGCTCCGCTGGACCCATACGCTCGTCACGGGCTGGCTGCTCGCGTCGGCCGGCTACTCGCGCCGCACGCTGCTCGTCGGCAGCGGACGCCACCTCGACCAGGTCGCGCACGCGCTCGCGGACTCGCCGCACGGGGGGATCGAGCCGGTCGGCTACATCTCGCTCACGCCGCGGCCGGACAACGGGCTGCGCTCGCTCGGCGTGCTGGCGGACCTGGCGGAGATCCTCGGCGAGCACCGCGTGCAGGACGTGATCATCGCCGACCCGGACTTCCCGCAGGCGCAGGCGGTCGAGCTGGTCGACGTCTGCCACCGCCGCGGGGTGGAAGTCCACGTCGCGCCGTCGACGATGGGCATCCTCACGCAGCGCGCGGAATTCGTGCCGGGGCAGGCGCTGCCGCTGTTCACGCTGCGCCCGCCGGTGTTCGAGGGCGTGGACTTCGCGATCAAGCGGACGTTCGACGTGATCGGCGCGACGCTGCTGCTCGTGCTGCTGTCGCCGCTGCTGGCGGCGATCGCGCTCGCGGTCAAGCTGACCTCGCGCGGCCCGGTGCTCTATCCCTCGGCGCGGCCCGGGATGGGCGGCGCGCCGTTCGCCTGCCTCAAGTTCCGCACGATGCGCGACGACGCCGAGCACGCGCAGGAGCAGCTCGAGGCGCTCAACGAGATGGACGGCGCGCTGTTCAAGATCCGCGACGACCCGCGCCTGACGCCCGTCGGCCGCCTGCTGCGACGCTTCTCGCTCGACGAGCTGCCGCAGCTCGTGAACGTCGTGCGCGGGGACATGTCGCTCGTCGGGCCGCGGCCGCTGCCGCTGCGCGACTTCGAGAAGCTCGAGGAGTGGCACAAGAAGCGCTACCTCGTGCTGCCGGGCGTCACCGGCCTGTGGCAGGTCTCCGGCCGCGCGGAGCTGGACTTCGACGAGCTGGTGCGACTCGACTTCCTCTACCTCGAGCGCTGGTCGGTCGCGCTCGACCTCGTGATCCTGCTGAAGACCGTGCCCGCGGTGCTGCTGCGGCGCGGGGCGTTCTGAGGCGGGGGGCGGCGGACGCCGCCGGGGGCGGGTCGCGCTACCCGCGCCTGAGCAGCGCGTGGACGCGGGTGCGCAGCTCGTGAGGGCTGCACGGCTTCGCCACGTAGCCGTCGGCGCCGGAGTCGAAGCCGGTCGCCTCGCGGGCGAGCGCGGTCAGCAGCAGGATCGGGACGTCGCTGGTGCGCGTGTCGGCGCGCAGGCGGCGTGCCACGTCGTAGCCGTTGAGCTTCGGTATCACGACGTCGATGACGCACAGGTCCGGGTGCTCGGCGGCTGCGCGCTCCAGCGCCTCCTCGCCGTCGCGTGCGACGAGCACGTCGTAGCCCGCGCGGCCCAGCCGCAGGACCGTCCGCTTGAGCGCCTCTTCGTCGCCGTCGGCGACCAGGACCCGCGGCCGTCCGTTCGAATGTGCCATCTAAGTTGGCACATCTACGCTATGTCGGGGATGGCCGCAAGCGTCTGGGAGCTTCCCCGACCGGTATGGGAGGTTTGATTGCTTGAGAAAGCTTGATCAAACGCGCCGAAGCGAACCCGGCGCAGCTACCTTGCAGCCTGCTGCTGCGCCTGTGCGTAGGCGGTCTGCGCCTCGGGCCCGTGCGGGTCGAGGTAGATCGCGGCGCCGAGCAGTGTGAGCGCGCGTCGCGCGTGGCCCTGCGCGAGCTCGAAGGAGCCGAGGCGCAGCCACGTCTCCGGGTTCGCGGGCTGCAGCCTCACGGCGCGCTGGAGCGTCGCTCGCGCGGCAGCCGGCTCGCGCGCCGCGGTCTGGGCGGCGGCGAGCGTCAGCAGCGGGTCGATCGAGAGCGGGTCGACGTCGGCCGAGCGCTGGGCGTCCGCGAGCGCCTCCTGCACGTGGCCGGCGTCGAGCGCGGCGAGCGCGGCGTCGCTCGCGTCGACCGAGCGCTGCGGCTGCCAGATCGCCCATGCCCCCGCGAGGCCGGCGGCGACGACGAGCGCCGCGAGCGCGAGTCGGCCGCGCGCAGCGCGCCAGCCGGCGCGCCCGCGCGGCAACGCAGCGCGCTCCAGGGACGGCGCGTCGAGCGGGCCGCGACCTGCGACCCAGGCGGCGCACAGCAGCCCGGTGACGGCCGTGCCGGGGACGAACCACGTCCAGTCGACGGCGGAGTGGACGCCGAACGCGATCGCCGTCGTCGCCAGCGTCATCAGCCCGATCCGCTCCGGCGTCATCGGCAGTGGCCCGCCCGCCCGCAGCGCGGGGCGCGTGTGCGCGTTGCGCATGCGTGCGAGCGTCCACAGCCACGCGCCCCAGCGGTGCCGCGGGCGCACGCCGGTCGCGCGCGCGGCGGCGCCGAGCCACGCGAGCAGCAGCGCGACGTTGATCCCCATCCCGATCAGGCCGAGGTCCGCGAGCGTCTGCGGCACGTAGCCGTGCGCGTGGCGCACGCGCAACCGGTCCGGCTGGATCGGGCGGCGCGCCGTCGCGTAGCCGTCGGCGCCGACCCCGATCCACGGCGCCTTGCGCCAGATCGTGAAGCCGTTGTCCCAGTAGCGGGCGCGCACGCCGCCGACGGACGCGAGGCGGCTCGGGTCGTTCGCCGGCTGCTGCGCGTTCGGGTCCGTCAGCTGGTGCCAGCCATGGGAGATCGATCCCGTCAGGCCGCGGTGCGAGGCGGCCAGCCCGCCGATCCCCGCGAGCGGCACGAGCGCGAGCGCCACGAGCACGAGCGCGCCGATCGTGCGGCGCCGCTGCGACGTGAGCACCGTTCGCGACATCGCGAAGCCGAGCGCGAGCCCCGCGAGCAGCAGCACGACGACCAGCACGAGCAGCAGCGCGCCGAGCGAGTGGCCGGCGTCGGCGCGCACGTCGATCGGGGTCCCGTCCTTCGTGAGCGCGTCGTTCGCGAATGCCCAGGCGCAGACGACCGCGGTGCCGGCACCGGCGGCTGCGAGCACCGCCAGGGCGCGCAGCCGCAGCGGCACGGCGGCGAACCAGCAGGCGATCGCGACCGCGGCGGCGAGCAGCGGACCGCGCCCGTAGGACAGCAGCAGCGCGACGAGCAGCAGCCCGAGCGCCGGCACTGCGAGCGCGGACAGGGCCGCGTGGCCCTCGCGCCGTGCGCCGAGCCACAGGCAGCCGGGGATCCCGAGCGCCGCCATCAGCCCGACCGCGTTCCAGTAGTCGAACGGCGCGCGCAGGCGCGCGTAGAGGTCGAGCGGGCTGATCGAGGGGAAGACCTTCGCGAGCAGCGAGTAGCCCGACAGCACGACCGACGCGAGCACGACGGCGCCGAGCACCGCGCTCCAGCGCGCGGGGGCGACGTGCACGAGCGCGACCGCGCCCGCGAACGCGGCGAGGTAGGCGAGCGTGAGGTTCGCCGCCTGCCACGAGTCCGACGGCTGCACCGACCAGGCGATCGACAGGGCCGTGTAGACGGTCAGCGCGGCGAACAGCAGCAGCGTGACGCCGCCCCACAGCCGCCGCTGCGGCGGGCGCGCGAGGATCGCGACGGCGACCGCGGCCGCGCCGAGCAGCGTGAGCGCGATCGCGACGGTCGTCGTGCGCGACAGCGCGGAGCCGCCGCGCGCGACGAACGCGACCGCGACGAGCAGCGCCGCGAGCGCGAGCGCGACGAGCGGGCCGGGGTTGGCGGCGAGCCGGCGGCGCGTGCGGAAGACGATCCCCGCCCGCCCGGACGTCGTCCCGCCGTCGCCGGGCCTAAGGTCGGCGATGAGCGACTGCACGACGTCCGATCGTCAGGGCGGTCGACGCGAGCGCCGTGAGGCCGAGCAGCGCGAGCACGACGAGCAGCGCCGTCGGCAGCTTGTGCGAGTCCCGTCCGATCGCCGGCAGCGTGCCGGGGGCGACGGCCGCGCCCGCGACCTGCAGCGGCCGCTCGGCGCCGGCCGGGGGCTGGGCGTCCGTGGTGGGACCGGTCGCGGACGTGCCGCCGGCTCCGCCCCCGCCGCTTCCGCTCGACCCGGCCCCGCCCGTGCCTGCGCCTCCGCCGCCGGCCGTGTTGCTCCCGCCGCCGCTGCCGCCGCCGGCGCCGCTGTGACCGGAGCCCGCGCTCGCCGCCTGGGCGATCGCGTCGTGGCAGCCCGAGTACTCCTGCACGTCGCCGGGCAGGTTGTGCAGCGCGTGGCGCAGCTGCGCCTTCGTGTAGCTGCCGGTCAGCGCGCCCGTCGCCGAGTGCTGGCAGTCCTGCACGATGCGGTCGTCGGTGGCGTTGGCGCTCGCCGACGCGGCCGGCAGCGCGAGCAGCAGGACGCAGAGGACGAGCGTGCGGAGGGGGATCGAGAGGCGCATGGATGGTGCGACGCGAGGTCGCGGGGTCGCAGGCGGGCCAACGCTACCAAGGGGGGTGGATCGCGCTGCCCTGATGCCTCAACGGGTCCTTGCGGTCGAAGTTGCTGCGGTGGCGTGCTCATGTGCACCGTCGGGCCGCCGCGCCGGCGGCGGGGGCTCGGGACCGGGATGGCCCCCGCCGACCAGGCCAGCGCGGCGGCAGGCGCCTCCCGGCCCGAGGCGCGCCGGGCCTGGGAAGCGCCTTGATGGCTGAGCTACCCCGGGCTGCGGGGGCGAAACGTGTCGTCGAGCGCGCGCTCGTAGGCCCGGGCCGTCTGCTCGCCGCAGACGGCCCACGTGAAGGCTGCTTCCACTGTTCTCCGGGCCTGTGCGCCGAGGGCTGTGCGCGCTTGGCTGTCGCCGAGCAGACGGTCGATCTCGTGGGCGAGGGCTCGTGGGCTGTGTGGCGCGACTTGGACCAGGCCGGGGCCTTGTGCAGCGATCTCGTCCGGGCCGTCCTCGCCTTCGCAGCCGATCGCGGGGACGCCGGCGGCCATCGCCTCGACGTACGCGACGCCGAACGCCTCGTCGATGCTGGGGAGGACGAAGAGGTCGGCTCGGGCTGCGCGTTCGCGTGCGTCCGCGGGGCGGAGCTGGCCGGTCAGCTCGACACGGTCGCGCACGCCGAGCTGCGCGGCCAGCGCCTCGATGCGGTGCCGCTCCGGTCCCTCGCCGACGATCACGTAGCGGAGGCCGGGGTGTCGCGGCGCGAGCAGGGCGAGCGCCTCGACCACGTCGGCGTGCCGCTTGCGCGCGACCAGGTGGCCGACGGTGACGAGCGTGGGCGGCTCGTCGTCGCGGCGCGCCGGCGTCGCGGGGAGGTCGGTGCCGAGGTGGACGACGGTCGTCGCGCGTGCGCCAAGCGCCCTGCAGCGCGCTTCCGTGCCGGCGCTGTTGGCGAGCACGAGGCTCGCGTGCCGGAACGTGCGCGCGACGGTGCGACGGGCGTGGGCGCTGCGCTGCGCGGTCGCGAGCACGTCGCCGCCGTGGACCGAGACGACGAGCGGGACATCGGGCCGGATACGACGCACCGCGTCGCCCGCGGGGACCGCGTAGTGCGCGTGCACGAGATCGAACGGGAAGCGCGCGTGGAGCCGCTCGAGCGCGCGGCGGAGCTGTGGGGCCGCCCACGCGCCCCACGTCGAGTAGCTCCAGGGACGCGGCGGCGAGAGATACGGGACGTAGGCGATCTCGATCGCGTCGAGCGTCGCGCGGCGCGGCTGCCTGAGCGCGGCGCGCGCGGCTGCGAGGTCGCGCTCGCGCAGCGCGGCGAGCGGCGGCAGCGGGCGGTGCAGCACGAGCACGCGCACGTCGGCGCCGGCGTCGCGCGCGGCGAGCGCCTGGCGGTGCGCCCACACGCCGAGCACCGGGTCCGACGCACGCGGGTAGTACTCGGCGACGATCGCGACGCGCATCGGCCTCAGCGGCGGCGCCGGGCGCCTGGCACGGGAGCCCGGCGGCGGGCACGGGCCCGCGCGGGTCGAGGGCGGGCGGTCTGCTGCGCGCGCATCGCTGCGGTCACCAGCGCCTGTGCGCGGCGCGCGTGCGTTGCGCCTCCGCGGCCGTCACGTACGGCCGCCCGGCGAGGAACGCCTGCGCTTCGGCGACGGCGTCGGCGCGGCAGTAGCTGTCGGCGATCGGGCGCATGACGTGGCGGATCGGGGTCGCGTCGACGACGCCGATCTTCCAGCCGCGCTCGCGCGCGAGCGCCGCCCAGTGCGAGTCGAGTCCCCAGCCGGCCTTCAGCTGCGGGTAGGGCAGCAGCGTATCGAACGTGTCGCGGTGAAACGCGCATACCGGCCCGATCTCGACGAAGCCGGTCTCGCGCACGACGCTCCCGCCCTGCCGGCGCGTCATGCGCCAGGCGGCGTGCGAGCGGCGGCGGTGGGCGGGCTGCGCGAGCCGCAGCCCGAAGCGCTCGGCGAGGAACAGGAAGGCGTCGAGGAAGCCGTGCGGCAGCGCGACGTCGTCGTCGAGCACGAGCAGCCAGTCGCGGCCGGCGAGCGGGTGCGCGTCGAGCAGCGCGTTGAGGTTCTCGAACTTGCCGCGCCCGCCGACGCCGCTCGTCGCGACCTCGACGTCGTGGCGCGAGCGCGCCAGCTCGGCGCGCGCCTGCGGCATCAGCCCGGCGACGTCCTCGCGCTCGATCCCGATCGCGAGCACGCGGCGGCGCGGCGGCGCGCTGCGGGCGGCGCGCGCGAGGCGCCACGGCTCGAGCGCGGCCCAGCGGCGCGCGTCGAGCAGCGCGTCCTCGACGCGCGTGCGGACGCCGAGCCGGATCCCCCCGACGATCCCGCTCTCGCCGGAGGCCCAGTCGTCGGGGCCGGCTGGCGTCGGAGCGGCTGGCGTGGGAGCGGCTGGCGTGGGGCGGGCCGGCGTGGAACCAGCCGGCGTGGGAGCGGCGTCGCCGGTCGGCGAGCGCGGCCCGACGGGGTCGGTCGGCGGCGTCGCACTCATCGCGCGAGCGCCTCCCGCGTGCGCCCGAGCGCGTGAGCGGTGAGGGTGACGCCGTTGAGGCAGGCGCGGCGGGGGACGTGCCAGAGACAGCCGGCGACGGTGCGCAGCTCGGCGGTGACCGACGGGGCGACGCCCTTGCGGACGTCCTGCCGGCGCGCGGCACGGCCGCGGTGATATTGCGCCCGCCCCAGTGCGCGCAGCGTGGCGTCCGGTCCCGCGCGGCGGTGGTCGAGGCCGGCGGCGGCGACGTAGCGGACGCGGCCGCCGGTCGAGCGGTGGCGCTCCTGCCACTCCTCCTCGTCGCCGGCGCCGACGGGGATCGACTCGTCGAAGCCGCCGATCGTCTCCAGCGCGGCGCGGCGGATCGCGAGGTTCGCGGTCCAGCCGACGTGGATGTCGACGTCGGCCGGGCCGTGGTCGAGCGTCGTGATCGGCGGCCCCTCGCGCCCGCACGAGCGCAGCCCGCCGCCCTCGATGGCGGCGCGGATCGGCCCGGCGAAGACGTCGCGCTCGGGCGTCGCGGCGGCCGCCGCGAGCAGCGACGGGAGCCAGCTGCGCGGGGCTTCGACGTCGTCGTCCACGAACACGACCAGGTCGCCGCGCGCCGCCTGCCAGCCGGCGTTGCGGGCGGCGTTCGGCCCGCGCGGCTCGGGCTGCTCGATCACGCGCGCGCCGCGCCGCTCGGCGACCGCGACGCTCTCCGCGTCCGGCCCGTCCACGACCACGATCACCTCGGCGCCGGCGTCGATCGCCTGCGACGCGAACGAGCGCAGCGCGACGTCGAGGTAGCCGGCGCGGTCGCGCGTCGGCACGACGATCGTGGCGGAGACGGGTTGCATCGTCGCGCGAGGCCTAGCGGTTGGCGCGCGCCTGCGGCTTGTGGGCGCGCGAGCGGTGTCTGCTCGGCTTCACGACCTCGAAGCTCGTCGCGACCGAGCGTCTCGACGGGTTGCCGGCGAGGTCCGTGGCGGAGATCGTCAGCCGGTAGGAGCCGACGACGAGCCTGCGGCCGCCGAGCCTCCCGTCCCACGAGAGCTTCGCGACGCCTCCGGCGACGTTGGCGCGCGTCAGCGTCCCGACGGCGACGACGCGCGTGCAGCGGGCCGCGTGTCGCAGCCTGCGCGTCGGCGCGACGCATCTGCCGGACTTCGCGCGGCGGCCGGGCAGCACGCGCGCGAAGCGGAGCGTCAGCTTCGCGGGCTCGGAGAGCGTCACCTGGATCGTCGCGTGCTGGCCCGGGTGGAGCCTCTTCGGCAGGGAGAGGGCCGTGAGCGTCGGCGGCGTCGTGTCGTTGGCCGGTGGCGAGGCCGGCGGCGTCGTGGGGGGCGTCGTCGGCGCCGTCACGCCCGTGATGCGCGCGACTCTCTGCGCCGTCTCGAGGCCCACCCACAGCGTGTTGCCGGGGCCGGTGGTGATGTAGCGCGGGCCGGAGGCGGCGCTGAGGCCGGAGAGCGACGTGAGCTGGCCGCCGGTCGTGAAGCGGCTCAGCGTGTTGCCGCCGAAGTTCGCGATCCAGTAGGCGCCGTCGCCGCCGAGCACGATCCCGGTCGGGTCGACGTTCGGCACGTCGGTCGTCATCGGCGTGAGCGTGCCCGGGGTGATGCGCCCGATCTGCTCGGGTGTGTTGACGGGGTTGGTGTACGCGATCTGCGTGCCGGGGCCGGCTGCGACGCCCTGCAGGTTCCCGCCGGTCGGGTAGAAGGTCGTGGCGCCGGCCGTCGTGAGGCCGACGACGCGCCCGCTGCCGTCGGCGACGTAGAGGTTGCCGTCGCCGCCGCGCGCGATGTCGTGCGCAGTCATCCCGGTCACTCTGAACGGCGTCGCGACGCCCGCCGTCGTGATTCTGAGCGCGTTGTCCGCGGATGCGGTCCAGAGGTTGCCATCCGGGCCGACGACGATCGGCCGCGGGTCGGTGATCTGGGCGACGGGGAAGTCCGTCCCGCCGACCGGGTTCGCGGGCGCGAAGCGGAACACGCCGCCGCTGTGGGTGGCCCACAGGTTCCCGTCGGGGCCGGCGACGATGCCGTTCGTGTTGATGATGACCGGCAGGTCGAACTCCGTGACGACGCCGGCGGGCGTCACCTTGGCGACGTCGTTCCCTCTCGTCGAGTCCGTCAGCGCGACCCAGATGTTGCCATCGGGTCCCTGCGCGAGGTGGACGGGCTTGCCGGTGAGGGAGAACTCGCCATTGACAGCCGGCGCGGCGGCGGCGAGCGCCGGGGCGAGCGCGGCCGCGATCAGCAGCGCGAGCGTCGTGCGGAGAAGTCTGGTGGCGGTCATCTGGTTCGGCGCTCCTGTTCGCTGGGAGGGGACTCGCGCATCATGCTCCTCGATCGAGCGCCGCACGGCTGTCGCGTGGCGCACACGCCGTCTGTCGAATCGGCGACAGATCGCCGTCAGGCGGCCGTCGCGGGCACGGTCTGCTCCCGCAGCCACGCGACCGTCTGCGCGATGCCCTCCCGCACGCCGATCTGCGCCTCCCAGCCGAGCAGGCGCCTCGCCTTCTCGACGGACGGCCAGCGGCGCACGACGTCGACCTCGAACGTCGGCAGGTGCTCCAGCGCGAGCTCCGCGGGGTCCTCGCCGCACGCCTCCCAGATGATGCGCGCCGTCTCGGCGACGGTCAGCTCCTCGGAGGCGGAGATGTTGAAGTCCTCGTTCAAGCCGGCGGGCGAGGCCATCGCGGTGACGACGCCGTCGGCGATGTCGTCGATGTGCGTGAGCGTGCGCGTCTGCGTGCCGTCGCCGAAGATCGGCAGCGGCCTCATCCCCGCCAGCACCTTCTTGATCACGTCGGGGACCATGTGCGCGATGCCCGGCTCGGGGTCCGGCAGCTCGCCCGGCCCGTAGGCGTTGAAGGGGCGGCAGATCGTGTAGGGCAGGCCGTGCTCGGCGTGCGCCGCGCGGCAGCAGACCTCGCCCGTCAGCTTCGAGTAGCCGTAGGCGGACTGCGGCGTCGGGCAGTCGGGCAGGTGCGCCTCGGTCGTCGGGAACTCGGTCGCGCGCTCGAACACCATCGAGGACGACACATACGTGAAGCGCTCGACGCCGAGATCGAGCGCCGCGCGGAAGACGGCGTTGCAGAGGCCGTTGTTGACCTCCGTCAGCGTGTGGGGCAGCTTGTGGAAGTTGCCGATCCCGCCGACGATCGCGGCGAGGTGGATGACGAGCGGGCAGTCCCGCATCGCGAGCTTCGCCTGCGCGACCTCGCGCAGGTCGCCGGTGTGGACCTCGCAGCTCTCGCGCATCCACTGCGGCGCGGGGCGCTGGTCGGAGACGCGCACGTCGTAGCGCGGGTCGCCGAGCAGGCGGCGCACGACCGCAGCGCCGATCGTGCCGGCGCCGCCTGTCACGAGCACGCGCGTCAAAGGGATCCCGCCCCCCCGCCCCCACCAGCCGGCGCCTCCCCGCGCCCGCTGCGGACTTCCACCGACAGCGGGATCAGCTCCTCGGCGAACGCGAACACCTGGCCGGAGCCGAGATGGTTCCACGGGTCGACGACGAGGCAGTCGGGCACGGACAGCGTCCCGATCGCGACGCGCGTCTCCGACGGCGCGAAGGCGGCGTGGTTCGCAGCGACGACGACGACCTGCGCCTCGTGCAGCGCCACCTCCAGCGGCTGCGTCGGCGAGGCGACGACGGGGTCGTGCACGGCGACGTCGGCCAGCTCGCGCTCGAGCAGGCGGACCAGCTTGTGTGCGAGCGAGTCGCGCTCGTCGTCCGTGTCGCCCTTGAAGGCAAGCCCGAGCACGGCGACCTTGCGCCCGTTGAGCGTGCCGTCGGGCGAGCGGCGCTTCATCCCCTGCACGAGGAAGTGCGGGACCGACTCGTTGACGCGCGAGACGGCGAGCAGCATGCCGGGCGCGTTCGAGCGCTCCTCGGAGAAGGTGAAGTCCTTGCGCAGGCAGGTGCCGGCGGTGAAGCCGGGCTGCGCGATCCCGCCGCGCGGGTAGTCGCGGTTGATCAGGTCGATCACCTCGAACACGTTCGCGTCGTACTGCTCGCAGTCCATCATCAGCAGGTTGGGCAGCGCGAAGTGCGTGTAGCGCAGGATGTTCGCCCAGATCTTCGCCAGCTCCGCCTGTACCGGCGTCGTCTGCACGACCGGCGCGTCGAAGCAGCCGAAGACACGCGCGACGTGCTCGCCCGAGGCCTCGCCGCCGACCGCGCCGACGATGCACGGCAGCGTGTCGATCTCGTCGAGGAACTTGCCCGTCGCGATCCGCTCGGGCACGTGCGCGACGTGCACGTCGACCCCGGCGCGCAGGCCGCGCTGGCGCTCGAGGTAGCCGGCGACGAAGTCGGTCGTGCCGGGCGCGACCGTCGAGCGCAGCACGATCACGTGGCCGGGGCGCAGGTGCGGCAGCAGGTCGTCGAGCGCGGAGCGGATGTCGCGCATGTCGATCTCGATGTGGGAGAAGGACGGCGTGCCGAGCGTGAGCACGATCGCGTCCGCCTGCGCCGCGTCGGCGACGCGCTCGGACGTGCTGAGGCGGGCGCTGCCGTGGACGCGCGCGATCAGCTCGTCGGTGCCCGTCTCCTGGAACGGCATCCGCCCGGCGGCGACGGCTTGCAGGCGCTCGGCGTCGTTGTCGATCCCCAGCACGGTCAGGCCGCGGTCGGCGAAGCTGAGCGCGAGCGGCAGGCCCACACGGCCGAGGCCGACGATCGCGACGTCGGGGGAGGAGGTGGCGGCGCTCATCGCCTGCGGAGGCTAGCGGGCCGTGCGTACGCGGCGATGGCTCGCCCACTGCCGCGCGAAGCCGACGACGAAGCGCGGGTTGTGGCGCGCGTAGCGGCGCCACAGGCGGCGCGGCTCCTGCACGAGGCGGAACAGCCACTCGAGCCCGCGGCGCTGCATCCACGCGGGCGCCTGCGGGACGAGCCCGGCGTGGAAGTCGAACGCGGCGCCGACGCCGATCAGCACCGGCGCGTCGAGCCGTTCGCGCATCGCGGCCATCCACTTCTCCTGCTTCGGCACGCCGATCCCGACCCACACGACGTCAGGGCGCGCGGCGTTGATGCGCGCGGCGATCTCGTCCAGCTCGGCGTCCGACAGCGCGCGGAACGGCGGCGAGAAGCCGCCGGCGATCGTGACGCCGGGGAAGCGCTCCTGCAGGTTGCCGGTCAGGCGTGCGAGCGCCTCGTCGTCGCGCCCGCCGTAGAGGTAGTGGCGCTGGCCGCTGCGCGCGGCGCGTGCGCACGCGCGCGCCATCAGCTCGGGGCCGTAGACGCGCTCGTCGATCTCGTGGCCGAGCGCGCGCAGCGCCCACGCGAGCGGCTGCCCGTCGGGCACCGTGAAGGCGGCGCCGTCGACCGCCGCGCGCAGCCCCGCGTCGTGGCGCGATTCCATCACCGTGTGGACGGCCGCGACGCAGACGTACTCGCGCGCGCAGAGCGCGACCGCCGCGTCGACCCAGTCGAGCACGCGCTCGTAGTCGGTGACGGCGAGCGGGGTCCCGACCACCGGCGCCTGCGCGATCGGCGGGAGCGCCGCCGTGTCGGCGGGCGCGGGGGGTGCGATGGCTTCGAAGGAGGAGGTCGACATGGGCGCTTTCGGCGTTCCACCGACTTCAACGTGCGAAACGCGCAGTGGTTGCGGTTTCCCGCCAGGCATGCCGCCTGCTGCCCGTCATCCGGTGGATCGAGCGGACAAGTCTACGACCGCGCAGCGACGCTCGACCGGAGCGGCCGCGGCGGTGCCCGTGCGGCGTCCTGCGGGAGCGCCGTCTAGCCTCCGCCTGCGATCCCTCTGCGCGTCCCCCGCGCGGCCGCATCCGATGAGCGACCCCGAGCCCGACACCGACGGCCACGCCCTCGCCCACCCCGGCGCCGGCGACAAGGCGATCCGCGGCGGCATCCTGCGCGTGGCCGGCTACGGCGCCGGGCTCGTGCTGACCGCGGTCGCGTCGATCTTCCTGCTGCGCCACCTCGGCGTCGTGCGCTTCGGCCAGTACACGACGGTGATCGCGATCGTGACGATCGTGCAGGGCATGACGGACGCCGGCCTGACCGTCGTCGGCCAGCGCATCTACGTGCACGCCGACGCGGAGCGGCGGCGCACGCTGCTCGCCGACCTCGTCGGGATCCGCCTCGTGCTGACGCCGCTCGGGATCGCGATCGGCGTCCTCTTCGCGCTCGTGGCCGGCTACCCGAACGCGCTCGTCACGGGGACGATCCTCGCCGGCGTCGGCGTCATCCTGTCGGTCGTCGCCGCCGCGCTCGCGATGCCGCTGAGCGCCGAGCTGCGGCTCGGCGCGGTGACCGCGATCGACTTCGTGCGCCAGCTCGTGATCGTGGCCGGGATCGTCGGGCTCGTGATCGCGGGCGCGGGCCTCGTGCCGTTCTTCCTCGTGTACGTCGTCGGCGGGGCGGCGGCGGTCGCAGCGGCGCTCGCGTTCCTCGGGATCGGCAGCTGGGTCGCGCCGCGCTTCTCGTGGCGCGACTGGAAGCCGCTGCTGAAGGAGACGATCCCGGTCGCGCTCAGCCTCGTCGTCAACAACACGTACGTGCGCGCCCTGATCATCCTCTGCTCGCTGCTCGCGACCGCCGAGCAGACGGGCCTGTTCGCGACCTCCTACCGCGTCTCGGAGATCCTCCTCGGCGTGCCGCAGATGATGCTCGGCGCGGCCTTCCCGATCCTCGCCCACGCCCACGTCGCGGACGAGCGGCGGCTCGCGTACGCGCTCCAGCGCATGGGCGAGGCGGCGCTGCTGACCGGCCTGGCCGCCGGGCTCGTGCTCGCCGTCGGCGCCGTGCCGATCGTGCAGGTGCTCGGAGGGCGCCAGTTCGCCCCCGCGGCCGAGGCGCTGCGCATCCAGTCGGTCGCGATCGCGGGGGCGTTCATGACGCAGGTCGGCACCGCCGCGCTGATCGCCGTGCAGCGGCAGCGCGCGCTGCTGCTCGTGAACCTGCTCGCGCTTGTCGTCGTGCTCGCGCTCGGGCTGACGCTGATCCCGCTGTGGCACGCGAACGGCGCGGCGCTGGCGGCGAGCATCGGCGAGGTGGTGCTGGCCGTCACGGCGCTGACGCTGCTCAGCCGGAGCCGGCCGGCGCTGCGACCCGACCTGCGCTACGTGCCGAAGCTGCTGCTGGCGACCGCCCTGGGGGCGCTCTGCATCCTGCTGCCGATCCCCGACGCGCTCGCGACGGTCGCCGCGCTGCTTGTCTACACGGCGGTCGCGTGGCTGCTGCGGGCGGTGCCCGCGGAGCTGGTCGAGGCGCTGCTGCGCCGCAGAGCGAGTCCCGAGCCGGCCGCCGAGTCGGCGCGGGGCTAGGGTTCCGCGGGTGCGCCCCGGAACCGTCCCGACCGCGTCGTCCGCGCCCGCGCCCCCGCGCCGCATCGTGCTGCTGCGCGGGAATGCGGCGAACATCCCCGAGCTGCGCACCTGGGAGGTGCTCGGCGACGGCTACGACGTCAGCGTGCTCGTGCCCGACGCGAACGAGCGCGACGTGTCCGCGCTCGCCTTCGCGCAGGTGCCGGTCCGGACCGTCGGCGGGCGCATGCCGGGCGGACGGGTCGGGAAGCTCGCGACCCGCGCCGTCGGAGATCGCTACCTCGGGCTCGCCGATGCGCTGCGCGGAGCCGACCTCGTGCACGCAGCCGAGCTGGGGTACTGGTTCTCCTGGCAGGCGGCGCGGCTGAAGCGGCAGCTCGGCTTCGCGCTCGTGCTGACCGTCTGGGAGACGATCCCCTTCGTCGAGTCGTATCGCAACGTGCGCACGCGCCGCTACCGCCGCGACGTGCTCGCAGCGACCGACCACTACCTCGCGACGACGGCGCGGGCGCGCGACGCGCTCGTGCTCGAGGGCGCGCCGGCGGACCGCATCTCCGTCGCCCCGCCGGGCATCGCGGTCGAGCGCTTCGCCGTCGCGCAGCGCGCCGCGCCGCCGGCCGACGGGCGTCACCTGATCCTGTCGATCGGGCGGCTCGTGTGGGAGAAGGGGCACCAGGACCTGCTGCGCGCGGTCGCGCTGCTGCGCGCGCGCGGTCGCGACGACGTGCGCGTGCTGATCGTCGGCGTCGGCCCTGAGGAGCGGCGCCTGCGCGGCGTCGCACGCGACCTGGGGCTCGACGACGTCGTGGAGCTGCGCGGCTACGTCGAGCACGACGAGCTGCCGCAGGTGTACGCACAGGCGTCGTGCCTCGTGCTCGCCTCGCTGACGATGCGCTACTGGGAGGAGCAGTTCGGGATGGTGCTCGCCGAGGCGATGGCTGGGCACGTGCCAGTCGTCGCCTCGGCGAGCGGCGCGATCCCGGAGGTCGTCGGCGAGAGCGGCGCGCTGTTCCGGTCGGGCGACTGGGTCGGGCTGGCCGACGTGCTGGAGCGGGGGCCGCTGGTGGCCCCGCCGGCCACGCGCCGTCCGCCGGACCCGGCGCGCCTCGCGCGCTACACGCGCGAAGCGCAGGCCGCGCGGCTGCGGGCCGTCTACGACGACCTGCTCGGCGCGCCTCCGGCGGGCTTGCGCAGCGCCAGCGTGTAGGTCGATCCCCGCCGGCCGCTGCGCTCGAGCGGGGCGAGCGCCGCGGCGGCGGCGGTGCCGGCGAGGTGGAGGCCGCGCGTGAGCGTCGCGTTGCGCGCGGCCGCGCCGAGCGACACGCGCCAGCCGAAGCCGTTGGACCCGATCGCGTCCTCGTCCGCCGTCGTCGCGAGCGCGACCTCGAGCCCGTGGCGCGCGGCCTCCTCCGCCACCGCGTCCAGCGGCAGCAGTGCGAGGTGGCGCGGCGCGTCGAGGTGCGCCCAGCGCCGCCCGAGCAGCCGGTACTGGAGCGACTCGGGGTTGGGCGCCATCAGCACGATCGCGCCGCCGGGGGCGAGCGCCGCCGCGGCGCGCGCGAGGAAGGCCGCCGGGTCGGACAGGTGCTCGATCACGTGCCACAGGACGATCGCGTCGTAGGTCCCGTCGAGCGCGTCGGCCGGGTCGGCCGTGTGCGCGACCGGGACCCCGACCACGTCGCGGATGAAGCGGCAGCAGCCCGGGTCCATCTCGATCGCGGTCGTGTCGTAGCCGGCGTCCTGGGCGAGCGCGACGAACGCGCCGACCGAGGGGCCGATCTCGACGAGCCGTCCGGCGGGCACGAGCGTGCGCACGAGCGCGAGCCGGTGCGGCGCGTTCGGGTCCCGCGCGACGGCGCCGGCACGCGAGTCGGGGAGGCCGTGGTACTCGGGCGGATAGAAGCGGCCGAGATCGTCGGGCACGTCGGCGAGCGTCACCGTGCCGCAGGTCGCGCAGCGGACGTAGCGGAACGGCTCCGCGGACACGCGCCGGTTGCGATCGGTCGCGACGAGCGCGAGCGTCGCCTCGCGACCGCAGAGGCGGCACGGGGCAGAGCCGCGTGCGTGGGCCTCGGGCGGCGTCGACAGCGTGCCGTCGCCGCCCCAGCGCCGCCGCGCTCCGGCCTGGGCGCGTGCGAGCCAGCCGAGGCCGGGCACGCGAGCGGCCGACGCGACGACCGGCGCCAGCGCGTGGTGCGCGAGCGAGCGCCAGTGGATCGTGCTGCGCGCGGCGGCGAGCGCCGTCCGGCGCCGCGCCGGCAGCGACGCGAACGCGGCCGAGCGCCAGCCGACGTCCGCCAGCACCTGCCAGGCGATCGTCAGGTGCGGGAGGCGCGCCTGCAGCTGCGAGACGCCGAACGCGCGCGCGATCTGCTCCGTGCTGGCGCTTGTGCCGCCGACCGCGCGGTTGACGTGCACGTCGTCGAGCGTGACGATCGTGCCCGTCGCCGCGACGCGTCCCATCAGCAGCCAGTCGTTGCCGAGCGCGTTCGGCATCGGCAGCGCGCCGCGCAGCGCGTCGCCGCGCATCAGCCCGTACATCACGCCGTTGTCGTCGACCGTGCGGAAGTAGGCGCGGACGCGCGCGTCCGGCGCCTGCTCGCGGTGCTCGTGCACGACCCCGTCGGCGACGCGGCGGTCGCCGTCGAAGTAGCGGGCACGGCCGTAGGCGACGGCGCAGCCGGGGTCGGCCTGCAGCACGGCGAGGCAGCGGGCGACGTAGTCGGGGTCGAGCCAGTCGTCGTCGGCGAGCAGCATCGCCCAGTCCCCGCGCAGCTCGCGGCCGAGCAGGTTGAAGTTCGCGGTCGAGCCGCCGGCGCTCGTCGCGTGGCGCAGGTAGCGGATGCGCCCGTCCTCGGCCGCGAGCGCGCGGCAGAGCTCCTCCGTCCCGTCGCTCGACGCCTGGTCGGAGACGACGAGCTCGAGCGCGCGGTGCGTCTGCGCGAGCGCCGAGCGCAGCGTCCGCTCCAGCGTCGCGGCGCGCATGTGCGTCGGGATCCCGATGCTGACGAGCGCGTCCGAAGGCGGTCCGGTCACCGTGGTGGGATCATGTCGCGGTGGCCGAGGTCTGCGCTGTGCATCTGGTGTGGGCACCGCTGGGCGTCGAGCCGCTGCGTCGCTTCCTGCGATCGTATCGAGCGCATCCGGCCGGTCGCGGTCACGAGCTGCTCGTCGTCTTCAACGGCTTCGGCGACGCGGCCGCGCTCGACGCGGCGCAGGCGGAGCTGCGCGAGGTCGCGCACGAGCAGCTCGTGCTCGCGCAGCCGATGCAGGATCTCGCGGCGTACCGCGCCGCCGCCGAGCACGCGGCGGACGCCGAGGCGGTGTGCTTCCTCAACTCGCACAGCGAGCTGCTGACGGACGGCTGGCTTGCGCTCCTGGACGCCGAGCTGCGCGCGCCGCGCGTCGGCATCGTCGGCGCGACCGGCTCCCACGAGTCGGCGTTCAGCTCCGCGCCGCGCCCGCTGAAGCCGCTGCGGCGGCGGCAGTTCCCGCCCTTCCCGAATCCGCACGTGCGGACGAACGCGTTCATGGTCGCGCGCGCGCGACTGCTCGCGCTCGACTTGAGCGTGGGCCGGCGCAAGACCTCGGCCCACCAGCTGGAGAGCGGGTGGCGCGGCATCACGCGCCAGCTGCGGGCGGACGGGCTCGAGGCGCGCGTCGTCGGGCGCGACGGCCGCGGGTACGCGCCGGACGCGTGGGCGGACAGCGGCACGTTCCGCTCCGGGGAGCAGGCGAACCTGCTCGTCGCGGACAACCGCACGCGCCAGTACGACGACGCCGAGCCGGCGCGGCGCGCGGAGCTTGCGCGGATGGCGTGGGGCGAGGCCGCGGCGCTCAGCGCGCGACCCGCTCGAGCGTCGCGAGCGTGATCGCGGCGAAGCGGTCCCAGGTGAAGCCGCGGGCGCGCTCGCGGCCGCGGTCGCGCAGCTCGGCGCGGCGCTGCGGGGAGCGCAGCACGCGCTCGAGCGCGGCGGCGATGCTCGCGACGCTCGTCGGGTCGGCGTACTCGACGGCGTCGCCGCCGACCTCGGGCAGCGACGAGCAGTCCGACGTCACGACCGGCGCGCCGGCGGCCATCGCCTCGAGCACCGGCAGCCCGAAGCCCTCGCCGAGCGAGGGGTAGCAGAAGGCGGCGCAGCGCCGGTAGAGCTCCGCGAGGTCGGCGTCGGAGACGTACCCGAGCCGCACGCAGCGGTCGCCGAGCGAGTCGAGCGCGGCGGTCGTCTCGCCCGTTTCCCAGCCCAGCTTGCCGACGACGACGAGCGGGTGGGCGGCCTGCAGCTCGGTGGGAAGCGCACGGTATGCCGCGACGAGCCGCGGCAGGTTCTTGCGCGGCTCGAGCGTCCCGACGGCCAGCACGAAGCCCGCGTCGGGGAGGTCCGAGCTCGCCGCGTCCGCGCTCGCCTCGAGCCCCTGCGCGACGCCGAGCGGCGCGACCTCGGTGCGGCCGCGTGCGCGCGGGAAGTGCGCGACGAGCGCCTCCTCGGTCGCCTGCGAGATGCACAGCACCGCCGCCGAGCGGCGCAGCGCGGGGGCGAGCGTCGCACGCTCGATCAGGCTCGAACGGCGGTTCGGGCGCATCGACGGCTCGAACGCGACGAGGTCGTACATGATCGGGACGCCCGGGATGCCGCGCAGCATCCACAGCGTCAGGTACGAGTTCGTCGAGAGGAAGACGTCGCACTCGCGGCTGGCCGCGGCGGCCGCGCGCATGTGCCACCAGGGATCCGGCTGGGGGAGCAGGCGCCAGCCGAAGCGCTCGTCGAGGGGGGCGTCCCAGCCGGTGCGGGCGTAGCAGCGGTAGGCGTGCGGCTCGTCGCGCCGCGCGAGCGCGAGCAGCAGCTCCCGCACGAGGCGGCCGCGCCCGGCGGGCACCTCGACGGCCGCGCGCGCGTCGATGCCGATCGTCAGCGGGCGCGCGGGCGGTGCGGGCGGAGCGTGCACCGGCGACAGGTTCGCAGAGCAGCAGCGCGACCATCCGTCTGCGCGGCGCGTCCCTCCCGTTGACACCACGTCGAGGTCACCCGTCGCCCCCGTTCCATAGGCTCCAGGCCATGTCATCCCCCAAGCGCGCACTCATCACCGGCATCACCGGCCAGGACGGCTCCTACCTC
>DASRXW010000004.1:0-91280 GCA_035654055.1 Conexibacter sp.
ACTGGCGGCCTCGAGAACCACCAGCCTCCAAGGAGGCCCGGATGAACAACGTGCTCAGGAACTACAACTAGGCCGTCACCGGCGTGGTCTCGAGCGCCTCGCCCGTCTCCGCGTCGAAGACGTGCAGCGCGCTCGCGCTCGCCGACAGCTCCATCCGCTCGCCGACCGTGACCGTGGCGTTGCCGTCGAAGCGGGCGACGAAGGTCTCGGCGTCGACCACGTTGGCGTCGGCGACGTCGACGGCGCTCGCCTGGTGGCGGAAGTGCACGATCGTCTCGGCGCCCAGCTCCTCGACGACCTCGACGACGGCGGGCAGGCTGACGCTCTCCCCGGCGCCGTCGCCGCCCGCGTGCCAGGCCTCCGGGCGGATGCCGACGAGGACGCTGCGGTTCTCGGCCGGCCAGCCTGACACCGCGCCGGCCGCGCCCACGATCTCCAGCGCGCCATCCACCAGCTCGCCCCGCATCAGGTTCATCGGCGGCGAGCCGATGAAGCGTGCGACGAACGAGTTGCGCGGGTGCCGGTAGAGCTCCTGCGGCGTGCCGACCTGCTGCATGACGCCGTCGCGCATCACCGCGACGCGCGTGCCGAGCGTCATCGCCTCGGTCTGGTCGTGCGTGACGTAGAGCGTCGTCACGCCGAGTCGCCGGTGCAGCCGCGCAAGCTCGGCGCGCATCTCGGTGCGCAGCTTCGCGTCGAGGTTGGAGAGCGGCTCGTCCATCAGGAACGCGGCCGGGTGGCGCACGATCGCCCGCCCCATCGCGACGCGCTGGCGCTGGCCGCCGGAGAGCTGGTTGGGCCGGCGCCGCAGCAGCTCCTCGAGCCCGAGCAGCTTCGCCGCCTCGCCGACGCCGCTGGCGACGTCCGGCTTGGAGACGCCGCGCATGCGCAGCGGGAACGCCATGTTGTCGTACACGGTCATGTGCGGGAAGAGCGCATAGTTCTGGAAGACCATCGCCACGTCGCGATGTCCCGGCTCGACCTCGTTGACGACGCGATTGCCGAGGACGATCGACCCCTCCGAGACGTCCTCGAGCCCGGCGACCATGCGCAGCGCCGTCGTCTTCCCACAGCCCGAGGGCCCGACGAGGATGATGAACTCGCCGTCGGGCACGTCGAGGTGCAGGTCGTCGACCGCGACCGTGCCGTCCTTGAAGCGCTTCGTCACTCCGTCAAATCGAATGCTGGCCATGGCCCATCTCCTCGAGAATCTCGTTGCTGTCCGTCCGCTTCGCTGCTGCCGCTGCCATGGCGCTCACTCCCGCGTCGTGCTGCGCGAGAACTGGTTCGCGATCCGCCCCTGGAAGGCGCCGTAGAGGATCAGCGTCGGCAGCGCGCTGAGCAGCAGCGCGGCGGAGACCGTCGGCCAGTTGGTCGCATAGCGGCCCTTGAACTCCGTCAGGCCGAGCGGCAGCGTGCGCCCCGCAGCGCTGTCGAGCAGCACGACCGCGAGGAACAGCTCGTTCCACAGCACGATGAACGAGATGACCGCGATCAGCGTGATCGGCGAGCGCGCCAGCGGCACCATGATGCGGCGGAAGACGCCGAACTCGCTGCACCCGTCCAGCCGCGCGGCCTCGCGCAGCTCCTCCGGGATCGAGCGGAAGAACGCGCGCGAGAGCAGCACCGCGAAGCCCATCATCAGCACCGAGTACACGCAGATCAGGCGCAGGATGCCGCTGTTGATGCCAAGCTGCTTGATCGTCAGCAGCAACGGGATCGCGACGATCGAGATCGGCACCAGCTCGCTGAAGAGGAAGATGAAGAGGATCACCATCCCGCCGCGCCCCCACAGCCGCGCGAGCGCATAGCCGGCCAGCACCGCGGTGAAGGTGACGATCGGCACGGCCGCGCCGACGACGATCACGCTGTTGCGGAAGTACTGCAGCACGTCGGGGTTGCTGAGGACGGCGCTGAAGTTGTCGAAGTTGATGTGGCTCGGCAGGCCCATCGGATCCTGCGCGTATTCCGGCTGTGTCTTCATCGCCACGGCGAGCATCCACAGCACCGGGTAGAGCGCCGCGATCGTCGCGATCGCGAGGATCAGGTAGCGGGCGGTCTCGCGCAGCAGCTTGATCGCCCGCCGCCGCCGGTGGCTCGCCGCCTCCGTGCGCTCGTCCCACATCGGCGCCGTCGCGGACGCCGCAGCGGTCTCTCGTTGAGCAGTCGTCATCTAGTACTCGATCCGTCGTCGCGATCCGATGAAGAGCGTCACGCCGACCAGCACGATCGTGAGCAGCATCGTGATGACGGTGATGGCGCTCGCCATGCCGAAGTTGAGGGAGGCGAAGCCCTCGAGGTACGCGCGCAGCCCCAGCACCTCGGTGGAGTGCACCGGCCCGCCGCGCGTCATCACGAACGCGAGGCTCGTGAAGCCGACGAACGTGCCGGTGATGATGAGCGCGGCCGAGACCGTGAGGCTGTCGCGCATCAGCGGCAGCACGACGTGCCGGAAGACGCGCCAGACCGACGGCGTCTCCAGCCGCGCGGCCTCCTTGAGCTCGGTCGGGATCGCCGACAGCGCCGAGAGCTGGATCACCACGTGCAGCCCGAGGATGCTCCAGATCGAGACGAGCACGAGCGCCCAGACGGTGACGCGCTGGTCGCCGAGCCACGCGACCGGCGAGATCCCGAGCTTGCCGACGAGCTGGTTCGCCAGGCCGCCCACCGGGTTGAAGATCTCCGCCCACAGCAGCGCGACCGCGGCGAGCGGCAGGACGACCGGGACGAACACGATCCAGCGGAACAGCGGCAGCAGCCGCCCCGGGCCGGACAGGCACACCGCGAGCAGGAGCGCCAGCGGCAGGATGCAGACCAGACATGCCCCGACGACGACCAGCGTCACCTTGACGTTCGTCACGAACACCGGATCGGAGAACAGCACCCGGTAGTTCTCGAAGCCGACGAAGCGGATCGGGTCGAGCCCGTCCCAGTGGTAGAAGCTCAGGACGATGCCGGCGACGATCGACGCCACGTAGAAGACGAGGAACAGCGTCATCGCCGGGGCGACCATCGCGATCTTCGTGACGGTCGCGGCGCGGGGCCGCCGAAGCGGCCTCCGCGCCCTTGCGCCGTCGTGCGTGTCGAGCACGCGATTCATGCTGCTGGTGCTCGCCACGACCGCACCGCTAGCCGAGGTTGGGCAGGTTCGGCTTCTCCTGCGCGGCAGCGTCCGCCATCGCCTTCGCCCACGACTCCGGCGTCATGTCCCCGGCGGTGAGCGCCACGACGTCGCCGTTGTACTTGCCCGCCATCGCCCGCGGCAGGATCGTGTCGCTGACGGGTGCGATCTCCTTCACCGACTGGAACACCTGCGACAGCTCAGCCTGCAGCCCGCTGCCCGTCGGGTGGGGGTGGGCCGCGGCGCTGAGCTGGCTGTTCGTGTTCGCGTACTCGTCGGCCGCGGCGCCGAAGGCGTCGAGGAACGCCTTGACGGCCGCCGGGTTGCGCTGCGCCGCCTTCGCGGAGGCCGCGAGCCCGTTGACCCCGCCGAGGATGCCGTCGAGCGACGCCGTCGAGTGGGTCGTGCCGGGAGCGTCCGGGAACGGGAAGACGCCGGCCTTGAACTTCGCGCCCGAGCTGCCGACCTGGTTGGCGAACCACGACCCGGTGAAGGCCATCGCGGCCTTGCCCTGGGCGAACAGGTTGGACATCTGCGAGTAGTTGAGGCCCGTGAAGCCCCGCGGGAAGCACTTCGCGTCGATCAGCGCGCGCATCTGCTTGGCGGCGTTGACGAACACCGGGTCGGTCCACTTGGCGCCGTTGGTGCCGTACGTGGCGTTGAGCGTCAGCTTCGGGCCGCCGAGCTGGTAGAGCAGGTGGTCCTGGAGCTGGCCCGTGGGGAACTGATCCTGCCCGGCGTTGCCCATCGCGATCGGGATGACGCCCGCGTCGCTGAGCTTGTGGCAGGCCGCGAGCAGCTCGTCCCACGTCTTCGGGACGGCGAGGCGGTACTTGCTCAGCAGGTTCTGGTTGTCCCAGCCGAGGATGATGTACGAGTAGATCGGGATGCCGTCGATGTGCCCCTTGCTGTCCTTGAAGGGCACGAGCGTCGCCGGGTTGTAGTACTTGAGGTCGACGAGATTCTCGAGCGCGGCGATCTTGCCGGCGCGGATGTACTTGTTGAGATCCTCGCCCGCGTTGGGGATGAAGATGTCCGGCTCGCTGCCGGAGGAGAACGCGGCGAGCGTCTTGGTCCAGTAGTCCTCGGTCGAGAACTTCGTCACCTCGACCTTCACGTTCGGGTACTTCTTCTTGAAGCTCGCGACGAAGTCGTCCCACCACTTGCCCTCGGAGCCGTCCGGGAGGAAGTTGTAGAAGCTGAGCGTCCCCGCGACGGGGCCGTTCGCCTTCGTCTTCGAGGGCGCCGCGCCGCCCGACGTGCTGCCGCTGCCGCCGCACGCGGCGAGCACGGCAGCCGTGAGGGCCAGCAACGCTGCCGTGGCGAACCACCGCCGCCAGTGTGCCGTACGTCGATGCATCTCTCTCCTCCTCCTGGGGTGCGAAGCGCCGCTATCGCTGCGCTTCGAAGACGACGGTCGCTGCGACGGGCACGACCGGGACGGTCGCGACCCAGCGCTCGCCCGAGCGCTCGAGCGCGAGCTCGGCGCCGGTGCGCGCGTCGTAGGCGCGCGCGATCGGGACGTCGAGCGCGAGCGCCAGCTCGACGTCGTGCAGTGGGATGGGATCCTCGAGGTACTCGATGCCGCCCTCGCTGCGGCGCATCGGCGAGTAGTTGACGACGTGCGCGATCCAGCGCTCGCCATGCTCGGCGGCGGCGACCTGATGGGTCACGGTGACCTCGGCGCTCTGCGGAGCGCTCGTGCGCACGAGCGGCTCGGGCAGCACGCGGTCGAGCATGCGGCCGAGCAGCTCGCGGTAGAACCAGTAGCCGTGCGTGAAGTAGCTCGCGCCGAGCGGGAACGCGAACGCGGCGAGCCGGCCGGCGTGCACGACGGTCGCGTGGTCGGTGCGAATCGCGGGCGGAGCGGACTGCCAGCCCTCCTGCCAGCGCTGGTAGGTGGCCTCGCTGAGGCGACCGTCGATCGCGACGCCGTCGCCCTCCGCGAGCTCCCAGCGATCCGTCTCGCCGTAGAGCGCGAACTCGTAGCCGGCGTAGCGCGGCAGCTGGGCGGCCAGCTCGCCGTCGAGGCGCGTGAAGGCGGGCTGGAAGGGCGAGGGTCCGCGCAGGGCGCCGCGCAGCGCCTGCGGCCACAGCTCGTCCTCGGCGGGCGCGAGGCGGACCGCGCGGTGGGCGGCGATCACCGCGCCGCCGGCGGCGAGATGGGCGTTCAGGCGCGCGGCGAGCGCGTCGTCGACCGCCAGCGAGTCCGGCAGCACGAGCAGGCGGTAGCGCTCGATCTCGGCGCTCGTCTCGACGACGTCGAACTGGATGTGGCGCTCGGTCAGGAGCTTCGCCATGCCGCCGATCCCGGCCGCGTGCGTGGACGGGAAGACGCTGTCGTCCGGGTCGAGCGCGGCGAGGTGCGAGAGCGGCGGCCCGTCGACGACGATCGCCGCCTCGCTCACCGCCACGGCGCCTTCGAGCCAGGGCTCGAGCTGCGCGATCTCGGCGTAGGCCTCGCCGATCGTCGCGTAGGTGGCGGGATCGGGTTGCGCGCCGGGGAGCGCCTGGTCGCCGATGTCGCAGCGGACGCCGAGCGCGACGATGCCCGCCAGCTCGGTGCGCAGCTGGGTCGGGTGCTTGAGCCCGCCGTAGTCGCCCCACGCCTTGTGGAAGCGGCCGCTCATGCCGTACACGGAGACTCCGAACGTGCGCGCGTAGCGCGCGTGGATGGGGAAGTAGGCGTAGCCCCAGCCGCCGGTCGGGAGCGCCTCGATGTCGACGTTGTCGATCGCGTCGAGCCGCTCGCCGAGCCCGATGCACGCCTGCGTGTTGAAGTCGACCTGGGCGTCGGGCCGCACGGCGCGGACGTGGTCGGTCAGCCGTCGCAGCAGCGCGTCGTGCAGCTCGCCGGTGCGGCGACGCTGGACGGCGCGGTCGAGCGGGTCCAGCCCGGCCTCGCGCAGCTCCTGAAGGCAGCGCCAGCAGAAGCACTCGCCGCCGATCGGGTAGACCATGTCGTACCACATGCCGTCGACCTCGCAGTGGGCGAGCACCTCGTCGGTGTGGGCGATCGCGCGCTCGAGCAGCTCAGGGTGCGCGATGCACAGCGCCGACCACATCGGCTGCTCGCCGAGCGGCGGCAGGTGGGTCGTGCGGTCGCGCTTCCAGACCAGCCACTCGGGGTGCGCAGCGGCGACGAGCTCGTCCCATGCGTAGGCGTAGTAGGCGTAGACCTTGATGCCGGCGGCACGACAGGCGGCGACCTGCTTGCCGAGCAGGTCGGGCTCGGCGAGGCTCGGATGGACCGGCCCGAGCGCGCTGGGGTAGAAGCACCAGCCGTACGTGTTCTTGGCGAACACGACGATCCCGTCGACGTGCGCCCGCCGGAGCGTCGCGACGAACGCGTCCGCGTCGAAGTCCGCTCCGACGTCGCTGCTGGGCGCGTCGATCTGGAAGTCGTAGTGGATCTTGCGCCACGGGCGCGGCGGGAGCTGCCGCTGCCGTTCGTCGATCCAGAGGCTCGGCCCAGTTTCCATCGTCACCGTGACACCCTCACTCATCTCATTCACAAACCTATCTTATTGTGATGAACTAGTCAATACCTGACACATGCCTGTTGGCGCATGCGCGGCCGTGGTGACCGTCGGCGTTCAGCTGGCGAGGTCGATGTGGTACGTCCGCAGCGCGGTCCCGGAGAACAGCGCGGTCCGCTCGGCGGCGCTCAGGTCGGCCGTGATCTGCTCGTAGCCCGACCAGATCTCGGCGTAGCTCGCGGCGCCGCGATCGACCGGGAAATTGCTCCCGAGCATGCAGCGCTGCGGCCCGAAGATCTCCAGCGCCTCGCGCACGATCGGGCCGACGACCCCGGTCGTCCAACCGGAGGCGATGAAGGCCATCGCCGAGATCTTCAGCACCGCGTGTGGGACCGTGGCGGCGAAGCGTGCGAGGCCGTCGCGCCACAGCTGCATCCCGGCGGCGTCCCCGAGCGGCGGCAGCCCCGTGTGCTCGACGACGACCGCCAACTGCGGCAGGGCGGCGAAGATCTCCGCGGCGTGCACGAGCTGGTGCGGCCACACGAGCAGGTCGAACGAGAGCCCGTGCACGGGAAGGCGAGCCAGCCCAGCGCGCCAGGTGGGATCCGAGAGCAGGTTGACGCGCGGGATGTCCGCCCGCGTGGACTGCGGGTCGAACCACGCCTCCTGGCGGATGCCGCGCACCGCCGGGTGCGCGCGATGGCGCGCCAGCACGTCGTCGAGGTCGGCGGCGCGCAGGTCGGCGTAGGCGACGTGCACCATCGGCGCCACCGGCTCCGGCAGCGAGGCCAGCCATGCGGTCTCCTGCGCCGGGTCGATCGCGTGATCGACCTCCGCCTGGACGTGCACGCCGGCGAGCACCTCGCGCTCGCCGGCGTCCGCCTGCCAGTCCTGCGGCAGGTAGTCCCTGCGCAGGGAGGCGAAGTCTGGGTGCTCCGTCCACGGGTAGGCGAAGCGCGCGAGGTCGAGGAAGTGCAGGTGCGTGTCGACGATCGGGAGCACGTCGGCCATCACGAGCTGAACTCGAAGGCCGCGGTCCCCTCGGCGCTGGTCGCCAGCAGGCCGCCGTCGACCGCCAGGTCGGTGCCGGTGACGAACGAGGCCGCATCGGAGGCCAGGAAGGCGACCGCCGCCGCGACCTCGAACGGCTCGGCGCAGCGGTGCTGGAGGCAGAACGCGCCCCATACCTTCTCCCAGCGCGGACGATCGTGGTCGGCGCCACGGTCCAGCACGTCGGTCCAGATGAAGCCCGGGCTGACGCTGTTGACGCGCACGCCGCGCGGGGCGAGGTCGAGCGCCTGGCAGCGGGTCAGCTCGAGCAGGCCGCCCTTGCTGGCGTTGTACGTCCAGCGGTTCGCCTGCGCGACGTGGCCGGAGATGCTCGCGATGTTGACGACGGCCCCATGCGACGAGCGGCCGAGCGCGTCCGCGGCGGCCGCGACGAGCTGCGCCGGGGCGAGCAGGTTGACGTCGAGCGTGCGGCGCCACTGCTCCTCCGTGGCGTCGAGGCCGGCCAGCAGGAAGACGGCGGCGTTGTTGACGAGCACGTCGAGCGCGCCGTCCGGGCCGCTCGCGGCGGCCACCATCTCGGCCTGCGCCGCCGCGTCGGTGATGTCGGCGACGATCGGCGCGAAGCCCGCGGCGAGCTCGCCCAGCTCGGCGACCTGGCCGGCGAGCAGGTCGCCGTCGATGTCGACGCCGGTCACGAAGGCGCCCTCGCTGAGGAATTGCCGCGCGGTGGCAGCGCCGATTCCGCCGCCAGCGCCCGTCACGAGCACGCGCCGCCGCGCGAAGCGCTGGGCGATCGGGATCGAGGCGACGCCCGGAGCCACCAGGGTGGAGGGGTCGTGGTAGGTCGTGAGCGAGAGGATCTGCTCGCCGTCGGTGCGCATCATGTTCACGCCCGTGAGCCCGCGGCGGTTGCCGGCGGGGTCGCCGAAGACGGCGCTCCACTCGATCGCGGCCGCCTGCTCGCCACCCATCACGCGCCTGATCTCGACCTCGAGCTGCGGAAACGCCGCCGCGCTCTGCGCATAGAAGCTGCGGATCTCGTCGCGACCGCGCAGGTTGACGCCGGGACCGTTCCATTCGGCGTCGGCGGAAAAGAACGCGACGATGCGATCCAGGTCGCGCGACTCCTCGGCCTTCCAGTAGGCGCGCGCGATCTCCTCCATCGTGCTCATCTGAACGTCTCCTTCTGTGATCGATCGCAGGCGGAGCGGGCGGTGCTCGCTGCCACCGTCCGCTCCTCCTCGTTTCAGCCGCTGGGCGTCGACGCCCGAAGCGGGCGGCTACTCCCCGCTGGTGCCCTGCTTCGGGAAGTTCGGCTTCTCCTTCGCGACCGCCTCGACCATCTTCTGGCCGAACTGCTGCGGCGTCAGGGCGCCCGCCGTGAGCGCCTGCAGGTTCTGGTAGTAGTCGTTGACCAGCGAGGCCGGGATGTTCGTGTCGGTCACGGGCGCCAGGTGCTTCACTCCGGTGAGCAGGCTCGTCAGCTGCGCCTGCACCGACCCGCCGCGCGGATGCGGCGTGGCCGCGACGCTGAGCTGGGCGTTCTGGTTCGCGTACTGGTCGGCCGCGGCGCCGAAGTCGTTCAGGAAGGCGGCGACGAGCGCGGGATTGCGCTGCGCTGCCCTGCTCGAGGCGGCGATCGCGGACACGCCGCCGACGATGCCGTGGAGCGACTGGGTGGAGTTCACGGCGCCCGGAGCGTCGGCTGGCGCGAAGACGTTGGGCTTCAGGCCCTTGGCGCCGGCCTCGATCTGCCCACCGAACCAGGCGCCGGTGTAGATCATCGGAGCCTTGCCGCGCAGGAACAGCGACGACATCTGCGAGTAGTTGATGCCGGTGAAGCCGTTCGGGAAGCACTTCGCGTCGACGAGTGCCTTGAGCGCGGTGGCCGCCTTGATGAACGGCGGGTCGGACCAGCTGGCGCCGCCCGTGCCGTATGCCGCGTCGACCGCGGCCGTCGGGCCGCCGTACTGGTAGAGGAGCGTGCTGAACCAGTGCCCGGCCGTCCACTGGTCCTGCCCGCCGTCGCCGAAGGCGATCGGCACGTCGCCCTGTCCGCTGAGCTTCCGGCAGGAGGCGAGCAGATCGCTCCAGCTCTTCGGCTCGGCGACGCCGGCCTTGGCCATGAGAGCCGGGTTGTCCCACATCGAGAGCACGTACCAGTAGTCCGGGATCGCGTAGAGCTTGTTGCCCGGGAGCGTGACGGGGCCAAGGCTTGCGGGGTTGTAGTCGCCGACCTTCGCAAGGTTGTTGAGCTGGGCGATCTTGCCGGTGCGGATGTACTTGTTGAGATACTCGCCGGTGTCGGTCTCGAAGACGTCCGGCTCGTCGCCCGAGGCGAACGCGGCAAGCGTCTTGGAGGGGAACTCCTCGGTCGAGTACTGGGTGACGTCGATCTTGGCGCCCGGGTGCCTGGCTTCGAAGCCCTTGATGAAGGTGTTCCACCACTTGCCGACGCTCGACTGCGTGGGCGCGAGCCAGAAGCTCAGCGTGCCGTTGACCGCGCCCTTCGCGCTCTGCGCGGTGGGCTTGGCGCCGCCTGAAGAGCTGTCGCTGCCGCAGGCGGCGAGCAGGCCGATCGACAAGGCCGTCAGGGCAGCGACGAGCGCTCGCCGCCATCCGATACGGGACCGTTCCATTTGCACCGTCTCCTCCTCTAAAGGTCACCGAGCACTGCCACGTCCGACAGCTCTCTCGATATTCCAAGCTATCGTATTCTGATGCTTCCATCAAGACATGATGACTGGAGGATGAGATGGATCTCGGACTGAGCGGACGGGTCGCGGCCGTCACCGGCGCCGCGAGCGGCATCGGCGCTGCCTGCGCACAAGCGCTCGCGGACGAGGGATGCCAGATCGTCGCCGCCGACCTGCGCGCGCCGACGACCCTCCCAGAGGGCTGGATCGCAGTGGAAGCCGACGTCGCGACGGCCGCCGGCGCACAGGCGATCGTGGACGCGGCGCTGGGGCGCTTTCAGCGCCTCGACGTGCTGGTCACCTGCGCCGGCATCTACGAGACGCGCGACCTCGCCGAGACCACGGCGGAGACGTGGGACCAGGTGCTGGGCGTGAACCTGCGCGGGACCTTCCTCTGCGCCCAGGCGGCGATCGCGGCGATGCGCCCGCGCGGCTGGGGCCGCGTCGTCACGTTCACGTCGATGGCCGCGCGCACGGGCGGGACGCTCGCCGGGCCGGCGTACGTCGCCTCGAAAGCCGGGGTCCTCGGCCTCACACGCTCGCTCGCTCACGCCGCCGGCCCCGACGGCATCACCGTCAACTGCGTCGCACCCGGCGTGATCGACACGCCGATGACCGCGGTGATGGGCGACGAGGCCAAGCGCACGTTCGCGAGCAGCACCCCGCTGCGGCGCAACGGCACCCCCGAGGAGGTCGCGGCGGTCGTCGCGATGCTCGCCTCGGAGTCCGCCGGCTTCGTCCATGGCACGCTCGTGAACGTCGACGGCGGGCTCGCGATGGGCTGAGCTACTCCGCCGGCGCAGCGCGCAACTGGCCGCGCCAGCCGCCGTCGATCGCGTAGTCGACGCCGACGATCGCGGCCGCCGCGTCGCTGAGCAGGTAGAGCACGAGGTCGGCGACCTCCGCCGGCTCGACCAGCCGGCCGAGCGGATGGCGACGCCCCGCCTCGTCGAGCAGCGACGCGGGATCCTCCGGGCAGTACTCCTCGGCGACCGCCTCGAGCATCGGCGTGCGCACGCCGCCGGGGGCGACGCAGTTGATGCGGATGCCCTCGTCGATGTGGTCGAGCGCCATGATCCGCGTGAGCGCGACGACCGCCGCCTTCGACGCCGCGTACGCGGCGGCGCCGGGATCGGCGGCGTAGGCCGAGACCGAGGCGACGTTGACGATCGCCCCGCCGCCGCGGACGCGCATCGCCGGCACCGCATGCTTTGCGAGCAGGAAGCAGCTCTTGGCGTTCGTGTCGAAGAGCAGCTCCCACGTCTCCTCGGGCAGGTCCGGCGCGGCGCCGAGGCGCAGGACGCCGGCCGCGTGCGCGAGCAGGTCGAGGCCGCCGAAGGCGCCCGTCGTCTCCGCGACCGCGCGCGCCACGTCTGCGCCATGGCGCATGTCCGCCGCGATGGCCAGCGAGCGCCCTCCAGCGCCGTCGATCTCCTCGACGAGCGCCGCGAGCGCGTCGCGGTCGCGACCGACGAGCCCGACGGCCGCGCCCTCGGCGGCGAGCGCCAGGGCGATCGCGCGCCCCACGCCGCTCGTCGCGCCCGTGACGAGCGCGACCTTCCCGTCGAAGCGACGCGCGCTCATCGGCGCTCCAGGATCTCGGTCGCGATCCGCTGCGGACCGGGCAGGAAGGCGTCCTCGAGCGGCGGGCTGTAGGGCACCGGCCCGTCTGCGGTCGCGATCCGCCAGGCGTCGTCGAGCTCGCCGAGCGCGTGCTCCGTCACGCGCGCGAGCACCTCGCCGGCCCAGCCGCCGGTCAGCGGCCCCTCCTCGACGACGACGATCCGGCTCGTCTTGCGCACCGACGCGAGCACCGTCTCGACGTCGAACGGACGGATCGTGCACAGGTCGATCACCTCGGCCTCGACGCCCTGGTCGGCGAGCAGCTCGGCGGCCGCAAGGCTGTCGTGCACGCCCTTCATCGCGCTCACGATCGTCACGTCGGCGCCCTCGCGCACGACGGCGGCCTTGCCGAGCGGGACGAGCTCGTCGCCGACCTCGCCCTTGAGCGAGTACAGCCGCTTGTGCTCGAAGAACAGCACCGGGTTCTCGTCCTGGATCGCCGCCCGCAGCAGGCCCTTCGCATCGGCCGGATTCGACGGAGCCACCAGCTTGATGCCCGTGATCCCGTGGAACCACGCCACCGGCATCTGCGAGTGGATCGCGCCGAAGCGCCCGCCGGCGCCGACGACGCAGCGGATCACGAGCGGACAGCCGCGCTCGCCGTCGAGGAAGTGGAACTTCGAGGCCTGGTTGAGCAGGCTGTCCATCGCCAGCGGCAGGAAGTCGCCGAACATGATCTCCAGCACCGGCCGCATGCCGCAGACGGCCGCGCCGTAGGCGGCGCCGGCCATCGCCAGCTCCGAGATCGGCGTGTCGAACACGCGCGCGTCGCCGTGGCGCTCGTGCAAGCCCGGCGTGGCCGCGAAGACCCCGCCGGCCACCGCGACGTCCTCGCCGAAGAAGACGACGCGCTCGTCGCGCGCCAGTTCCTCGTCGAGCGCGTCGCGGATCGCGGTGCGGAGCTCGATGACGCTCATCGTGCGCCTCCCTCGTTGCGCTGCGGCTGCTCGGCGAGCCTGGATGGCGCGCCGGCCCGGTCGGGCTTCGTCTGCTCGGCGAACTCGCCCGGCAGCCCGGCCGTGTCGGGCCACGGCGCCGCGAGGCCGGCGACCTCGGCGGCCGCCAGCTCGTCGGCGACCTCCGCCTCGAGCGCGTCGAGCATCTCGCCGTCGACGCCGTCGGCCTCCAGCCGCGCGCGGCACAGCACGAGCGGGTCGCGCTCGCGCCAGGCGCCCAGCTCGCCGTCTGGCCGGTAGCGCGCCGGGTCGCTGCGCGAGTGGCCGACGAAGCGGTAGGTGTGGGCCTCGATCAGCGTCGGACCCTCGCCGGCGCGGGCGCGCTGGGCCGCGCGGGCCGCGGCCTCGCGCACGTCCCACACGCGCATCCCGTCGACGCCCTCCGCGCGCACGCCCAGCGACGCTGCGCGGCTCTGGATGTCGCCGCCGCTGACGGCCGTGGTCAGCGTGTACTCCATGTAGAGGTTGTTCTCGCAGACGAACAGCACCGGCAGCTTGAAGACGTGCGCGAAGTTCAGGCACTCGAAGAAGTACGCCTGGTTGGTGGCGCCGTCGCCGAAGTAGGCGACCGCGACGCCGCCCTCCCGGCGCAGCGCGAGTGCAGCACCCGTCGCCGCCGCGATCGAGCCGCCGACGATCCCGTAGCTGCCCATGTAGCGATGCCGCAGCGACGTCACGTTCATCGACCCGCCGCGACCGCCGTTGATGCCGGTCGCGCGACCGAGCATCTCGTCGAGCAGCTCCTGGGTCCCCATCCCGAGCGCGAGCGCGTGGCCATGGCCGCGGTAGGTCCCCGCGACGCGATCCTGGCGCTCCAGCACGCTGGAGACGCCGACCGCGACCGCCTCCTGGCCGCTGTAGAGGTGCGTCGTCCCGTACACCTCGCCCTTCAGGAAGAGCGACTGGATCGCCTCCTCGAAGCGACGGATCCGCGTCATCTCGCGATAGAGCGCGGTGTACAGCTCCTGCTCGGCGGAGGTCCACGTGGCGGTCTGCCCGCCGGCCTCTGGCTCCTTGACGGCGGAGCGCCTCATGACGCGATGCGCTCGAAGACGACGACCGGGATCTCGCGCGGCGCCTTCTCGGCGTAGTTGGCGTAGGAGGGGAACAGCTCGACCATCATGTCCCACAGCCGCGCCCGCTCCTCGCCCTCGGCGGTGCGTGCGCGCGCGGCGAAGCGGTCGGCCTTGACCTGCAGCTGGACCTCCGGGTTCGCCTGCAGGTTCAGGTACCACGTCGGGTGCTTCGGCAGCCCGCCGAAGGAGCCGACCAGCACGTAGCGGTCGCCGTCCTGCCCGAAGATCAGCGGCGTGCTGCGCGGCTCGCCGGAGCGCCGCCCGATCGTCGTGAGGATCAGCGTCGGCCACTTGTCGATCAAGTAGCCGTCCTCGCCGTCGGTGGCGAGATAGCGGGCCAGGTGCTCAGCCGCGGAGGTGCGGATGTCCTCGGGTCTCTGGGTCATTGGGCACTCCTGGGATTCGTTGCGTCCAGCTCGATGACGGCTGGCAGATCGGGAAAGACCTCGGGTCCGGGCGGCGCCCAGCCGGGATGGCGGCCCAGGCGCGCCTCGAGCTCGCGGACGGTCGCGAGCGAGCGCTGCAGGCGCTCGTAGACGTCGCCGCCGATCCCGTAGCCGAGCAGCTCGACCGATCCCTCGTAGCCGACGCGGCGCAGCTCGCCGAGCACCGCGAAGGAGTCCAGCTCGCCCTCCCACAGCGGCTCGAAGGTCGGCAGGTCGGCGCCCACGCGCCGCGAGCCGCAGAGGTTCACGAGCTCAAGCCACGGGCGCGCGAGGGCGAGCCGTGCGCCGAGGTCGCGGCCGTCGGTCGCGTACCAGTGGAAGGACGAGAACGTCAGGCGCAGCAGCGGGTGCTGCAGCCGTTCGCACAGCCGGACGGCATCCTCGGTGCGCTCCATCCACCACTGCGCGTGCGGGTACAGGCACAGCGGGATCGAGCGCTCCTCGGCGAGCGCCAGCAGCGGCTCCAGCATCCCCAGCACCGCGTCGTCGCCGCGGGCGTCGGAGACGGGCAGCTCCGCCCCGCTGGAGAGGATCGCCAGCTCCAGCCGGCGCGGCCCCTCCCCCTCGCGCAGCAGCCCCGCGACGCGCTCCAGGCCGGCGGCGTCCCCCGGACCCTCCAGGTAGGCGAAGGCGGACGGGACGTCGAGCCCGAAGCGCTGGCGCACGTCGCGCAGGCGGGGAACGTCCGCCCACGCCGAGTCGCACCAGAGCGTCGGGCAGATGCCGTCGTACGCGAGCTCCGCCAGCATCTCGCAGCGCACGTCGAGGTCGTACGTTCCGAGCGAGCTGTAGAACCACAGGTCCATCGGCGCGACGTCGCAGCCCATCGTCTTCTCCTTCACTGCGTCAGGTCCGGGGGTCATCGCTCAGCCGGCCAGCTTCGGCAGGTTCGGGCGCTCCTTGTCGGTGGCCGCGGCCATCGCCTTGGCGAACGCCTGCGGCGAGAGGTCGCCCGCGGTCAGCGCCCCGATGTTCTGGTAGTAGTCGGCCAGCAGCGCCGCCGGCAGCATCACGTCGGTGATCGGCGCGAGCTCGTCCACGCTGGCGAGCATCTGCGTGAGCTTCGCCTGCAGCGCGCCGCCCTGCGGATCGGGCTTGACCGCGACGCTCAGGCGCGCGTTCGCGTTGGCGAAGTCGTCGACCGACGCGGCGGCCGCGCCGAGGAACGCCTTCACGAGCGCGGGGTTGCCGTCGACGCCCTTCGTCGTCGCCGCCAGGCCGAAGACGCCGCCGACGATGCCGTGCAGCGTGCCGGTCGAGTTGACCGCCCCGGGACCGTCCGGCAGCGGGAGCGGCTCGATGTCGAACTTCGCGCCGCCGCTCTGGTACTCGGAGGTGAGCCAGGCGCCGGTGAAGTCGAGCGCCGCCTTCTGCTGCAGGAAGAGCGTCGACATCTGCGAGTAGTTGAGGCCGTTGAAGCCGTTCGGGAAGCACTTCGCGTCGATCAGCTGCTTGAGCCGCGTCGCCGCCTGCACGAACGCGCGGTCGGTCCAGCTCGCTCCGCCGGTGCCGTACGTCGCGTCGATCGCGGCGGTCGGGCCGCCGTACTGGTAGAGCAGCGTCCCGAGCCACTGCGCCGCGGTCCACTGGTCCTGGCCGCCGTCGCCGAGCGCGATCGGGGCGATGCCGTCAGCGTTGAGCTTGTCGCACGTCGAGAGCAACTGGTCCCACGTCTTCGGCGCCTCGAGGCCGTGCTTGGCCAGCAGCGACTTGTTCTGCCAGAGCAGCAGGATGTACCAGGCGAGCGGGATCCCGTGGACGTCCCCGTTGGCGCCCGTGAGCGGCTTGACCGCCGCCGGCTTGAACGGGCTGAGGTCGGCGATCTTGTTCAACGTCGCGACCTTGCCGGTGCGCACGAACTTGTTCAGCTCCTCGCCCGCGTCGGCGACGAACACGTCGGGCTGGTCGCCCGAGGAGAACGACGCCAGCAGCTTCGTGAAGTACTCCTCCGTCGAGTACGTCGTGAACTCGACCTTCGCCCCGGGGTGCTGCTGCTCGAAGCGCTTGATGAGCTTCTCCCACCATGCCTTCTCGCTCGTCGCGGTGAGGCTCGACCAGAACGTCAGCGTGCCCTTCACCGGCGCGTTCGCGGCGACCGACTTCGCGGTCGTGCTCGAACCGTCCGAGCTGCTCCCGCCACATCCGGCGGCGAGGCCCACTGCGAGTGCGAGCACCCCGGCGACGAGCAGCCGCCGTCCTGAACTGAGCAGAGTCATCTGCACCTTCCTCCGTTCGTCAGTGCGACGAGTTGAATTCATGCCCCACGTGCTTCGTAGACGACGGTCGCTGCGACCGGCACGCGCGGAACGGTCGTCCGCCAGCCGGCCTCGGTCTCCTGGAACGCCAGCTCGCTGCCGCTGCGCACCTCGTAGACGCGCCCGATCGGAACGTCGCGATCGAGCGTGATCTCGACGTCGCAGAGGGGGATCGGGTCCTCCAGGTACTCCATCCGCCCCTGGGCGCGCCGCAGCGGCGAGTAGTTGACGACGTGCACGATCCAGCGCTCGCCGTGCGCGTCCTCGGCGCGCTGCTGTGTCAGCGTGACCTCGGCGCTCGCCGGCGCACTGGTGCGCACGAGCGGGCGCGGCAGCAGGCGCGCCAGGGTGCGCTCGAACAGCTCGCGGTAGAACCAGTAGCCGTGCTCGAAGTAGGCGCTCGCGAGCGCGAAGCTGAAGCCGGCGACGCCGTCGGCCAGCAGCGCGCTCGCGTACTGCGTCTGGACCGCGGGCGGCGCCGACTGCCAGCCGTCCTGGAAGCGCTGGAAGGCGGGCTCGCCGAGGCGGCCGAGCAGCTCGACGCCCTGCGCCGCGCCGGCATCCCAGCGATCGGCCGACCCGTACAGCGCGAACTCGTGGTCGGCGTACTGCGGCAGGTCCGCGAACAGCTCGCCCTCCAGGCGCATGAACGCCGGCACGAAGGGCGAGGCGGCGACCGTCACGCCGTCGAACGCCACCGGCCACAGACCGTCGCCGTCAGGAGAGCGCAGCGCCGCGTGCGAGCCGATCAGCGCGCCACCGCCGGCGAGGTGCGCGTTGAGCCGCTGCGCCAGCTCCGCGCCGACGTCCAGCGAGTCCGGCAGCGCGATCAGCGCATAGCGCTCCAGCTCGGCGTCGGAGTCGACGACGTCGAACTGCACCTGGCACTCGCTCAGCAGCGTCGCCAGGCCGCCGACGGCGGGGGCGTGGACGGAGGGGATCCGCTCGTCGTACTCGGGGCCGAGCGAGGCGAGCCGCGCGAGCCGCGGGCCGTCGACGAGGATCGCCGCCTCGGTCGCCGGCACGGCGCCCTCGAGCCACGGCTCCAGCCGCGCGATCTCGCCGTAGGCCGCGCCGATCGTGTGGTAGGTCGCGGCGTCGAGGCGGCAGCCCGGCAGCGGCTGGTCGCCGATGTCGCAGCGCAGCCCCTGCGCGACGATCCCGGCCAGCTCGGTGCGCAGCTGCGTCGGGTGCTTGAGGCCGCCGTAGTCGCCCCACGAGCGCGCGAACTTGCCGCTCATGCCGTAGACGGAGCGGCCGTGCGTGCGTGCGTAGCGCGCGTGCAGCGGGAAGTAGCCATAGCCCCAGCCGCCCGTCGGCAGCGCCTCGATGTCGACGTTGTCGAGCAGCGCGACGCGATCCGCGAGGCCCAGGCAGGCCTGCGCGTTGTGCTCGACCTCGCACTCGGGACGGATGCCGCGCACGTGCTCGGCGATGCGGCGCAGCAGCTCCGTGTGCAGCTCGTCCTTGTGGCGGCGCTGCGCCTCGCGGTCGAGCGGATCCTCCCCCGCCTCGCGCAGCTGCGAGACGCAGCGCGGGCAGTAGCACTCGGCGCCGACCGGGAAGACCATGTCGTACCACACGCCGTCGACCGGATAGCGCTCGAGCACCTCGCTCGTGTGGGCGAGCGCCAGCTCGAGCAGGCCGGGGTGCGAGATGCACAGCGGCGTCCAGAAGCGCTCCGCGTCGAGCGCGGGAAGGTAGGTCGTGCGGTCGCGCTTCCACACGAGCCACTCGGGATGGCGCTCGGCGAGCTGCTCGTCCCACGCGTAGGAGTAGTAGGCCTGGACCTTGATGCCGGCGGCGCGGCAGGCGGCGACCTGCTTGCCGAGCAGGTCGGGCTCCACGAGGTGGGGATGCACGGGACCGATCTCGCTGGGGTAGAAGCACCAGCCGCAGGTGTTCTTCGCGAACACGACGATCGCGTCGACGTTCGCGCCCAGCAGCGTCGCGGCGAACGCGTCGGCGTCGAAGTCTGCCCCCACACCTTGCGAGAGCTCGTCGAGCTGGAAGTCGAGGTGGACCTTGCGCCACGGGCGCCGCGGCAGGCTCCGCTGGCGCTCGTCGATCCACACCCGCCGCACGGCCTCGGCCACGCCGCCGCCATGCTCCGACAGACCCTCTCTCATTCAGCCATTATTATCAGATCATGATGAACATCTCAAAACGTGATGGAGTTGAGCGATGATCGCCGACGTCTTCCACTTCTCGTTCACGGTCTCCGACCTGGACCGCTCGATCGCCTGGTACACGGACGTGCTCGGCCTCGAGCTCGTGCACCGCCAGCGCCAGGAAAACGCGTACACGCGCACGCTCGTCGGCATCCCGGACGCGGTCCTGGAGATCGCCCAGCTGCGGATCCCCGGCGTGCCGCCGCGGCACTCGACGCACATGCTGGAGCTGGTCGAGTACGTCGCGCCCGCGGGCGACGTCGTCGAGCTGCGCACCACCACCGTCGGCGTCGCGCATCTCGCGTTGATGGTGGACGACGTGCACGAGCGCCACGCGCGGATGGTCGGCCAGGGCGTCGCCTTCCGCAACGCGCCGGTCGCGATCGAGGAGGGCGCCAACGCCGGCGGCTTCTCCTGCTACTTCAGCGACCCGGACGGCATCACGCTCGAGCTGCTGCAGCCCTCCCCGGCGCGCCTGCGCGAGCTGGGCCTCAGCGGCTGACCTCGAAGACGACCGTCGCGGCGATCCGAATCGCCGGCACCGCGACGTGCCAGCGATCGCCACGGCGCTCGACGGCAAGCTCGGTGCCCGTGCGCGCCTCGAACGCGCGCACGATCGGCGCGTCCACCGCGAGCGCCAGCTCGACGTCGTGCAGCGGGATCGGGTCCTCCACGAACTCCAGCGCGAGGCTGCGGCGCATCGGCGAGTAGTTGACGACGTGGACGATCCAGCGCTCGCCGTGCTCCTCGCCCGCCACCTGATGCGTGACCGTGACCTCCGCGCTCGTCGGCGCGCTGGAGCGCACGAGCGGTCGCGCCAGCAGGCGATCCGCCACCCGCGCGAACAGCTCGCGGTAGATCCAGTAGCCGTGGTCGTGGTAGCTGGCGCCGAGCGGGAACGCGAACGCGCCGAGCCCGCCGGCCTGCACGACGGCGGCGTAGTCGGGCTGCGCCACCTCATCCTCCGGCGCGCGGTCGAACTGCGGTTCGCGCATGCGGGCGTGGACGACCGTGCCCTCCCCCTCGACCTGCCAGCGGTCGGCGCCGTCGTAGAGCGCGAAGCCGTAGTCGGCGTAGCTGCCGAGGTCGCCCAGCAGCTCCGCCGAGATGTGCAGCGTCGCGGGCTTGTGCGGCGAGGCCCACGGCCACGGCGGGGCGGCGGGCGAGGGACCCGCGTAGGCGCCGCGCAGGGCCTCCGGCCACAGATCGTCGCCGCTGGCGAGGCGCAGCGAGCGCTGCGCGGCGATCACCGCACCACCGTCGGCGAGGTAGGCGTTCAGCCGCGCCGCCAGCGCCGCGTCGACGTCGATCCCGTCGGGCAGCAGCACCAGGCGGTAGCGCTCGAAGTCGGCCTCGCCGTCGACGACGTCGAACTGCAGGTGGCGCTCCATCAGCAGCTTCGCCATCCCGGTGACGCTGGGGCCGAGCTCGGTCGGCAGGAAGTCCTCGCCGTCCTCCAGGAACGCGAGCGCGTGCTTGGAGAGCTGGCCCAGCGGCGGCGCGTCGACGACGATCGCCGCCTCCACCACGGGGACCGCCCGCTCCAGGTAGGGCTCGATCCGCTCGATCTCCTCGTACGCCGCGCCGATCGTCGCGTAGACGACCGGGTCCAGCCGGGCGGACGGCGGCGGCTGGTCGCCGATGTCGCAGCGCAGCCCCTGCGCGACGATGCCCGCGATCTCGGTCTGCAGCTGGACCGGGTGCTTGAGCCCGCCGTGGTCGCCCCAGGACTTGAAGAACTTGCCCGTCATCCCGTAGACGGGGACGCCGAACGTGCGGGCATAGCGCGCGTGGACGGGGAAGTAGCCGTAGCCCCAGCCGCCCGTCGGCAGCGCCTCGATGTCGATGTTGCCGAGGTACTGCGCGCGCTCGCGCAGGCCGGTGACCGCCTGCGTGTTGTAGTCGACCTGCGCGTCGGGGCGCAGCGCGTGGACGTGCTCGCTGACCGTGCGCACGAACGTCACGCAGCGCTCGTGCTGGAAGCGCCGCTGCGCCGCGCGGTCGAGCGGGTGCAGCCCGGCCGCGCGCATGTCGTCCAGGCAACGCCGGCAGTAGCACTCCGCGCCCATCGAGAAGGTCTCGTCGATCCAGATGCCGTCGACCGGGTAGCGCTCGAGGATCTCCGTCGTGCGCCGCAGCAGCAGGTCGAGCAGGCCGGGGTGCGAGATGCAGAGCGCGGTGAAGAGCGGCGGCTCGTCGAGCGCCGGCAGGTAGGTCGTGCGGTCGCGCTTCCACACGAGCCACTCGGGATGGCGCGCCGCGAGGTCCTCGTCCCAGGCGAAGGACTGGTAGGCGTACGTCTTGATCCCGGCCGCGCGGCAGGCCGCGACCTGCTTGCCGAGCAGGTCGGGCTCCACGAGCCCGGGATGCGAGCGGGTGATCTCGCTCGGGTAGTAGGCGAAGCCCTGCGTGTCCTTCGCGAACAGGACGATCGCGTCGACGTGCGCGGCCGTCAGCGTCGCGACGAACTCGTCGGCGTCGAACGCGCTGCCGATCCCGCGGATCCCCGCGCCGTTCTGGAAGTCGAGGTGGATCTTGCGCCACGGGCGCGGCGGCAGGTTGCGCTGGCGCTCGTCGATCCACAGCTCTCGCTCGCTCATGCGGGGCCCTGCTCCTTCGCTCGTGGTGATCGGCTTCGAAGACGACGGTCGCGGCGATCGGGACGACCGGCACGCTGACGGCGACCTCGGCGCTCGCGGGCGCGCTCGTGCGCACCAGCGGCTTCGGCAGCAGCCGGTCGAGCAGCCGCGCGAACAGCTCGCGGTGGATCCAGTAGCCGTGGTCGTGGTAGCTGGTGCCCAGCGGGAACGCGAACGCGCCCAGCCCGCCCGCCTCGACGACCCCCGCGTACTCGGTGAGGCGGTCCGGCGGCGGGTTCTGGAACGACGTCTGAGCATGCGCGAAGGCCGGCTCCGTCAGGCGCGCGTGCGAGATGTGCGTTCAGCGCCGCGTCGACGTCGAGCGCGTCGGGCAGCACGACGAGCCGGTAGCGCTCGAACTCCTCGGCGGCGTCGACCACGTCGAACTGCACGTCGCGCTCGGTCAGCAGCTGCGCCAGCCCGGCGACGTTCGCCCCCAGCTCGGCGGGGAGGACGTCCATCGGCGAGAACCGCATCAGCGGCAGCCCGTCGACGACGATCGCCGCCTCGACCGCCGGCACCGCCCCCACCAGCCACGGCTCGAGCCGCTCGATCTCCGCGTAGGCGTCGCCGATCGTCGCGTAGACGGCGGGGTCGAGGCGAGCGCCGGGGCAGGGCTCGTCGCCGACGTCGCAGCGCGCGCCGAGCGCGACGATGCCGGCCAGCTCGGTGCGCAGCTGCGTCGGATGCTTGAGCCCGCCGTACTCGCCCCATGCCTTCGCGGACTTGCCGGTCATCCCATAGACGGGTACCCCGAACGTGCGCGCGTAGCGGGCGTGGATCGGGAAGTAGCCGTAGCCCCAGCCGCCAGTCGGCAGCGCCTCGATGTCGATGCTCTGCACGCAGTCGAGCCGGTCGCGCAGCCCGAGCGCCGCCTGGGTATTGAAGGCGACCTGCGCCTCCGAGCGGATGCTGTGGACGTGCTCGACGAGGCGGCGCTGGCTCGCGCCCACCCGCTCGTGGTGACGACGGCGCTGCACGGCCGGGTCGTGCGGGTCGAGCCCGGCCGCCTGCAGCGCGGCAAGGCAGCGGGCGCAGAAGCACGCGCCGCCGAGCGAGAAGACCTCGTCGAACCACATGCCGTCGACCGGGCAGTGCTCCAGCACCTCGCTGGTGTGTGCCAGCACGACGTCGAGCAGTCCCGGGTGCGAGATGCACAGCGCCGACCAGGAGGCCTGCTCGCCGGGTGGCGGGCGGTGCGTGGTGCCGTCGCGCTTGACGAGCAGCCACTCGGGGTGGCGCTCGGCGAGCAGCTCGTCCCATGCGTAGGGGTAGTACGCGTGGACCTCGATGCCCGCGGCGCGGGCGGCGGCGACCTGCCGGCCGAGCAGGTCGGGCTCGACGAGCGCCGGGTGCACGGGCCCGAGCACGCTCGGGTAGTAGCAGTAGCCGTGCACGCACTTCGCGAAGACGACGATCGCGTCGACGCGGGCGCGCACCAGCGTGGCGGCGAACTCGTCGGGGTCGAAGTCGCATCCGACCCCGCGCACGTTGGCGCCGTTGTCGAAGTCGAGATGGATCTTGCGCCGCGGGCCGGGGGCCAGCATGCGGACCCGCTCGTCCAGCCAGAAGCTCTTCGCGCTGCTCACCACTCCGCTCCGACGTTCGACTTGCACCTTTACTCGTCATGTTACGATAGATCTATCCTATATTGATACAAGTACCCTAACCAGCAGCGACCTCGCGCCCGCGGCGTCAACTGCGCATCAGATCTATCAGATCTCGATAGATTTTCGACATCTTGAGGCTCGGTGCGCCAGGCGTACCGGCTCCGACCCGCCGGGAGGCCGTCCGTGACCAGCACCGAGCCCAGCCCCCTCGACGCCTACCGGCAGATGGCCGTGATCCGCGCCTTCGAGGAACGCTGCCTCGCGCTCGCCTCCGAGGGCCTGATCGCCGGGTCCGTCCACACCTGCGCCGGCCAGGAGGCGATCCCGGTGGGTGCGATGGCCGCGCTGACCGAGCAGGACCGCGTCATCGCGACCTACCGCGGCCACGGCTGGGCGCTCGCCTGCGGCGTGCCGCCCGAGCTGCTGCTCGCCGAGATCTGCCAGCGCGAGGGTGGCGTCAACGGCGGTCGCGGCGGCTCCGCCCACCTGATGGCGCCGCGCCATCGCCTCTTCGGCGAGAACTCGATCGTCGGCGCCGGCGTCCCGATCGCGGCCGGGCTCGCGCTCGCCGCGACCGCGCGCGCGGAGCAGCGCGTCGTCGTCGTCTCGATCGGCGACGGCGCGATGAACCAGGGCGCCACGCACGAGGGGATCGCCTTCGCCGCCGCCCGCTCGCTGCCGCTCGTCGTGATCTGCGAGAACAACGGCTGGGCGGAGATGACGCGCATCGACGCCACGGTGCGCGGCTCGCTCGCCGAGCGCGTCGCCGCCTACGGCGTCGCGTCCACCGTCGTCGACGGCTGCGACGTCGCGGCCGTCCGCAACGCAGTGTCCGCCGCCGCCGCGACGGCACGCGACGGCAACGGGCCCGTCTTCGTCGAGTGTCAGACGGTGCGACTCTTCGGGCACTACAACCGCGACATCGAGCACTACCGCCCGAAGGACGACCGCGAGCGCGCCGCCCTCGCGGAGCCGCTCGCGCGGCTGCGGCGTGAGCTGCTCGACGCCGGCACCAGCACGGCCGAGGCGCTCGACGCACTCGACAAGGACGCGGCCGCGGCTGTCGACGCGGCTACCGAGGCCGTGCGCGCGATGCCCGAGCCCGATCCCGCCAGCGCGACCGATCACGTGCTCGCGCCGCCGGCCGACGTCACGGCCGCGCAAGCGCCCGGCGAGCAGGTCGAGCTCACGTACCAGAAGGCGGTCAACGCGGCGCTGCGCAGCGAGCTGGCCGCGCGCCCAGACGTGCTCGTCTACGGCGAGGACGTCGGCTTCGCCGGCGGCATCTTCGGGATCTCGCGCGGGCTGCAGGAGGAGTTCGGCGAGGGGCGCGTGTTCGACACGCCGATCGCCGAGAGCGCGATCCTCGGCTCCGCCGTCGGCGCCGCGATGGCCGGGATGAGGCCGATCGTCGAGATCATGTGGGGCGACTTCCTGCTCGTCGCGCTCGACCAGCTGATCAACCAGGCGGCGAACGTGCGCTACGTCAGCCGCGGCGAGCTGCACGCGCCGCTCGTGGTGCGCACGCAGCAGGGCGTCACCTCCGGCTCCTGCGCGCAGCACTCGCAGAGCCTCGAGGCGCTGCTCGCGCACATCCCCGGATTGAAGGTCGGTCTGCCGGCGACGCCGCAGGACGCCTATGCGATGCTGCGCGCGGCGACCGCCGACCCGGATCCGTGCATCCTCTTCGAGGCGCGCGCGCTCTACCAGGCGAAGGGTCCCGTGCAGCTGGAGGCTCCCGTCGAGGCGGCCGCCGGTGCGCGCCTGCGACGCGAGGGCTCGGATCTCGCGATCGTCACATGGGGCACGATGGTGGCACCCGCGCTCGCGGCGGCGGAGCGGCTCGCCGCGCGCGACGTCGCGGCGGCCGTGCTCGACCTGCGCTGGCTGCGGCCGCTCGACGACGATGCGATCGCCGACGTCGTCGCCGCCGCCTCCGGCCGCGTGCTCGTGCTGCACGAGGCGAACGTGACCGGCGGCTTCGGCGCCGAGGTCGCGAGCCGCATCCACGAGGCCCACTTCGACCTGCTCGACGCGCCGGTCGCGCGCCTCGGCGCCCCCGACGTCCGCATCCCCTCCGCCCCGGCACTGCAGCGCGCGCTGATCCCCGACGTCGAGGCGATCGTGCGGCGCTGCAGCGAGATCGCAGGCGCGATGGTGTGATGGCGGGGCGCGCGACGGAGTCCCTTTCCCGCACCGGATGCCGCTGCGGCAAGTATCGTTGGCGGCATGGTCGACGAGCCGCAATCCGACGGTGCCGTCGCGGATCCCACGGCCCCGCGACCGCGCGTGCAGTCGGCGGCGCGCGCGATCGGGATCCTGCTTGCGATCGCACAGAGCGAGAACGGTCTCACCACGCGAGAGATCAGCGAGCGCGTGCAGATCGGCCGCCAGGCCGTCTACCACCTCCTGCACACGCTCAGCGCCACGGGCATGGTCACGCGCGACGACCGCAACCGCTACCTGCTCGGCTTCCGCGTCGGGACCCTGGCCGAGGGCTTCGCACGCCAGCTCGCACCCTCCGAGCACCTCGCGCCGATCGTCCGCGCGCTGGCGCAGGAGACCGGCGAGACCTCCTACGCCTCCGGCTGGTGGTCGGGCGAGATCATGACGCTGAGCTTCGCCCGCGGCACGAGCCCGGTGCAGGCGGCGGAGGTCCCGCAGGGCTACGTCGGCAACGCGCACGCGCGCGCCTCCGGCAAGCTGCTGCTCGCGATCGCGACGCCCGCCGTGCGCGAGGCGTACCTGGACGCGCACCCGCTCAAGCGCCTCACGCCCAACACGATCACGAACCGGCGCGCGCTCGAGGCCGAGCTCGACGCGATCCGCGAGCGGGGCTACTCGATCGACGACGAGGAGTTCGCCGAGGGGCTCTACTGCCTGGCCGCGCCATTCGACAAGGGCTACTCGCCCTTCGTGCTCGCCGTCTCCGGCCCGCGCGAGCGCTTCCTCGAACAGCGCGACCGCTACCTCGCCGCGCTGCAGCGCGTCGCGGACTCGGCTGCCGGCACGCGCAACCTGGGGTGAGCGGCGCAGGCGGAGGGCGACCTCTCCGCCCGGCTCCGTGACGCGCATGCAGTTCCTCGTCGAGATCCAGATCACGCTGCCGCCCGACATGGACGGCGACGGCCGCGCGTCGCTGCTCGCTGCCGAGCTCGCGCGCGGACAGGAGCTGGTCGCGGCCGGAGCCATCGTCGCCATCTGGCGCATCCCCGGCGGCCTGCGCAACGTCGGCGTGTGGGAGGCCGCCGATGCGACCGAGCTGCACGAGCTGATCTCCTCGCTGCCGCTCTTCCGATGGCTCTCGGCGGACGTCACCGCACTGGCCGATCACCCCCTCGCGGCAGCTCTCAAACTCATCCGCTGATTATCTCTATCTGATAAGCTGTGGGAGTTGTGATTACTCCTCCCGCTGGTGGCTGACGTGCAGACGAACGGGACGGAGGTCACGAGACCGCGCGTGCAGTCCGCGGCCCGCGCGGTCGAGATCCTGGTCGCGGTCTCGCAAAGCGAGAACGGCCTGACGACGCGCGAGATCAGCGAGCGCCTGCAGATCGGCCGCCAGGCTGTCTACCACCTGCTCCACACACTCGTCGGCACCGGGGTGCTCACGCGCGACGACCGCAACCGCTACCTGCTCGGGCTGCGCGTCGGAACGCTCACCGAGGGCTTCTCGCGCCAGCTCGCGCCATCCGAGCACCTGGCGCCGATGGTCCGCACGCTCGCGCAGGAGACCGGCGAGACCGCCTACGCCGCCGGTTGGTGGTCGGGCGAGATCATGACGCTCGCCGTCGCGCGCGGGACCAACCCGGTGCAGGCGGCCGAGGTGCCGCAGGGCTACGTCGGCGACGCGCACACGCGCGCGTCGGGCAAGCTGCTGCTCGCGTTCGCCTCGCCGTCGGCACGTGAGGCCTACCTCGACGCCCACCCGCTGCGACAGACCGCGCCGAAGGCGCTGACCTCGCGCCAGAGCCTGGAGGGAGAGCTCGACCGCATCCGCGCGCAAGGACACGCCGTCGACGACGAGGAGTTCGCCCCCGGGCTCTGCTGCCTCGCGGTGCCCTTCGACGCGGGGCACTCGCCCTTCGTGCTCGCCCTCTCCGCACCGCGCGAGCGCTTTGCGCAGGAGCACGAGCGCTACCTCGCGATCATGCAGCGGATGGCGGAGACGCACGGCGCCGCCGCCCAGGAGCCCGCGGCCAGTTAGCTCCCGGTGGGCGGCTGCAGCAGCTGGATCGTGATCCCGTCGGGGTCGCGCAGGTAGCCGCCCCAGCCGCCCGCGTTCGGCCCGACGGGGATCTGCACCGGCTCCGGCGAGCGGAAGCTCGCGTGCTCGCGCAGGCGCGCGAACTCCGCGTGGATGTCGTCGACGACGACGCACAGATGGCCGTTGGCGGTGTTGAACGTCTCGACGTCGACGGACGCCGGCGGCGGCTCGACGTAATGGACGAGCTCGAGCCGCCCGCCACCCGGCAGCGCGAAGTAGGCCCAGTCGATCACGCAGCCGGGATAGCCGATCATCTCGGCCGAGTAGGGCGCGTCCCAGCCGTAGGCGACCGCCAGCGGCTCGCTGCCGAGGAAGCGCGTGTACCAGGCGATCGAGCGGTCGAGGTCGGCGACGGTGAAGCCGACGTGGTCGATGCCGACGTGCGTCACAGCGACCACACCTCCACGAGGCGCTCGGGCCAGCCGGTATCGGGGTCGGAGTTCGGGTACTCGAGGATGTCCGCGTGGGCCTCCTCCCAGCGCCGCGAGATCGGGTCCTCGCCGTAGTCGCTCACAAGCCGGTCGTAGTCCGCGACCGCGATGTGGCTGAAGACGATCTCGCCCCACAGGTAGATCGCGTACGTCTCGATCCCGGCCTCGCGCATCATCGCCTCCAGCTCCGGCCAGACCGTCGCGTGACGGCGCCGGTACTCCTCCGCCATGCCGGGGCGCACGCGCCAGACGTGCCCGACGTGCTCCATCCCTACGCCTCCTCGATCGCCACGAAGCTCGCCGTCTGCGCCGAGCGGTAGAGCGCCGCGACGAGCGCGGCCGTGTCCAGGCCGACCTGCGGCGGGGAACGGTTGGGCTCGCGCCCCAGCGCGACCTCGACGAGGTTGCGCGCTGGCGCGCGCTCGGGGTAGCGGGCGGCCGGCTCGGGCAGCGGCAGGCGCTCGACCTCGCTGCCGACATGGATCGCCGCCAGCCCCTCGTAGACGTCGAAGCTGACGTGCCCATCGCGCCCGAAGATGTCGCAGCGGACGATCTCCTCGTTGCCGGGCGTGATCGACCCGGTCGAGCCGAGCGTGCCGACCGCGCCATCGTGGAAGCGGATCGCGAGCGCGTCAGCGAGATCGACCGGCAGCTCGAAGCTGCTCGTGAGGGCGGCGACGCTCTGCGGGCGCAGCCCCGTCAGCCACAGCATCAGCGCCGCGGCGTGCGAGGTCTGCGACTGCCCCTGCCCGCCGCCGGCGAGCGCCGGATCGCGGTACGTCTCGGCCGCCGGCGCGTTGACCGGGTAGTCGAAGACGCCGTCGCGGTAGCGCTCCGGCTCGCCGCGGTAGAGCTCCCGCACGATCGACGCATACAGGACCGAGACGTGCTCGATCGCCCCGATGCGCCCCGCGGCGAGCTCGCGCCGCAGCGCGATCGCCTGCGGGTTCCAGTGCAGCGGGAAGCCGACGATCAGCTCGACGCCGCGCCGGCGCGCCAGCTCGATCAGCTCGCGCCCGTGCGCGGGCTCGATCACCATCGGCTTCTCCAGCAGCACGTGCTTGCCGCGCTCCAGCGCGAGGAGCGCGACCGAATGGTGCAGGGCGTTGGGGACGGCAACGACGACGGCGTCCAGCTCGACCGCGTCGAGCATCGCCTCGGCAGAGGGAAAGCGTGCGTGCACGCCGAACTGCTCGCCCGCCGCGGCGAGCTTGCCCGCATCGGTCTCCGCGAGCGCGACGATCTCCGCGTCGGGATGCTCCCGCAGCGCGGGGAGATGGGCGAACGTCGCCCACCAGCCGCAGCCGACGACGCCGACGCGGACGCTCACGCGCCTTCCCTGTCGTCGCCGCCGTTGCCATCTCGCCCGTCATCGTCGCCGCCGTCGCCACCGCCGCCGTCCCCGTCACCACCGAGTCGGAAGATCCGCTCCGCATTGCCCGCGAACAGCGCGAGCTGCTCGGCCTCGGTGAAGTCGGCGACGATCTCGGCGTAGGCGTCGAGCACGTCGCCGTATGAGCTGTAGAGGCGGTCCAGCGGCCAGTTCGTGGCGAAGAAGCTGCGCTCCACGCCGAAGGCATCGATGCACTCCAGCACCCACGGCCGGATCGACTCGGCGGTCCACGCGTGGTCGGACATGCCGAGCCCGGAGATCTTCACGACGGCGCTCTCGGCGGCGGCCAGCTGGCGCATCCCGGCGCGCCAGCTGGCGAAGTCCGCCTGCGCGGGCGTGCGGGGCTTGCCGCCGGTGCCCGGGTAGGCGGCGTGGTCGACGCACAGCGTCACGCCGGGGTGCTGCTCGGCGAGGCGCCGGGCCTCGCCCATCTCCGCGACGAACGGGGCGTCGCAGAAGACGAGCCCCTCCAGTGCGGCGAAGCCCTTGCGCCACTGGGGGTTGGCGAGATAGTCGTCGCCGCGCTGGTCGCGCACGCCGCGGAAGTTCGCGAACGCGCGGTGGCGCTCGATCTGCTCCGCCGCGTCGGGCTGTGCGAGGTCGACGCGAGCGACGATCCCGTGCGGATACCCGAGCCGGTCCGCGAACGCCTGGATCCAGCGTGTCTCCTCGACGGGGTCGCAGTCACCGTCGACGGCGACCTCGACGTGGACGATCTTCGCGACGTTCTGAAAGCGCGTCTCGGCGAGGAAGTCGTCGGCCCAGTAGCGCTGCGCGCGGATCGCGCGGTCCGGCCCGACGACCTCGTCGGAGGGCGCGTCCGCCTCCAGCCAGCCGTAGCGCAGCGACGGGTTGGCGAGGTCGTGGAAATGGACGTGCGTGTCCACGAACGGCAGCCGCGCCACTAGTTGATCCCCGGCACGGCGCCGAGGTGCGCGCCGCCGTCGACGTCGAGCGCGAGGCCGGTGAGGAAGCTCGCCTCGTCGGAGATCAGGAACAGCACCGACGCGGCGACGTCGGCCTCGGTCGCATTGCGCCCGACCGGGTTGGTCGCAGCCGCGGCGCGGATCACCTCGTCCTCGCTGCGCTCGCCGCGCGCGACCTTGCGCTGCAGCACCTCCTGGCCCATGCCCGTCGTGGGGCAGCCGACCGGGCAGACGCAGTTGACGGTCACGCCCTGGGCGGCGAACTCCGCCGCCAGCGACTCGGTCAGGCCGACGAGCCCGAACTTCGAGGCGGTGTAGGGCAGCTGCAGCGGATACCCGCGCCGACCGCCGTCGGAGCCGATCGTCACCAGCCGCCCGCGGCCGCTGGCGCGCAGCTCCGGCATCGCCGCCTGCGCGGTCACGAACGCGCCCTTCAGGTTCACGTCGAGGACGCGGTCCCAGTCCTCCTCGGCGATCCCGTCGAGCGGACCCATGTGGAAGACCCCGGCCGACAGCACGACCGTGTCGAGCCCGCCGAACGCCGCGCGGCAGCGCTCGATCGCATCGCGCATCTCGGCGGGCGAGCGCACGTCGGCGCGCAGTCCGAGCGTGTCCTCCCCGAGCTCCTGCACGGCGGAGGCGATCCGCTCCTCGCGCACGTCGACGACGGCGACCGACGCCCCCGCCGCGCGCAGCCCACGCGCGATCTCCAAGCCGAAGCCGGAGGCGCCGCCCGTGACGAGCGCCTTGCGTCCCTCTGCGATTCCCATCTCACTCCTCGTCCCTGCGCGTGCCGCGCAGCTCGCTCAAGGACACGGCGAGCAACAGCACCACGCCCTTGACCACTTGTTGCCAATACGACGCGACGCTGGCGAGGATCAGCCCGTTGTTGAGCACGGCCAGCACGGAGAGCCCGAGGAACGTCCCGAACAGCCGGCCGCGGCCGCCGTTGAGGCTCGTGCCGCCGAGGATCACGGCCGTGATCACGTCGAGCTCGACGCCGATGTTCGCGGCCGGGTCCGCCTGCCCGGTGCGCGCGACGGTGACACAGCCGGCGACGGCGGCAAGCAGGCCCGAGAGGCCGTAGAACGCCAGCCGCCAGCGATGCAGCGGGACGCCGGCGAGGCGCGCGCCGCGCGCGTTGGAGCCGATCGCATAGGCGTAGCGCCCGAAGCGGGTGCGCGGCAGCACGAAGCCGACCGCGAGGAACAGCACGAGCATCAGCCACACGACGAGCGGGACGCCGGCGACACTGTTCGTGCCGATGTCGAGGAACAGCGTGTTCGAGACGACCTCCGCGTTGCCGCCGCTGATGACGAACGCGATCCCGCGCACGATCGCGAGCGTGGCCAGCGTCGTGATCAGCGGGTTGATCCGCAAGTAGGAGGTGACGGTGCCGTTGAGCAGCCCGACGCAGATGCCCATCGCCAGCGCCGCGAGCAGCCCGACCGCCGTCCCGCCGCCGGCGCCCACGATGTAGGCGGCCAGCATCCCGGCGGCGGCCATCACGGAGCCCACCGAGAGGTCGAAGCCGCCGGCGATGATGACGACCGTCTGGCCGATCGCCGCGATCCCGACGATCGTCATCGCGCGGCCGATGTTGTTGAAGTTGTCGACGGCGAGGAAGTACGGCGAGAGAAGCGAGAAGACGACGAGCTCGGCGATCAGCGCAACGATCAGCGCAGTGCCGATCACGCCGAGGCGATCGTTGACGGCACGCGGCGCGGCCGCGAGGCGCTGCTGGAGGGGGTTGCGCCCGCCGCGGGCCAGGCCTTCGTGCGTCAGCTCGCTCATGCACTCGCCCCCAGCGTCTCGCCCGTCAGGGCCTCCTGCATCTCGGCCATCAGCTCGGCGACGTCGCGCCCGCGCGGGGAGATCGAGGCGGCGATGCGCCCGTCGCGCAGCGCGAGGATCCGATCGCAGACCTGGATCAGGTCGGTGAAGCGGTGGCTGATCAACAGCACCGCGACGTCCTCCTGCTTCAGTCGCTGGACGATCCCCAGCAGCATGTGGATCTTCGCGTTCGAGAGCGCAGCCGTCGGCTCGTCCATCAGCAGCAGCTGCGGCGAGAACTCGAGCGCGCGCGCGACGGCGACGAGCTGGCGCTCGCCGCCGGACATCGAGCCGACCTCCTGGTCGACGGCGATCGAGGCGCCGAGGCGCTCGAAGATGCGCGCGGCGTCGGCGCGCATGCGGCGCCGGTCGAGCCACCGCGCCGGCCCGACGCGGTGGCGCGGCTCGCGTCCGAGGAACACGTTCGCGGCCGCGTCGAGGTCGTCGCAGACGGCGAGGTCCTGGTAGATCATCTCGATCCCGGCCGAGCGCGCTGCCAGCGGCGAGGGAAACCGGACCGGCGCACCGGCGAGCTCGATCGTGCCGCCGGTCGGCGCATAGACGCCCGAGAGGATCTTCACGAGCGTCGACTTGCCGGCGCCGTTGTCGCCGATCAGGCCGACCGCCTCGCGCGGGCTGATCGTGAGATCGACCCCGCGCAGGACGTCCGTCTGGCCGAAGCGCTTCGTGATCCCGTGCAGCTGCAGCAGGGGCGTCGCGCTCATGGGTAGTACGTGCCGATCGTGTCGTGCGTCAGCAGCTTGTGCTCGAGGTGGACCTCCTCGGGCACGTTCTTGTCGGCGACCACGTCGAGCGCGATCGCAACGAGGTACTGCGCGTAGTGCTCGGGGAAGAACGCGACGCATCCGAGGTAGTGGTTCTGCGAGGAGGGCGCCTGCTTGGCGACCTCGATGCCGACGGTGTCGCACGTCATGCCGACCGCCTGCCCGTCGCGGCCGGTCGAGGTGAACGCCTTCGCGATGCCGCTCGCGCGCTCGTCGTCGAGCGAGGCGCCCAGCACGTGCTTGGCCTGCGGGTGGGCGGTCAGCCAGTCGGTCGTGACGGTGAGCGCCTGGTCGCCGGTGGCCGCGGCCATCCGCTCGCGGCTGATCTGGCCGCTCGGCAGCTTGCCGCAGACCTCCTGGACGCCGTCGGCGAAGCCGACGATGCGCTGGTCGGCGGCCTCGCCCTCCTCCTTGTTCTCGCCGAGGAAGACCCACACGTCCTTGCAGTCCCAGTGCTGCTTCGCGTACTCGCCGGCCGCCTTGCCGCCGATCACGCCGGAGGTGTAGTTGTCGGCGCCGAAGAACACGGAGTTCGGCTGCCACACGTCGATCGAGTCGGTCGGGATCTTCGCGTTGTCGAAGATCCGCATCACGGCGTCGGCGGCACCGGACTGCCAGTTGCCGGCGATCGCGAACGCGGGATGCTGCCGGGCGAGCAGATCCGCGCAGTCGATGGCCTTGTCGGCCTTGAACGCGGTGTCGCAGTAGATCAGCTTGAGGCCGAGCTGCTTGGCGTACTTCTGCACGCCCTCGCGGATCGGGATCGAGAAGGGGTTGGCCGCCCACGGGTCCATGTAGGCGAGCGTGAACGGCTTCGCCGGCTTCGCGAGCTTCGCGTCGAAGGTGGAGGCATCGCCGGATACGACGACGTACTTACCCGTCTTCGTGTCGTAGTGCCACAACTTGCGGCTCGCGGGCGGCAGGTCGCCCTTGATGCTCGCGACGCGGATGGGCGTGAAGGTGGCGGTGGAACCACCCGATCCGGCGGATCCGCCGGATCCGCCGGAGTCGCTGCTGCCACAACCTGCGACGGCGAGCGCCGCCACACCTGCCAGGACGGCGATTGCAGATCGAGGTGACACAGCCACTCCTCCTCAGTTCCGTTCGCGTCTTCGTAGGGGGCGAAGACCCGGGAATGTTATCGCAATGCGCAGACCCTCTCAAATAAGAATGCAAAGATTGGTACGCTGCGACCCCGTCCAGCCCACGCGAAGCGAGGTCTCACCGAATGCCGGAAGTCGTCATGCCCCGTCTCTCCGATTCGATGGAGGAGGGCACGATCCTGAAGTGGCTGAGGGCCTCGGGCGATGAGGTGAAGCGTGGTGAGGAGATCGTCGAGATCGAGACGGACAAGGCGAACATGACGTATGAGGCGGATGCGTCGGGCGTGTTGGAGATCGTTGCTGCGGAGGGTTCGACGTTGGCGATCGGTGAGCCGATCGCGACGATCGGAGGGGCTGGTGCTTCCGGTTCGGGTCAGGCGGTTGCGCCGGCGGGTCCTGTCGCTGGGGAAGTGTCCTCCGCGGCCGAGGCCGCGGAGACAGCTTCCCCCGCCACCACCGGCTCCGCCGGCGGTGCCGCCGCCGGATCGACGTCTGCGGGCACGGCCGCGGCCGGCTCTTCGGGCTCGGGATCGACCACTGCTGGCCCTGCCAGCTCGGACGCGGCCGCCGCTGCCTCCCCCTCGCGGCCGGCCGTGGGCGACGCTTCCGCAGCGACGGCCTTGCCCGGTGAGAACGGCCGCGTCAAGGCCTCGCCCGTCGCGCGACGGCTCGCGCAAGAGCTGGGCGTGAACATCGCCGCCGTGCAGGGCTCGGGCCCCGGCGGCCGGATCGTGAAGGCCGACGTCGAGGCGGCGCAGGCGGGCGGTGGCGCGAGCGCCCAGGCCGAGGCGCCTGCGGCTGCTCCGGCCACGTCCGCCACCCCCGCATCCGCCCCGATCGCGTCCGGCGACGCCAGCAGCGGAAAGGGCGAGACGACGACCATCGCGCTCTCCCGCCTTCAGCAGACGATCGCGCGGCGGATGGCGGAGACGAAGGCGACGGTGCCGGAGTTCACGCTCAGCACCGAGGTCGACATGGCCGCGGCGGTGGACGTGCACGCCCAACTCAAGGCGATGGCGGATGCCGCCACGCCGGGTCCGTCGTTCAACGACATGGTCGTGAAGGCGGTTGGGCTCGCGCTGCGGAAGTTCCCGCGCGCGAACGGGTCCTACAAGGACGGCACGTTCGAGCTTCACAGCCGCGTCAACGTCGGCATCGCCGTCGCCGCCGACGACGCGCTGATCGTCCCGACGCTGTTCGACACCGACCGCAAGGGCATCGGCGAGATCTCGCGCGAGACGCGGGTGCTCGCGGCGCGCGTTCGCGCCGGCCAGATCACCCCACCGGAGCTCTCGGGCGGCACCTTCACCGTCTCGAACCTCGGCATGCACGGCGTCACCGACTTCACGGCGATCATCAACGCCGGCCAGGCGGGGATCCTCGCCGTCGGGGCGCTGCGCAGCGTGCCGGTCGTCGAGGACGGGCAGATCGTCGCGGGCAAGCGCATGAACATCACGCTCACCAGCGACCACCGCATCCTCTACGGCGCCGACGCTGCGCAATTCCTCGCCCACATCCGGGCGCTGCTCGAAGCACCGCTCGCGCTGGCGCTGTAGGTCGCGCCGGATCGGCGCCCGAGCGGGCCGCGGTGGCGGCCCGCAGCCGCCACCGCCTCGGCGCCTACCGCCCGCCCAGCAGATGCCGGTACGCCGGCTCAAGCCCGGCGTCCTCCAGGATCGCGGCGCAGGCCCGGATCACCCGGCAGGCACCCGCCGGGTCGTCCTTCGCCAGCAGCGTGTTGTCGCTGAGGACGACGCCCGGGCCGACGTCGGCGCAGCCGAAGTTGGGCGTGGCGTTGTCCCACCAGTTGTGCGCGATGCGGACGTGCCCGAGCGGACCGCAGCCGGACACCGAGCCCGCGCCGTTGTCGAACGTGACGTTGTCGCGCCAGGTGATCCAGTCGTTGGCGTCGTCGGTGTAGAAGCCCGTGCCGCTGGGCGAGCCGTAGACGTCGGGGCCGTGGTTGTCGTAGCTCACGTTCCCGCGCGCGAGGGCGCCGGTGGCGAAGGACGTGTCCTGCCGGGCGACGCTCCACAAGCCGCCGCCGTCCCCGAGCAGATGCACCGTGCCGAAGACGCGGTTGTCGAGCACCCGGCTGCCGCGGTTCAGCGTCGGCGCCCCCTTCAGCCAGTACTGACCGAAGGCGATGCCGGTGTAGGAGACGTCGTTGACCTGGTTGTGCGCCAGCGTCAGATCCTGCGTCATCTCGGCGTAGATGCCGACGGCGCCGGCGTACTCCACGCCGATGCGGTGGACCCAGTTGTCCTCGACGACGACGTTGCGGTTGACGCGGTCGTCGTTCCCCGGATAGCGGTTGCCGACCTCGACGCCGCCGCCGGAGACGTCGGTGAAGACGTTGCCCCTGACGACGCTGTCCGAGACGCCGAGCGACAGCTCGAGCCCCACGGCGCCGAGCCGCGTGAAGCGGTCGCTCTCGAGCGCGATCCGCTGCGCGTGGTGGAAGGCGACGTTGCCGGGCATCGTCCTGGCCTGCGGCGTGAGGTCGAACGGATCGGTGTTGTCGACCGGCTCGCCGTACTCGTAGACCGGCCCGAAGTGCTGCACGAAGCCGCCGGGCTTGTCCGGGCCCATCCACGTGGCGTAGGAGAACGTGAGCCCCTGGAAGGAGACGTCGTGCAAGCGCTGACGAGCTCCGCAGCCTTCCTGCGGTCGTCAAACGTCGATGATCCTCCACCGGCGCCCCGCGAAGATCATGTACTGACCGGGGACGAGCGGCTCAAGATCGGCAACGTCCCAAGCGTCCGCCCGTCGGCCCCACCAGGCGGTACTCCTCTGGGCTCGTGAAGGCGGCGTAGAAGTCGTAGTGATTCACGAGACGCTCACCGGCCAGCCCAATGACGATCGTTCCGTCGTGATCCTGAACGATCAGGTCATGTGTGGCGAGGTTCCTGAGCAGATGACCAAAGCGATCTGAGGACACGCCGCGGAACGGCCACTTACACACAACAACGACCACGCGTCCTGCGCATGGAAGCCACCCCTCTGCGCACACAGGGACAGCAGCTGCCTGGCCGTCCTGGTGCAAGCCCCCGGCTGCTCGACGCCGACTGCGCGACGCTGGAGTCGATGGCACAGCTCGACGGCCTCTGTCGCTTCGTCGAGCTGGGAGCAATGGCGGCTGCATGGCAGCACAACATGGCCTGATCGCGCGCCTTACGCGATCTACGATCCGACATGATCGGGGGCAACTGGCGCGCTCGCCCGGGCCAGACGGCGGAAGGCTACCTCGACGAGCGAAGAGCTCGGGCCCGCGACGGTAGCGGCGATCGTCGCGCACGAGCAGGAGCGCGTGTCGCTGAGCGGTCGCTCGAGCTGTGCATTCGAGACCGCTGCCGCCGACTGGCGCCACCACCAGGAGCATGTCGCCGGGGACAAGCCATCGACGCTGGCCGTCCACGACTACCTGCTCACCCCGCCCGGCACACCTGCGCGCAAGCAGGGCAGGCGCCGCGGGAACGGACGCGTCCTGCGGGAGTTCGGCGGCCAGGAGCTGCATACGATCGCAGCTGACCAGATCGAGCGATGGCTCGAGCAGCTCGACGACCTGGGGTTGAGCAGGCGCACGGTCAACAAGCACCGCCAGCTGCTCTGCTCGGTCTTCGGCTTCGCCGCCAGACGACCCGATCGGTACGGCATCGTCGAGAACGTCGCGGCCGCGGTGCCCGTGCGGCGGGAGCCCGACCGATGCGCGCTCGACTTCTACGAGCCGAGTGAGATCCAGATGCTCGGCGACGCGGCCCGCATGGGCGCCCACTGGTCGCCGAGCCGGCCCGCGAGGTCGCTCGCCGAACGTCGCATCCGACGGGCCGCCAACCAGCGCGACGCGGCGCTCTACGTGGTCGCCGCGTACGCCGCGAGCTGCGCGCCTTGCGCTGGGGCGACGTCAGCTTCGCGCGCGCGACCGTTCGTGGTCGGCAGGAGAGCTCACAAGCCCCAAGTCCCGCAGACCGCGAACCGTCCCGCTCGCGACTCGACCGGCGGTCGAACTGCAGACGCTCCGTCGGCGCTCGACGCACACAGAGCCGGTCGACTGCGTGTTCTGCGAGCGCGACGGGAGGCCGCTCTCACCCACCCGCGTGCGCAAGCGCTTCAGGCGGACTTGCGGCGCCGCGGGGCTGCGCCCGCTGCGCTTCCACGACCTCCGGCACACGTTCGGATCGATCGCCGTGCGCGGGGTCGACACCGCGACGCTCAAGACCTGGATGGGCCACGCGAAGCTCGTCACGACCGAGCAATACCTCCACGCGAAACCGCGCCACGACGACGCCGCACTACTCGACCGCGACGCACGACTCGACCGCGCCTTCGGCACCGACGCGCCCCCAAGCCTCTGAGCACGCGGACGCGAAATCCGTTGGGGCAAATCTCGCGCCCGCAGCTACAGAAGGAATAAGCACCCGAACAGCCGCCGACCAGGAGACACCGTGCAGACACCCCACGCCACCACGCCGACGCGCCACACCGACCCGGTGGTTGGTACCCAAGTTGGTACCCACGCCTGGTCCCGTTTTATCGCGTAGCCGCTCTCGCCGACGAACACATGCGCCAGCAGCGCAGCCGAAAAGCCCAGCAAATCGGCGGTTTCCGCACACAATGTCGACGTGGCCCCGGAGACCGCCGTGACGCCAAGTCAGGGCCGACCTCCGGTCCGATCACCCGAAAAATACTGGGACCAGCCCCAGGCACAAGAAAACCCCGCATTTGCAGGGCTTTTTAGACGGGAGCGACGGGGCTCGGTCCCAGACTTTGCACATCCCGGAGATCGAGGTACGGCTGCCGCCAATCGCGGGTTCATAGCGAGAGCGGGTGTTGTAGGCATCCCCCCGACCGGGGCTATCGGGCTCGGCGCGGTGCGGGATCTGGCGTCGTGACGGAATCCAACCCGACCGAGCCTTGAGCCTCGACGCCAGCGTCCGTGCTGAGAGCGCCTCCAGGTGTCCGCCGCCGGACACAGGCGGCGGCAGCTCGGCGCCGTCGCTCACTGCGGCAGGAGGGCGTCCAACATATTGCGCGGCGGGACCCATGCCGGCTGCGGCTCGCCGTCCGGCACGGGCGGCCCGACGTAGGGATCGAGCGCCGCCACGTCGGCGAGCAGCGGCGGTTCGACCATGTGGTAGCCGGTCGCCGCCTGGTAGTCGATCCCGACCTGGAGCAGCCGCGCGTCGTGGAACGGCAGACCGACGACCTGCATGCCGACCGGCCCCCCGTCGGTCGGGCTCACCCCTGCCGGCAGCATCAGGACCGGGAAGTTCGCGTCGCTCCACATCCCGTAGAGGCCGAGGTCGACGTCGACGTCGAACGGCGCGCCCTGCCGGTAGATCTCCGCGATCGACCCCGGCTCGACGACCGCGTCGAGGCGGTGCGCGGCGAAGACCGCGTGCCAGGCGGCGACCAGCTCCGCGCGCTGCAGCTGGCCCTGCACGTAGTCGACCGCGGAGCCGACGTGCTCGGACATCTCGTCGAACAGCTCCTTGAACTCCGAGCGGTGCAGATGCTCGCGCCCCGTGAGCTGGGCGAGCACCGCGCGCGCCTCCCCCGCCAGCAGCGTGAGGAAGCCGCCGGCCTCGAGCGGATCGTGCACTCGGTGGATCTCGACAAGCGTCGCGCCGAGGCCGGCGAGCTGCTCGTGAAACCGCTCGACGACCGCGGCGACGCCCGCGGCGAGGAAGCCGTCGGCGAAGCGCGGGACGCCGATGCGCGTGCCGGCGAGCGGTCGCTCACCCCCGCGCGGCGCCGTCGGGTAGCGCGGCACCGGCGGCTGCAGCAGCGAGGCGCGATCGGCCAGATCCGGACCCGCGAGCGCCTGCAGCAGCAGCGCGCAGTCCAGCGCGCTGCGCGCCATCGGGCCGACGACATCGAAGCTGAACGTGAACGGGATGCAGCCGGCCGTGCTGACCAGCCCGAACGACGGCTTCATGCCCGTCACGCCGGTGAAGCTGGCCGGCTCGCGGATCGAGCCGCGCGCGTCGCTGCCGAGCGTCGCCGGCACGGTCCGCGTCGCGAGCGCGAGCGCGCTGCCGCTGCTCGACCCGCCGGGGCTGAACGCCGGGTCCCACGGGTTCCTGCCCCACGCCCCGCAGGCCAGCTCGCCGCAGTGCAGGTGCCCGAGCAGCACCATCCCCGCGTCGCGCAGCCGCTCCCATGCCGTCGCGTCCCGCGCCGCCACGTTGCCCGCCAGCAGCGCGCTGTCCGCGGTCAGCGGCCGACCCGCGACGCCGATCAGGTCCTTCAGGCCGACGGGCACGCCCACGAGCGGCCCGGCGTCGCCGCCGGCGCGACGCGCGTCCGCGGCGCGCGCGTCCGCGAGCGCCGCGTCGGCGTCGACGCGCAGCCACGCGCCGAACGCCGCGTCGCGCGCGGCGATCCGCTCCAGGCAAGCTTCCGTCAGCCGCTCGGACGTGATGCGCCCGGCGCCGAGCGCCTCCGACGCCTCAGCGACGCCAAGGTCCGCCAGCTCGCCGCTCATGCCGCCGCTCCTACTAGATGGTTGATTCCACGAGATTCGTGGATGCGAGGGACACGATGGGCGGATGCTGGGCGACGCGCGGTGGCGAAGCCAATGCCGGCGGGCTTTGGCAAGACGCCGCGTGGCGACCAGCGCCGTCCAGCGTGCACCTCGCGCCGCGAGATCGTGGAATCAACCATCTAGCCCGCCGGCCGCGACGCGCGGGCGCGCAGGGCGTGCTTGTCGACCTTGCCGATGGAGAGCAGCGGAAGCTCCTCGACGACGGTCACGTGCTTGGGGACCTTGTAGTTCGCCAGCCGCGCGCGCAGGTGCTCCTGCAGCGCCTCGGCGTCGACCGCGCTGGCGGGCGCCTGCACCCAGGCGTGGCCGATCTCGCCGTACAGCTCGTCCGCCAGCGCGACGACCGCCGCGACCTCGACGCCGGGATGCTCCTCGATTGCCAGCTCGACCTCGCGCGGGTAGACGTTGTAGCCGCCCGACTTGTACATCTCGCGCGTGCGGCCGACGAGCTCGAGGTTCCCGTCCGGGCGCTCGACGGCGACGTCGCCGGTGTGCAGCCAGCCGTCGGCGTCGAGCAGCTCCGCCGTCGCGGCGGGGTTGCGCCAGTAGCCGAGCGCCTGGCAGATGCCGCGCACTACCAGCTCGCCGGGCTCACCTGCCGCGCAGGTGCCGCCGTCGGGCGTCGCCAAGCGCACCTCGTACTCGGACGCGGGACGGCCGATCGTGTGGGCGAGCACGTCGTCGTCCGCGTCAGGGTCGGCGAAGCACACCTCGCCGATCGTCTCGGTGCTGCCGTAGCTCATCCGCAGCGCGCCGAAGCGGCGCCGCAGCTCAGCGACGAGCTGCAGCGGCGCCGCGCCGCCGCTCCACAGAACGGCGCGCACGCTGGAGAGGTCGGCGTCGTCCCAGCGCTCGCTGGCGACGCTGAGCTGGAGCATCGTCGGCACGGCCGCCCAGTGGTCGATCCGCTCGCGCGCGATCAGCTCGAGCACCTCGTCGGCGTCGAAGCGCTCCTGAAAGACGAGCCGGCCGCCGGCCACGAGCACCGAGGCGCAGATGTTGCCGATCGCGCCGACGTGGTTGATCGGCAGGTTGCAGAGCATCGACGGCGCCTCGGTGACGAACCAGCGCGCCGTCTGGATCTCGGCCGTGCGTACAAACGCCTCGTGCGCGATCAGCGCGCCCTTCGGCTTGCCGGTCGAGCCCGACGTGTAGACGATCGCGACAGGCGAGCGGGGATCCACCGCGTCGAGCTGCTCCGCCGGGACGGACTGCGCCGCCGCGAGCGCGTCCAGCAGCTCGCGGCCGGCGAGCCGGCGGACGGCCAGCTCAACGTCTGCCAGCAGGTCGGCCGGGTCGAGCACGATGCACGGCTCGCTGTCGCCGAGCACGTAGCGCAGCTCCTCGGCACGGTGCTTGGGATCGAGCCCCTGGTAGACGGCGCCGATGCGCGCGCAGCCGAGCAGCGCGAAGAGGAAGCGCGGCTCCGGCCGGCCGGCGACGGCGACACGGTCGCCCGACGCCACGCCCGCGGCGCGCAGCATCGCCGCCCAGCGGTCGGCCTCGGCGTCGAGCTGCGCCCACGTCCAGCGGGCGTCGCGGTGCACGAGCACCTCGCGCTCGGGCGTGGCGGCGGCTTGGGCGCGCACGACCGCACCGATCGAACGGTGGTCCGTCATCAGCGTCGTGTCCTCTCCATGATCGATCGATCGACACCCAAATACGGCCCGTGGTGGCCAGGATTGATGGTACTATACCGATCGACCGATCGATCTAACTCTACGGGGACGAGCCATTGCCGAGCGCCATGATTGACGAGCTGCTGGCCGAGACGACAGACAGCGGCGCGCTGAGGCTCACGCTCAACCGTCCGCACGCCCTCAACGCGCTCAACGGGCCGCTCAAGAGCGCGCTGCTGGCAGCCATCCACGAGGTCGACGAGCGCACCCCCGCCGTCGTGCTGCGCGGCGCCGGGACGGCCTTCTGCGCCGGCCAGGACGTCAAGACGGCAGCCGACGAGCCCACACCCGGCCTGCTGATCCAGCTCCAGGAGATCACGCGCGCGCTGCGCGCGTGCCCGGCGCCCGTGATCGCCGCCGTCCACGGCCACGCCGTCGGCGGCGGCGCCGAGCTGGCACTCGCCTGCGACCTCGTGATCGCCGACGAGACAGCGCAGTTCCAGTTCCCCGAGACCGCGATCGGCGTGACCGTCACGGGCGGGATGAGCAGCATCCTCCCCAGCATCGTCGGCCCGCTGCGCGCCAAGCAGATCCTCTTCCTCGGCGACGTCGTCAGCGCGCACGACGCCGCCGCGCTCGGGATGGTCAACCGCGTGGTGGCGCCCGGCGAGCTGGACGCGGCGGTCGCGCAGGCGCTCGAGCGGCTCGGCGACCGCTCCGCGCCAGCGATCCGCCGCGCGAAGCGACTCTTCAACGACAGCTCCGCAGCCGCCGTCGCCGCGAGCCTCGAGCGCGAGGTCGACATCGCGCGCAGCGCCATGCGTCATGATCTCGGCGCACGATGAGACCCACGAGCACCCGCACCCTGGCTCCGACCACCCGCACCCTGGCCTCGCGTGGCTCCGCAGAGCAGCGCGTGCGCGAGGCCGCAATCCGGCTGTTCGCGACGCGGGGCTTCGCAGCGACCGGGATCCGCGAGATCGCGGCCGAGGCGAACATCGTCTCCTCAGTCCTCTACCACTACTACGCGAACAAGGACGAACTGCTGCTGAGCATCATGCGCCAGGGGCTCACACAGTCGATCGCCACCGCAAGAGAGGTGATCGACGGGATCGAGCGCCCGGAGGCGCGGCTCTCCGCGCTCGCCCAGCTCCACGTCGCGACGCAGGCGCTCGGCGCGCTCGGCGCCACGGTCGTCGACAACGAGATGCGCTCGCTCACCGGTGACGCGCGCGAGGAGATCATGCGCCTGCGCGACGACTACGAGCGATTGTGGAGCGAGTGCCTGAACGACGGCCTCGAGCAGGAGACCTTCCACTTCGAGGACGCGCGGCTGACGCGTCTCGCGCTGATCGAGATGTGCAACGGCCCCGCCCACTGGTACCACGAGGGCGGCTCGGTGCCGCTGCACACGATCGCGCGCACCTTCTCGGACCTCGTGCTGTCGACCGTGCAAGCGCGCCGCGGAGGCCGCGCGCTCACGACCGCCGACCTGGACGTGCCCGCGTCGGCGGCGATCGTCGAGATCGTCAGGAACGCCGTCGCGGACGACCACCAGGTAGCGCCGGTCACACAGCCCTCCTGAGCAGCTCCGCCGCCTCGCGCGGAGCGGGCGTCGTGGCGACGATCGCCATCAGCAGCAGGCGCGTCTTCGCGGTCGGCAGCGCGCCGGCCAGCACGGCGCCGGCCGCCAGCAGCGCGGCCGCGCCGCCATGCGAGTCGTAGACCGCGTGGGTGCCGCCGGTCGCCGTCCGCGTCGTGATGGCGACGACGACGCCGTCGCCGACCAGCTCCGCGACGGCGGGGACGAGCAGCGCCGGCACGTTCCCCATGCCGGCGCCCTCGAGCACGAGGCCGCGCGCGCCGGTGGCGGCGACGACCGCCCGCAGCAGCTCGGGCGGCGTGTCGCCGTAGGCCGGGAGCGCCGCGACGGGCGCCGACAGCGAGACAGGGAGGGGCACGCGGACGCGCGGCGGCGGGCAGCCCCACAGCTCCACGCCGCTCGGGGTGACGGCACCGAGCGACGGGCGCCCCGGAGAGGCGAACGCATCGAGGCGGAACGAGTCCTGCTTGCGCACCCAGCGCGCCGCATGCACGTCGGCGCCGACGGTCACGACGACGCCGAGCCCGCGCGCCGCGCGCGCACCCGCGACGCGCACCGCCGTGCGCAGGTTCGCGGCGCCGTCCGAGCCGCGCTCCCCGGCGGGCTTCATTGCGGCCGTGAAGACGACCGGCCGCGGGTCGTCGAGCAGTACGTCGCACAGGAACGCCGTCTCCTCGAGCGTGTCCGATCCGTGCGTCACGACGAGGCCGTCCAGCTCGTGGTCGTCGAGCAGCTGCGCGCTGCGACGGACGATCCCGAGCATCGCTGCGGGCGTGAGGTCGCAGCTGTAGGCGCGCGCGTGCTCCTCGACGCAGACGAGCGCGTGCTCGCCGTCGAGGCCCGCCTCGCGCACGACGTCGGCGATCGACAGCGTCGGCCGCAGCGAGCCGCTGACGGCGTCGGCCGCCGAGATGATCGTCCCGCCGCTGGCCAGCAGGCCGACGCGGCTCATCGAGCGCCGCCCAAGCGCTCCTGCGCCGCGGCTGCGTAGCCCGCGACCTTCGCCGTCTCGATCGCGTGCACGTAGGAGCCCGCGAGCCGCTCCCGCACGACCGCCTCGTTCCAGCGCATCCCTGCGACGCAGCGGTCGGCGAACAGCCGCAGCGCGCCGGCGCCGTCGCGCAGCGACTCGAGCAGGCAGCGGGCGATCACCGGCTCCATGATGTTCAGCTCCAGCTCGCCCGCGGCGACGGCGGCCTCGACGGTCACACGGGCGCCGCGCAGCTGGTAGCTGATCTGCAGCACGAACTCCGGCATCACCGGGTTGACCTTGCCCGGCATGCAGGAGGAGCCGACCTGGACGGCCGGCAGCTCCAGCTCGCCGACCGGCGTGGAGGAGTGGTAGCGCAGGTCGGCCGCCAGCTTGCCGGCGAGCACGAGCGCGGAGCAGAGCGCGTCGGCGAGGCGCAGGTGCGCGTCGAAGTGCTCGAGCACGTCGAAGTGATCCGCCGCCGGGGTCAGCGCCAGCCCGGTCTCGGCCGCGAGGTGGCGCACGGCGACCTCGGTGTAGCCCTCCGGCGCGCCGAAGCCGGTGCCGACCGCCGTCGCCCCGAGCGAGACGGCGCTCAGCTCGCCGGCGGCTGACCTGATCGCGTCCGCCTGGCGGCGCAGCGCCGTCGCCTGCGCGCGGTGGACGCCCGCCACCGGCACCGGCAGCGCGTCCTGCATGCAGGTGCGGCCGGGACGCTCGAGCTGTGGGTACTCCGCGGCCTTCGCGTCGAGCACGTCGGCGAGGTGCCGCACCGTCGAGATCGCGGCCGGCGCCTCGCGCACCAGCGCCAGCTGCATCGCGGTCGTGAAGACGTCGTTCGTCGACTGCGAGCGGTTGACGTGGTCGAGCGGGTGGACCGGCGCATAGGCGCCGCGCGGCGCGCCGTGGGCGAGCTCGTTCGCGAGGTTCGCGACGACCTCGTTCGCGTTCATGTTGGCGGACGTCCCGCCGCCGCCGTGGACCATCGGCAGCGGGAAGTGCTCGGTCCAGCGCCCGGCGGCGACCTCGCGCCCGGCGGTGACGATCGCCTCCGCGATCGCCGGCTCGACCTCGCCGAGCTCGCGGTTCGCGAGCGCGACGGCGACCTTGACCTCGGCGAGCCCCCGCACGAGGGCCGGGAAGTGCGCGAGCGCCACGCCCGAGACGGCGAAGTTCTCCAGCCCCCGCACCGTGTGCGCGCCGTAGAGGGCGTCGGCGGGCACCTCGACCTCGCCCAGCGTGTCGCGCTCGACGCGGGTGGTGGCGTTCGTCGTCGGCGTATTGGTCACTGACCCGTCCATTGCGGCTCCCGTCTCTCGAAGAACGCCTTCACGCCCTCCTGGATGTCCTCCGTCGAGAACGCGATGGTCAACTGCCCGCGCAGGAAGTCGAGCGCGTCCTCGAAACCCATGTCCTGCTGGCGATAGATCGCGTCCTTACCCAGCTTCATCACCACCGGCGACTTGCTCGCCAGCCGGCCCGCCCAGTCGGCGACGGCCGCGCCGAACTCCTCCGCCGGAACGACCTTGTTGACGAGCCCGATCCGCTCCGCCTCATGGGCGTCGATCCGTTCGCCGAGCAGCAGCAACTCGGTCGTCTTCTTCCTGCCGAGGTTGCGATAGATCAGCGCCATGACCATGAACGGGAACGCCCCGACGTTGATCTCCGGCGTCCCGAACGTCACACCCTCCTTCGCGACGATCAGATCGCACGCCAGCGCGATCCCGAGCGCACCGGCGAACACGTGCCCATTCGCCGCACAGATCGACGGCTTGCCGAGCTTGCCGATCAGCGTGAACAACCGTGGGAACGCCTCGATCCCGAAGTGCTTGTGCACCAACGGCAGCTCCGCCGCGAACCCCGCCAAGTTCGCGCCACTGCTGAACACGCTCTCGTGCGTCGAGGTCAGCACCACGCAGCGCACAGCCGCGTCCTCACGCGCCGCCTGGAACGCCGCCAGCAGATCGCCGAACAGCTCGTCCGAAAGCGCGTTGCGCGTCTGCGGCTGATCGAGCGCGATCGTCGCCACGCCATCGGCGACCTCGTAACGCAGGGTGTCGTAAGCGCCAGCGGCCATCTCAGCGGGCTCCGCGCGTGAGCGCCTCGGCACGCTCGGCCAGCTCCACGACGCCTTCGCCGAAGCCTGCCAGGAAGGGGTCGTCGTCGTCCCCGCTGAGCGAGCGCCGGTAGTTGCCCTCCATGAAGACGACCGCCTTCCACAGCGCCAGCGCCTCATACCACTCGATGTCGCTCATCGTGCGGCCCGTCCCCTCCTCGTAGCGGTCGATCAGCTCCGCGCGAGAGGCGAATCCCGCCTGCCGGGTGACCGAGCCGACCTCGAAGAACGCGATCCGCGGGTCGGCCGGCTCGACCCACAGTGCGCACAGGTAGCCGAGGTCGGCGCGCGGATCTCCGATCGTCGACAGCTCCCAGTCGAAGACCGCGGCGAGGCGCGCCGGAGCGTCCGCCGCGAACAGCGCGTTGCCGAGCCGGTAGTCGCCGTGGACGAGCGTCGCCTCCGGCGAGTCCGGCAGGTGCGCCGCCAGCCAGTCGGCGACGCGCTCGACGGCGGGCAGCTCACGCGTCCGGTTGTGCTCCCACAGGCCGCGGAAACGGTGCAGCTGTCGCTCCAGGTAGCCGGTCGGCCGGCCGAAGCGCTCCAGCCCGGTCGCCCGCCAGTCGACGGCGTGCAGCTCGACGAGCGCGTCGACCAGCTCCTCGCCGACGCGCCGACGCTCGGCGGCGGGCGCGAGCGCCGGCGGCAGCGCCGACGTCAGCACATGCCCGTCGAGCCGCTCCATCACGTAGAAGGGCGCGCCGATCACCGCGTCGTCGTCGCAGACGGCGAGCACGCGCGGAACGCGCGCGCGGCCGTGGAGCGCCTGCAGCACACGCGCCTCGCGCAGTACGTCATGCGCGCTCGGCGGCCACGGCGGGCGCGGCGGGCGCCGCAGGACCAGCCGCGTCGCTCCGCGGGTGACGGCGAGCGTCACGTTCGAATGGCCGTCACCGAGCGGCTCGACGTGCGGCTCGCCCGTTCCGAGGCCGTGCTCGTCGAGGAAGGCGAGCAGCGGCTCGAGCACGAGCAGCGGCGGGCGCTCGCTCTGCCGCGCGTCGGCGTGCGTGCGCACGACGTCGTCCGCCGCGGCCGCGGTCATGCTCACGTCAGCGCCCCGCACGCGGAGGCGGTCGAGCTGCCGTCGGCCGCGAGCCGCAGCAGCCGGCGCGCGATCGCCATGCGGTGGACCTCGGAGGCACCGTCGTAGATGCGCGCCGCGCGCGCGTCGGCGTACCACTGCGCGATCGGCTCGTCGGTCGCGATGCCGTGCGAGCCGAACACTTGCACGGCACGGTCGAGCACGCGGCCGAGCGCCTCCGAGACGAACGTCTTGACCATCGCGACCTCCTGCCGGTGCGGCAGGCCGCGCTCGAGCCTCCAGGCCGCGTGCAGCGCCATCAGGCGCGAGGCGTAGAGGTCCATCGCGCTGTCGGCGAGGAAGAACTGCAGCGCCTGGTGATCGGCAAGCCGCGCTCCGAACGCCGAGCGCGTCGGCAGTCGCTGCGCGGTGAGGTCGAGCGCCCGCTGCGCGATCCCGATCCAGCGCATCGCGTGCGCGAGCCGGCCGCCGGCGAGGCGCAGCTGCGCGATCGCGAACCCGTCTCCCTCCGCGCCGAGCAGCGCATCGCGACCGACGTGGACGTCGCGCAGCTCGATCTCCGGGTGGCCGCCGGGGTAGTGCGCGCCGATCGGCGCGGGGTCGCGCACGATCCGCCAGCCCGGCGTGCCGGCCGGGACGAGGAACAGCGAGAAGTCGCGCTGCCCGCGCGGGCTGCCGGAGGCGGTGCGCGCCATCACGATCGCGAACGCGGCACCCTCGGCGCCGGTGATGAACCACTTGCGGCCGTTCAGCAGCCAGCCGTCGCCGTCGCGCTGCGCGGTCGTCCGCAGGTTCGCGGGGTCCGAGCTGGCGACGTCGGGCTCCGTCATCGCGAAGCATGAGCGCACGCGCCCCTCCGCGAGCGGACGCAGGTAGCGCTCCTGCTGCTCGGCGGTGCCGGCCGCAAGCAGCGTGTGCATGTTGCCCTCGTCCGGAGCCATCGCGTTGAGGCCGAGCGAGGCGAGCAGGCTCACGCCGCACTCCTGCGAGACGAGCGCCATCCCGAGCGGGCCGACGCCGAGGCCGCCCCATGCCGGCGGCAGGTGCGGCGCGAACAGGCCGCGCTCTCGCGCGCGCTCGCGCAGCCGCTCGACGACCTCCCAGGAGGCGAGCAGGTCGGCGGGATCGGTGACCTCCGCCTCCAGCGGCAGGACGTCCTCGGCGACGTAGGCACGCACGCGCTCGACCAGCGCGGTGAGCTGCTGGGGAACGGTGAAGTCGATCATCTCGTGCTGCGCCGCAGCACCGTGGCCGCCGCGGCGATCTGCGTTATCGTTGGCATCATATCGATCGATCGATCTTATAGGAGACCCGATGGCCTGCCGGCGCAACGAATGTCTGACGGAGGAGCCCCAGCTTCATTCCCGTCGCGGATGCATGGAGGGACTCCATGCCTGAGAGTCCGAGCCGTGACGCCCACGTGACCGCAGCCGCGAGCAGCTCGACCGAGGAGGTCTTCGGCGCGTTCCCCTTCGGCCTCTCCGCCGAGCAGGAGGAGCGCGCACGGCGCCTGCACGCCGACAGCCTGATCGTCGACGTGATCTCCGAGGGCCCATGCGGCTATCGCGCGTTCACCCCGGAGATGGTGGCCGAGTTGCAGGAGCGCGCCCGGCACGCGCCCGACCTCACGAGCGTGGTGGTCGACGCGCTCCGGCTGCCGGTGCGGATGGCGCGCAAGGGCGAGCTGCCGCAGTACCGCGAGTGGTGGGAGGCGTCCGGCGTCACCGGCGCGAGCCGCGAGGTCTTCCTCACCGAGATGCACGCGCGGGCGTTCGAGCCGATCCTCGCGCAGTTCGACGCCTTCCCATGGCTGGTCAAGGCGCTGCACGCCGAGGACTTCCGCCGCGCCCATCGCGATGGCCTGCGCGCCGCGTTCGTCAACACGCAGACCTCGGACGGCATCCAGTCGGCGGCCGACGTCGAGGTCTGCCACGGGCTGGGGCTGCGGATGATGCAGATGACGTACAACCAGATGACGCGCTTCGCGTGCGGCTGCGGAGAGCGCACCGACGCGGGCGTCACGCACGCCGGGGCGCGGCTGATCGCCCAGCTCGCCGAGCTCGGCGTCATCCTCGACGTCGCGCACGCCAGCCGGCGGACGACGCTCGACGCGTGCGAGCTGACAACCGTCCCGCTGCTGAACTCGCACGCCGGGGCGGCCGCGCTCTGCGCCCATCCGCGCTGCAAGACCGACGACGAGCTGCGCGCGATCGCCGCCACCGGCGGCGCCGTCGGCGTAGTCGCGCTGCCGCGCTTCCTGTCGGCGCGCGAGGGCATCAGCGTGGAGGTGCTGCTCGACCACGTCGACTACATCGCCGACCTCGTCGGCGTCGAGCACGTGATGATCGCCACCGACTGGCCGATGTGCCTGCCCAAGTGGGTCCTCAGCGACGTCTTCCCCGCCTGGCTGGCCGAGCTCGACACGCCCGACAACGACGTCGACTACACGGTCAACATCGCCGGCTTCGACGACTTCCGCGACTACCCGAACATCACGCGCGGCCTCGTCGCGCGCGGCTACGGCGACGAGGACGTCCGCCGCATCCTCGGCGAAAACTTCCTGCGCGTCTTCGAGGCCGTCTGCGGGTGACGGACCCCGACGGCACGCGGGACGACGGACGTTTCAACGACACAACGAGAGGCTCACCGCACCCATGAAGATCACCGACATCAAGGCCCTGCCGCTGCGCGGGGCGACCCAGGCCGACATGGCCGACAACTTCGGCGAGACGACGCTTGTCGTCGTCACGACCGACGACGGCCTCGTCGGCGTCGGCGAGGGCAACGTCGCGCCGCTGGCGGTGAGCGCGATCGTGGACCAGCCCGAGTACTGGATCTGGCACCGGGGAGCCAAGGGGCCGCTGATCGGGCGCGAGCTGGGCGACCCGGCGGAGCTGTGGGACGAGCTGTACGCGGGCAACTGGTGGTCGGCGCGCAACGGCGTCGGCCACGTCGCGCTCGGCGCGATCGACATGGCGCTGTGGGATCTCGCCGGCAAGGCGGCCGGCAAGCCCGTCCACGAGCTGCTCGGCGGGCCGCGCTCGGCGCCGATCATGCCCTACATCACGATGTACCGAAAGGTCGAGGACCCCTCGCGCAGCATCGCGACCGCGCGCGCGTTCATCGACGAGATCAAGGACCAGGGCTTCCGCGCCGCCAAGATCGAGGTCTCCCACGACCAGGTGCCGGACGAGCGCCAGATCCGCCCGCTCGTGGAGGCGGTGCGCGACCAGGCCGGCCCCGACTTCACGCTGCTGTGCGACGCCTGCTATCGCTGGGCCGACGCCGACGAGGCGATCGCGGTGATCACACAGCTCGAGGACCTCGACCTGATGCTGTTCGAGACGGCGCTGCTGCCGGAGAACCTCAACGGCTATCGCAAGCTGTCGGAGGCGACGACGATCCCGCTCGCCGGCTGCGAGATCGCCGCCTCCTACGCCGAGTTCGAGCACCTGATGGACTTCGGCGGCGTGCGCTACGTGCAGCCGTGCGTCGCGCGCGTCGGCGTGACGGCGATGGACCGCATCACGCGCGCGGCGGCCGCGCGCGGCCGCGAGATGATCCCCTACGGCTGGGTCGCCACGACGCTGAGCATGGCGGCGACGCTGCACGTCGTGGCGGCGCACGAGAACGTGCCGATCGTCGAGTACGTGCCGCCGAGCTTCTACCCCTACGCCGAGTTGCGCAACGACGTCTCCGGCCCGGAGCCGGTCGTCGTCGACGGCTTCTTCGAGCTGCCGCCCGGCCCCGGCTTCGGCGTCGAGATCGACGCGGAGGCCGTCGCGAGATACGCGCACGCGGTCGCCTGACCAGCCGTCGAGGGGCCGGCGGCGCGCCGCCACACGCCGCCGGCCCCTCGACGGTTGGTCAAACCGTCCCTCCCGCGACCGGAACGTCGACGTACGAGGGACGGCTCGCGTCGCGGTGGATCGTGTAGGTCGCCTCGCCGTCTTCCGGCACCAGCTCGAAATGGCTCGCGTCGGCGCCGGCCAGCGCGATCCGCAGGCGGTGCCCCGCGCAGCAGCGCCGACGTCGGCAGCAGGTCGAAGCGGACCTCCTCGACCTCCCCGGGCGTCATCGGCGCCGCGTCGGCGCGCGCGTAGCTGCGCGGGGTCCGCAGCACGCGGTGCGGCTCGTCGTGCCCGGCGAGCCGGCGCGTCGCCAGCCACAGGTGGCCCTCGGTCACGTATGTCACGCGGCCGTCCGGGGCGACGTCCTCGAGGTAGGCGATCACGGTGCCGTCCTCCCGCGTCGAGCTGAGCGCCAGCGTCACGACCGCCGTGCCGGCGACATGGACGTCGCGCTCCAACGGCGCGCTCGTGTACGTCAGGAGCTTGCGGTCCTCCTCCGCGCGGTCGGGGTAGACGACGTTCCCGCCCGCGCTGACCGCGGTGCCCCAGCGGCTCGTCTCCCCGGCGCTCGCCGTCGGATCCAGGCGGTAGGCATCTGCCGCGTCGTCCTCCGTCGGCGGGGTCGGCGCCAGCTCGCCGCCGTCCCGCGCGTACCAGCGGATCGCCTCGACCTCGGGCAGCGGCCACGTCCCCGTCGTGCGCCACGCGCCGCTGCCGTGCGTGTAGTAGTGGAGCGTGCGGCCGGGCCGCGCCGGCTCGCCGCGCTGCACGTGGCGGTCGAAGAACTCGCGGATGCGCTCGAGCAGCTCGGGCCGCTGGAGGTCGCTGCGCTGGTCCGCCGGCGCGAACGGGTCGACGGTGAACTCGGCGCCGTGGCTCCAGGCGCCGATGTACGCCTCCTGCGGCACGTCCAGCGTCACGAAGCGCGCGAGCGAGCCGTTGGCGGTGCCTGTGTCGAGCCAGCTCGCGGCGGTGAGCATCGGCACGCCCGCCCGCCCGGTGGCGCGCCGCAGCGGGAACAGCGAGCCGTCGTCCCACGCGAAGCCGTCGATCGCGTCGTCCTTGAAGCGCATCGCCGCCAGCTCGGGACGCAGGTCGACGTTGCGCTGGTGGTCCCGAATCGCCGCCGCGCGCAGCGCCGGGCCGTCCGGGCCGTCGACCGGCTTCGGCGTCAGCTGCTGCTCCCAGGTCATGCCGAGCTGCTCCCACATCGGCTCGCCGAGCTGCCGCTCCATCGCGAGCGCCTCCTCGGCCGCGCCGTCGATCCCGTCGATCGCCCGGCACATCACCAGCCACGTGTCGAGGAAGCGCCAGTTCCGCATCCCCCCTGGCACGACGAGGTCCTCGTAGACGTCGTAGTCAGGGAACAGCGGCGCGACCGCGCGCAGGTGCTCGTTCCCGAGCGACGCCATCAGCTCGGCCGTGTTGCCCTCGTAGGAGGCGCCGACCGTGCCGGCGCGGCCGTTCGACCACGGCTGGCGCGCGATCCAGTCGAGCACCTCGCCGTAGTCGAGTCGCTCGCTCTGCGAGAACTCCCCCGTCCGCCAGCCAAACGACGCACCGCTCCCGCGCGCGTCGATCAGGACGAGCGCGTAGCCCCGCTCGGTCCAGAAGCGCGCCTCGTCGGTGACGCCCTCGTGCGCCTTCGCGCGGTAGTAGCGGGTCGCGCGCACGACGGTACCGATCCGCTCGTCCGCGGGCAGGCCGGCCGGCAGCCACACGTCGACGGCGATCCGCACGCCGTCGCGCATCGGCACGTACAGCGCGCGGCAGACCGGGTCAGGCTTCGTCGCGCCGGCGTCAACGTCCTGCATGTGGTCGTCTCCAGTCCTGGTCGTGGTGACTGATGGCGAGGCGCCGCCCGCCGGTGACAGCCGGCGGGCGGCGGCGGCTCATGGCCTCGCGTCCTTAGGACGACGGCGCCGTGAACGGGACCTCCTGGTCGCAGAACGTGCCGGCCGGGGGCAGCTTGCCGCCCAGCAGGTAGCCGTTGACGGCGGCGTCGATGCAGGGCGAGCTGCCGGGGTACGCGGTGTGCCCGTCGCCGCGCATCGTCAGCAGTCGCGCGTTGCCCAGCTCGCGGACCAGGTTGAGCGCCCCGCGGTAGGGCGTCGCCGGGTCGAACGTGGTCGCCACCACGAGCGGGGTGACGGCCGTCCGCGGGACCCGGAAGGGCCCGTAGAACGCGTCCTTGTCGTGGATCGGCCAGAGCCCGTAGTTCAGCTCGACGTAGCCGTCGTTGAACCAGAAGTGATCGTGCTCCGTCCACGAGCGGAGCCCCGCGCGCAGGTACGTGCTCACGTCGTGCGGGTAGCGCTGCTCGCCGGCGCCGATCGCGAAGTGCGAGTCGCGCGTGTCCTCCGGCGTCAGCGACTGGCGAATGAGGGTTGCGTCGCCGGCGTCGGCCATCGCCAGCGCCTTGCCGAGGTCGCCCCAGGCGGCCTTGGCGTAGACCGCGTTGCGCGCGGCCCACAGGATGTCGTCCCCCGTGACCGGGCGGAGCTTGCCCGCGGGGATCGCGTGCCGGTCGGCGCGCGCGACGAGCTTGTCGAACTCGGTCCAGGGATCTCTGCCGCCGAAGCCGCTGCACGCGACCTGGTCGCGCGCGCAGGCCTGGAAGAAGCGCTCGAGCGCGCGCTCGTAGCCCTCGCTGCGCGCGTTGAGGTCGGCCATCGGGTCGTTGACGTAGGCGTCGGCGTCGATCGGCCCGTCGAGCACCATCGCGCGGTAGTTGTGCGGGAACATGCTGGCGTACGTGGCGCCCAGGAACGTCCCGTACGAGTAACCGAGGTAGGTGAGCTTCCGCTCGCCCACGGCGCGGCGGAGCAGGTCCATGTCGCGCGCGACGTTGGCCGTCGAGAGATGCGCGAGGATGTGCGGGTTGCGGCGGATGCAGGCGCGGATGTACGCCTTGTCCTTCGCCACCATCGTCTTGACGTTCAGGCTCGCGGGCGTGGTGTACGGCCGCCGGATGAAGCTCTGCGTCAGCTCGTCGACCCTGCAGTCGACGTTCTCGCTGCGGCCGACGCCGCGCGGGTCCATCGCGATCACGTCGTAGCGCGCGTTGAGCCCCGGCCACAGGTGATTGAGGTCGGTGCCGTAGGCCGCGAAGATGTCGGAGGCCGGCTCGCCGGGGCCGCCGAAGTTGACGAACAGCGTGCCGATCCGATGCGCGGGATCGCTCGCCGGCGACCGGTACAGGAAGACCTTCATGTGCCCGCCGCGCAGGTCTCTGTAGCTGAGCGGGACCGACATCCGCGTGCACTGCATGTCGGTCTGCCGCGGGCACGGGCTCCAGTGGAGCTTCGGCGCGGGCACCTGCGGCGCCGCTGCGGCGAGCGGTGCGGCGACCGCGGACACGGCACACGCCGCGACCGCGGCGCACGCCAGACGACGCTTCAACCTCTTCATGCGACCTCCTCCGAGACGTGGTCAGCGCCACCAGCAGCGACGCTGATGCAAGGCGATACGACCTCCACAGCTTACGCCAAGATCGAACGATCGACAACCTAGGAATTTCCCAGTATTTATAGGTATCATCATGTGTGTCGAACGATCGACAACATATGTGGCGCATCGCAGCTCGCGGCGCCGGCGCAGGCGCCCGCCGCGGCTAGGGCGCGAGCTGCTCGACGAAGTAGCGCGCCGCCGCCGCGAGCGCGTACTCGCCATGCGGAGCGCCGAGGCCGTGGTCCTGCTCGGGCAGTGGCAGGACGTCGACCGGCTTGCCGGCGCGGGCGAACGCGTCGACGAGCTTGAGCACCGCGGCGATCGGCACGTTCACGTCGCTCGTGCCGCCGATCAGGAGCAGCCGCCCTTCGAGCCGGTCGGCGAGGGCGCTGCACGACGCGTCGTCGTACGCGGCCCGGTTCGCACGCGGACAGCCCATGAACAACTCGATCCGGAAGTCGTCGTCCCAGAGGTCTCCGACCGGCATCAGCGCGACGCCGACGCGGTAGAGCTCGGGCGCCAGCAGCATGCTGCGGACGACGTTGTAGCCTCCCCAGGAGCCGCCGACCACGCCGACGCGCGCAGCGTCGAGGAACGCGTGCCGGTCGAGCAGCTGGCGCAGGGCGTGGACATGGTCCTCGACATGGAAGCGTCCGAAGCGTCCGTACCCCACATCCTGGAACGACTTGCCCCGCCCCGGCGTGCCGCGTCCGTCGACCGCGTAGGTGACGAAGCCGAGCTGGGCCAGCGCCTGCGCGAACGCACCGCGGCCCAGGAACTCGACCTGGTGCTCGATCGACTGCGGCCCACCGTAGACCCACTCGACCAGCGGATAGGAGCGCTGCGGGTCGAAGCCGGGCGGCGTGTAGAGCACGCCGTGCAGCTCGGTGGCGCCGTCGGCGGCGAGCACGGTGAACGCCTCGCCGGGCCTGTACCCGAGCTCGTCGAGGCCGCTCGTGTCGGCCTCGCTCAGCCGCAGCAGCTCGCGGCCGTCGGCGTCCAGCAAGTCGACGCTCGGCGCACGCGCGAGTTCCGAGTGGGTGTCGATCAGGTGCTCGCCGTCCAGCGCCAGCTCCGCGGCGTGGACACCACGCGCCCGCGTGAGCTGGCGCACGTCGGAGCCGTCGAGGCTCGCGCGGCAGACGTGCACGTCGTACGGCCGCGCGGGATCGGAGCGCGCGAGGAAGAAGACGCGGCCGCCGCGCTCGTCGACGCCGACGATCGACTCGACGTCGAACTCGCCACTCGTCACCTGGCCCCGTTCGACGCCGTCGACGCCATACAGGTAGACGTGACGCCATTCGCCCCGCGTCGAGTACCACAGCACGTGCTCGCCGTCGGCCAGCACCGTCGCGTTCGCGGCGATGTCCTCGTCGCCGGCGAGCCGGACGAACGTGTCCTGCCCCTCCTCGGCGACGACGCGAGCGCGCCCGCTGCCGGCGTCGGCGGCCAGCAGGCGCACCGCCTTGCACAGCCGGTCGAGCGTGACGAACAGCAGCTCGCCGCGCGCCGGCAGCCAGGCGACGGGCGCCAGCAGCAGCTCCGGGTCGTCGCTGAGCGTCTCCAGCCGCGTTCGCCGCCCGGTCAGCACGTCGAGCACGAACAGGGCAGGCCGCTCGATCGGCTCGCCCGGGCGCGCGAACGGGACCCACTCGACCTGCTCGTGCCGCCCGAGCGAGTGGACGACCGGTACCCGCCGCATCTGCCGGCGATCGACCCGCCGTGCGACGAGGCGCAGCCCGTCCGGCGCCCACAGCGCGCCGTCGGCGAGCCACGGACGATCCGGCTCGCCGTCCTCGGTCAGCCGCTGGAGGCGATCGTCGGCGACCGCGCGCAGCCACAGGTCGTGGTCGCGCTCGGTCAGCAGGTGAGCGCCGTCGGGCGAGGGGACCTCAAACGTCACGCTGTCACCGACCGCCGCGGCGGGCCGCAGCTCGCGCGGGCGGCGGCGCTCGGCGTCGAGGACCGCCCGGGCCGAGGTCGGCGTCGCGTCGTCCGTCCCGAGCCCGACGTCGAACCAGCGGCCCTCGACGACGCCGCGGACGACGTTCCCACCGGTGAGCAGCTCGACGGCGTCGAAGGGGATGCCATGCCCGGCGGGCGGGCGGCTCAGGTGACGCGCGAGCGCCGCGCGCAGCCGCTCGACGTCGAACAGCGCGCGGCTCGTGCCGGCGGCCAGGTCGACCTCGTGGAACGTGCGCTCGCCAGGCTCGCCCGTCGCGTAGACGAAGCGCCCGCCGTCCGTGCCGAAGCACGGGGTGACGGCGCCGCCGCGCACGCGACTCGCGAGCTCGAGGTAGTCATAGAAACGCGCGTCACGCGCGTCGTCGAGAACCTTCATCCGCTCGTCCACGCTCGAACCTTCGAGCACGCGGCGGCACGCTCGCAACCGACGTCGCGATGAAACGACCGGGCCGAGATGCGACAACGCGAGCATCACAGCCAGCGCCGCGCGACCTAGCATCGAGCCCATGACGACGGTCCTGAAGATCGCGGCGGACGTCTGGGACCACCGGCTCGAGCACGAGCCCTACGTCCGTCTCGGACAGGGCCTTGCGGTCGCGCGGTTCCGGCCGTGGGGATACGAGGAGCGGCGGGCGACCGCGGCCTTCGCGGCGCGTGCACGCGCGCGGCTCGACGCGCTCGACGCGCACGAGCTGAGCGGCGACGACCGTCTGACGGCCGGGTTCCTGCGCTTCGTGCTGGACGGCTGGACGGCCGCCGCCGAGCACTTCTGGCTCGACTTCGACGTGACGCCGTACCGGATCTACGCGGTGATGAACCCGATCGAGCTGACCTTCGAGGGCTTCCGCGCCGCCGCTCCAGCCGACGAGCAGCGGTTCCTGTCGCTCGTCGACGACTTCCGCGCCGTAGTCGACGGGTTGCGCGACAAGCTCATGACGCAGCGCGAGCTGCGGATCCTGCTGCCGCGGGCGGCGCTCCCGGTCGTGATCGCGACGCTGCAGTCGCTGCGCGCCGCCGCCCCCGCGCTGGTGCGGGTCGACGCGGAGCGCTTCGGCGTGCTCGACGCGGCGGCACGAGCACGGCTGGCCGCGCGGGTCGAACGCCTGGTCGCCGACGAGCTGCTGCCCGCGTTCGACGCGCTGCTGGACGTGCTCGGGCCCGACTACCTCGCTGCCGCGCCCGAGCACGTCGGCCTGTGGCAGTACGACGGCGGCGAGAGCGCTTATCGCGCGGCCGTGCGACGCGATACGACGACGGACCACGAGCCGGGGCGCATCCATGCCATCGGGCTGGAGCAGCTCGCCGAGCTCAGCGAGCGGATGGCGGCAGCGCGCTCTCGGCTCGGCTTCACCGGCAGCGAGGCGGAGTTCCGCGCCTCGCTCGCGACGCGGCCCGAGCTGTACGTCAGCACGCCCGAGCAGGTCGGGGCGAACTTCCGCCGCCACCTCGCCCGGATCGAGCCGCATCTGTCGGGCTGGATCGCGGTCATGCCGCAGGCGCCCTACGACGTCGACCGGCTGCCGCCACAGGCCGAGGAGGGCTTGACATACGGCTCCTACGAGCCGCCGATGCCGGGGCAGCCGGTCGGGCGCTACCTCTACAACGCCTCGCACCTCGAGCAGCGCTCGCTCCTCAACGCGGCGACGCTGGTCTTCCACGAGCTCGTGCCCGGCCATCACGTCCACTTCATGCGTCAGGCGGAGAACGCGTCGCTGCCGCTCGCCCGGCGCCGCTGCGGCGACCTGCACGCGTTCAACGAGGGCTGGGCCGAGTACGCCGCTGGCCTCGGCTGGGAGGCAGGGCTGTACGAGGACCCGTTCGACGGCTACGGCCGCTTGGCGGAGGAGCGCTTCCTCGCCGTGCGGCTGGTCGTGGACACCGGCCTGAACGCGCTGGGGTGGTCGCTCGAGCAGGCCCGGCAGGCGATGCGCGAGCACACGCTCGAATCCGAGCTGCAGATCGCGACCGAGACGCTGCGCTACGCGACCGACATGCCCGCTCAGGGGCTTTCCTACCGGCTCGGCTTCCTCGAGTTCACGCGTCTGCGCGCGTCCGCCGAGCGCTCGCTCGGCAGCGACTTCGACGTCCGCGAGTTCCACGAGCAGATCCTCGCCCAGGGCGCGCTGCCGCTCGACGTGCTCGACGCGCACCTGCGCGAGTGGGCGGAGACCCGCGCCAGAGCCGGGTCCTAACGCGACGCTGCCTCGGCCGTAGCTTCCTCGTACAGCTCGCGGACGTCCGGGAGCCGGATGTCGCGGTGCGAGAGCCGTCCGTGCTCGCCGTGCGCATCGACGGCGCCGAACGCGACGTCGACGAACGTCTCGCAGAGCGTCATGTCGTCGAGCGGCCCGCCGGGGGAGTACCAGCGCGCGACGCCGTTGCACATCTCCAGCAGGGCGAGACGGGCGACGCCCAGCTCTTCGAGTCGGAAGGTGCCCTCGCGCCGGCCGTCGACGAGCGCGTCGCGCCACAGCCGCTCGTAGTCGTCACGGGAGGCGACGACCGCCCTCCGGTTGACGTCGCTCAGCGCGCGCAGCTCGTTGTCGAGCACGAGCGCCTCGAGCGGCGCGTGGGCGTGGCAGTAGACGTGCAGGGCGACGAGCCGTCCCAGCCGCTCCGCCGGCGAGGCGGCGTCCTCGAGCGCGCGCTCGGCGACGTGCAGCAGGCGGAACGTCCCCCGGTTCATCACACGGACGAGGAGGTCCTCCTTCGTGCCCATGTAGTGATACAGGGCCGCTCCCGACACGCCGGCGCGCTCGGCCAGCTCGCGGATTCCGGTGGCCGCGAAGCCCTTTTCGGCGAACAGCTCCAGCGCGGCGCGGTCGACGCGGTCGGAGGTCGAAGACACCACCACACCGTAGCAAGCTCGATCGGTCGAAAGGCGATGGATTCCCCGGAGAAACTGGGATTTGAACTGATCGCCGATCGATCGATCAGGTCCGCGGCCGGAGGCGGGCGAGCTTCAGTCCGAGGTGGAGCGTCAGGCGCTGCTCGCCGTCGGCGACATCGATCCCCCCAAGCTCCTCGAGCCGCCGCAGACGGTGGTGGAGGGTCGTGCGATGGACGCGCAGCGCCGCCGCCGTTGCCGAGGCGTCGCCGGCGTTGTCCAGGTAGCACTCGAGCGTGTGCGCGAGGACCTGCGTCTCCCGGCTCGCGAGCAGCGCCGGCAGGCCGGAGTGCAAGACAGCGGGGTCGAGCTGCTCGAGCGACAGCTCGGCGACGAGGCGATACACGCCCAGCTCGCTCCACGACACGACGGCGCCGAAGCGACCCTGGGCGAGGCCGGCGATCCGCGCCGCGTGCAGCGCCTGTCGATAGGACGCATGGGCCTCGCCGAGCCGTTCGACGTCGCCGCCGATCGCGACCCGTATCGCATCCGCGGGCGCATTCAGGACGGCGGCGACTGCGCCGCCCACGTGCGCGGCGAGCTGCGCGGCTGCGCGGCCGCGCAGGCCGGGCTCCGCGCGCGAGACGACCAGCGCCACGTGGCCGGGGCGCACGAGCTGCAACACGGCCCCCATCCCCAGCCGCCGGCAGACGCGGTCGACGGCCGCGTCGAGCACGGCGCCGTCGAGCGCCCCGTCGGGCGCCTGCGGTACGACGACGAGCACGACGCTCGGACCGTCGTGCTCGACGAGCTCCAGCTCGACCAGCTCCCACGCCGCCGCATGCCGGTCCCGACGGTCGTCCGCCAAGAGGTCGCGCACGAGCTCCTGCGTCCGGCTGCGGCGAGCGTGGCGCGCGAGCAGGTCGCGATGCAGCGCGACGCCGGCCTCGCCGGCGAGCTGCTCGAGCCGTCGCAGCTGCGCGTCCGTGAGGCTCTCGCCGCGGTCGATCAGCCAGACGTGGCCAAGCAGGCGCCCGCCGCAGCGGATCGGCGCGCACACCCGCGCGTCCATCGCGAGCGCCGGGTTCGGCGGCACGCGGACCGCGTGCCGCGCGCTCGCCACGCCGTGCGCGTCGATCCACGCCAGCACCGCGGGCTCAAGCACCTGCTTGCGGATCGTGGCGAGTCGCACGGCGTCGACCCCGTCGCCGTGCGCGCTGTGGGCGAGCAGCCGCCCCCAGCGGTCGTCGAGCACGACCGGACGCCGCAGCTCGTCGGCCGCCGCGTCCGCGATCTCCTGCAGCGGCGCCACGAGGACGCGGGCCGGGGACACGCTCGAGATGCTCACGTCGGAGCCATGGACGCAGCAGTCGCGGGCCGACGGCGGGCGCCGCCGACCCACGACCTCGGCGCTATTGCACCGCGCGCAGGCTCAGCGGCCGGAACGCCGAGCCGTCGACCACGACGAACTGCGTGCCCTTGGCGAACGCGTCGTAGTGGAGTGTGTTCAGCGGTTTGGCGTCGGCGGCGGACAGGAGCGCGCGCTCGCCCTGCTGCCAGAGCGGGCAGGCGACGTCGTTGCTCGGCGCCGTCGTCGCCTTCGCGGCGAGCGCGTCGAACGTCGCGTTGCGGACGGAGGCGACGTTGACCCCGTTCGGCGGCGCCGGACCGCTCGCCTGGTTGGCGACGAACTCCGGGATCCGCTCGCCGCCGGCGAAGACGTACACCGTCGCGTCCCAGTTGCCGTTGCCGAAGACGATGCCGGTCCACGTGTTCGCGTCGAGCGTCTGGAGCTTCGTCGTGACGCCGATCGCGTCGAACGCCGTCTGCAGGTAGTCGCCGCCGCTGTTGAGCGCAGTCAGGCCGAGCAGGTTCACGACCAGCGGCCTGCCGTGCTTGCGCACCGTCCCGCCGGGACCGGGGATCCAGCCGTCCTCGCGCAGCACGCGCTTGGCCTCGGCGACGTCGTACGGGAGCGTCGCCGCGCCGTCGGCCGCGTCGTAGCACACCATCCCGGGCAGGTAGAGCGTTCTCATGATCGCTGCGTGCCCGAACGAGCTGGCGACGTTGAACGCCTGCGCGTCGACGGCCAGCGAGAGTGCACGACGGACCATCGGATCGCTGCCCGGATGGCCGGCGGCCTGGTTGAGCATCAGCGCGTTGGCGCCGCCCGGGACGTCGACGCCCTGGTGGCGCAGGCCGGGCGTGCGCAGCAGCCGGTCGACGTCGCGTCCGGTCGTCAGCGCCGCGTTCAGCCCGCCGCTGATCAGCAGGTTCGCCGTGGTCGTCTCGCTGTTGATCACCTTGAAGGCGATCGTCTTCGGGACGCCCGGGTCGGCCGTGGTGGTGCCGTTCGGACCCCACGTGTAGCCCTCGCGGCGGGTGAAGACGTACTCGTCGCCGCGCAGCGAGCGGGTGAGGACGTACGGGCCCGTGCCGAACGTCTTCGTCTTCAGCAAAGCCGGGTTCTTCAGCCCCGGCGGGCAGATGACCGACACGTTCGACAGCTCGTGGAGCAGGAACGCGTAGGGCTTGCCGAGCTTGACGAGCACGGTGCCGGCCGCGTCGTCGGCGGTCACGCGGAAGCCGTTGTTCCCCAGCACCAGGCTGGTGCTTGTCGCGCCGGATCTCGGATCGCCGAGATAGTCCAGCGACGCCTTGACGTCCGTCGGGGTGAGCGTCGCGCCGTTCTGGCACTTGACGCCTCTGCGGATGTGCAGCAGCGCCGAGTCGGGCGTCGTCGACCACGAGGTGGCGATCCACGGCTGCTCTCTCCCGGTGGTTGGGTCGAGCGCGATCAGCCGGTCGTACGACATCAGGGCCATCTGATAGCCGCTGTAGTTGAACGCCAGGAACGGGTTCAGCGTGTCGTAGTCGCCGCTCAGGCGGACGCTGACGTTGGCGTCCTTGCGGTACGTGCCGGGCGACGTTCCGCTCCCCTGTCCGCCGCTGCCGCTGCCGCTGCCGCCGCAGCCGACCGCCGCCAGCGCCAGCAGTAGCGCCAGCCCGCCGAGCGCAGCGCGCGTGCAGCGGCGCCTCTCCCATCTGCGGACGTTCGTGCGTATGCGCTTCATCCTCATCTCTCCTCGTGTCAGGCGCCCGCGGCAGTCATCGTCGACTGCGCCAGCGGTCCGTCGGGCTCGTTGCCGAGGTAGTGGCAGCGAAGGCAGTGGCCGCGCTGGTCGAGCTCGGCCAGCTCCGGCAGCTCGGTGCGGCAGCGCGTCCGCTCGGCGAACACGCGCACGCCGATCGGGCAGCGCAGGTGGAAGGCGCAGCCCGGCGGCGGATGCGCGGGGTCGGGGATGTCGCCGCCGAGCGGCCGCCGCTGCGCCGCGGCAGCCCGCAGGTCGGGCACCGCGTCGAGCAGCGCGCGCGTGTACGGGTGACGCGGCGCGGCCATCAGCTCCGCGGTCGTCCCGGACTCGACGACCTCGCCCAGGTACATCACGGCGAGGTGCTCGCTCATGTAGCGGGCCACGGCGAGGTCGTGGGAGATCAGCAGGAACGCGAGCTGCTCGCGCTGCTGGAGCTCGCGGAGGAGGTTGAGGATCGTCGCCTGGACCGAGACGTCGAGCGCGCTCGTGACCTCGTCGAGGATCAGCAGCCGCGGCCGGCTCGCGAGCGCCCGCGCGATCGCGACGCGCTGGCGCTGCCCACCCGACAGCTCGTGCGGATAGCGCGCCGCGATGCGAGGCGCCAGGCCGACGAGCTCGAGCAGGTCCTCCGGCCGCCGGTCGCGTTCGTCGTAGACCGCCGCGGCCTCGCCGATCGCGGCGCCGACGGTGCGGCGCGGGTTGAGCGAGGCGTACGGGTCCTGCCAGACGAGCTGGACGCTCCGCCGCACGGCTCGCAGCCGCGCGCCCGCCGCGTTGGTGACGTCCTCTCCGTCGAGCAGCACGCGTCCTGCCGCAGCGCGGGCAAGCCCGACGAGGACGCGCGCGATCGTCGACTTGCCGGAGCCCGACTCGCCGATCACCGCAAGCGTCCGGCCGGCGTCGAGGCGCAGGTCGACGCCGCGCACGGCGCGCAACGCGTCGTGCCCGTGCCCGTAGACGACCTCCAGGCCCTCGATGCGCAGCAGCTCGCTCATGCGGCCGCCTCCGCCTCGGAGCGTCCCGCAGTGACCCAGCAGGCCGCGCGGTGGCCGGTCGCATGCTCCTCGAGCGGCGGCATCTCCTCCCGGCAGCGTGCGATCGCGAGCGGGCAGCGGGGCGCGAACGGACAGCCGACCGTGATCTCCCCCGGCGCCGGCGGCGCTCCGTCGATCGTCGTCAGCGGTGCGCCGGTGTCGGTCGTGAGCGTCGGCACGGCCGCGATCAGCGCCCGCGAGTACGGGTGCGCGGGGGCCTGCAGGACATCCGCCACGGACCCCTCTTCGACGACCCGGCCCGCGTACATCACGACGACGCGATGGCTGATCTGCGCGATCACGCCGAGGCTGTGCGAGATCAGCAGGATCGCGGTCCCGTGCGTGCGGTTCAGCTCCGCCAGCAGGTGCAGCACCTGCGCTTGGATCGTCACGTCGAGCGCCGTCGTCGGCTCGTCGGCGACGATCAGCCGGGGACGCCCGAGCAGCCCCATCGCGATCATCACGCGCTGGCGCATGCCGCCCGACAGCTCGTGCGGGTATTGACGGACACGCCGCTCGGGCGCGGCGATCTCGACCTCGCGCAGCGCCGAGACGGCGGCGTCCCGCCGTCTGCCGCGCGCCGTCGGCGGCATCGCCTCCGCCATCTGCCTCTCGAGGCGCAGCGCGGGGTTGAGCGACGCCGACGGGTCCTGGAAGACATACGACAGCGCGCCCTTGTAGACACGATCGGGCCGACCGGACGGGTCGAGCATGTCGTGGCCCGCGAAGCGCAGCTCGTCCGCGGCCACGCGTCCGGGATGCGGGATCAGCAGCCCGATCGCCTGCGCGGTCAGGCTCTTGCCCGAGCCGGACTCCCCGACGACCCCGACGATCTCGCCCGCCGCGATGGCGAGGTCGACGCCGGCCACCGCCGCGACCTCGCCGCCACCGCGCGCCGGGAAGGAGACCGTCAAGCCGCGCACGGACACGAGCGCCTCGGCTGGCCGCTCGGCAGGCGACGCGGCGCCGCGGGCGCGCGCGACGATCCGGTGCAGGCGCCGCCCGCCGAACCGCAGCTTGCGCGCCTCCTTCAGCTCGGTCCACAGACGCGGGTTGAGCGCCTCCGCCACGGCGTCCGAGAACAGCCCCAACACGACCCCGGTCAGCGCGATCATCGCCGCCGGCGCCAACGCCGCGACGGGCGTCTCGTAGATCGTCTGGATCCCCTGCGTCAGCAGCGCGCCCCAGTCGTAGCTCGGCGGCTGCACGCCGAGGCCGAGGAAGCTCAGCGACGACACCGCGATCAGCGCGGTCGTCAGGCCGGCCACCGTCGAGACGATCAGCGTCTCGGCGATGTTGGGCAGCACGTGCCGCCGCAGGACCGTCCGCGTCGGCACGCCGAGCGCCTGGGCCGCGGAGACGTAGTCGCGGGCCGTGATCGAGGCCGACAGCGAGAGCGTGACGCGCGCGAAGAACGGGATCCCCGAGATGCCCACGGCGACCGCGGCGAGCATCGCGCCGGCGCCGAGGATCGTCACCAGGTAGATCGCGATCAAGATGTCCGGCAGTCCCAGCATCGCGTCGATCCCGCGCGCACCGATCTGGCGCGCCCGGCCCATCGATGCGGCGACCAGCCCGACGAGCGTGCCGCCGACCACGGCGATCAGCGCCGCCACGGCCGCCAGCTCGAGCGACAGGCGCGTCGCGCTGAACGTCCGCGCCAGCAGGTCGCGGCCGAGCGCGTCGGTGCCGAACGGATGCGCCCCGGACGGCCCCGCGCCGGCGATCGCGGTGTTGACCGTGTTCGCCTGCTCCTGCCAGATGATCGGCCCGAAGACGGCCAGCGCGACGAGCAGGGCTATCCCCAGCAGGCCGGCCCGACCCGACGCGCTGCGCAGCAGCGTGCGCAGGGCGGGCGGGACCTTCGGGCGTCCGTCGGTGCGGTCCGCGGTCACGTCCGCGTCACCAGCGATCGGGGGTCCATCAGCGCGAGGACCACGTCGACGAACGCGTTGGTCACGACGAGGACGAAGCCGAGCAGCAGCGTCACGCCCTGGACGACGGGGTAATCGTGCGAGCTGACCGCCTGGACGAGGACGGTCCCGAGCCCCGGCCACGCGAAGATGTTCTCGACGATGACGACCCCGCCGATCAACTGGGCGAACATCACCCCGGCGATCGTCAGCGTCCCGGCCACGACGTTCGGGAGGATGTGCCGCAGGTAGATCGTACGGGCAGGCAAGCGCTTGCTGCGGGCCGTCTTGACGTAGTCCTGACCGAGCACGCTCAGCGCCTCCAGCCGCACGATCCGCGCCAGCAACGCGATCGGCAGCAGCGACACCGACAGCGCCGGCAGCACGATCGAGTCGAGCGAGTCGCTGCCCGCGATCGGCAGCCACTGCAACTCGACCGCGAAGGCGAACGCGAGCAGCGAGCCGATCAGGAACACCGGCAGGCTCGCGACGAGCCCGGTCGTGCCGGAGAACAGCGCGCCAAACGCGCGGTTGCGGCCGTCGCGCGTGAGCGCGGCGGCGGCCAGTCCCAGCGGGATGCTCAGCAGCAGCGTGAGGGCGACGCTCACGCCCGCCAGCTCGGCGGTCTTGGGCAGGCGCTCGGCGATGACGCGATTCACCGTCTCGCCGGTCTGGAACGAGGTGCCGAGCCGCAGGTGGCTGAGGTCGCCCATGTAGGACCCGAACTGACCGATCGCGGAGCGGTCGAGCCCGAGCTGGTGACGGATCGCGGCGAGCTGCTCGGGCGACGCGTGACTGCCGGCGACGAGGCGAGCAGGATCGCCGGGCAGCAGGCGCACCATCAAGAACACCGCGACGACGAGGCTGAAGGCGATCAGGACCGCGCTGACCGTCCGCTGCACGCCGAAGCGCACCCACGGATTGCGGCGCGTCTGATCGATCCAACCCGCTCCGTCGATCGTTCGATCATGCGACGAAGGAAGCGGGGGTTCCCTTTGCTGCGACACATTTCTCCCAGATCGCGATCGCAGATCGATCGGTCGATCTGGATGATAACGCCCTGCCGCAAGCGGCGTCAACCGGGCGATCCGCTGCCGCCGCCTACCCCACGGCGCGCGTCACGGCGCCTCGTCCGACCAGCGCAGCCCTTGCAGGCGCGCGAGCTTGAGCCCGAAGTGGAGCTCGAGGCGCTGCTCGCCGTCGCGCAGGTCGATCCCGCCGACCTCCTCGACGCGGCGCAGGCGGTGGTAGAGCGTCGCGCGGTGCACGTAGAGGGCCGCCGCGGTCGCCCGCACGTCGCCGCCATGGTCGAGATAGCACTCGAGCGTGTGGACGAGGAAATGCGTTTGCGGGCGCTCGAGCAGCGCCCGCAGCCCGGGGTGCAGCATCCGTTGCCCCGTCTCCGCGAGCGGCAGTCCGGCGAGCATGCGGTAGATGCCGAGCTCGTCCCACGACACCACGTCGCCAAAGCGCTCGCGCACCACGCCGGCGACCGCCGCGGCGCTCAGCGCCTGCTCATAGGACGTGCGCGCGCCCTCGAGCCGCTCGACGCGGCCGCCGATCGCGACGCGAACGGGCTCACGAGATCGCTCGAGCGCGTCCGAGATCTCGTCGCGGACGCGTGCGGCGAGGGCGGCGACACCGTGGCGCCGGACGCTCGGCTCGTTGCACGAGACGACGAGCAGCACGTGGTCCGGGCGCAGGAGGTGCAGCGCATGCTTGGGCGTGAGCCGACGGTGGACACGGCTCGCAGCCGTCTCGAACGCGACGCGGCTCACCGACTCCACCGCCGGCGGCGTCGACGCCACCAGCACGACCGTCGGGCCGTCACGCTCGACGAGCCCGAGCTCGACGAGCCGGCGGGCGGCGTCCTCGCGCACGCTCCCGTCCTCGGAGAGCATGTCGCGCACGAGCTCGCGCTCGCGGCCGCGGTCGCGCAGCAGCAGCTCGCGGTGCATCGCGACGCCGGCCGCCGCGGCGATCTGCCCGAGGCGCTCCAGCTCGGCGTCGGTGATGCTCTGGTCGCGGTCCGTCAGCCAGAGGTAGCCGAGCAGGTGGTCGCTGTAGCGGATCGGCGCGCACACGCGCGCGCACATCCCGAGCCGGTCGTTGGGCAGCACCCGAACCGGATGGCGCGCTGTCGAGATGTCGTGAGACTGGACCCAGTCGTCGACCTCGGGCCGCATGGGCTGCCGCAGGATCGACGCCAGGCGCACCTCGTCGACCACGCCCCGGTGCTCGGTGTGGACGAGCAGCCGGCCCTGACGGTCGTCGATCGCGACAGGGCGGTCGAGCTCGTGCGCAGTCGCGTCCGCGAGTTCCTGCAGTCGCGTGCCCAGCCCGAGGTCGTCCTCGAAGACGGCCGCGGGAAGGTGGGCCGCGAGGTCCGCGTGCATCTCCGCCATGCCTCCGAGTCTAGGCGCGGGGCTCCGCGGCCCGCCCTGCTGCCGCGCGAGCCGGTCGGGTCGACGAGACCGACCGGCTATCCGCCAGAGCCGCTGTCGCCGTCGCCATCGCACCCTCGTGCGTAGGCGATCGCGTCGAGCTCCTCGATCGCCTGAGCCAACACCTCCCGGCCCGCGCGCTGGAGGTCACGTAGGTAGTCCAGGTGCAGCTCCCAGCGCGGATCGACCGGTGGGTGGACCGTCAGCCGCATCGTGTCGTCGTGCGCGTCCAAGAGCTCGTAGACGAGGCGCGTCAAGCGCTCCTTCGGCACGTCGACCGGGGCGTTCGCGCGCCGCATCGCGAGCTCACGCACCCTCGGCCGCCGGCGTCGCGCCCTGGGCGAGCCACTCGTGGTCGCTGCGTGGGATCGAGCTGATCAACAGTCGCGTGTACGGGTGGGAAGGATCGTCGAGGACGTCGGCGCACGGCCCGTTCTCGACCAGGCTCCCGCGCTGCAGGACGTAGACCCGGTCGGCGATCTGACGCACGACGGCGAGATCGTGCGTGATGAACAGGTAGCTGACGCCGAGCTCTTCGCGGACCGATGCGAGCAGGTTGAGGACCTGCGCCTGCACCGAGACGTCGAGCGCCGAGACGGCCTCGTCGCACACGATCACGCGCGGCTCGGCGGCGAGCGCTCGAGCGACCGCGACGCGTTGGCGCTCGCCGCCGGAGAGGGCGACGGGCTTGCGGTCGGCATAGGACGCCGGCAACCCCACCCGCTCCAGCAGCTCGGCCGTGCGCTGGCGCACGTTGCGCATGCGTGGCTCGTGGACGAGCAGCGCCTCGTTGAGCGTCGCGCCGACGGTCCGCACCGGGTTGAGCGTCGAGTACGGGTCCTGGAAGACCATCTGGATCGTCCGACGCAGGCGACGCCGATCGGCGTTGCTCAGCGCCGCGTAGTTGCTGGCGTCGATCCCGCCAACGGTCAGCGTGCCCCCGGTCGGCTGCTCCAGGCCCAGCAGGCAGCGGCCGAGGGTGGTCTTGCCCGAGCCCGACTCGCCGACCAGGCCGACGCTCTCGTCGACGCCGATCTCGAGCGACACGCCGTCGAGCGCGACGACGCGCCGTTCGCCGCTCCCACCGCCGAACACCTTCTCGATGCCGCGGACCTCGACGAGCGGCTCCGACGATCGCGCCGCCAGGACGTGCGCGCCGGCGTGGTCGGCCGCTTGGCGCAGCGCTCGCATCTCCTGCGCGATCTCACCCACGCGGATGCATGCCGACGCGTGGCGCGACCCCGCCTCGACGAGCAGCGGCGCCGCTTCCCGGCAGGGTGGCAACGCCCATGCGCACCGCGGCGCGAACGCGCACTGGCCGGCGACCGTGTCCGGGTCGGGCACGGCGCCGCCGATGACCGGCAGCTCGCTGAGGCGACGGTCGCCCGGTGGCTCGGTGAGCAGCAGGCCGAGCGTGTACGGGTGCCGCGGCTCCGCCTCGACGGCGTTCGCGTCTCCACGCTCGAGCACCGAGCCGGCATAGAGCACCTGGACGCGGTCGCACATCGAGAATGCGACGCGCAGATCGTGCGTGATCAGGATCAGCCCCATCCCGCGCGACTCCTGCAGCTCCTTGATCCGGCTCAGGATCTCCTTCTGCGTCGTGACGTCCAGCGCCGTGGACGGCTCGTCGGCGATCAAGATCCGCGGGTCGCGCGCCAGCGCGGCGGCGATGCCGATCCGCTGCCGCATGCCTCCCGACAGCTGGAACGGGTACGCGTCCGCCACCGCGGCGTCGTCGATCCCGACCTCGGCGAGACGGCGGATCGCCTCGCCGGCGCGCGCGCGCCGGCTCAAGCGCTTGCCGTCGCCGTCGGTCAGCAGCTCGGTGATGTGCTCCCCGCAGCGCATCAGCGGGTTCAGCATCGTGAAGGGGTCCTGGAAGATCAGGCCGATCTCGCCGCCGCGAACGGCGGCCAGCTGACGGCCGCGGAGCTCGAGCAAGTCGCGGTCGCCGTAGATCACCTCGCCCTGCGCGCGAACGCCGGGAGGCAGGAGGCCGACGATCGCTCGCGCCATCATCGACTTTCCGCTGCCCGACTCTCCGACCACGGCGAGCGCCTCGCCCGGCATCAGCTCGAGGTTCACACCGGACGTGATCGTGTGCTCTCCGGAGGCCAATTGGCTGGAGATGCGCAGATCGGTCACGCGCAGCAGCGGGCCGCCCGGCTGTGCGATCTGGGTGACGTCGCTCGTCATCGGGCCCTTCCTCGGTCGGCCAGCTGCTCGTAGGCCCAGTCGCCCACGAGGTTCATCGCCACCGCGGTCAGCACCAGGGCGATGCCTGGGGCCAGCGCGGCCAGCGGGTTGTCGTGGATGAGCGGGAGGTTGTCGCTCAACATGCGACCCCAGTCGGCCGTGCCGGGCGGAACGCCGAGCCCGAGGAACGAGAGCGCGGACAGGGCGACGAGCGAGTAGGCGAAGTTCAAGAACCCGTTGGCAACGATCAACGGCATGACGTTGGGCCAGATGTGGCGGAACATGATCTTGCGGCGCGACAGCCCCAGCGTCCTGGCGGCGTCGACGTACGGAAGGCTGCGCTGCTCCAGCGTCGCGGCCCGGATCAGGCGACCGTCGACCGGGCCGGTGAGCGCGACGAGGATCGCGACCGCGATGAAGTAGCCGCCGCCGAGCACGCCGATCAACACGACCACCACGAGCAGCGCCGGCAGCGCGTAGACGAGATCGATCGTGCGCATGATCGCCGAGTCGCGCCACCCCCCGTAATAGCCCGCGACGAGCCCGAGCAGCGTGCCGATCGCCGCGGCGCCGAGCACGACGATCGCCGGGCCGAGGACCGCGAAGCGCGCGCCGACGATCACGCGCGAGAGGATGTCGCGGCCCGCGTCGTCGGTGCCGAGCAGGTGGCTGGCGCTGGGCGACTGCAAGCCGGCGAGCAGGTCCTGGGCGTCGGGGTCGTGCGGGACGATCGCGGCGCCCAGGAGTGCGCACGCCAACACCGCCGCGATGACGATCGTCGCCAGCGCCACGAGCACTGGCAGGCGCCTGCCACGGCCACGCCAGGTGGTGTTCGCCGGCTCAGGAGTGACGACCGTGGTGCTCATGCACGCCCCTTCCCGAACTCGATCCGCGGATCGACGACGGTGTAGAGGACGTCGACGGCGAGGTTGACCAGCACGATCAGTGCGGCCAGCAGCAGCGACACGGCCTGAAGCACCGGCAGGTCCTTGTCCTGGACCGCGCTGACGAGCAGTGTTCCGAGACCCGGAAGCGAGAACGTCGTCTCCACCAGGATCGTGCCCGTGAGCACGATCGTCACGACCGAGCCAGCGGCGGTGACGATCGGTACCAGGGCGTTGCGCAGCGCGTAGCGCCACAGCACTCGGTGCATCGGCACACCGCGCGCGAGCGCAAACGCCACGTAGTCCTGCTCGAGCGCGTTGACCATCGCGGTCCGCGTCAGCTTGACGACGAGCGCCATCGCGGTGAGGGCGAGCGCCAGGGCCGGCAGGGTCAGATGCCAGAAGCGGTCGGCGAAGCCGCTGCCGGGCCCGTAGGTCGGGAACCACCCGAGCCGAACGGCGAGGAAGTACAGCAGCACGACGCCGGTCACGAACGACGGAGCGCTGACCCCGAGCACCGCCAGGCCCACGATGCCGCGGTCGGAGGCGCGGCGCTTGCGCACAGCCGCGAGCACCCCCAGCGGCAGTCCGGCGCCCACCGCCACGACGAACGCGTAGGCGGTGAGAAACGCCGTGACGCCGAGTTGCCCGCTGATCATCGCCGTCACGCTGCGCCCGGTCCGGACCGACTCGCCGAAGTCGAAGTGCAGCGCCGACACCAGCCAGAGCCGGTACTGCTCGAGGAACGACTTGTCGAGATGGAACTGCACCCGCAATGCGTGCAGGAGCTCCGGGCTCGCGGGCCGGGTGCCGAGCAGCACCCGCTCGGGGCTGCCCGGTGAGAGGTACAGCAGCGAGAAGCTGACGAACGACAGGATGAGCAGCAGCACCGCGAGGGCGACAACGCGACGACCGACGAACGCGGCCAGACGTCTTCCCTTCATGTCGGATCCGGTGCTGCCAAGCTGCTCGCGGTCAGGTGGTGCGCGAACCAGGCGAGCATGCGCTGGAGGGTGTCCCGGCGGTGGTCGCGCTCCCACCACCCGTGGCCGCCGCGTGGATAGACGACCAGCTCGGCCTCGCATCCGGCGTCGACGAGCGCGCGGTACATCTCCTCCGCTTGGCCGAGCGGCGTGCAGAGGTCGACCTCGCCGTGCAGCAGCAGCGTCGGCGTCGTACACGCGCGTGCATGCATGACCGGGGATCGCGCGAAGTAGTCCCCCGCCGGGTCGTACGGGTCGCTCTGGAGATACAGCTCGTCCCAGCGCCCGACGTTGCTCGTGTTGTGGAAGCTCAGCCAGTTGGAGATGCACGCGCACGGGATCGCGGCGGCGAACGCGTCGGTCTGGGTGATGGCCCACGCCGACATGAAGCCGCCGTAGGACCCCCCCGTGATCCCCACGCGCTCGCGGTCGGCGATGCCCGCCTCGACCAGCGCCTCGACGCCGGCGAGGATGTCCTGCAGGTCGCCGCCGCCCATGTCGCCGAGGTTCGCGCGCGAGAACGCCTGGCCGCGGCCGGTGCTGCCGCGCGGATTGGGCAGCAGCACCGCATAGCCGGCATTGCCGAGTGCGACGCCCATGCCGAACGGGCCGGCACTGAACTCGAGCGTCCACGTAGCGGTCGGGCCGCCGTGCACCTGGACGACGAGCGGCAGCGGCTCGTCCCCGCGCTCGGCGGGTCGCAGCAGGATGCCTTCGATGTCGAGGCCGTCGCTGGCCGACCACACGAAGCGCTCGACGTCTGGGACGGTGCGATCGGCCAGTGCGGCGTTCACGCGCGTGAGCGTCCGCCAGCCGTCCCCCGCGAGCACGCACAGCTCGGGCGGCTCGCCGGGCGCGTCCTTCGCGGCGGCGACGGTGCGTGCGTCGGCGCTGCACGCGGCGGCGCTCGACTGCGACGTGCCGATCGACGCCGGCCCGGACCACAGCTCGTCGACCGTGCCGTCCAGCGCGATGCGCCCGCACATCGTCCCGATCCCGCGGGTGCCGACGTAGAAGAGCTGATCCCCGTCGAGCCAGCGCAGCGTCACGACGTCGTGGTCGGGCGCCAGCCGGTTGACCGCCCCCGAGGCGAGCTCGATCATCGTCGTCGTTCCGGTCACGATCATCCGGTCGCTGGCGAGACCCTCGACGAATGCGACGTGGCGCCCATCGGCTGAGATGACCGGCGATTGCAGCTGCCATTCGGGCTCGTACACGCTGCGCACCTCGCGCGTGTCGAGGTCCAGGAGCGCCACGCGCGCGCCGAACCACGCGCTCTCGGTGGGGTCGTCGGAGACGACGGCCACGGCTTGGCCCCCGCCACTCCAGCCGAACTCCCAGACGTTCGATCCGCGGGGGCTCAGCTCGGTCGTGGCGCCGCTGTCGAGGTCGATCCGGTACAGGCGCCGCCACGCCTCGTTCGGCCGGCGCACGATCGGGTCTTGCTCGTCGCCGTCGTGTTCCTGGATCTTCGTCGCGGCCTGTCCACCAGCCTTGTCCGAGCCTGGATCGGCCGCGAGCACGAGCACGTAGGAGCCATCGCGCGAGAAGCGGACGTCCTCGACGGAGCCGGGCAGATCGCCGACGGCGCGCGCCTCTCCACGGAAGTCGAGCAGGTAGAGACCCATCAGCCCCGCGTGGTCGCGATCCGAGGCGAACGCCAGCTGCCGGCCATCGGGGGACCAGCGCGGCAACGAGTCGCTGCCCGGACCACGCGTCGCCTCGCGCGCATCGCCATCGGTGTGGGCGATCCATACGCGGGACTCCGGCAGCTTCCCCTTCGCGGTCGCACCACCGTCGACGACGAAGGCCACCCGTTGCCCATCGGTCGAGACGTCCACCGCGCTGAGGGTGCGCAGATCGAGCAGGTCCTCGACCGTCACCTGTGAATTTGTCATGCTGAGCTCCTCCCCTGGCGCATCACGTCATGCCCGCACGCGGAGGTGACCCAACCAGTTCTGGTAGTAGTAGAGGCCGTTGAAGCCCTCGTAGACAAAGCGGTCTGACAGGGCCAGCGAGTCGTCCACGAACCACAGCGGCAGGTACGGCAGCTGCTCTCCGGAGATCCGCAGGACCTCGCCGAGCGCGCGGGCGCGAGCGCCCTTGTCCCGTGTCCCGGCCTGCTCCTTCAGAAGCCGGTCGACCGTTGCGTCCTTGAAGTTCGCGAGGTTGAAGTTGTTCGCCACGGCGTTCGCGCTCGGATAGATGAGTGCGGGGTAGTTGGCGGGGTCCGCGTAATCGGGTCCCAGTGACATGAGGTGCATCCCCAGGTTCTTGTGGGCAGCCAGGCCGGCGAGCCAGGCGGTCTGCGTGACCTCGTTGACGTGCAGCGTGATCCCCAGCGTCTTGAGCGTCTGGCTGAGGCTCACGAGCGCCTCGCCGATCTCAGGGTCGGTGTTGGGGAAGTCGATCGAGGTGGTGAATCCGTTCGGGTGAGCTGACTGGGCGAGCTCCGCCTTCGCCTTGGTCAGGTCGAACGGGTACTGCGGGATCTGGGCGTAGATCGCATCGACCTCCGCGGGGCTCACCAGGCCGCGCCACTGCTCACGAGCCACGACGGCCTCGGCCGGCCGGCCGTGGCCGCCGATGAACGCCTTGACGTAGCCGGCACGGTCCGCGGCGTACGCGATCGCACGGCGGACATGGATGTCGTCCCACGGAGCCGCGGTGACGTCGAACGTGAGGTACACGACGGTCATGCCCGGCGAGTACTGCGTGCCGATGCCGCGCGTGTGGTCCCACAGCTTGGATTGCCGAGGAGAGAACGCGAACACGCCGTCGATCTCCCCCGACTTCATCGCCAGCAGCTGGGTCTCCGGATCGGCGATGAACTTCAGCGAGGCGTTGCGAACACGCGGTCGCTCTCCCCAGTACAGCGGATTGCGCTTGAGCGTCACGCCGGTGTCGGGGGAGAATGCGGTGATCCTGAACGGACCGGTCCCCATCGTGGACACCTTCGGCCCAGCCACGCCCAAGTTCTTGCCGAGCCGCTCGCTGAAGGCCATCGGCGTGACGTAGCTGAAGACCAGCGCGTATTGGAAGATCGGGTCGGGCTTCGTCATCCGGACCGTGACCTCGTCGGCGCCGGTCACGTCGATCGACTTGACGTTCGCGTAGTACGACCCGAGCTGCGAGCTGACCTTCGGATCGATGTGACGGCGCAGCGAGTAGGCGACGTCGTGGACGGTCAGCGGAGTGCCGTCCCAGAACTTCACGCCAGCGCGCAGCTTGAAGACGTAGCGCAGCGGATCCGGCTGCGCCCATGACTGGGCGAGCCGCGGTCTCAGGGCAAGCTCGTCGTCGCTCATCAGGAGCCCCTCGAGCCCGAGTGCCATCACCAAGAGGCCCGAGGAGACCAAGTCCGTGGCGATGTCGAGGGTCGGCGGGGCCGCGCCGACCGTCCAGGTCACCGACTCGATCTCGGCGTCCGTCCCGGCGCCCCGGGCCATGCCGCCCGTCGATGCGTCGCGCGCGCCGCAGGCGGCGAGCAGGCCCGGCAGCGTCAGCATCGCCCCGCCGACGCCCAAGCGTTGCAGGACCTCGCGTCGCGACATCTCATCTGCGTCACCGGGTCGGCCGCTTGCAGCAGATCCTGCTGGGCTACTGACCGTCATCGTTTCACCTCTGCCGTTAGACCGATCGATCGATCTATCCTAAGCACCGAGCCCGCGAACGTCAATGGAGGATCCGAAGGTGTGCCGGCGATGCAATGAACGCGCCAACGAGGTCGCCGACGAGCTGATCGCCAAGGACTGCCTCGTGCGCTTCGAGATCGCGAGCTGGCGCGCGGCGAGACGACCTCGCTCGCCGAGGCACGACGTCTGCTCGACGCGAACGACCGCTGACTCGCTCGCGGCGCTCGAGCGATCAACCACATCGAGCTGTCGCAGCGCGCGCTCAAGCATCTGCGCCGCATCGACCACGCCAAATGCCGGCGCCTACTCGCGATGCTCGAGCAGGATCTCGCCGCTGAGCCTCAGCCACCGAACCTCGACGTGAAGCCGCTTGTCGGTTGCGCGCCCTGGCTGCGCCTACGCCGTGGCAACTACCGCATCCTCTACGGCCGCTGACCGGCGCCGAGCTTCGGACGCTTCAGGTCGACCGGCTTCCTCGTGCAGCGGATCATCGACCGCGGCGACCTTGAGCGCGCGACCGCGACACTGCCGTCGTAGCGTCGAACCGCAGCAGTCGCCACTGTCGCCGCCCCGTCCCATGAGGTCCCCGAACGCCTCCGGGACATCGCTGACCGACACCCTCGACCGCTGCACGGCGGGAGGTCGCTACAACAGCGCAATCGACGACGCCGTGCAAGCGCCCAGGCGTCGATGATGACGCGGATCACGCAGCGCCGCGGCGCTCGCGACGCATCGCGTGCAGCTCGTCGTACGCGACACGCATGGCCTCGTCCTCAGTCAGCTCGCTCATCGACTGCGCGGTCTCAAGCGCGCGACGGCCGATGTAGAGACGCAGCGCGCGCTCCACGACCTCCGCGTCTTCGACCGAGGCAGGGTCATCGCATCGCGTGCCTTGGCGAGCAGCTCAGCGTCGACCTCGATCGTGCGGGAAGCCATGTGCCGAACGCCACCAGCGCCCTCGCTGGCCTCCGAAGGACTGTGCTGCTCGACGGCGCCTCATCCGAGCTCGCGCCGACCGCAGTGCGAAGCTGGAGCCTCGAAATGAACCCCGACTCGCAACCCTGCAAAGAAGCCGACGCCCTCGACGCGTTCGCCCGATGGTTCGTCGACTGGTGGCGCCGCCGCGGTAGCCGTCTGGTCAGAGCAGACGGCGAGCAAGCCGAGCCTCTGAGCACCGAGGACATACTGCGGAACGGCGGGGGCGCGGGTTCGCCGCCTCAAACCCGCGACCTCTGAGATACCCGCGAATTGCAGGAGCTTTCCTAGGCGGCGTCAACCACACGCCGGCCGCATTCGGCGGCCATCCGCCCACCCCGCCACACAGAAGGCCGGCGTTTGCAGGCACATCCTGCGCCCCGAGGAACGTGAAGCGGGAGCGACGGGACTCGAACCCGCGACCTCCGGCGTGACAGGCCGGCGCTCTAACCAACTGAGCTACGCCCCCACGAGGGGGAGCGAAGTATGGCAGGCCGTGGCTCGAAGCGGCGGCGTCGCACAGGCCCGCAACACGCCCGCCCGCGGCGGGGCGTGCGAGGCGACGATCGCCGCCGCCTCGCCACCTGACCGTCCGCGGCGCCCCGCTCAGACGCAGCCTCTGAGCCCGAGATGGTTGGCGGCCTGCTGGAGTCTTTCCGAGATCGCTCTGACCTCGACCTGCGACGCCGCCAATGCGCTCTGGAATCCTCCGGCCCCGGCGTCCTTGATTCTCGTGAACACGGCGGCGCGCTGCTTCATTCCCGCCTTGAACGCGTCGAAGTCCGCCTTCGCTTCGCTGGAGGCGTCGAAGCCTTCGATTCTCGCAACGATCGTCCGCTGGCCTACGAGGGCGGACGTGAGGAAGTGCACGGCGGCCTCACCGGACGACTGCTTTCTGGCGCTTCTGGTGGCTCTCGCCTCCTGCTGCTGCGCCTGTTGCGTCGCCTGTCTGCAGACGGTTTCGATCTTGCTGCTGAGCTCCGCTCTCGTCAGCGGTGCGGCTCCTCCGCAGCTCGCGATCCCGAGCGCGAGCGCAGCGACGAACGCGGCTGCGACGTTGCGATGCATGATTCCCCCTCCTGCGGTGTGTAGGTGCCGGACCACACTACCTTCTGGTTCAGCCCTCATGCGGCGCCTGAGGGACAGCATCCTGGCTGCACAGCCAGTAGATTGTCCCGAATGAGCGTCGCCGCCCCCGAGCCGCTGTCGAGCAACCCGGTCCGGCGGATCCTCGGCGACCTCTACGTCGAGCGCGTCGCCGACGTCCCGTTCCCTCCGGGGCCGAACGACTTCAACATCGAGCGCACCTACCGCTTCGTGCGCGACCCGCTGCGGATCCTGCTCCCGCTCTACCAGGAGTACGGCCCGATCTTCAGCGTGCGCGTCTTCCACGGACGCGTGGTCTTCATGCTCGGACCCGAGGCGAACCACTTCATGACCGTCTCGCATGCGAGCAACTTCCACTGGCGTCCCGGCTCGATGGGCGACCTGATCCCGCTGCTCGGCGACGGCCTGCTGACGATCGACGGCGACTACCACCGCCGTGCCCGCCGCATCATCCTGCCCGCCTTCCACCGCGAGCGGATCGCCGGCGCGCACGACACGATGGTCGAGGAGACGCTGCGCGCGCTCGACGCGTGGCGCCCCGGCGACGTCGTCGACGTGTACCACTGGGCGCGCCAGCTGACGCTGCGCGTCGCGATGCGCGCGCTGTTCGGCCTCGACCCCGACGAGCAGGGCCGCGGCGCGCAGGCGGCGATCGACTTCGAGCGCGCGCTCAGCTTCTACGGCACCGACTTCGCCGTGCGGATCATGCGCGGACCGCGCACGCCCTGGCGGCGCATGCACGCCGCCCGCCGCGCGCTCGACGAGATCGTCTTCGCCGAGATCGTGCGCCGCCGCGCCGATCCGGATCCCGACCGCACCGACGTCCTCAGCATGCTGCTCGAGGCGACCGACGCCGAGGACGGCTCGCGCCTGCGCGACCGCGAGGTGCGCGACCAGGTGATGACGCTTCTGTTCGCCGGCCACGACACCTCCACCTCGACGATCTCGTTCCTGCTGTACGAGCTCGCGCGCCACCCGGCGGCGCTCGCGAAGGTGCTCGAGGAGCAGGATCGCGTGCTCGGCGGCGCGCCGCCGAGCTTCGCCGACCTGATGGGCGATCGCCTGCCCGAGCTGGAGATGGTGCTCGACGAGACGCTGCGCCTCTATCCGCCCGCGTGGGTCGGCCCACGCAAGGCCGTCGACTCGTTCTCCTTCCAAGGCCACGAGGTCCCCGGCGGCGCGTACGTGAACTACAGCTCGTGGGCGAGCCATCGGCTGCCGGACGTGTGGCCCGAGCCGGAGGCGTTCGTGCCCGAGCGCTTCGCCCCGGACGCGAAGGCGCGGCTCCCGAAGGGCGCCTACATCCCCTTCGGCGGCGGCTCGCGCACGTGCATCGGGATGCGCTTCGGCCAGCTCGAGATCAAGACGATCGTCGCGCTGCTCCTGCAGCGCCATCGGCTGGAGCTGTTCCCCGGACGCACGATGACCGTGCGTCAGATGCCGACCCTGAGCCCGCGCGAGCCGCTCGAGATGACCGTCCGCGAGCGGGGCGTCCCCGCCGGGCTGGCCGCGTGACCGCGGGAAACTGCCGATCCCCTGCGATACTCGGCTGATGGCAGAGCGCCACGTCCCGTTCACGACGCTCTCGGGGGAGCCGGTCGAGCCGCTCTACACCGCGGCGGACCTGCCGGCCGATCCGGCCGCCGCGATCGGGCTTCCCGGCGAGTACCCGTTCACGCGCGGGATCTACGAGTCGATGTACCGCGGGCGCCTGTGGACGATGCGGCAGTTCGCCGGCTTCGGCACCGCCGAGGAGACGAACGAGCGCTTCCGCTACCTGATCGACCACGGCCAGACCGGCCTCTCGACGGCGTTCGACATGCCGTCGCTGATGGGCCACGACTCCGACCACCCGCGCGCGCTCGGCGAGGTCGGCCGCGAGGGCGTGGCGGTCGACTCGCTGGAGGATATGACGACGCTGTTCGGCGGGATCGACCTCGGCAAGGTGACCGTCTCGATGACGATCAACGCACCGGCGGCGATCATGCTCGCGTTCTACGTCGCGGCGGCGGAGCGGACCGGGGTGCCGGCCGAGCGACTCGGCGGCACGATCCAGACTGACATCCTCAAGGAGTACATCGCCCAGAAGGAGTGGTGCTTCCCGATCGACCCGGCGATGCGCCTGGTCGGCGACATGATCGAGTGGTGCTCGACGACGATGCCGCGCTGGCACCCGGTCTCGATCAGCGGCTACCACATCCGCGAGGCGGGAGCGACGGCCGCGCAGGAGCTCGCCTTCACGCTGAAGGACGGCCTCACGTACGTCGAGCAGGCAGTCGAACGGGGACTCGACGTCGACGACTTCGCGCCAAGGCTCAGCTTCTTCTTCAACGCGCAGATCGACTTCTTCGAGGAGATCGCGAAGTACCGCGCCGCGCGCCGCATCTGGGCGCGCGAGATGCGGGAGACGTTCGGGGCGAAGGACCCGAAGTCGTGGCTGATGCGCTTCCACACGCAGACCGCCGGCGTCTCGCTGACCGCGCAGCAGCCGCTCAACAACATCGTGCGAACCGCGATCGAGGCCCTGGCGGGCGTGCTCGGCGGCACGCAGTCGCTGCACACCAACTCGTACGACGAGGCGCTCGCGCTGCCGACCGAGGACGCGGTCCGGATCGCGCTGCGGACCCAGCAGATCATCGCCCACGAGACGGGCGTGACGAACACGATCGACCCGCTCGGCGGCAGCTACTTCGTCGAGGCGCTGACCGATCGCATGGAGGCGAAGGCCTACGAGTACTTCGCGAAGATCGACGAGCTCGGCGGGATGGTCGAGGCGGTCAAGCGCTCGTACCCGCAGCGCGAGATCGCCGACGCGAGCTTCGAGCTGCAGACCGAGATCGACGAGCGCCGTCGCGTCGTCGTCGGCGTCAACGCGTTCACCGAGGGCGACGACGAGCAGACCCCGATCCTCAAGATCGACCCGGCGCTCGAGCGCAAGCAGATCGACCGCGTCCAGGCAGTTCGCGCGCGCCGCGACACCGCCGCCGTCGAGCAGGCGCTCGAGCGGATCCGCACGACCGCGGCGCAGGGCCGCGCCAACCTGATGGAGCCGCTGCTCACCGCCGCGCGCGCCGAGGCGACCGAGGGCGAGATCGTCGAATCGCTCCAGACCGTCTTCGGCCGCTACACCGAGGCGCCGGTCTTCTAGTGTCGTGAGTCCTTAGTTCGGTGGCGGTCACGAACTTCCGACTCAAGACACTAGCTGGCGCCGGTCAGCCGGGCACGGCGCCGTCGACGGCCGCCGCCGGCTCGGCGAAGTCGCCCTCGTGGCGGCGGACGACCTCGAGCAGCTCCGTGATCGACTCGAGCGCGTCGTCGCTCAGCGGGTCCATCGCGAAGGCCGCCTCGTTCAGCACGGCCGTCGCGCGGGCGGCGAGGTCGCGCCCGGCCGGCGTGATCTCGATCAGGGTCGAGCGGCGGTCCTCCGCGTGCGCGACGCGCGTCACGAGCCCGGCCTCCTCGAGCCGGTCGGCCATGTGGGTCATGCTCGTGCGGTGGACCTGGAGCCGCTCGCCCATCTTGCCGACGGGCAGCGAGCCGGTGCGACTGAAGACGAGCACCATCAGCGTCTCGTAGCGCGGAAACGTGAGCCCGAACGGCCGCAGCAGCTCGCCGAGCCGCGCGAGCAGGATCTGCTGCACGCGCATGATCGACGTCACCGCCGCCATCGGCCGTGCCGGCTCCTCGCCCCAGCGGTCGCTCCACTGGCGGCGCGCCTGCGCGATCGGGTCGAAGGACAGCGGCTCGCTCATGAGGCGGGAAAGCGTTGCAGACCGTCGCCGGACGTGCTGCGAGGCGCGCAGCGGATGGGCGGTGCCGGGTTCGAACCAGCGACCCCTTGCTTGTAAGGCAAGTGCTCTACCAGCTGAGCTAACCGCCCGCGACTGCTCGGATAGTAGCCGCGGGCAGTACCCCCAGGGGGAATCGAACCCCCGCTACCAGCGTGAAAGGCTGGCGTGCTGACCGCTACACCATGGGGGCAGGGGGACCACGGGATGCACGGGGCGTCCCTTCAGGATAGGCGCACCTTCGGACCAACGCCACGCCCGGACGCCGAGCGTGAGACGATGCACGCGCGCGTCTAGCTCATCGGGTAGAGCACCGGACTTTTAATCCGGCGGGCTGGGTTCGAGTCCCAGGACGCGCATCCAGCCGCGCCCTGGGCCGCGAGCCGCTCAGGCGCCTCTGGCGAGCTTGACGCCGCCCGAGCCCTCGGGTTCGAGGATGCCCTTCCGCTTGAGCTGCGAGATCGTCGTGTGGACCGTCGGCTTGGCGATTCTCGTGATCGCCGCGACCTCGGCTGCGGAGACGCCGGGGCGTTCGCGCACGACGCTGAGGATCGCCTCGCGGTTGGCGCCGCGCGGCGCGCGGCGGCTCTTGCCGCCTGCGTAGGGAGCCCGACCTGTGGCGCGCGGCGCCGCCACCGCGGCACGCGGCCGCGGCGCGGGGCTGACAGCCGCAGTCCCGTTCGTGAGCGCCACGAGCACGGCTTCGAGCTGCTCCTTCTCCTCGATCAGCGGCCGCAGCTCCTGCAGTCGCTTCTCGATGTCGCGCTGAATTTGCCCGACGAGATCTGCCATGTACATGACTCCTAGTAAGCCTGGGGGGGTGTGTCCTAGGCTAGCAATATACGCACCTGCATTGAACCTGTGGGAGGTTCTCGTCAAGAAGCTGGCGCTTGTCCGTTACAAACCTTGAATGGTGAAGCAACTCTTACGAACCGACGCAATCGTGTTCGAGTCGCACAGCAAGGGGCCCTGGGCGTCCGATGTGGAAACCCTGGGCGTAGTCGACGCCCAGCTCGCGCAGCAGCTCAACTGTCGCCTCGTCCCCGACATACTCGGCAATCGTCTTCTTCCCGAGCCCACGGGCGATGTCCACCGCCGCACGGATCAACAGCTGGTCGGTCGTGCTGGTCGTGCATGAGCGAACGAACTCCCCGTCGATCTTCAGAAGATCGAACGGCAGGTGCTTCAAGTAGTAGAAGCTGCCAAAGCCCGCTCCAAAGTCGTCAAGCGCAAACCGACAACCCAGCTCAGCGAGGCGTGCGGCGAACTGCTGTGCACGAGGGATGTTGGCAACCGCCGTCGTCTCCGTCACCTCGAGCACGAGATTGACAGGATCGATGCCGGTCGTCGCGAGCTCGTGCTCGATGATCGTCAGCAGCTCCGGATCGCCCGTCGAGCTGCCGGAGATGTTGACCTCGAACACGAGCTCGCGGCCGGCGGCCTTCTGCTCGCCCATGTGGCGGATCGCATGCGCGACGACCCAGCGGTCGATCTCCTGCATCAGGTCGAAGCGCTCGGCAATCCCGAGGAACGCCGCCGGCGGGATCACCTCGCCGCCCTCGTCGAGCATCCGCAGCAGCAGCTCGTGCTGGCGCACCTCGCCGCTTGCGAGCTCGACGATCGGCTGCGCATAGAGCGTGAAGCGATCCTCCTCGAGCGCCTCGCGGATCCGCTCCGCCCACGTGATGCGCGCCTTCATGCGCGAGGCGCCGCGCTCCTGCGACGAGTACGTGGCAGCGCGGTCGCGCCCGGCCTCCTTCGCGTCGTACATCGCGAGATCGGCGTTGACGAGCACGTCCTCGCCGCTCAATCGCTCCGTGTCGCTGAACAGCGCGATGCCGATCGACGCGGTGATCGGTCGCCGCCGGCCGGCCGCCGTCAGCACCGACTGCGCGCGCACCGCGCCGAGCACGGCCTCGGCGACGCGCGACGCCTCGGCGGCGCCGCCGCGCGGCAGCAGGATCGCGAACTCGTCGCCGCCGAGGCGCGCGAGCACGTCGGTCTCGCGCAGCCGCGTGCGCAGGGTCTGCGCGACCTTGACGATCAGCTCGTCGCCGACGTTGTGGCCGAGCGTGTCGTTGATGTGCTTGAAGCGATCGATGTCGAGCACGAGCGCAGCGCCCTCGGGCCCGTAGCGCTGCACCTGGAGGATGTGCTGATTCAGCTCGCGCTCGAACGAGCGGCGATTGAACAGGCCGGTGAGCGGATCGTGATCGGCCATGTGCTGGAGCTGCGCCTCGTAGCGGACGCGCTCGCTGACGTCCTGGATCTGGCCGAGGAAGTGCTGCGGGCTGCCGTCGGCGGCGCGCACGAGCGTCGCGTGCACGGCGACCCACACGACCTGACCGACGACGTCCACGTAGCGCTTCTCCATCCAGTAGGCGCTCTGCTCGCCGGCGAGCAGGCTGCGCATCATCTCCTCCTCGCGACCCGCGTCGGCCGGGTGGCCGAGCTCGGCGAAGCCCATCTCCTCGAGCTCCTCCCGCGTGTAACCGGTGATGGCGCACAGCGCGTCGTTGACCTGGATGAAGCGGCCGTCGAGGTCGGACAGCGCCATGCCGATCGGCGCCGCCTCGAACGCGGTGCGGAAGCGCTGCTCGGCGGCGGCGATGCGCTCGACGCTCTCGCGCAGCGCGGCCTCCGCGGCGACGCGCTCGCTCACGTCGCGCACGATCGCCTGCCCCTCGATCGGCGCGCCCGTGTCGGCGTCGAGCACGCGCCGCACGCGCGCCTCGATCCACACGTAGTGACCTTCGCGATGGCGCAGACGGCTCGTGACGGTGATCGTCCCGCCCTCCTCCGCCACCCGCAGGCGCGCCCGCTTGACCGTGACGCGGTCGTCGGGATGGACGAAGGCGCGCGGCTGGCGCCCGACGATCTCCTCCGGCGCGAAGCCGATCAGCTCGCTGCACGCCGGCGAGACGTAGGTGATGCAGCCGTCGGTCCCGAACGCGAGGATCGTGTCGGTCGCGTTGTCGGCGAGCAGGCGGTGGCGCAGCTCGGCGGCGCGCAGCTCCGTCTCGGCGCGATCGCGCTCGGTCTGCTGTCGCCCGACGAGCTGCGTCGCGCGGCGCTCGCGCTGAAGCGCATGCAGCGCGAGGATCCCGAGCGCGACCGTCAGCAGCATCCCCGCGACTGGGACGCCCCAGTGGTCGACGGCGAGCATCGTCGCGACGAGCGTCGCGATCGCGGCCAGGACGGTCCCGAACAGCGCGGGCACGCTGCGCAGGCGCAACTCCATCAGGCGTCCTCCGGCGCGCAGCGCCGCGATCTCGCTCCCAGCATCACCCGCTCCCTATCGGCAGCGCGCCGACGCGCCTGTAGCGGCACCCGCCCAGGGCTCAGTGCTTGAAGTGACGCCGGCTCGTGAAGACCATCGCGACGCCCGCCGCGTCGGCCGCGGCGATCACGTCGGCGTCGCGCACGGAGCCGCCGGGCTGGACGATCGCCGTGACGCTGGCGTCGATCGCGAGCTGCGGCCCGTCCGAGAACGGGAAGTAGGCGTCGGAGGCGAGCACGGCGCCCTCCAGCGTCCCCTCCTGCGCCTTCTCGACCGCGATCCGCACCGAGTCGACGCGGCTCATCTGCCCCGCGCCGATGCCGACCGAGGCGCCGCCGCTCGCGAGCACGATCGCGTTCGAGCGCACGTGCTTGCAGACGCGCCACGCGAACAGCAGCTCGCTCCACTCGGCGTCGGTCGGCTCGCGCTGCGTTGCGACGGTCATCTCGGCCCGCTCCTGCGTGTCGAGGTCGCGGTCCTGCACGAGCAGGCCGCCGACGACCTGCTTGAGGTCCGGATCGGCGAGGTGCAGCGGCGCTTGCTCGTCGTCCTGGAGGATCCGCAGGTTCGGTCTGCTCGCGAGCGTCGCGAGCGCGGCCTCGTCGTAGCCGGGCGCGAACAGGACCTCCGCGAACTGCTGCACGAGTGCCTCGGCGAGCGCACCGTCGACCGGCCGGTTGAGGCAGATGACCCCGCCGAAGGCCGACATCGGGTCGCACGCGAACGCCTTCCGGTAGGCGTCGAGCGGGCTGTCGCCGAGCGCGACGCCGCAGGGGTTGTTGTGCTTGACGATCACGCACGCCGGGCCGCCGAACTCGCGGGCGAGCAGGCGCGCGGCGTTGAGGTCGAGCAGGTTGTTGAACGACAGCGGCTTGCCGCCGAGCTGGCGCACGTTCGAGAGCAGGTGCGTGGGCGAGCCGACCTGCGCGTAGTAGGCGGCGCGCTGGTGCGGGTTCTCTCCGTAGGAGAGGTCGGTGACCTTCTCGAACGCGCGCACGAACAGCGGGGGGAAGTCGTCGCGCCGCTCGGAGAACCAGCGCGCGATCGCCGTGTCGTAGCGCGCCGTGTAGGCGAACGCCTCCGCGGCGAGCGACTCGCGCGTCGCGAGCGAGAGGCGCCGCTCGGCGGCGCGCAGCTCGTCGAGGATCGCGTCGTAGCTGGCGGGCGAGACGACCGGAGCGGCGAAGGCGAAGTTCTTCGCGGCGGCGCGGATCATCGTCGGGCCGCCGATGTCGATGTTCTCGATCACCTCGGCGTCGGCGACGCCGCGCTTGGCGACGGTCTGCTCGAACGGATACAGGTTGACGCACACGAGGTCGACGAACTCGACCTCGGCGTCGGCCGCCGCCGCCAGGTGCGCGTCGTCGTCGCGCACCGCGAGCAGGCCGGCGTAGAGCTTCGGATGGAGCGTCTTGACGCGTCCGTCCATGATCTCCGGGAAGCCCGTGTAGTCGGTGATCGAGCGGTGCGGGATGCCCGCGTCGGCGAGCGCCCCGGCGGTGCCGCCGGTGGACACCAGCTCGACGCCCAGCTCCGCGAGCCCGCGCGCGAAGTCGACGATGCCGGTCTTGTCGGAGACCGACAGCAGCGCCCGCCGGACCTGGACCTCGCCGGGCGCCGTGAGCGGCTCCGTCTGAGCGATCTCCGTTCCGTCCGCCATGCGCACGCGAGGATAAGCGAAGCGGCGGCCGCGCGCCGCCTGGCGTGGTGGGGCGGCGGGCGGGACGCGGGTCAGTCGAGCAGCACGCGGCGCGGGTCGGCGGGATCGATCCGCACGGCGCCGCGCGCGATCAGCCGGATCGCCTCCGGCAGCAGCTCGTGCTCGACCGCGTGCAGCGGCTCGAGCACGTCCTCGCGCGTGCGCGCGCGAGGAAGCTCGAGCGCACGCTGGAGGATGATCGGCCCGGTGTCGACGCCCTCGTCGACGAAGTGCACCGTGACGCCGAACACGCGCGTGCCGTGCGCGAGCGCCTGACCGACCGCGTCGAGGCCGGGGAACGCGGGCAGCAACGCCGGGTGCACGTTCACGACCGCGTGCGGGAAGCGGCCGAGGAAGGCGGGCGTGAGCAGCTGCATGTAGCCGGCGAGCACGACGAGCCGCACCTCGTGGCCGGCGATCCAGTCGGCCAGCGCCGTATCGCGCGCGCTGCGGTCGGGGTACGCCTCGAGCGGGAACGCCGCGGTCGGGATGCCGGCCTGCTGCGCGCGCGCGAGCGCCGGCGCGTCGGCGACGTTCGAGGCGACCGCGGCGACCGCGATCCCCTCAGGCCCGCCGTGGAGCGTGTCGAGGATCGCCTGCAGGTTCGAGCCGGTCCCGGAGGCGAGCACCGCCAGTCGGAACGCACCTCGTCCGGCCTCGCCCGCCGGTTCGCCGGCGCGCTCCCCGGCGCCCCCGCCCTCGCTCATTGCCGCGCTCACGCCGCCGCCAGCTTCGGAAAGCGCCCGCCGGTCGAGCGCAGCGTGCCGTCCGCGAGCAGCTCGTCGACGCGCGCCAGCACGTCGTCGCGGCGCAGATGCGCGAACGTGCCGTACGCAGGGAGCCCGTCGTAGGAGTGCTTCTCGACGACCTTCGAGCGCCCGCCGCAGAGGATCTCGACCGCGCGCGTGCGGCCGACCGCGGGCTCGGCGCTCTCGACGACCGCGAGGATCGCCTCGTCGAGCTGGCCGTCGGCGGGCGCGACGCCGCGGCGCGCGACGTCGCCCGAAGGCGGCCGCTTGCGGTCGGCGCCAGGGCGAAGCCCGCTTCCCGTCGCCGCCCGCTCCGGCGCCGCCGGCGCGGGCGGCACGAGCGACGCGTCGCACACGTCGCAGCACGCGACGCCCGGATCGGTGAACGGCTGCGAGGCGTCGCCGAAGTGCCGCAGCACCGTTCTGCGCCGGCAGGCGCGCTGCTCGACGAACGCCCAGATCGCGCGGTACTGGCGCCAGCGCACGCGCTGGGCGTCGCCGGCCGACGCGCGGCAGGCGCGCAGCGCCTCGCGGTTCCACGCGCCGGTGACCCGCCCGATCGCGCGGTCGGGCGGCGACGGCGCCGGTCTCAGCATCCCCGCGCGCGCGAGGTGCCCGACGATCGCGCGCGCCTGGTCCGTGTCGCCCCCTCTGCCGGTGAGCGCCGCCAGCTCGCGCAGCTCGACGTCGTAGCGGCCGTGCTCGGCCGCCTCGCGGTGCAGCCGCCGCGCGACCGCCGCGAACGCCGCGTCCTCGACCTCGGAGCGCTGGATGAAGAACACGTGCAGGCCCTTGTCGCGCGCCTCGGCGAACAGCAGGCAGCGCGCCGGCTGACCGTCGCGACCGGCACGGCCGGCCTCCTGGTAGTACGCCTCGACCGACTGGGGAACGGTCTCATGGCAGACGGTCCGCACGTCCGCCTTGTCGACGCCCATCCCGAACGCGTTCGTCGCGACGACGACGCGCGCCTCGCCGCCCATGAAGCTGCGCTGGACCGCGGCGCGCCGCTCGCGGTCGAGGCCGGCGTGGTACACGAGCACCGGCTCGTCGAGCGCGTGCGCGAGCTTGGTCGCAAGCTCCTCGCAGCCGTTGCGCGTGCCGGCGTAGACGATCGCCGGCAGCGCCGGCCGCTCCGCGTCTCGCTCGCCGAGCACCGCGGCGATGCGACGGTGCTTGTCGGCCTTCGTTCTGCACGGGACGACCGCGAACGAGAGGTTCGGGCGGTCGAAGCCGGTCGTCACCTGCACCGGCTCCTCCAGCCGCAGCCGCGCGACGATGTCGCGCGCGACCTGGGGGGTGGCGGTCGCCGTCAGCGCGACGATCGCGCGCGCTCTCAGATAGCGCGCGGCGTCGGCGAGGCGGAAGTAGTCGGGACGGAAGTCGTGGCCCCACTGCGAGACGCAGTGCGCCTCGTCGACGACGAACAGCCCGAGCCGCGCGCGCTCGACCTGCTCGACGAAGCCCGGGGAGGCGAAGCGCTCGGGCGCGACGTACAGCAGCCGCAGCTCGCCGGCGGCCGCCCGCTCCATCACGACGCGGTTCTCGGCCGCGCTCTGCTGCGCGTTGACGAGCGCGACGCGCTCGGGCACGATGCGGCGGAGCTGGTCGACCTGGTCCTGCATCAGCGAGACGAGCGGCGAGACGACGATCGTGAGGTCCTCGCGCATCAGCGCGGGGAGCTGGTAGCAGAGCGACTTGCCCGAGCCGGTCGGCATCACGACGAGCGTGTCGCGATCCGCGAGCGCCGCCTCGACGGCGTCGGCCTGACCGGGACGGAAGGCGCCGAAGCCGAAGTGGGTGCGCAGCGCCTCGCGGGGATCCATGGCTCCGACGATATCGGCGCGGGCGGCGGGGCAGCGCGCGGCGCGCGGCCGCTGTCGCAGGTCCGCGCGCGTTACGCGTGTATGACGGGCAGCGCTCGCTCGAAGGCGTGCTTGTCGTGCCCGCCGGGCGCGCCCGGGAGCGGGTACTCGCCCGTGAAGCAGGCGTCGCAGTGCGTCTCGCGCGTCGAGCCGACGGCCTCGTAGACGCCCTCCAGTGAGATGTAGTGGAGCGAGTCGGCGCCGAGCTCGGCCGCGATCTCCGCGACGTCGCGTCCATGCGCCACCATCTCCTCGCGCGTCGACATGTCGATGCCGTAGTGGCAGGGGTTGCGGATCGGCGGCGCGGTGATGCGGAGGTGGACCTCCTTCGCGCCGGCATCGCGCAGCATCTGCACGATCTGGCGCGTCGTGTTGCCACGCACGATCGAGTCGTCGACGACGACGAGCCGCTGCCCGGCGACGATCTCCGGCATCGGGTTGAACTTCAGTCTCAGGCCGTGCCTGCGCAGCTCCTGCCCCGGCTGGATGAACGTGCGCGCGACGTAGCGGTTCTTCACGAAGCCGTCGTCGTGCGGGATCCCGCTCGCGCGCGCGTAACCGCGCGCGGCCGGGTTGCCGGAGTCGGGCACGGCGATCACGAGGTCGGCCTCGACCGGCGCCTCGCGCGCGAGGATCTCCCCCATCCGCCCGCGCGCGCCCTGCAGCACGGTGCCGCCCATGATCGAGTCGGGTCGCGCGAAGTAGATGTACTCGAAGACGCAGAAGGCGCGGCGGGCGCCTTCGACGGCCATGCGCGTGGAGATCCCGCCGGCGTCGATCGTCAGCACCTCGCCCGGCTCGACCTCGCGCAGGAATCTCGCGCCGATGATGTCGAGCGCACACGACTCGCTCGCGACGCAGTAGCGCTCGCCGATCATCCCGAGCGCGAGCGGGCGCAGCCCGTGCGGATCGCGGAACGCGACGATCTTGTCGCGCGTCATGACGACGGTCGAGAAGGCGCCCTGGAGGCGCGGCAGCACGTCGACGACGGCGTCCTCGACCCGCTCGGCCGGGTGCGTGGAGAGCAGCGCGGCGATGATCTCCGAGTCCGACGTGGAGCGGAACGCGACGTCGCGCTCGCGCAGCTCGGCGTGCAGCTCGACGGCGTTCGTGAGGTTGCCGTTGTGCGCCAGCGCCAGCTCGCGGTCGTCCGAGCGGTAGACCGGCTGCGCGTTCTCCCACGCCGAGGAGCCGGTCGTGGAGTAGCGGACGTGGCCGAGCGCGAGGTCGCCGGGCAGCGCGCGCAGCTTCTGCTCGTCGAACACCTGCGAGACGAGCCCGAGGTCGCGCAGGGTCATGATGTTGCCGCCGATGTCGGTCGTCGCGATGCCGGCGGACTCCTGCCCGCGATGCTGGAGCGCGTACAGCGCGAAGTACGCAAGCCGGGCGACGTCGTGATCGGGTGCGTAGATCCCGAAGACGCCGCACTCGTCGCGCGGTCCGTCGCGATCGGTGAGGTGGTCGGTCATCGAGGAGGCGTTCCAGCGCTCCGGCGGCGGTCAGGATGGTGGGCTCCCGGCCTGGGCCGCAAGGGTAGCAGCGGGGGCGGGTGGTGCCGCGCTCCGTCCGCCTCGCCCGCTCCGCGCCCTCGCGCTGCGTCCGGTACCGCTGTCGGAGCCTCCCGCGCCCCCGCGCGCCGGTCCTCGCTCCGCTCACGCCGGTCCGGTGTGCAGGGCGTTCGCCGGTTGGCTGGGGAGCGGGGTGAGCAGGTTGCGGTCGCGCTACCGCTCACGGCGCCTCGCGGTGTGCGCCTGCCGGCTTTGCGCAACCCCCCGCGCACTCTCCAGCATCTCTCCACGGATCGCGCACAACCGTGACAGTC
>DASRXW010000005.1:0-27650 GCA_035654055.1 Conexibacter sp.
CCATGACCTGCACCTCGGTGCCGGGGTGACCGCCGTCGAGGACCAGCGCGGTGACGAGCGCCAACAGCACCACATCTCGACGACGCACTCCGTGCAGCAGCGACTCGATGAGCACGATCGCCCACGGCAGCCACACCGTGCTGGCCACCAGCGTCTGGTGGCCGAGCCAGACGACGTTGAACGCGCACAGCGCGAAGCTGATGCCGGAGAGCAGCGCCGGCCAGAAGCCGAGTCGCAGCTCGCGCACGAGCAGGTAGGTCCCGAAGCCGGCCATCCACAGCTTGAGCGCGGCGGCGACGCCGAACGCGTAGTTGAGCGGGAGGATCCACAGCGGCAGGCTGAACGGGCTGAACCAGGCGAGCTGCGAGTTCGCGAACAACTGCGTGCCCGTGAACGCGAACGGGTTCCACGCGGGGAAGGTGCCGCTGTGGATCAGTCTGCGCGCGAGGACCGCCCACGGGTAGTAGGTCCCGGGAACATCCGCGAGTTCGCCATTGAAGTAGTGGAAGGCCCCGGCGGGCGCACCGACCGCCCAGGGCGTGGAGTGGTAGAGGAGCCCCATCGGCGCGAGGATGCTCCCGCCGATCAGCACCGGCCACAGGTATGCGAGCACCAACACCGCGAACAGTGCCGCGGCGGTGCGATGCTCATGAGCGGAAAGGGCCTGGACGACGCGACGTGCGATCGGCGCGGCACGCCGATCCCCCGGTGCCTCCTCCGACGCAGCCGCCGCCCGTCTCCCCCGGTGGGAGCGGCTGATCATGAGCTATGTCTACCAGAAGCCGGAGTGTCGACTGACCGTGATGCTGTGCAAAGGTCCGCGCCGTCACGGGCTTCCCCGATCGGTGCTCGATGCCTCGGGCTGGAGTCGAACCAGCGGCCTGTCGCTTAGGAGGAGGTAGGCACATGCCCCGAGCAGGACTCGAACCTGCGGCCTGTCGCTTAGGAGGCGACCGCTCTATCCGCCTGAGCTATCGGGGCTTACGGGAGATCGTAGAGCCTCGCCGTGCACCGTGGGGAAGCTTCGAAACTCGCAGCTCGCGGGCCGCCGATCCCCTCGGATGCGCGCAGTTCCGGGGGGGTGGCCACGCGGAGGGGGTCCGTGGCCATAACCCGTGCGGACGTATGACCGGTCGTCGCGGCGCCGGCGTCCACCTAGGAGGCATGGCGATTCGATTGGCGAACGGTTGCCGTGAATGACGGGCTCGTCTAGCTTCGCTGCCTTCCTAAGACGTCAGGAGATGCCGCCCCCGCCGCAGGCGAGGAACCCGATGACCGTGCCGGTGCCGGGGTGCCCAGGGTCGGGAGCGTAGCCGGGGTCGACGGCGACCATGGCCAGCTCGGTCGTGTCACCCGAGATGACGGCCCCCGACTTGTCGACGTGACTCGCCACGAGCACGTCGAGCACGTCGCTGATGTCGGCTGGCGGGAACGAGCTGTTGCCTGGACGCGTGGTCCACGGCTGCGCGCAGGCGGGGTCGACGACGTCGGCGTAGCCCTTGAACGACGCGGGCGCGCCGCCGCCGCTCGGCGCGTTGTCTTTCCACCATTGCGCGCCCCAGAAGGTGACGTGCGCGTCCAGCCGAGCGCTCTGGTCACCGATCACGAACGCGCCCTGCGTGGACGTCGAGCCGGGCTGCGCGGCGAGTGCGGTACCGGCCAGAGACAGCGATCCGAGCGCCGCCACTGCGGCGATGAGGCCGAGTCTGGCGACACGGCGGCACTTCCGTTCGATCATCTGAGAGCTCCTCGAAATACGGGGTCGAGGAACTCAGTCGGCGGGTCGCCGATCCGGACTTGAACGACCGGCCGTATCACGGACCGATGACCCTGCGCGAGCGCTTGCGGTCGACGCGCGCGTGTCGCAGGATGGCGCCATGCCGACCACCACCCCGACCGCGGAGACGCCCTTGCAGGGCGCACGTCAAGTCGTTGCGGGAAGGCAGGCGGAGCTGCCGTCAGGCAACCGCATCCGGTCTATTTCTACCCGTGGGCCTACCCGGACAGGCCCTTAACCCAGCGCAACTCACTCGGCGCGCGGGTGTTCTAGCCGACGTCCCACCCCCTCGCCCGGTCGTCGGAGGAGAGCCGGGAGGGATCCCATCCGCAAACCCGTCCCAGCAATGGAGGCTCACGTGCGTCCACGTCTTGCCCTGCTCGCCGCGCTCGCCATGGCACTGGTGCTCGCAGCGCCCGTCACGGCGATGGCGAAGCGGCACCGGCACAACCCGCCGCATCACAACCGCGGTCTCACGATCGCCGCAGCCCCCGACCCGATCTCCACCGGCGAGCCGGTGCTCATCTACGGGCAGCTCAACGGCGCGAACCACGCCGGCCAACAGATCACCCTCTGGCACCACATCTCCGGCGTCCCCGGTGGCTTCACGCAGGTGTCGAAGACGACGACGGACGCGAACGGCTTCTGGTCGATCTCGCGCGCAGCCGGCGTCGTCACCACGAACCGCTCCTGGTTCGCGACCGCCGGGCCCGGCGTCCACAGCCGCACGGTCCGCGAGCGCGTGCAAGCGACGGTCACGCTCGACCAGCCGAGCGCCGCGCTGTTCACGAGCACGCCGGTGACGTTCACCGGCACGGTCGCGCCGAACCACGTCGGCCAGCGCGTGATCCTGCAGGCGCAGGTCGGCGTCGACGGTGGCCAGTGGCGCACGATCGACAGCGGCCGGATTGCCCTCGGCTCGACGTTCTCGATCGTCCACCGCTTCCGTCAGGCCGGCGACCGCACGCTGCGCGCGGTCTTCCGCGGCGATCGCCGCAACCTGCGCGGCGAGTCGACGCCGATCTCGATCACCGTCCAGCAGACCCAGGTCGCGGGCTTCACCATCAACGCCGGCGCGACGTCGATCGACTTCGGCCAGGGCGTGACGATCAGCGGCGTGCTGACCGGCGGTGCCAACACCTCAGTGACGCTGTACGGGCGCGACGAGCAGAGCGGTCCGTTCCAGCCGCTTGCCGCCGGCACCACCGACGGCAGCGGCAACTACTCGTTCGCGCAGAGCCCGACGCGCAACACGATCTACCAGGTGCGCAACACGACGAAGCCCAGGACGCGCACGGCGGCGCTGTTCGTCGGCGTGCACGACGTCGTCTCGATCGCGGCGAGCGCGTCCGCCGGCAAGGTCGGCGACACGATCACGTTCACGGGCACGGTGCAGCCGAGCAAGGCCGGCCACGTGATCGTCCTGCAGCGCCTCGACGGCGGCGTCTGGCGCACGGTCGAGGTCGGCCACGTCGGCGCCGGGTCGAGCTACTCGCTGGCGCACGTGCTCGACAGCGCCGGCTCCGTGCAGTTCCGCACGCTGGTCCCGGGCGGACCCGTGAACCAGCGTGGCATCTCGTCGGCCGTGACGATCGCGGTGACCCCATCCCCGGCGAGCGCGCTGTCCGGCAGCGGGCTCCCGGCCGCGTCGTAGTCCCATCACGGCAAGCACCCGCGGTCGGCCCGGCACGCGCCGGCCGCGGGCGACGGCCCTCCTGGGAGCGGCTGCCGTTCGTGGAGCGGCGAGGGCGCTTCGCCGAGCCTATGCCGCCCGTCAGCCGTGCTCGAGCGGACTCGACGCCGAGGTCGTCTCCACAACTGAGGAGCTCAGGCCGGTGTCGTCGTCGTCAACGGGGGCGCGCGTCCGGCGAGGCGCGTCGCGAGCAGCAGCCCGCCGCGCGCCCGCAGGATGCGGGGCGGGTGTGGGCGGCCGATGTGGCGTTCCGGGCGCAGGCGCGCCGTGGCGGTCATGCGCGCGGCGAGCAGTCGTTCGCCTGGGAAGCAGCCGAGCGCGAGGATCGCGCTGAGCAGCAGCGCGGGCGCGAGGTAGAGGAAAGCGAGGACCTGCCCGGTGAGCAGCAGCGCGAGCAGCGCGACCGCTCCCGTGAGCACGAGCGCGACTGCAATGGTCCGCGCACGCGACCGACGTTGGTGGCAGGCGTTCGTCATCGGTGGATCAGGCGCGCCGGCCGCTGCGGACCAGCGCGAGGCCGCCGGCGAGCAGGCCGAGGATCGCGATGATCAGCGCGGCGATCCCGAGTCCCTTGCTCGCGCCGCTCGTGCTCTTGACGAGGGTCGTGCTCGCGGTGGCTGGAGTGTTGGTGGCGATCGTGAGGTTGGCTGCGCTGGCTGGCGGGCCGGCGTCGCCGCCGGTGATGTCGAGCATCGGACCGTTCGCCTTCGAGACGTCGATCGTCGGTGCCGGAGAGTCAGCCGACGGGGGCCCGATCCAGCGCACGACCTTGCCGTTGTCGTAGGTCTGGAGCGTTGGGAATCCGATCACTGCGCCGGCCTTGTCCGGCGTGCTGATCGAGATCGGGAACTGCACGAACTGGCCGGCTGGGATGCCGGCGCCCTTGGCGGCAGTCCAGTCGACCTCGCTGACCTCGGAGCTGACAAGGCCATCGGCGGTCTGGATGGGCTTCGTCAGCTTTCTCATCTTGTAGACGACGGTCCAGCCGGGCGGGCTCTGCGCGCTGACCGAGATCAGCCCCGGTGGCATCTGCATCTGCACCTTCACGGTGGTGGCGTTGTCCTGCTCGTTCGGCACGCGCACGTTCACCGTCGCGAACCCGCCGGCGGGCAAGACGTTGGGGTGCACAGAGACGTGCGCGTGCGCTGCGGCCGGGGCCAGCAGCAACAGCGCGGTGGATGCCACGGAAAGCGTGGCACGGCGTCGTCGCATGACGGACCTCCTGGTGCGTTGGGGGTGGTTGCGAGGGGAGGCGATCGGCCCGCCGCGTTGGCGAGCGCAGCGGCGGGGAGCGCGTCGAGGGGCGCTCATGCGTTCACCGCCGAGAGCAGCCACAGGCCGAGGCAGGTGAACCCGACCATCACGGTCAACATCCAGTACTGCGAGCGGATCGCCGCCTGCGGGTCCTTGCGGAAGACCGCCAGCGCGCGGTCGTGCGCGAGCACGAGCCCGCCGACGTGGCCCGAGACGAGCGCGGCGACCTGCACGTACCAGATCGCCTCGGTCGAGATCAGCAGGTAGTTGACCTGCCGGTTCGCGGTGCCGAACAGGTTCGCGCCGGTGCCGAGCGGGTCGGAGATCAGGTAGCCGAGCGCCTGGCCTTGGAAGGCGAGCAGCGAGAAGTAGTGCGCAAGCGTGTACGCGAACGCGATCGGCGCGAGCGTGTGCACGAAGCGCCGCGCGAGATCGGCCGTGTTGCGGCGCGGGTCGACGGATCGCATTCCGGCGATCCCGGCCCAGTAGATACCCGAGACGAACAGCACACAGAACGCGAGCCCGAACGTGAACGCGATCTCACCGGCCGCTTCGAGTCCCAGCCCGAGGCTCTGGAGTGCGTTCTGGAGGTGCGGCGCGACCCCGACCCACAGCGGCCCGTTGGAGGCGCCGTCGAACGTGGTCGTGCCGATCACGGTGCACAGCAGCGCGACGGTGCCCGGCCACGTCGGCAGGTCCGGCAGGCCCGAGAGCGGCGGGCGCAGGCAGACATCGCGGCCGCGCAGCTCGATCGCGGAGATGCGCCCGCACAGCCCGAACCAGGTGCCGAACGCGTCCGCTCGCTCGCTCCACGTCTCCTCGCCGAACAGGCTCATGCCGATCATCTGCACGAACGCGTAGGCGAGCGCGAGCACCCCCAGCGTCGCCGGGTCGTCGCGGTTCACGTACACGAGCTCCAGCCACGCGAACGCGAGCAGCCCCACGACCGCCGGCCAGCGCCCAAGCCGCTCCGGGTAGCGCAGCGGCGCGGCGTCCAGGCCGGGCAGCGCGCGCCGCGCCGCGGCGGAGATCCAGCGATACAGCGCCCGCCACGGACTGAAGAGCGCGAAGACGTCGCCGAACAGCACGCTCAGCACGGGGATCCCGACCCAGAACAGCACGTAGATCGTGGTCGGCGCGAGGTTCGCCGTGGGCACGGAGGTGCCGGCGAGCGCGGCGTAGACGACGACGGCGAACAGCGCGACGCCGAGCACACCGCACGCCGGTCGCAGACCGGGCGGCAGCCTGAGGCGCGCTCGCGACAGACGCCGCTGCTGCAAGCGGGGCGTCGGCCACAGCACACCGAGCGCGACGAACGACGCGATCAGCACGATCGCCGCCGCCCACGCGAACAGCCAGCTGGGGATCGGCAGGTCGGTGCGTCCGACGAGCCCGTGCGCCTGCGCCGGTGCCGGCGCGAGCACCAGCAGACCCGCGGCGGCCGCCGCGATCTTCGCTCCAGGGCGTCTCATCGCACCGGCACCTCCACAGTCGTCAGGTACTCATCGAACGCCGAGACGCGCACCGTCACCTGCACCTCCCAGGTCCCGCTCACGCCCAGCACGGCACCGGGCACGACGTAGTGGCCCGGCCCAGCGAGGTTCGCGGTCTGCGTCAGCGGGCCGATGTCCCGTGCGGGCAGCCGCTCCTCCACGTCGACCTCCTTCGCACCCCGGTACTGCGTCCCGTCGCGCGGGTTCAGCAGGTACAGATGGATCTCGTTGGCGCCGACGCGCGCCGGGTCGATCGTGAGCTGAAGCTGCGCCGGACCGACCCCCGTCGTGGCGTTGAACGGGCCGCTCTGCGCGGCGATCGAGGGCGCGTAGGCCGTCAGCGCCGCGGTCACGCCGAGCACGAAGACGATCAGCGCCAGCTCGCCACGCAGCACCCGGCGCAGCATGACCCCGGCGCGCCCGGGTGCCTCACCGTCGGCCGCGATCCGCCGCAGCCATGGCAGCGAACGCCGTCGCTGATAGACGCCCAGCGTGATCAGCGCCATCAGCAGGACGAACTTGATCAACACCGCCCGCCCGAACGCCGTGTCGAGCAGGTGCGCAGGGGTGCGCACGTAGACGTAGGACTGCGCCAGGCCCGTCACCAGGATCGCCGCCACCGCCGCCAGCGCGAGCGGCGAGAAGCGCACCAGCACGGCCGCCAGCAGCCGCCCCCGCCCCGCCGGCTCAAGCCGGCGCGTGGCGGCCGGCACGCCCAGCAGCAGCAGCGCGAGGCCACCGGCCCACACGCTCATCGCCGCGACGTGCACGACGTCGAGCGGAACCAGCAGCGCCTCAGGGCTCTGCGTCGCGGCATGGCCGCTGAGCGCTGGCAGCACGACCAGGAAGCCCGCCGGCACGGCGAGCGCGAGCAGCGCCCACCGCCGCTTGGGCGCGAACGCCGCGAGCGCGCCGAACAGGACCCACGCGAGGACGCCGAGCCCCCACACCGTCCCGAAGCGCGTCCCGAGCGTCTCGCGCACGACTGCCGGGCGCAGCGCCGCGAACCCGGAGATCCCGGCCGCCTCCGCCCCCTCCAGCACGACCGCCGCGGCTGCGCTTACGACCCCGAGCATGACCGCCGGCGCGACGAGCTGGCGGGAGCGCGCCGCGAAGCGCTCCCCCGCCTCGTCCCACGCCGGCTCGCGACCGGTGAGCTCGCGCAGCGCTGGGCGCCACACGAGCAGCAGGAACGCGAGTGCCCCGACCGCCAGCGCGATCGCGAGGAACTGCAACCCGCGTGCGAGCCCGAACGCCGTCTCCGTCGCCGGGCCGCTGCTGCCGCCGGCGGTCAGCTGCCCGACCGTCAGCCCGGTCCCGCTCGCCCGGCCGATCGAGAACACGAACCCACCGGAGACGATGTGACCGTCCGCCGAGACGACGCGGTAGGTCGCCGTGTACGTCCCCCGCGCGAGACCAGGCTTCAGATGGGCGCCCAGCACGCTGCCGCGTCCGCCCGGATGGAACGCGGCGCCCGCATCCCCGCGACCGCCGTTGCGATCGAAGACACGGATTGCGCCGAAGCTGCCCTCGACCGGCTCGTCGAAGCGAAACGCCACGACCGGCGGCTGGGTCCGGACGACCGCGCCGCGCTGCGGCATCGTCCCCTCAAGCTGGGCATGCGCGAACGCCACCGCCGGCGCCGCGAGACAGACCGCCACCGCCACCATCACGGCCAGGCCCGAGCGCAGCGAGCGCGCTGTGCTCACCACGCCTCCTTCGCCGGCGGCGACCCATCGCCTCCGGCAGGACGCGCCCCGCCTCCGCGCCGGCGGCGCACCACCACGACCAGCCCGACCGCGAGCAGCACCACGACGACGAGCGAGACGATCGCCGCGACCGGGAAGCCCGACGCGCTCCCGACCCAGTACAGCGTCCCGCCCACCGCACCGCGACCCGCGCCGACCTGCAACGGGATCGTGTAGTCGAAGACCTTCGTCTTCTTGCTCGTGTCGTGCACGATCGGGGGCGTGGTATGCGCCATCCAGTGCATCCGATGGTCGTGCCACACGAACCGACCCGTCCTGTCCAACGTCCTCCACTGAGGCGGCAGCGACGGCTTCGCGCTCGCCGGCACCGGCGTCGTCCCGAAACGGTCCTCGTTCAGATAGACCGCCGGCGAGCGCACGTTCGTCTGCACCGTCCCGTCCGTCAGCACCCGCGCATACGGCTCACCGTCGTAGCCGTAGATCACCACCGCACGCCCCGTGCGGTTCGTCAACTGCAACTCGCTGTCGAAGCCCAGCACCTGCACCTGCAAGCCAGGAACGCTCGGCGTCACCGAGCGGACCACGGAACGGAAGTCCGGATTGCCCTGATGGGCGCCCGCCGGCACAGCGGACATCGCCAACAGCACCACCGCCGGCGACACCGCCCGCCACACACGGGAAAGTCGCACCGCCTACTCCTTCGCGTCGTCATCAAGCGCCCACCCAGGGCCGACGACACGACGGTCCAGAGGCGGCGCTACACGAGAGCTGCGAGCGAGCGCGGCGGCGCGCGACCCGCACCCACCCGCGCCAACGGCGCGACGATCGCGACGAACGACGCCGACGTCGCGCGCCAAAGCAGACCGTCGAGCCCGCGTGCAGCAACGCGCACGAACGGACGAGCGGCATCGAGCACCCGCTCGACGACCCGCGTGCCACGCAACCCAAGTGCGAGCACCCCGCCTACGAGCAGCGCAGCCGGCACGGCCCACCAGCCGCCGGCGCCGAACACCGCGGCGAGCCCGCCGAGATGCCCGGTCGCGAAGACGCCCTCGAGCAGCTCCTGCCCCGTGTACACAGCGAACAGCGCTGACGCCGCGACCAGCCACACGCGCACGCCAGCCATCCTGCCGGGGAGCCCGTCCGGGCCGGCGACCCAGCGCCGCACGAGCCGTCCGAGCGTCGCACCGACCGACAGCGCCGCCAGCAGCACGATCCACGGCACCAGCGAACTGAGATACGCATGACCCTGCGCCGACAACGCCTCAGAGGACCCGCCGCCGAACGCCAGCTTGTACCGCAACTCATGCACCGCCAACGCCGCCGCAGGCATCAACGCCGCGCCCCGCAGCGACAACGGGACACCTGCGAGAGGCGTCGCATGGCGGCCTCGACGCAGAGCGGTCACCCGCCTCGCACCGGCCGCACTGTTGCGCGCAGAACCTCGCATGCCGGGCGAAGCCTACTCGCCCGACGTGCCGATCGCGCGTGGTCAGTTTGCGAGCAGGATCGCGCCGGTGAGGTAGGCGGCGTAGAGCGCGGTCAGGATCGCGCCCTCGGCGCGACCGAGCCGGCGACGGGTGAGCAGCACGACGGCCAGGATCGCCGGGCAGACTGTCGCGGCGGGGAGGTAGTAGCGGGTCGTGTCGTGATCGAGCGTCAGCGGCTTGACGAGCGCGATCACACCGGCGTTGAACGCCGCGAAGTGGATGATCGTGCCCGCGATGTTGCCGAGCGCGAGCTCGGGGCGGCCGCGGCGGGCGGGCACCGCGACGCGCGCGAGCTCCTCGGCCTCGACGCTCGCGGCGAGCGCGGTGTTGCCAAGCAGCGTCGGGGCGATCCCGAGATTGCGAACGACGGTGCGCAGGCCGTCGCTGAGCAGCCACCCGCCGCCCGTCAGCACCCCGAGGCCGACCACGAGTCGCGCGAACGGATGGCGCTCGCGCTCGCCGTCGTGGTCCCCGAGCAGGTTACGGCCGCTGCGCGCGGCGCCGATGAGCGCGATCGCGAACCAGACGATCAGCAGACCGCCCTCGATGCGTGAGACGTGCCCGTCGGATGCGACGGCGAACAGCGGCAACGGCGCGATCGCAGTCCAGACGGCAAAGCGCCAGGGCAGCTCGACGCGCATCGGTGCGATCACTGCGCCGAGGCCGGCGACGGCGAGTGCGAGGAACGTGATGCCGCCGAGGATCGTGCCGGCAGCCGCACCGGGCAGGCCCTTGGCGTTCGTCGCGATCCCGGCCGCGAGGTTCTCCGTCTCGAACCCGGAAAGCGCGACGCTGAGCACGAACGGCGCGACACCAAGCCGTCGACCAACACCGAGCAGCCCATCGACGAACAGATCGGCCGCGCCGACGACGAGCACCACCCCGAGAACAAGCGCCACGAGCCCAGCAGCCGTAGACATGCCAAGACCCTATGCAGAGAACGGACCCGCGGCCGAAACGGGCGCTGACGAGCAGGGAGCCAGTTACAAAAGCGCTCGTGGGCGTCGACGAACCTCGCGCATCCGGTCAAGACTGGGTGACGCTGCGGCGAGCGCGACGAGATCCTTTCCGCCGCGCCGAGGACGGGGTTTTGGCCACGAAATGGCCCCAGACAGAACGACAGCCGTGGTCCGCTCGCTGCCGCCGTCTTTACGGCGCAAGCCGCGAGGAGGATCAGGCAAAGCACGCCCACCACCACGGCGGGGGCCCACATCGAGGCGGTCATGAGCCGAACGCGGCCATACAGAGCACGGCCAGGCACACGATTGGAATGGGGCCGATTCATGACGCCAGCACTCTAGAAAGCCGACTGTTGATCCCGCAAGACGTGCACCGTCACCCTCGCGGTGATCGTCGTGTTGGTCACGGTCCCGGCGATCGGACGCTCTCGGGGCCGACGCTCCATCCGACCGAGCTATCGGGGCTCAGGGTGCGAGCGGAACGATTTACCGGACCCCAGAAAAATGGTGCTCTTCCTCATCACAGACAGGAGTTGGGCTGGCGCGCGCGAACTCGTCTTCACCGTAAGTACGAGAAGGACGCGACGATGCAGCAGCCAACCGGAGCACAGGAGGTCCGCCGATGAGCGTCGGCGCGCCTGGTCTGCTCGCGCAGGAGGAGCTCGCCGAGCGCGCCTTCGAGGCGGCCGGCGCGCGCTCGCCGTGGCAGCTGTTCTGGCGCCGCCTGCGCTCCGACCGCGTCGCGCTCGTCGCGCTCGGCGTGATCGTCGCGCTCGTGCTCGTGGCGCTGCTCGCCCCGCTCGTCGTGAAGCTGGCCGGCGCACCCGGCCCCAACGTGCAGGACCGCCACGCCGTCGACATGTTCGGCACGCCGCTCGGCCCGAGCGGCGACCATCTCTTCGGCGTCGACCCGCTCGGGCGCGACGTGTTCGCGCGCACCGTCTACGGCGCGCGCGTCTCACTGCTGGTCGGCATCGTCGGCACCGGAATCGCCGTGCTGCTGGGTGTCACCGTGGGCCTGCTCGCCGGCTACTACCGCGGCTGGGTCGACACGCTGCTCTCGCGGTTCGTCGACGTCGTGCTGTCGTTCCCCGTGCTGCTGCTGGGGATCGGGATCGCCTCCGCCTGCTCGCTCGGGAACGGCTGCGTCGCCGGCGCCGTCACTCCGGGCCTGCGCACGGTGATCCTCGTCGTCGCGCTCGTCAGCTGGACGTCGATCGCGCGCATCGTGCGTGGTCAGGTGCTGTCGCTGCGGGAGCGCGAATTCGTCGTCGCAGCGCGGTCTCTCGGGGCCTCGAACCGCCGCATCGTGACGCGCGAGATCCTCCCAAACCTCACTGCACCGATCATTGTCTACTCAAGTCTCCTGCTCCCGCAGACGATCTTGCTGGAGGCGGCACTCTCGTTCCTGGGTGTCGGCGTGTCACCGCCGACGTCGAGCTGGGGCTGGATGATCGCCGACGCAGCCGACAACTTCGACACGCAGTGGTGGTACATGCTCTTTCCCGGCGCAGCGCTGCTGCTCACCGTGCTTGCATTCAACCTGCTGGGTGACGGATTGCGTGACGCACTCGATCCGAAAGCTGAACGGTGACTCCCCCGTTTGATCCGATGAAAGGACCCCTCATGCCGCGACCTGTCATTCGCGCGCTGCTGCTTGCGCTGTCCGCCACCGCGGCCCTCGTGCTCGCCGCCTGCGGCTCGAGCACCAGCGGCCATGCGGGCGCGGCAACGGTCGACAACGGCAAGGGCGGCCATCGCGGCGGCTCGCTCACGCTGCTCACCAGTCAGGATGTGGCGAGCCTCGATCCCGGGATCACCTACGCCAGCCTCGACCTCAACCTGCTGGCCGCCACCGAGCGCGCGCTGTACGCGTACGCGCCGGAGGACCCGACGAACCTCGTCCCGGACCTCGCCGCCGGGCCGCCACAGATCTCGGCCGACGGCAAGACGCTCACGGTGAGAATTCGCAGCGGCGTTCACTTCGGCCCGCCGGTGAACCGCGAAGTGACGTCGAGAGACGTCAAGTACGCGATCGAGCGCGGCTTCAACCCGCACGTCGCCAACCCGTACGCGAGCACCTACTACGGCGACCTCGTCGGCGCGGCGAGAGCGTCGGGCGGCCCGATCGCCGGGCTCCAGACCCCCGACGACCACACGCTCGTCTTCAAGCTCGTGCGACCGACGGCCTCGCTCGTCGCGCAGGCGACCGTGCTGCCGCTGTCGGCGCCGGTCCCGCCGGAGTACGCGAAGCCGTTCGACGCGAGAGCGCCGTCCGACTACGGCAACCACGTCGTCGCCACCGGCCCGTACATGCTCGCGGCCGACAGCAAGGGGAAGGTGCTCGGCACCGGCTACGTTCCCGGCCGCAGCATCAGACTCGTGCGCAATCCGAAGTGGAGCGCCGCGACCGACGCTCGTCCTGCCTACCTCGACGCGATCGAGTGGAGAATCGGCGAGTCGCCGAACGTCGCCGGCCGTCAGGTGCTCGCCGGCAAGGGCCTCGCGCTCAGCGACCCGCCGACGCCGGCGCTCGTCAAGCGCGCCTACCAGCAGTCGCGCGACCAGATCTTCTTCTCGCCCGGCGCCGGCTCGCGCTACGCCGCGCTCAACACGGCGATCCCGCCGTTCAACGACGCGAACCTGCGCAAGGCCGTCGCGGCCGCGCTCGACCGCGAGCAGATGCGGCGCGTGCGCGGCGGCGAGGTCATCGGCGACGTCGCCTCGCACTTCCTCTACCCCGGCGTGCTCGGCTTCGAGCAGGCAGGCGGCTCCAAGGGCACCGGCGTCGACTTCCTCGCGAATCCCACGGGAGACAGAGCGGTCGCGCTGAAGTACATGAAGGCGGCCGGCTACCCGAGCGGCAAGTACACCGGCGGCGCGAAGCTGCAGGTCGTCGGCCTCGCCGGCGCGCCCGACAGCAACGACGCCGAGATCGTCAACCAGACGCTGCAGGACCTCGGCTTCAAGACGAACCTCAAGCTCGTCGAGAGCTCCGTCATGTATGCGCGCTTCTGCGCGCTGCCGAGAGCGAGAGTGAACGTCTGCCCGAACGTCGGCTGGGTGCGCGACTTCGCCGACCCGCAGACGGTGCTCGACCTCGCCTTCAACGGCAAGTACATCCTCCCCGAGAACAATCCGAACTGGCCGCAGCTGAACGATCCCACGGTGAACGCCGCGATCGGCAGAGCGGAGCTGGCGGTCGGCAACGACGCACGCGCGAGCGCGTGGGCCGACGTCGACCGCAAGGTCACCGCGACGGGCGCGGCGATCCCGTGGCTGTGGGACAGACAGCCGAACATCTGGTCGGCTGACGTGCGCTGCGTCCCGCAGTTGTGGAACCTCGGCCACTGCGACCTCGTGTACAGCTCGCTGAAGTAGCGCTCTCCGGACAGGGACACGGCGGCCCGGGCCGAATCACAGGACACCTTGGCCGCCTACGTCCTCCGCCGCGTGCTGTGGGGCCTCGTGCTCCTCGTGCTCGTGAGCCTGCTCACGTTCGTCGTCTTCTACGTGCTGCCGTCGGCGGACCCGGCGCAATTGCGCGCGGGGCGCGACGCCTCGCCGGCAACGCTCGCGCAGATCCGCGCGAGCCTCGGGCTCGACCGCTCGCTGCCGGCGCAGTACTGGACGTTCCTCACGCACCTCGTGCTGCACGCCGACCTCGGCTACAGCTACTACAGCGGCGCGTCGGTCGGCTCGCTGCTGATCGACCGCCTGCCGGCGACGATCTCGCTGACGCTCGGGGCGATCGTCGTGTGGGTGCTCGTGGCGGTCCCGATCGGCGTCGTCTCAGCCGTGCGCCGCGGCACGTGGGTCGACAAGCTGACGACCGGCGGCGCGCTGCTGGGGATCTCCGCGCCGGTCTACTGGCTCGGGCTCGTCGCGCTCTACCTGTTCGCCGACGACATCGGCAAGTTGCCGCTGCTGCCGGGGGCCGGCAGCTACGTGCCGCTGACGACCGACCCGTGGAAGTGGTTCACGGCGCTGATCCTGCCGTGGCTCGTGCTCGCCTCCACCTTCACGGCCGTCTACGCGCGCCTGCTGCGCGCCAACATGATCGAGGTGCTGTCCGAGGACTACGTGCGCACGGCGCGCGCGAAGGGGCTGAGCGAGCGGCGCGTCGTCTGGCGCCACGGGCTGCGCGCGGCCGTGACGCCGCTCGTGACGCTCGCCGGGCTCGACGTCGGCCTGCTGCTCGGCGGCGCGGTGCTGACGGAGACGGTCTTCGGCATCCCCGGCATCGGCCGCCTCAACTACGACGCGATCCTCCACGCCGACTACCCGCTGATCCAGGGCACCGTCCTGCTCGCGGCGTGCTTCGTGATCGTCGCGAACATCGTCGTCGACATCGCCTACGCCTACCTCGACCCGCGGGTGCGGACGGCGTGAGCGCCGCCGACGCGGCCGGCGCCGTGCTGCGCGTCGAGGACCTGCAGGTCGCGTTCGACACGCGCGACGGGCTCGTGCAGGCGGTCGACGGGATCTCCTTCGCCGTCGCGCCCGGACGCACGCTCGGGATCGTCGGCGAGTCCGGCTCCGGCAAGACGGTCGCTGCGATGACGGTCATGGGCCTCACTCGCAGCCCGCGCACGCGCGTCGCGGGCCGCGTGCTGCTCGACGGCGAGGACCTGCTGGCCGCCTCGGCCGAGCGCCTGCGCGCGCTGCGCGGGGCCGCGGCCGCGATGGTCTTCCAGGATTCGCTGTCGGCGCTGCACCCGCTGCTGCGCGTCGGCGCGCAGATCGAGGAGGCGATGCGCGCGCACCGCGACGTGGGGCGCACCGCGGCGCGCGCCCGCGCGCTCGAGCTGCTGGAGCTGGTCGCGATCCCGGATGCCGCCCGCCGCATCGACGCCTACCCGCACGAGCTGTCGGGCGGGATGCGCCAGCGCGTGATGATCGCGATGGCGCTCGCGAACGAGCCGCGCGTGCTGATCGCCGACGAGCCGACGACGGCGCTCGACGCGACCGTGCAGGCGCAGATCCTCGCGCTCCTGCGCCGCCTGCGCGACGAGCTGGGGATGGCGATGGTGCTGATCACGCACGACCTCGGCGTCGTCGCCGAGACGGCCGACGATGTCGTCGTCATGTACGCCGGGCGGATCGTCGAGCAGGCGCCCGTGGGCGAGCTGTTCGCCGCGCCGCGGCATCCCTACACGTGGGGGCTGCTGCGCTCGATGCCGCGCCTCGACGCGCCGGCGGGCGCCGACCTCGTGCCGATTCCCGGGCGACCGCCGTCGCTGGTCCACCCGCCGTCCGGCTGCCGCTTCCACCCGCGCTGCCCGTACGTGCGCGAGCGCCACCGCCACGTCGAGCCCGTGCTGGAGCCGCTCGCCGACGGGCCCGCGCACCGCGTCGCATGCCTGCTGAGCGAGGCGGAGCGGCGCACCGCGTGGGCGCTGCTCGCGGAGGGGGCGACGCCGGAGCAGGCGCGCGCCGCGATCGAGCCGGCCGGCGGCCCCGCGCCCACCGCCGCCGGCTCCACCGAGCCTGCCGCCGGTGACGGCGCGGCGGAGGAGGCTCCGGCATGACGCCTCCGCTCGCCGAGGTGGAGCAGCTCGTCAAGCGCTTCCCGCTCACGCGCGGCGTGCTGCTCCGCCGCCGGCTCGGCGAGGTGCCGGCGGTCGACGGCGTGACGCTCGCGGTGCAGGAGGGCGAGTCGCTCGGGATCGTCGGCGAGACGGGCAGCGGCAAGTCGACGCTCGCGCGCATCCTCTTGAACCTGCTCGAGCCGACGAGCGGGGTCGTCCGCTATCGCGGCGAGGACGTGACGCACGCGCGCGGCGCGCGGCTGGCGGAGCTGCGGCGCGAGCGGCAGATGGTCTTCCAGGACCCCGCCGGCTCGCTCAACCCGCGCAAGACGGTCGGCGCCGCGATCGCCGATCCGTTCGCGATCCACGGGCTGCTGCCGGAGCGCTCGGAGCGAGGACGGCGCGTCGGGGAGCTGCTGGAGCAGGTCGGGCTCGACGCCGCGCAGGCGAACCGCTACCCGCACGAGCTGTCGGGCGGGATGCGCCAGCGCGTCGGGATCGCGCGCGCGATCGCGCTCGGCCCGGAGCTGCTCGTCGCCGACGAGCCGGTGTCCGCGCTCGACGTCTCGATCCAGGCGCAGATCCTCACGCTGCTGCGCGAGCTGCGCCGCGAGCTGGGGCTGACGCTCGTGTTGATCGCCCACGACCTCGCGGTCGTCCGGCATATGTGCGACCGCGTGGCGGTGATGCACGACGGCCGCCTCGTCGAGGTCGCGCCGGTGGAGGAGCTGTATCGCGCGCCGCGCGAGGCCTACACGCGCGAGCTGCTGGCGGCGGTGCCGAGAATCCCGGGGCCGGTGCCCACTGGAGCTGCCCCGGCGGGCGCGCCGCCGCCCGCACCCGATCCCGCCGGCGGCGGGGCGGGCGGGCCTCAGTCCTCGCCGCCGTCCTCGTCCTCGTCATCGACGTAGAGCGATTCGCGCGCCAGCTCCTGCCCGCGCGACGAGAAGAGCTTCACGTCGAGGTAGTCGCCGCGGTAGGCGTCGGGCGCGACGAGCGTGAAGCGCTCGTCCACCAGCGCGCATTGGTCGACGGCGAGGTCGGCCAGCTCGGCCGTCACGAGTGCGCCGTGCTCGACGAGCGGCGTGCCCCAGATCAGCGTCATGTCGGCGACTCTGCCCTGGTCACCCCGCCAGCGGCCGATCACCTCCTCGTTGAGGTCGATCTGCCAGTCGGGGTTGTCGTCGGCCGTCTCGCTCGTGAAGTCGGCGCGCGCAGCGAAGTCGTCCGGCCCGCCGCTCGCGTCCTCCGCGAACGAGACGAAGCCGAACAGCTCGAAGCCGGTCGTCGTGCGCGCCGTCGCCGGCACGTACGTGCGCCCGCCGTACGTGCGGTCGGGGAACCACGCGATCTCGCCCGGCTCGCCGAGCTCCTCCTCGCCGGCGTCGATCTCCGCGACCGCCGCAAGGAAGTGACCTCGCAGCGTGTCCGCCCAGCGCCCATACGGCAGCGCCTCCTGCGGCGGCTCCGCGGCGAACTGGATCACGAGACGGTCGGTCGGCGGCATCGCGGCGGGAGACTACCGGCCTCGCCGCTCGCTCAGCGCGGCCGCTCTGCAGTGGACGAAGCGCAACCGCGACGCTCGAGGCCGAGCGCCGACTACACCTCGACCATCACCGTCACCGGCCCGTCGTTCACCAGCTCGACCTCCATGTGCGCACCGAACGCCCCGCGCGCGGCGCCGAGCTGGTCGCAGACGCGGTCGTAGAGAGGCTCCGCGACCTCGGGCGGCGCGGCGGCGACGTAGCTGGGGCGGTTGCCCTTGCGGGCGTCGCCGTAGAGCGTGAACTGGCTGATGCAGAGGACCTCGCGATCGGGGCCGAGCGGCTCGTTCATGCGCCCGTCCGCGTCGGCGAAGATCCGCAGCGCACGCAGCTTCGCGGCGAGCCTGTCGGCCTCCGCGGTCGTGTCCTCGTGCGTCACGCCGAGCAGCACGAGCAGGCCCGAACCGATCGAGCCGACGACCTGGCCGTCGACTCGCACGGCCGCGCGCGAGACGCGCTGGACGAGCGCCCGCATCCGCGCCCGCCGGCTACGCCTCGCGCAGCTCTGCCGCCGCCTGCTCCGGCGCGACGATGTTGAGGTGCAGGCCGGTGCCGAGCTCGAGCCCGGCGAGGTGCGTCAGGCGCGGCATCACGTCGATTCGCCAGCAGAAGTGGTCCGCCCCGCGCGGGGCGGTCCGCACCCACAGGTTCAGCGGCGGGTTCGCGCCGAGCCGCCGTGCCAGGCGGCCGAGCACGTCGTGCAGCAGCGCGGCGCCGGTCGGGCCGTCGTCCTCGAAGCGGTCGCGCGGCCGTCGCGGCGCGATCATCAGCTGGTACGGCAGCCGCGACCCGTAGGGCGCGATCGCGACCGCCTCGTCGTCGATCGCGACGATCCGCTCGCGCCGCCTCACCTCCTCCTGCACCAGGTCCCCCAGCAGGTTGCCGCCCATCGTGCGGACCGCGTAGGCGGCGAAGCGCTCGCGCTCGCGCGCGACTGCCGCCGGCACGAAGTCGAGCGCGTAGAGCTGCGCGTGCGTATGCGGCAGCGACGCGCCCGCCTCGCGCCGCTCGTTCACGAGCACGTGGACGTAGGCGGCGTCGGCGTGTGCGCGGATGCGCTCGCGCCACACGTCCATCGCGACGGCGACCTGCTCTGCCGGCAGGTCGGCCAAGGCCGTGGCCGACTGCGGCGCGTTGACGATCACCTCGTGTGCGCCTCGCGCCGGCTGGGCCGTGAAGAGGTCGGGGCTCGGGTCGGGCTCCGGCACGTCGCCGTCGGGCGACAGCGCGGGGTAGAGGTTGGGCACCACGCGCACCGTCCAACCGCCCGAGTTCGCCGCCCCGCCCCCCGGCCGCAGCGCGTACAGCTCCGGCGGGGTCTTCTCCTCGTGCCCTTCGGCGAACGGGTCGCCGGCCGGGTCGAGCGGCGGGCTCGGGTCGGCGCGCAGTGCGGAGTTCGGCCGCTGCGCGCGGTCGGCGGCGACGATCGCGCGCAGGCCGGTCAGCGGGTCGACGCGCACCTCACGCAAGGCGCTTCTCCATCGCGACGTGCTCGATCCCCGCCTCGACGAAGCTGCGTCCGCGCGGCTCGTAGCCGTCGGCCGTGTAGAGGTCGCGCGCGTACGTCTGCGCGTGCAGCACGATCCGCCGCGCCCGCGCAGCAGCGGCCTCGCGATCGGCCTCGCGCAGCAGCGCGCTCGCGATCCCCTGCCGCCTCGCGCCCGGCTCGACTGCGAGCCGGCTCAGCTGCACCGTGCGGTCGACGAACAGCAGCCGGCAGGTGCCGAGCACGCGGCCGTCGTCGGTACGGATCGCCACCAGGTGAACCGCGTCGCCGTCGCGTCCGTCGATCTCCTCGCGCTTCGGCACGCCCTGCTCGACGCAGAAGACGCGGTGGCGCAGGTCGAGCAGCGCCTCCATCTCCTCGCGCCCGTCGGCGCGGCGGACCTCCACGCTCACGACGTCCCCGCGTTGCGCTTCACGTCCGCCACGAGCTGCGCCTCGTCACGGTACTGGCCCTGGTGCACGAACCAGACCTTCCCGTCGCTTCTGTAGAAGACGGTCGTCGGCAGGCCGGCGCGCACGCCGATCTCGTCCGCGATCTGGTCGTGCGGGTCGACGTAGCTCGGATAGGGGACCCAGTGTCTGCGCAGGAACGCCGCGGCATGGCCGTTGTCGTCGCCGGCGTTGACGCCGAGGAATGCGACGCGTCTGCCGAAGCGCACCGCCGCGCGCGCGAAGTACGGCATCTCGAAGCGGCACGGCCCGCACCACGACGCCCACGCGTTGACGACCACCGGCCGCCCTCTCAGCGCGGCGACGCGCGCCTTGAAGGCCGACGGCCCGCCGTCGAGCAGCTCCGTCGCCTGGCTGTGGAGCGCCGCGAGCTCGGCCGGGGAGCCGGCGAGCGCCGCGCGCGCCTGCGCCGGCGTGGGCGTGCTCACCTGCGCCTCCTGTGCGCCGCAACCGCTCGCGAGCACGAGCGTCAGCACGGCGAGCGTGCATGCGCCTCGTGCGACGAAGGTGGCGCGCATGGCGCGAAGCTTGGCATATCGCGCGATTCCCCCGTCCTATCTGCTTCAATGTGGCTATCCTCCTGTGTTGGACGGGGAAACGCTGGTGAGAGTTCTCCCCGTGCCCGGCGCTCGCCGGACCTCATGAGCCGCCTAGCTGTTGCACCGCGGCTCCCTCATCGCAGAGGCCACGTCCACTCACAGGGAACCCCTGCAAGCCGTACATGGCTGACTCAACGCCCCTTCCCGATGCCGGCGCGCTCAGACGCGCGGAACGCTTCACGCGTGAGCGCTTCGTCCACGACGGCGAGCTGCCTGAAGACGCGCTCGCCCTCGGCAGCGCTCGCCGCCGCGCGCTCGACGCGGCGCTCGCCGAGCTCGACGCCGGCCTGAAGGCGCCGTCCGTCGCCTGGCGGCGCGAGTACTCGCTGCTGCTGGGGCTCGAGCGGGTCCTGTCGGAAGACGAGCCCCGCCTTGCCGACGGCACGCTGCTGAACCCGCACCAGGTCGACGCGCTGTCCGGCACGCTGACGGCACTGATGGCGGAGGTGCAGAGCCGGTCTGCGAACGGAAACGGCACCAACAACGGATCGGCCAACGGGCGCGCCGCGGTCGAGGCGCCGCCTGAGGAGGAGCCTGCCGAGCTCGCCTCCGCGGCGATCCCCGGCGAGGAGGAGCTCGAGCTCGACGAGCTCGACGAGGACGAGGAGCCGGACGAGGAGCCGCAGGACTGGCAGGACGAGTCGGAGGACGAGGACGCCCAGCTCGCCGAGCAGCCGGAGGACCCGAACGCCGCCAAGCGCTTCTGGTTCGAGCACGCGACCGGCGCCGGAAAGACGGTCGCCGCGCTCGGCTTCGTCGACGCCTCGCGCACCGGCGGCGTGCTGATCCTCACCCACCGCCGCAATCTCGTGGACCAGTTCCACGGCGAGCTGCGCGACCGCGGCTACGGCGATCGCATCGCCGCGCCGCTGCTCGCCGGCAGGGACAACCCGAAGGGCCCCGTCACGGTCGAGACGTACCAGTGGTTCGTCCGCAACGCCGGCCAGATCTCCGACGCGTACACGATCGTCATCTGCGACGAGGCCCACACGGCGCTCGGCGAGAAGACGAGCGCCTCGATCCGCAGATGGGCCGGCCCCGTGTTCGTCGGCATGACGGCGACGGGCGCGCTGATCGCCCGCCACGTCACCGACCTGTTCCCGACGCAGACGTCGCGCTTCGACCTCGCGCAGGCCGCGCGCCGCGGCGTGATCTCGCCGTTGCGCTGCATCCGGATTCCGCCGGGGCCTGGAGTGCGGACGATTGCGAAGGTTCCTTTGCGCCGTGGCGAGGTGGACACGGAGTTCGACCAGGACATGCTGGCCGAGCTGCTGGACCAGCTGCCGTTCAACCTCGCGATCGCGGACCTCTACAAGACCCGCTTCAACGGCGTCCCCGGCGTCGTCTACACCGCCGGCGTGCGCCACGCCTACAACGTCGCGCAGGCGTTCCGCGACGTCGGCGTGAGAGCGCAGGCGGTCTCGGGCGAGACGCCGAAGCGCGAGCTGGCACGAATCCTGGCCGAGTACGAGCGCGGCACGATCGACGTCCTGATCAACGCCCAGCTGCTCGCGGAGGGCTGGAACTCGCCCCGCGCGACGATCTGCATGCACCTCGCGCCGACCGCCTCGAAGCGCATCTACCAGCAGCGCGTCGGCCGCGTCACGCGCCGTCATCCGGGCAAGGAGGCGGGCATCGTCATCGACTTCGTCCATCCCGCGACGAAGCACGACGACCCGGTCGTGACGCTCCACTCGCTGCTCGACCGCGACGTCTACCGTGGCGGCGCGATCGTCGTCGGCCCGGTGCGCCGCGGGCGCGGGCGGCGCGTGCGCGTCGAGCGGCGCGTGCTGCCCGTGACGCCCGATCCGGAGCGGCGCGCCGAGGTCTTCGAGCGCGAGCTGTGGCGGATCGCCGTCGAGCACCTCGACTACGGCGAGCAGCACGTGTGGGCCGCGCTGGCGGGCGCGCGCGTCGCGCCGAACGGCTGGCGGCGCGCGAAGGCGATGCTGCACTTCGACCGCCAGGGCGACCTCAAGCGCCGCTTCCTGATCACCGCCGTCGAGCGCAACCGCAACGCGCAGCTGCGCCTGCGCGCGCTGCAGGAGATCGCCGCGGCGCGGGACGCCGAGGCGTTCGACACCGCGATCGACCTGATGGCGACGTGGCCGCGCGACGAGCGGCGCGAGGGCGTGAAGATCATGCTCCAGGCGCTCGCCGAAAAGCGGATCGGCCGCAGGGATCAGGCGAACGCCTGGATATGGCGGATGGCGGAGTACACGCGCGAAGTGCACGAGGAGTACGCCGTGCAGCGCTGGCCGGAGACGAAGCGGCTGCTCGGCCTGCTCGTGAACTCCTCCGGCGGCGCCCATGCGCGCAACGCGCGCAGGCTGGTCCACGCGGCGCGCAGACAGGACAGGCGGCTGTCCGCCGCGCTGCTCGCGGCCGCGCTGGCGCACACGCCCGAGGCCGAGGAGGCGCTGCGCGGGGCGCGCACGCGGATGGCGCGCAAGCCGTCGGCGCTCGCGCGCGAGCTGCTGCGCAACTTTCCCAGAGGCCGGCGCGGGCGCGGCTCGCGCCGCCGCCGCAAGGGCGCGAAGGAGGGCGTCGCCCCGGAGGGCGCGGTCGTCGAAGCGGCCGAGCTGGATCTGGACCTGGACCTGGAGCTGGACGACGCGCTCGACGACGACGAGCTGGACGAAGCTCCCCGGCGCAGCCGCCGGGGAGGCCCCTCACCCGCGGTCGTGGAGGAGGCGTACGACGAGGCGCTCGACGGCGGCGAGCGCGGGCCGGACGCTCCGCCGCTGCTGGCCGACGGCCGCGAGGACGTCGAGGACGCGGTCGCCGACGCGCTCGCGCACGACGCCGACGGAGCGCCCGCGGGAAGAGCGGCTCGCCGCAGGCGCCGCGCGCCGGCGAGACGCGCGAACGGAGCGATCGCCGACGGCAGCGCCAACGGGAACGGCGAGAGCCCCGGTGCCGAGGCGGCGCTCGAGCTCGTGTCCGCCGCTGCCGGCGACGCCGAAGGCGGCGACGATCCTCCGCCGGCCAGAAGAAGACGCGCCGCGCGCAGACGCAGACCGGCGAGAGCCGTCGCCGATCCCGGCGACGAGCCGGAGTAAGCGGCCCGCCCCGGCCCGGCCCGCCCCGGCCCGCGCGGCCCCGGCCCGCGCGTCAGGCTCCCGCGCGCGCCGTCCGCGCGCCCAGCCGCTCGAGCGCGGCGATCGTCGCGCGCTGCTGTTCAAGGCTGAGGTCGAGCATCGCGCGGCCGACGTCGCTCCAGCCCTCGGCCGGTGGGGTCGCCTCGATCTGCTCGACCGCCGCGAGCCGCGTGCGCGCCGCCGCCGCGAGCGAGGCGAGCTTGCGGCGGCGCTCGGCGGGCGTCAGCTCGCCGACGAAGAACAGCTTCACGAGCGGCTGCGCGATGAAGAGGTCGTAGGAGAGATCCTCGCCCTCGTCGCCCGACCCGTGCAACCACGCGAGGAACGCCGCGCGACCCTCCTCGGTCACTGCGTACACGCGTCGCGGCCGGCCGGCGAGGCCCGCCTCCGTCGCGCTCTCCACGAGCCCGCGCCGCTCGAGCCGCGCGAGCAGCGGGTACAGCACCCCGTCGTTGATCTGGTGCTCGACCGGCAGCCCCGGCCCGAGCCGCTGCTTGAGCGCGTAGCCGTGGCGCGGCCGATTGGCGAGCACGCCGAGCACGACGTGCTCCAGGCGGCTCAGCGGTCGCCCGCCGCTCACGCCGCCGGTGCCCTCAGCGGCTCCGGCAGCAGCTCGCGGTCGAGCGTGGAGATCGCGAGCGCGGTCAGCACCTCGCCGTACAGCTCGCGCTTGATCGCCTGCACGATCGGGCGGCCCTTGCCGGCGAACGGCCGGGTCCGGTCGACGGCGCTCGCCACGACCAGCTCCTCCGGCACGGCCGCCTCGACGATCCCTGCCGCCTGCGCGTCGACCCCGCCGTAGCGCCGCCCGCCCACCATCGCCTCGTGCGCCACCCGCGGCGAGAGTCGCCGGCGGATCAACGTCGCCATGCCGGCTGTGAACGGAAGTCCGAAGTCGACCTCGGGCAAGCAGAACCAGCCGCGGTCGGCGCGCATCGTCCGCTCGTCGCAGGCGAGCGCGAGCATCGCCCCGGCGCCGAACGCGTGACCGTTGATCGCCGCGACCGTCGGCAGCGGGAAGGACAGCACGCGCGCGAGCAGGTCGTGGGCCCGCTGCACCACCTCGTCCTGCTCGGCGGTCGACACCTCCGCCATCCACGCGATGTCGAGGCCGTACGAGAAGACCTTGCCCGTGCCGGTCAGCACGACGCCGCGCGTCGCGTCGTCCTGCTCGATCGCGTCGAGCGCATCGCCAAGCGCGTCGAGCATGGAAGGCCTGAAGCAGTTCTGCCCCGCGTCCATGCGGACCACTGCGACGTCGCCGTGCAGCGTCTGGGAGATCACGTGTGCCTCCTGGAGTCTCGGTTGGCGCTATACCTAGATGCTAGGTATAGCGCGTGTCGCTCGTGCCGACGCCGGTCGGCGGCGTGTCGGCCGGAGGGCCGTCGTCAGACGGTCCGACCGCTCCCGAGGTGGACCTCGCCGGCGTCGAGCAGCAGCTCCTCGCCGGGGCCGGTCTCGTCGCCCTCCGCCGCGCGCACCCGCAGCCTGCCGTCGTCGGCGACGCCGAGCGCGGTGCCGTGGCGTCCGTTCCAGCGGATCTCGCGGCCGAGGAGCGCGTCGCGCGCGCGGTAGGCGGCCATCGCGTCGCGTGGGGTGGCGTCGAGCCAGTGCGCGAGGCGCTCCAGCAGCAGTGCCAGCGTGCGCTCGACGTCGGCGGCCGCGCGGCCGAGCGACGTCGCGAGCGCTTGCAGCTCGGGCGGGAAGGCGTCCTCCTCGACGGCGACGTTGAGCCCGATCCCGAGCACGACCCAACCCTCCTGCGGGCGACCCTCGGCGAGGATCCCCGCGACCTTGCGTCCGTCGAGCAGCACGTCGTTCGGCCACTTGATCGCCGCGCTGCGGCCGGCGGCGTCAAAGCGGTCCGCGACGTCAGCGACCGCGAGCGCCGCGAGCATCGGCAGCAGCCGCGGCGGCTCGCGCAGCACGAGCGAGCACGCCAGCGCCCGCCCCGCCGGCGTCACCCACGTCCGCCCCTGCCGCCCATGCCCCGCGGTCTGCTCCCCGGCCGTCACGAGCGTCCCGTGCGGCGCCCCCGCCGACGCGAGCCGCTGTGCGCGCACGTTCGTGGAGTCGACGGAGCGCAGGTGGAGGTGGGGGATTCCGAGCGTGCTCAAGCGCTGTTGCGCGTCGCGTCTGTCAGGAGCGCGGCGACGAGGCCGTCGATGTCGTGGTCGGTGGCTTCGACGTGCGGATCGAGGCCGTGGTCGCGGAGGGCGTCGCTGGTGACGGGTCCGATCGAGACGAGGCGGGTGGTGGGGCCGAGCGAGGCGGCCGGGTCGTCGCCGCCGCCGGCGGCGCGCAGCAGGTTCGTGACGGTCGAGGCGGACGTGAACGTGACGTAGTCGGCGCTGCGCACCGCGTCGAGCTGCTCGGGCGAGAGCGGCTCGGCGACCGTCTCGTACAGCTCGAGCACGTCGACCTCGGCGCCGCGGGCGCAGAGCGCGTCGGGGAGGACGTCGCGCGCGCCGCGGGCGCGCGCGACCAGGGCGCGCATCACCGGCGCGTCGCCGAGCGCATCCACCAGCGACTCTGCGACGGCGCGCTCCGGCAGCACGTCGGCGAGCACGCCGTGCGCGCGCAGTGCGCGCGCTGTCGCCGGCCCAATCGCGGCGATCCGCGTCCCGTGCAGGGCGCGCGCATCGAGGCCGGCGTCGGCGAGCCGCTCGAACAGCAGCCGCACGCCGTTCGGGCTCGTGAGGCAGAGCAGGTCGTAGCGCGAGGGGTCGGGGAGCGGCTGGTTGGGCGCGGACGCTGCGGGTGCGTGGAGGTCAGACGCCGACGCGTGTGCGCGCGGCGTGGGCGGGTCTGCTTCCGCCGAGCTGAGCACCGGCGGGTCGAGCGGGACAATCCTGATGACGGGCGTCTCGATCACCTCGGCACCCAGCGCGCGCAGCCGCGCCGCCAGCCCGCTCGCCTGCTCGCGCGCCCGCGTCACCGCGACGCTGCGGCCGGCCAGCGGCCGCTCCTCGAACCAACGGACGCCCTCCTCGCGCAGCGCGGCGACCGAGCCGACGAGCGTGATCGACGGCGGGCGGATTCCCTCGGCGGCTGCACGCTCGGCGAGCGTCTCGAGCGTTGCCACGACAGTCCGCTGATCCGGCAGCGTGCCACGCTCGATCACCGCCGCCGGCTCGTCGGCGTGGCGGCCGCCGGCGATCAGCTGCGCGGCGATCTGCGGAAGTTGCTTCACGCCCATGTAGAAGACGAGCGTCCCGGGAAACGCCGCAAGCGCCGGCCAGTCGATCGCCGACTCCGGCTTGTCCGGGTCCTCGTGGCCGGTGATCAGCGCCACCGCGCTCGCGCGGTCGCGGTGCGTGACGGGGATGCCGGCGTATGCAGGGGCGGCCACGCCCGAGGTCACGCCCGGCACGATCTCGAACCGGATTCCCGCCGCGCGCAGCACGAGCGCCTCCTCGCCGCCGCGGCCGAACACGAACGGGTCGCCGCCTTTGAAGCGCACGACGCATTTGCCGGCGGACGCGTGGGCGACGAGCAGGCGGTCGATCTCGTCCTGCGGCATCTGCGGCCCGCGCCCCTCCTTGCCGACGTAGACCAGCTCCGCGTCGGGGCGTGCGCCGTCGAGCGCGGTCACCGGGATCAGGCGGTCGTAGAGGATCGTGTCGGCGCTCGCGATCAGCTCCAGCGCACGCGCCGTCAGCAGGCCGGGGTCGCCGGGGCCGGCGCCGACGAGGTGGACGACGCCGCTCACGCGGGCCGCTCCCGACGGTCGTGCCCGCGAGGGCGGGCGTGCGACACGCGCCGGTACTCGGTCGACCCGCGCCGGCGAGCGTGCGACGACCGCCGGCTCACAGCCGCACTCCGTCCGGCGTGCTCGCCGGCGGCACGGCACCGTCGCCGAGCGCCTCGCACGCCGCGAGCAGCTCGTCCGCGCCGGCGGCGCGCATCCGCTCCGCGACCTCCGCGCCGAGCTGCTCCGGCGCGGGGTGGGCGGGATCCGTGTCATCGGTCAGCTCGTCGCGCAGCCACGCCGACCCGTCGGGCAGGCCGACGAACGCCCGCAGCGTCATCGAGCCGTCGTCGCCGAGCACCGCGTGCGCGCCGAGCGGCGTGTGGCAGCTCGCGCCGAGCGCCCGCGCGAGCGCGCGCTCCGCCGCGAGGCAGGCGGCCGCGCGCGGGTCGTCGATCGCGCTCAGCGCGGCACGCACGTCCGCGTCGTCCGCGCGCGCCTCCACCACCAACGTCCCCTGGCCCGGCGCCGGCACCAGCTCGTCCAGCGCGCAGCCGGCCGCGTTCGCCAAGCCCAACCGCTCCAGCCCCGCAAGCGCGAGCACGATCGCCGCACAGTCGCCCTCCGCGAGCTTGCGCAGGCGCGTGTCGACGTTGCCGCGCAGCGCCACGACCTCCAGGTCGGGCCGCCGCGCGCGCAGCCCCGCCGCGCGCCGCAGGCTGCTCGTGCCGACGCGAGCCCCGTCCGGCAGCTCCCCCAGCGACGACGCTCCGCACAGCGCGTCGCGCGCGTCCGCGCGGTCCGGCACGGCGACGAGCTCCAGCCCGTCGGGCAGCTCCGTCGGGACGTCCTT
>DASRXW010000006.1:0-10699 GCA_035654055.1 Conexibacter sp.
CCCGCGCACTCTCCAGCATCTCTCCACGGATCGCGCACAACCGTGACAGTCCGGAAACACGCCCGTGAACTAGTACGCCTATAGCGACCACAACTACACGGACGTAAATCCGGAGTGAGAAAACGCCTCCGGAGGAGCGCAGCCGAACCACCAACTGCGACGAAAGCGCACACGAACGCCGGAAACGCAACCACTCCCTCCCCCTCGATGCCCACGACGAACGCCACGCAGCCAGCCCCGCACAAACGGAACGCCGGCCGCGCGCAGCCGGCAGCCCGGCGATCAGCCAATCGCGTCGGCGAGCCCGCGCTCGCGCGCGGTGCGCAGCTCGGCGAGCGACCAGGCGAGGGTGGCGTCGCCGTCGAGCGACAGCTCCAACCCGTCCTCCGGGCCGCCGACGACGCCGCACAGCGTCAGCGGGACCTCGCGGGCGATCGCAGCCAACGCCGGGCGTGAGCCGGACAGGACGATCCCGCCGGGACCCTCGCCGAACAGCAGCTCGAGCAGGCGCTCGCCCTGGGCTCCGCGGAAGTCGACCTGCGCGCCGAGCCCGCCGGCGAGACAGCACTCCGCGAGCGCGACCGCGAAGCCGCCCTCGGCGACGTCGTGCGCCGACCGCACCTCCCCGCGCCGCACCGCGTCGCGCACGACTTCGAGCGTGCGCCGGACCACGGCGACGTCGACCTCCGGCAGCCCGTCGGGCAGCGGCTCGCCGCGCAGCTTCGCCAGCTCCGATCCCGGCAGCGACGGCTGGAAGGGACCTGCGAAGGCGATCGCGTCGCCCTCCACGGCGAAGCCGAGCCGCCCGGCGCGCGCCGCCTCCGGCATGCGGCCGACCATGCCGACGACGGGCGTCGGGTAGATCGGCCCCTCCGGCCCCTCGTTGTACAAGGACACGTTCCCGCCCACGACCGGCACGTCCAGCGCACGGCACGCGTCGGCCATCCCGCGCACCGACTCGCTCAGCTGCCACGCGATGTGCGGCTTCTCCGGGTTGCCGAAGTTGAGGCAGTTCGTGAGCCCGAGCGGCTCGGCGCCGACGCAGGCGAGGTTCGCGGCGCACTCGAGCACCGCCTCGACCGTGCCGCGGTACGGGTCGCACGCGACGCGGCGGCCGGAGCCGTCGATCGACACCGCGATCGCGCCGCGGGCACCGTGCGCGGAGCGCGTGGTCGGCAGCAGCAGCACCGCGGCGTCCGCCTCGTCGGGACGGCGGACGGTGCGCGACTGCACGAGACAGTCGTACTGCTCGAAGATCGGCCGGCGGTCGGCGACGTTCGCGGAGCGCAGCAGCGCCGGAAGGATCTCCCGCGGGTCGTCCGTCTCGAGCGTGCGGCGCGGGGCCGGATAGATCGGCGCATCAGGCTTCGCCGGGGCGAGGTCGTAGAGCGGGCAGTCGTCCACGAGCGCCTCGACCGGCATGTCGCCGACGACGTCACCGTCGCTCAGCACGCGCAGGCGGCCGGAGTCCGTCACCTCGCCGATCGCGGTCGCGGTCGTCTCCCACTTCGCGCAGACGGCGAGCACCGCGTCGACCTGCGCGGGCTCGACCACGCACAGCATCCGCTCCTGCGACTCGGACACCATGATCTCGAACGGCTCCATCCCCGGCTCGCGCAGCGGCACGCGGTCGACGTGGATGTCGAGCCCGAGGCCGCCCTTCGACGCCATCTCCGAAGAGGAGGACGTCAATCCGGCCGCGCCGAGGTCCTGCAACGACACGAGCAGCTCGCGGTCCAGCAGCTCCAGCGAGCACTCCATCAGCTTCTTCTCCGCGAACGGGTCGCCGATCTGCACCGTCGGGCGCTTGTCGGCGTCGCCCTCGCCCAGCTCGGCGCTCGCGAGCACGGACGCACCGCCGATCCCGTCGCGGCCGGTCAGCGCGCCGAACAGGATCAGCACGTTGCCGGGGCCGGCGGCGGCCGCGCGGATCAGCCGGTCGTGCTCGGCGATCCCCAGCGCCATCGCGTTGACGAGGCAGTTCTGCTCGTAGGGACCCTCGAAGTACAGCTCGCCGCCGATCGTCGGCACGCCGATCGAGTTGCCGTAGTGGCCGATGCCGGCGACGGCGTGCTCGAGCAGGTAGCGCGAGCGAGCCGAGTCCAGCTCGCCGAAACGCAGCGAGTCGAGCACGGCGATCGGCCGCGCGCCGACCGCGAACACGTCGCGCAGGATCCCGCCGACGCCCGTCGCCGCGCCCTGGAACGGCTCGACCGCGCTCGGGTGGTTGTGCGACTCGACCTTGAAGGCGATCGCGAGCCCGCCGCCGACGTCGACCGCGCCGGCGTTCTCGCCCGGGCCGAGCAGCAGGTACGGGCCCTCTGTGGGGAGCTGGCCGAGCAGCTTCTTCGAGTGCTTGTAGGCGCAGTGCTCGGACCACATCAGCGAGAACATCGACAGCTCCACCGCGTTCGGCTCGCGGCCGAGCTTGCCGACGATCAGCTCGTACTCGGCGTCGGTGAGGCCGAGCGCGCGGTGCGGCGCCAGCGTGGCCGGGGCGTCAGACACGTGCAGCCACGTGGTCGTGGATCGACTGGAACAGCTTCAGCCCGTCGGTCGAGCCGGTCAGCGGATCGACCGCGTGCTCCGGGTGCGGCATCAGCCCGAAGACGTTGCCCGCCTCGTTGCGTACGCCGGCCACGTCGGCGAGCGAGCCGTTGAAGTTCTCTCCGGGCGCGTAGCGCAGCACCACCTGGCCGTTCGCCTCGACCCGCTCGTGCAATGCGGACGGCGCGTACCAGCAGCCGGTCGTGTGCTTCGCCGGGATCGACAGCCGCTCGCCCTCCTCGCACGCGTTCGTGAAGGTCGTGTCGGCGTGCTCGACCACGAGGTCGACCTGGCGACAGATGAAGCGCAGCGTCCTGTTCGGGAGGAGGGCACCGGGGAGAAGGCCGGCCTCGCACAGCACCTGGAAGCCGTTGCAGATGCCGAGCACCGGCCCGCCCTCGCGCGCGAACGCGATCACCGACTCCATGATCGGCGCGAAGCGCGCGATCGCGCCGACGCGCAGGTAGTCCCCGTAGGAGAAGCCGCCGGGGACGACGATCGCGTCGACCCCCTGCAGGTCGCGGTCGCCGTGCCACAGGATGACCGCCTCGCCGACGCGCTCGCACGCGAGCTGCGCGTCGACCTCGTCGCAGGTGCCGGGGAAGCGAAGGACCCCGAACTTCATCTGGACGGCCGACAACCGGCGCAGCTCGGCGTCATCGGGACTCGACTTGGCACCACCAAGCCTTCGTCCCTGCTTCCTTGATCTGCTTGGTTCTCGACCGTCCAGATCACGGGCTGACGATCTCGTAGTCCTCGATCAGCGGGTTCACGAGCAGCTTCTCGCACATCTCCGGCAGCCGGCTCGCGTCCTCGACGTCGAGCTCGATCAGGCGCCCGACGTGGACGTTCGCGACGCCCTCGAAGCCGAGCGCGGGCAGCGCCCGCTCGACCGCCTGGCCCTGCGGGTCGAGGATCCCGGCCTTCGGCCGCACGAGCACTCGTGCGCGCGTCACGGCGCCATCCGCTCCAGCCACGCGTCGAACGGCTCGCCGGTGATCAGCTCGTACGCCTCGACGTACTTGGCGCGCGTGCGTGCGACGACGTCGTCGGGGATCGGCGGCGCGGGCGGCTTTCTGTCCCAGCCGGTCGAGGCGGCCCAGTCGCGCACCGGCTGCTTGTCGAAGCTCGGCTGACCGTGCCCGGGCTCGTAGCCGTCGACCGGCCAGAAGCGGGAGGAGTCGGGCGTCAGCACCTCGTCCGCGATCGTGAGCGTCCCGTCGGGACGCAGCCCCAGCTCGAACTTCGTGTCGGCGAGGATCACGCCGCACTCGCGGGCGTGCGCGGCGGCCTTCGCGTAGTACTCCAGCGACACGTCGCGCACCTGCTCCGCGAGTGCGCGGTCGCCGCCGAGCAGGTCGACGGCCTGCTCGAAGTCGATCGCCTCGTCGTGGCCCACGTCCGCCTTCGTCGTCGGCGTGAAGATCGGCGCGGGGAGCTGCTCGGACTCGCGCAGGCCGGCCGGCAGCGACACGCCGCAGATCGAACCGACCCGCTGGTACTCGCTCCAGCCGGATCCGCTGATGTAGCCGCGCACGACGCACTCGACCGGAAGCATCTCCAGCTTCTCGACGACGAGCGCGCGGCCGCGCACCTCGTCGGGCACGCCCTCGGTCGCGGAGACGAGGTGGTTCGGCGCGACGTCCGCGAGCAGCTCGAACCAGAAGACCGACAGACCCGTCAGGACCTTGCCCTTGTCCGGGATCGGCGTCGGGTGGACGGCGTCGAACGTCGAGATCCGGTCGGTCGCGACGAGCAGCAGACGCGAGCCTTGCGGCTCAGCGAGGTCGTACAGCTCGCGGACCTTGCCCGAGGCGATGAGGGGCAGGTCGGCGAGGGCGCTCACGTGGGCCGATGCTAGCAGCGAGGGGCGACGATTCGCCCCGCGGCGGACGCGCGTCAGCGCGAGCTGCGCCCCGTCGTCAGCAGCGTCTTGCCGACGGTCGCCCGCGCCTCGATCGCCGCATGCGCGTCCGCGGCACGGCGCAGCGGAAAGGTCTGACCCACGACCGGGCGCAGGCGCCCCGCCGCCGCCTCGGCGAGCGCCTCGCGCGTGAGCGCGAGCGACTCCGCGGGAGCGAGCGGCCCGCCGCGGACGATCGCGACGTCGCGTCGCGCCGCCTCGTCCTCGCCGACGGCGGCGAAGCTCCCGCTGGCCATCCCGAACGGGCAGAACCGCCCGCCCGCGCGCAGCAGCTCGAACGCCGTCCGGCCGATCTCGCCGCCCACGCCGTCGAAGGCGACGTCGACGCCGCCCCGCTCGGCGCGCACCCGCTCGGCCCAGCCCGCGTCGCCGTAGTCGACCGCGAGCCGTGCGCCCAGCTCGCCGGCCAGCGCAAGCTTGCGCGACCCGCGGGCGGCTGCCACCACGTACGCCCCGGCACTGCTCGCGAGCTGCACGAGCAGGCTGCCGACGCCGCCGGCAGCCGCCTCGACGAGCACCGTCTCGCCCGATCTCACCGCGGCGTTGCGCAGCTGCGCCATCGCGGTGCGCCCGTCGGCCAGCAGTGCCGTGGCGTCGCGGAGGCCCAAGCCGTCGGGCACCGGGATCAGCGCAGCGGCCGGGACCGCCACCAGCTCGGCGTACGCACCCGAGCCGCCCGTGCTCGCGATCACGCGTGTCCCGACCAGGCCGGGATCGACGCCCGCGCCGACCGCCGCGACCGTTCCGCCGACGCCGTTGCCGGGGATCGCCGGAAGCGAAGGCGCCATCGCCGGATGCGGAGGGCGGCCCGCACGGATCTGCGTCTCGACGAAGGTGATGTTGGCCAGGTGCACCTCGATCAGCGCCTGGCCCGCCTGCGGCACCGGGTCCGGCAGCTCGATCGAGACCAGCGCCTCGGGCGGCCCGAAGGCGTTCAACGTCACAGCCTGCATCGCGTCACCTCGTCGGTCTCGTTCGGAGCGAATCGCTCCGTTCGGAGTGTAGCGGAGCGCTTCGCTCCGTTCGGCCGCGTACCCTTGGGCGATGACGATCCCGCCGCAGCGGCCACCGCGCGGGCGCGAGGCCGAGGCTGCGCGCAACGACCGGCGCGTGCTCGACGCCGCACGCGAGGTCTTCGCGCGCCAGGGAGCCGACGCCCCCGTCTCGGCGATCGCCGCGCAGGCGGGCGTCGGCATCGGCAGCCTCTACCGCCGCTACGGAAGCAAGCGCGAGCTGTTGCAGCAGCTCTGCCTGCTGGCGATGGAGCAGAGCATCGCGGCCGCGCGCGAGGGGCTTGCCGCGGACGATCCCTGGCACGGCCTGAGCGACTACGTGCAGGCGTGCGTGGCGTTCGGCGCAGGGGCGCTCGGCGCGCTCGCCGGCGCGATCGAGACGACCCCGCGGATGCGCGCGACGAGCCGTCGCAGCCGCCGGCTGCTCGCCGAGCTGGTGCGGCGCGCGCACGCGGCCCGGGTCCTGCGCCCCGACGTCAGCCCGCTCGACGTCGCCTACCTGATCGAGCGACTCGGCCGCCGGGGCGCCGAGCCCGACGACGCCGAGCAGGAGAACGTCCGCGACCGCGTGGTCGCGATCGCGCTTGCGGGCCTGCGAGCGCACGCCGGCTCGCCGCCGCTGCCCGGGAGACCTCCGAGCGAGCGGCGCTACACCGGCCGCTGGAGCACGCCCGCCGCCGGCGGCTCGTGACGGCGTCCAGCTCGCCGGACGCTCATGCCGCAGCCGCTGTTCCGCGCGCGCCCTGCGCGCGGAACAGCTCCGCGAGGCGCGCGCGCGCGAACGCCCACTGCTTCGCCGCGCTGCGGTTGCCGGGGTGCAGGATCGGCAGCAGCGCGAGCCCTCGCACGGTCCCGAGCGTCATCTGGATCAGCGGGTCGCGGCTGCGATCCTCCGCGCCGTCCGCGAGCATCTCGCGGCAGCACATCAGCGTGCCCTGGCTGAGCCGCGCCTCGACCGGTGCGAGCGAGGCGCACAGCTCCTCGTCGGTGCGCGCAGCGGCGGCGAGGTCGATCGAGGCCTGGAACAGCGGCCCGGTGAACCAGCCCCAGATCGCGTCGAGCGCCTGCTCCACGCGCTCGTCGCCGCGCGGCAGGCTCGCGACCTCGCCGCGGATCTCGTCGAGCCGGCGCATCGCAAGCTCCTCCAGGGCGGCGGCGACGAGCGCCGGGCGCGTGCCGAAGTGGTGCTGGTGGGCGCCGCGCGTGACGCCGGCGCGCTCGCACACGCGCCCGGTCGTCGTACCGTCATAGCCGTGCTCGACGAGACATGCCAGCGCAGCGTCGAGCAGCGCTCCCCGCGTGGCGGAGCGGCGCTCCTCCTGCGTGCGTCGCGCGCCCGTGGACGTGGCAGTCATCGCGCGCTGACCTTACACAGAGTCGATACATGCATTCGTGAATGCATGTTAGCCTCGGGGAAGAAGCGCGCTCCCCGCGGAGCGCCGCCGCATCGACATCCGCAATCGACCACCGAAACCCGACCAGGAGAACGACACCGTGGGATCGACTGACGCGTTGATCTTCGACGCGATTCGCACACCGCGTGGCAAGGGCAAGAGCAACGGCTCGCTGCACACGACGAAGCCGGTCGACCTGGTGGTCGGCCTGATGCACGAGATGCTGGTCCGCAACGAGCAGCTCGACCCCGCGCGGGTCGACGACGTCGTGCTCGGTTGCGTCACGCCCGTCGGCGACCAGGGAATGGACATCGCCAAGACGGCCGCGATCAAGGCGGGCCTTCCGGACACCGTTGCGGGCGTGCAGCTCAACCGCTTCTGCGCCTCGGGCCTGGAGGCCGTGAACGTCGCCGCGCAGAAGGTCGCCTCCGGCTGGGAGGACCTCGTCTTCGCCGGCGGCGTCGAGTCGATGTCGCGCTGCCCGATGGGCTCCGACGGCGGCGCGTGGGCGCTCGATCCCGAGACGAACTACGACACGTCGTTCATCCCGCAGGGCGTCAGCGCCGACCTGATCGCGACGATCGAGGGCTTCGACCGCGAGACGGTCGACGCCTACGCGACCCGCTCGCAGGAGCGTGCCGCCGCCGCGCAGGCGGCGGGCAAGTTCGACAACTCCGTCATCCCGGTCAAGGACGTCAACGACCATGTCGTGCTCGACCGCGACGAGTTCATCCGTCCGGGCACGACCGTCGAGACGCTCGGCGGCCTCAAGCCGTCCTTCCAGGTGATGGGCGAGATGGGCGGCTTCGACGCCGTCGCGCTTCAGAAGTACCACTGGATCGAGAAGATCGAGCACGTGCACACGCCGGGCAATTCGTCGGGCATCGTGGACGGCGCTGCGCTCGTCGCGATCGGCAACGAGCAGACCGGCAAGGAGCTGGGCCTGAAGGCGCGCGGCCGGATCCTCGCGACCGCTCTCTCCGGTGCCGACCCGACGATCATGCTGACCGGCCCCGCGCCCGCCTCGAAGAAGGCGCTCGCGAAGGCCGGCCTGACGGTCGACGACCTCGACCTCGTGGAGATCAACGAGGCGTTCGCCGCCGTCGTGCTGCGCTTCGTCAAGGACATGGGCCTCGACATGGAGAAGGTCAACGTCAACGGCGGCGCGATCGCGATGGGCCATCCGCTCGGCGCGACCGGGGCGATGATCCTCGGGACGATCGTGGACGAGCTGCACCGCACCGGCGGCAGATATGGCCTCTGCACGCTGTGCGTCGGCGGCGGCATGGGCATCGCGACCGTCGTGGAGGCGATCTAGATGGCGGAGTCCACCACGATCCGCTGGGAGCAGGACGCGGACGGCGTCGTCGTCCTGACGCTCGACGATCCCAACCAGGGCGCGAACACGATGAACCGCGCGTACGCCGAGTCGATGGCGGCGACGGTCGACCGGCTCGAGGCCGAGAAGGACACCATCGCCGGCGTGATCATCACGTCGGCGAAGAAGACGTTCTTCGCCGGCGGCGACCTCAACGACCTGAGAGCGGTCACGCCCGCGCAGGCGGAGGAGCTGGCCGAGGGGCTGAAGGTCGGCAAGGGCCAGCTGCGCCGTCTGGAGACGCTCGGCAGACCGGTCGTCGCGGCTTTGAACGGCACGGCGCTCGGCGGCGGGCTGGAGATCGCCCTGGCGACCCACCACCGCATCAGCGTGGACGACCCGAAGATCGTCTTCGGCTTTCCCGAGGTGCAGCTCGGCCTGCTCCCCGGCGCCGGCGGCGTCGTGCGCACGGTGCGGATGCTCGGGATCGTCAACGCGCTCATGCAGCTGCTGATGCAGGGGCAGAGAGTGGGTCCGGGCAAGGCGAGGGAGATCGGGATCGTCGACGAGCTTGTCGCGACGAGAGACGACCTGATCCTCGCCGCGAAGAAGTGGATCGCGGAGAAGGGCGGGGGGGATCCGGTTCAGCAGCCGTGGGACGTGAAGGGCTACAAGATCCCCGGCGGCACGCCCTCGACGCCGGCGCTGGCGATGAACCTGCCTGCCTTCCCGGCCAACCTGCGCAAGCAGATCAAGGGCGCGAACTACCCGGCGCCGCACCACATCATGGCGGCGGCGGTCGAGGGCGCGCAGGTCGATTTCGACAGCGCGATCGAGATCGAGGGGCGCTACTTCGTCGACCTCGCGACCGGCCAGGTCTCGAAGAACATGATCCAGGCGTTCTTCTTCGACCTGCAGCAGGTCAACGGCCCACGCGGCCGCTCGACCGACGTCGAGACGTTCCGGTCGAGAAAGGTCGTGGTGCTCGGCGCCGGCATGATGGGCGCCGCGATCGCGTACGTGTGCGCGAAGGCCGGCATCGAGGTCGTGCTCAAGGACGTCTCGCAGGACGCGGCCGACCGCGGCAAGGGTTACTCGGCGAGACTCGTCGAGAAGGGCGTCGCACGCGGCAAGACGACGCAGCAGGCCGGCGACGCGCTCCTCGCGTTGATTACCGCGACCGACGACCCGGCGGCCGCCGCCGGTGCGGACCTCGTGATCGAGGCGGTGTTCGAGGACCCGGCCGTGAAGGCGAAGGTGTTCGCGGAGATCGAGCCGCACCTCGCTCCCGGCGCGCTGCTGGGCTCGAACACCTCGACGCTGCCGATCACCGGCCTCGCGCAGGGCGTCTCGCGCCCGGCCGACTTCATCGGCCTGCACTTCTTCTCGCCCGTGGACAAGATGCCCCTGCTGGAGATCATCAAGGGCGAGCAGACGAGCGACGAGACGCTGTGGCGTGCTTTGGATGTCGCGAAGCAGATCAAGAAGACCCCGATCGTCGTCAACGACTCGCGCGGCTTCTTCACCTCGCGCGTGATCGGCACGTTCATCAACGAGGGCATCTCGATGCTGACCGAGGGGATCCCCGCGGCGACGATCGAGCAGGCCTCCTCGCAGGCCGGCTACCCCGCGCCGGTGCTGCAGCTCAGCGACGAGCTGAACCTCAAGCTGATGCGCAAGATCCGCGACGCCGCGAAGGCGGCGATGGAGACGGGCACCGGCTGGGACGGCCACCCGTCCGAGCAGGTGATCGATGCGATGCTCGACGAGCACGACCGGCCCGGAAAGCTGGAGGGTCGCGGGTTCTACGAGTACGCCGACGGCAGACGCACGGGGCTCTGGTCCGGGCTGCGCGAGGCGTTCCCGCCGGTGGACGATCCGTCGGCGATCTCGTTGAGAGACCTCGAGGAGCGCATGATGTTCGCCGAGGCGCTCGAGACGGTGAAGTGCATCGACGAGGGCGTGATCGAGTCGATCGCCGACGCCAACATCGGCTCGATCTTCGGCATCGGCTTCCCCGCCTGGACCGGCGGGGTGTGCCAGTACATGAACCAGTACGGCGACCCCGTCCGCAACCCGGACGGCGGTGGCCTGCCGGCGTTCGTCGCGCGTGCGCGGGAGCTGGCCGCGACGTACGGGGCGCGGTTCGAGCCGCCGGCCTCGCTCGTGGAGCGAGCGGAGCGGGGCGAGCTGTACCTCGACGGCGCCGCCGTCCACGCGTAGTCGTTTGCGGTCGGTGTCCCGGTGGTCGCGCTGCGTTGCGCGGCCGTCGGGACACTCGTCTTCGCTCAGCTCATGACGGCCTGCCGCCCCCGCGCCGGGCCTCGTTCCGCTCGCGCCGGCCGGTTGCGCGTGGCGTGCACCGGTTGGCTGGGGAGCGGGGTGAGCAGGTTGCGGTCGCGCTACCGCTCACGGCGCCTCGCGGTGTGCGCCTGCCGGCTTTGCGCAACCCCCCGCGCACTCTCCAGCATCTCTCCACGGATCGCGCACAACCGTGACAGTC
>DASRXW010000007.1:0-72546 GCA_035654055.1 Conexibacter sp.
CTCGAGCGTCGCGACGTGCGCGTCCGGGTTGAGGATCTCGACGCCAGAAGGCAGATCGATGTCCTTCGCGGTGATCTCACCCGGGCCCGTGACAACGAGCGGCGCCTCGATCTCCGTCGCGTCGGAGTGCATCCGACACACGACACCCTTGAGGTTCAAGACGATGTCGGTCACGTCCTCCTTGACCCCAGGGATCGTCGAGTACTCGTGCGCGACGCCCTCGATGCGCACGCTCGTCACAGCAGCACCCGCGAGCGAGCTCAACAGCACACGCCGCAACGAGTTGCCGAACGTGTAGCCAAACCCACGATCGAGCGGCTCGATCGTGAAAGAACCGCGATTCTCCTCGACGGTCTCGGTCTCGACTCGCGAGATCGCCTCCATGACGGCCGTGAGGGCCGGGGGCAGCTCGACCCGCGACCACTCGCCCTGGGCGCCCACGGCGCCCACGGGCACCCAGCCGGCATCGGCAGCCGTGGTCGCCGGCAGCGTCGCCAGCGCCTCGCGCACCTCGCGTTGCAGGGTGACCATTTCGTCCGCGTCGACCTCGACATCGCCGAAGGTGACCAGCTCGATCGCGAGGTCGCCCGCCGGCTGTCGCACGACGCGCAGGACGATCGAACCGGATGCGCTGTCGGCGACGAAGCGATGGCCCACGGTGCTCGCGCCGAACACGTTGACCCCGTGGAAGTGGAGGTCGAGCCGCGAGGCGAGATGGTCGAGCGTCTCGTCGTCGAGCAACGGGACGGCGAACGGCTCGCTCCATTGCATCGACGGTGGGCTCATCGGCCGCTCGCCTTGGGTGGACTCGTCTCGACGCGCCAGTCGCTGCGGCGGAAGTGTGCCGACAGCGGTCCGACGACGGCCGTGGTGTCCGGTGGGCCGCAGGAGGGGAAGACCGCGATGTTCACATGGCGCCCCAACGCATCGAACTGCCTGAGCGAGAACCGATACAGATGCTCAAACTCGTAGTCGACGAGGTCCTTGCGCATGAAGTTGTAGGTCGTGTGTCTCAGGCGGGCGGCGGTCGGATCCTGTCCGCGCGACGTGAGCAGATCCTCACATCGTCTCACGAGCTCATCGCCGGACAGCTGCAGATCGATGTCGCTCGGCTCGCGAGCGACCCCAAGCTCGAAGAGCGAGTCGAACGGGCGCCGACCGGGGAAGGCGCCGTCGGTGATCCACATCTCCAGCAGGCGCTCCATGATCCGCTCGATTTCCCGCTCGCGGGGGAACTTGCTGCGCTCGGTGCGGAAGAGGTCGATGATGTCGTTTCTCGTTCTCGGCATCGGCTTGTGGTGACCCGAATAGAACTCTGCGGAGCTGCCCTTGAGCCGGATGTCGCACGTGGCCGGCTCGATGCCGTCCAACCACAACGCTCTGTGGAGTCCGTCGAGTAGATCTCTGTATTGACGCATCGACAGTCCGAGCGGCGACGCCTTGACCCGCCAATTGCCGACGCACCTGTCGGTGAGATGGAGGAAGCGCAAATCGCGCCGGCGGATGCAGTATCCGCTGCCGTCATCGATCGGCGGTTTGATCACGTCGTTCGACATGCGCACTCCCGGCAAGCCCGTCGCCGATGCTAACGGTGAAAGGCGCAGGCGCGAGCCGGGTCGAGCCGGCGCCGCGCTCAGCGCGCGTCTGTCGTCGCCGTGGCGGCCGTGGCCGCCCGCCCCTCGAACCACGCCTCGCCCTCGATCGACAGCGGCGGGGTGGCGCGCGCGAGCCAGCGCGGCATCCACCAGGCGCGGCGGCCGAGCAGCGCGAGCAGCGCGGGCACGAGCAGGCAGCGGATGACGGTCGCGTCGACCGCGACGGCGGCCGCCATGCCGAGCCCGAACTGCTTGATCGCCGGCGAGCCGTTCAGCAGGAAGGCACAGAAGACGGCGACCATGATCAGCGCTGCCGACGTGATGACCCGCGCGGTGCCGGCGAGGCCCTCGACAACCGCCCGATGCGCGTCGCCGGTGGCCCTCCAGCGCTCCCGCACGTGCGTCATCAGGAACACCTCGTAGTCCATCGAGAGCCCGAACAGGATCGCGAACATCATGAGGGGGACGAACGAGACGATCGGCGACGTGCCGTCGACTCCGATCAGGTCGCTCGACCACGAATGGGTGAAGACGTAGGTGACGATCCCGAACGCGGCGCCGATCGACAGCAGGTTCATCAGCACCGCCTTCAGCGCCACCGGCACCGAGCGGAACGCGACCAGCAACAGCAGGAACGACAGCCCGAGCACGACCGCGATCACGAGCGGCAGGCGCTTGCCGATCCCGTCCGCGAGGTCGATGAAGCCGGCCGTCGTGCCGCCGACGTAGGCGACGAGCGCCGTGCCGCGCGTGGCGTCGGGGACCGTCGTGTCGCGCAGCTCGCGCACGAGCGTCGCCGTCTGCGCGGCCGACGGCGCCGTCGTCGGCGTGACGGTGAAGAGCGCGGCGCGGCCGTCTCTCGCCGGAAGCGGCGGGCTGACGGCGGCGACGCCCGGCGCTCTCGCCATCGCGGCGCCGAGCGCGGCGAGCTGCGCTTCCGCGGCGGATCCGGATCTCGCGGCAGCGTGGGCGGGCGGGACGATCTCCACCGCCACCAGCAGCGACCCGTTGAAGCCGGGCCCGAAGCCCTCGCTCAGCAGGTCGTACGCCTGGCGCGCGGTCGTGTCGGTCGGCAGCTGGCCGGTGTCGGACTGGCCGAGGCTGAGGTGGCGCACGGGGAAGGCGAGCACGAGGATCACGAGCAGCGCGACGACGAGCGCCGGCCACGGGTGCGCCGCCACCCCGCGCGCCCAGCGCATCCAGCCGTGCGGGCGCGCGTCGTGGCGCGCGCGCAGGCCGGGGACCTTCAGCGCGTCGATCCGCGCGCCGACGAGCGACAGCGCCGCCGGCAGCAGCGTGATCGCCGCGAGCACCGCGACGAGCACCGCCACGGCGGAGACGTAGCCGAGCTGCGTCACGATCGGGATGCGCGCGAGCAGCAGCGAGCAGAGCGCGATCGTCACCGTCGCGCCGGCGAACACGACCGCGCCGCCCGCCGTCGCCGCGGCGCGCGCGACCGACTCGCGCAGCTCCATCCCCTCGGCGCGCTGCTGTCGGTGGCGCGTGACGATGAAGAGCGAGTAGTCGATCCCGACGCCGAGCCCGATCATCGTCGCGAGGGCAGGCGCCGCGCTCGGCACCTGCACGAGCTGGCTCAGCAGCGCGATCAGGGAGAGGCCCGTGCCGAGGCCGAAGATCGCGACGAGGATCGGCATCCCCATCGCGACGACGGTGCCGAACGTCATCAGCAGCACGACGACCGCCGCGAGCAGGCCGAGGCCCTCCGAGTTCGCCGAGCCCGGCTGCGAGAGGTCCTGCCCGAGGTAGCCGCCGGCGGCGACGCGCAGGCCGGCGGCGCGCGCGGCGTCGGCGAGCGCGAGCAGGTGCTGCGACTCGTCGGCGGTGAGCGCGGCCGGGCTGTCGCGCAGCTCGAGCGACAGGAAGCCGATGCGCTCGTCGCTGCTGAGCTGCGCTCTGCCGGCGGGCGTGAGCGGGTCGACGACGGCAACCACGCCCGGGTCCTTCGCGTACTGCTTTGCGACCTGCTCCACGGCAGCCCGGTAGCTCGGGTCCGTCAGCTTCGCGCCCTGCGGCGCCGCGAGCACGATCGGGTTCGTGCCGTACGACACCGCGCTGCCGAAGTGGTCCTCGAGGATGTTCGTCGCGCGCTGGCTGTCGGTGCCCGGCAGCGTGACGTTGTCGGTCGTCTGGGTGCCGGCCTGCTTCGCCAGCGTCCCGAGCACGATCGCGACGACGAGCCACAGGCCCAGCACGACGAGCCGCCGGCGCGCGCACAGCTGGCCGAGGCGATAGAGGAACGGGGTCATCCGACCTGGATATCGGCGCGGCGGTGCTCGCTCTGAAGCGGTGCCGCGCGAAGTGCAAGCGCTCGCCGTCGCTACAGCCGATCTGCGCCGCTGCCGATAGCTGGCGCGATGGCGCGCTGTTCCCGCTCCGCATGCCGCTTGCCGCGCTGCTCGCTGCCCTTGCACTGCTGCTTGCCACTTGCGGGGCGGGGACGTCGTCCCTGGCACCGATCCCCTGGAGGACTGCCGAATGAGTGACGTCGCACCCCCGGGCGAGACGCCCGGCGCCACCCAAGCCGGGACCAACCCGCCAGCGAGCGCCGGTGGAGGAACGCGCTTGTCGATCGGCGCCGTGGTCGGCATCGCGCTCGCGGTGCTCGCAATTGCCGGTGTCGGCGGCTACCTGATCGGCCACAGCAAGGGCGAGAGCTCGGGCGACTCGACCGGCGTCGCCGCCGGCAAGCAGGACGTGCTCGCCACCTACCAGCCCGGCCAGCCCGGCTACCAGAAGATCTACACGGCCGGCAAGCAGGCCGGCTTCGCACAGGGCAAGCAGCAGGGCGAGCAGGCCGGCAAGACCCAGGGCGAGGCGCAGGGCAAGCAGGTCGGCTTCGAGCAGGGCGACAAGCAGGGCATCACGACGGGCGACTCCGAGGGCGTCAGACAGGGCGCCGCGGCGGTGCTCGGCGGCTTCGGCACGTGGACCGTCGGCTCGTACTACGTGGTGACGATGGAGGCCGGAACCTCCGCCGGCGTGGCGTACACGATCGGCACCCGCACGCAGCTTCAGCAGGGCACGAACTACCGCATCTGCCAGAGCGGTGGCAGCACGCAGCTGTGCGAGTCCCCGGTGGCCGGCTCGGCGTCGGCCGGTGGCGGCACCGCGAACGCCGGCGGCGCGAACTAGGTTTCGCGCTCCGGCGACCGTAAGCGGTTCGCCTACGCGCGACGTCACGGGCCGCGGCGATCAGCGCCGCGGCCTCCGCCTCCGTGCCGCCTCGATCCTGGCATCTCCGCACTCGGCCGGATCGCTTCCAGCCTGGAATGATCCACATTCCGGAAAACAGGCCGATGGCGCGGGCGAACGTCCGGCCGCGCGCGTGTCCCAGGAGGCGAGCGAGCTCCTTGTCGAGTCATGACGGTCACAACGGCGCGCGGTCGCGGGAGCATCGCCACCTCGGCGCCGCCGTCGCCGAGTTGCGCGAGCTGCGCGGGCTGACGCGGGCCGAGGTCGCCGACCGTGCCGAGCTGCGCCGCAGCCACCTGGCGGCGATCGAGCGCGGCGAGGTCGACCCCACGTTCGTGACGCTCGTGCGGATCGTCCGCGCGATCCCCGCGCCGCTCGCCGAGCTGTTCGAGCTGTTCGAGCAGCGGCGAGACGCGGCGGCCGGAAGCTAGCTATTCCGGCGAGCGGAGCGGTCCGGACACGCTCACGCCCGCGCCCCCGCCGCCGGGTCCAGCCGCGACATCGTGACGGCGGCCTCCAACGTGGACGAGGACGAGCCGCGGTAGATCCCCTTCACCGGCGGGACGTCTGCGTAGTAGCGGCCGTGGCCGATCTTCACGTGCGTCTCGTCGGCGAGCTGGCGGTTCGTCGGGTCGGCTCCGACCCACACCGGCTCGCCGCGTCCGCCGGTTCCGGGCAGCAGCGCCTCGAGCCAAGCGTGCGTGTCGACCTCGACCGAGTCGATCCCGCCGTCCTGCGGCGCCGCCCACAGATAGCCCGAGACGTAGCGCGCGGCGATCCCGCGCCTCCGCAGCAGCACCAAGGCGAGGTGAACGAAGTCTTGGCAGACGCCGGCGCCCGCTTCGAGCAGGTCGGTCACCGTCGACCCGACGTACGTCGCGCCGCGGCGGTACGCGAAGCGGTCGGGGATCAGCTCGCACAGCAGCGACAGCGCCGCCTCGGGGCTGCTCGTGGTCGCGAGCGAGGCGTAGAGGCCGTCGAGCCCGGCGATCGGCGGCTGATCCTGCCACGGCAGCAGGAACTCGCCCGCCGCCTCGCGGTAGGCGGCGCTCGCGAGCTCCTGCCAGCCGCCCGTCGGCGGGCTCGGCGGCTCCGACGTCACGACCCGCGCGCGCACGTCGATCGTGAGCTGCTCGTGCCCGGTTGGGATCCCGAACTCGAGCACCTCGGTGCCGAAGTAGTCGAGGTGGCGGCTGACGCGCGCCTCGGGGTCGATGCGCGCGTGGAACTCGTCGCAGCGCTGCGACGACGTCGTCGCCGGCCGCACGCGCAGCGCGTTGAGGTTGTCCGTCACGGGCGACGGGTAGCGGTACGCGGTGAGGTAGCGGATCGAGAAGTGCATGAGGTCAGAGGAGGGTCGAGGGAGAGGGAGAGGGAGAGGGGTTTCGCCCTTCGGTCCCCGCAAGCGGCGACCTGCGGGCGACGTCACCCACCGCAAGCGGCGACCTGCGGGCGACGTCACCCACCGCAAGCGGTGACCTGCGGGCGACGTCACGGCTGGCCATCAGCACGCCGCGCTCGCCGCCGACCGCGCCGGCGAAGTAGCGGTCGGCGACGTCCTGGTCGACGTGCGCCAGCTCCTGCTGGACGCGCTCGCAGATGCCGAGCAGCTCGGCGCCGTCCGGCAGCGCCCGGCGCTGGAACTCCAGGTCGGCGGCGAGTCGGCTCACGCGCAGCACCGGCTTCGACTCGTGCGGCGACGCGTCGGCTGCCGCGAACGCCTCGCACAGCGAGTCGACGCACGCGGCGACGCTGTCCGGGTACGCGCGCTCGAACAGCAGGAAGCGCGCGACCGGCTGCGCGTTCGGCGGCGCCGTCACCGCGCGCAGGTAGGCGTGGAAGCCGCCGACCGCCTGCAAGAGCGCGAACGCGTTGCCGTCGGCGCGCGCGTCCTCGCCGTCCGGACCCCGGACGGGCAGCGCGACGCGCAGCATCCGCAGCACCATGTCGGCGACCTCGATCAGGCCGCCGGCGTCGAGGAAGCGCTTCGCCTCGTCGCGCAGCATCGCGCGCTCGGCGATCCCCCAGATCAGCGCAGTGCGCTGCTTGACGTACTGCGAGGCCTGGTAGGCGCCGCCGGGCAGCCGCCACGTCGCTGCGGCGTCGCGCCGCAGCGACAGCGTCGTGGCGTTGATCGCCTCCCACATCTCGGCGCTGATCACGTCGCGCACGGTGCGCGCGCCTTCGCGCGAGCGCTCGACGCAGGCGAGCATCGAGTCGGGCCGGTCGGCGTCGAGCGTCAGCCGCTCGAGCGCCTGCTCGCGCGTGAGCGCACCCATTCCCCTGGTGCCGTTCGCGCCGGCGCCCGCGCCGGCGGCGTTCCCGCCGAGCATCGCGAGCAGGCCGTTCCAGCCGAAGCGCACGCCCGGCGCGCTCTCGGACGCGCTCTGCAGCTCGGCACGGAAGACGCCGTCGACGGCGCGCGCGGTGAACTCGGCGCGCGCGAGGTTGCGGCCGAGCCAGTACAGCTCGTGGGCGATGCGGGCGAGCATCAGGTGTCCCCGGCGGGCGGGTCCTGTCGGCTCCGGGCGCGCGCACACCGGGCTTCGCCCGGCGCACGTGCGTCCTCACCCACCACCGGCTTCGCCGGCGGTGCCGCCGCCCGATCGGCGTCGGCTGTTGCCTGCTGTTGCTGCTGCTGCTGCGACGACCATGTCCCGTAGCGCAGGTCCGGCAGCGCCGGCGGGGCCGTGTCGGCGATCGGCGGCCCGGCGCGATCGGCGAGGTCCTCGCCGTCCTCCAGCACCCACGTGTCCTTCGAGCCGCCGCCGCGCGAGGAGTTGACGATCATCGACCCCTCCTCCAGGGCGACCCGCGTCAGGCCGCCGGGGACGATGTCGATCCGCTCGCCGAAGACCGCGAACGGGCGCAGGTCGACGTGACGCGGCACGAGCATCCCGTCCGGGCCGGCGGTCGGCACGGTCGAGAGCCGCACGACCTCCTGTGCGATCCACGCCTCCGGCTGCGCGCACACCGCGGCGGCCACCTGCGTCAGCTCCTCCTCGCTCGCGTGCGGGCCGATGCAGACGCCCTTGCCGCCGGACTCGCCGGTCGGCTTCACGACGAGCTGGTCGATCCGGCCGAGCACCTGCTCGCGCACGTCCGGGTCGGTCAGCAGGTAGGTCTCCACGTTCTCCAGCAGCGGCTCCTCGCCGAGGTAGAAGCGCACCATCTCGGGGACGTAGTGGTAGATCGCCTTGTCGTCCGCGACCCCGGTCCCGAACGCGTTCGCGATCGCGACGCTGCCCGCGCGGTAGGCGCGCACGAGCCCCGGCACGCCGAGCAGCGAGTCGGGGCGGAACTCCAACGGGTCGACGTAGTCGTCGTCGAGCCGGCGGTACACCGCGTGGACGCGCACCAGTCCCCGCGTCGTGCGCATGTAGAGCACGTCGTCGCGCACGACGAGATCCGACGCCTCCACCAGCTCCACCCCCATCTGCCGCGCGAGGAACGCATGCTCGAAGTACGCCGAGTTGAGCGGTCCCGGCGTCCACACGACGACCGTGGCCTCGCTGTTCGCCGACGGCGCGACCGAGCGCAGCGCCCGCAGCAGCAGCTGCGGGTAGTGGTCGACCGGGCGCACGCGGTAGGAGGCGAACAGCTGCGGCAGCAGCTGCGTCATCGCCGCGCGGTTCTCGATCACGTACGAGATCCCCGACGGGGTGCGCACGTTGTCCTCGATCACCTTCCACGAGCCGTCGCTGTGGCGCACGAGATCGCAGCCGGCGACGTGGCAGTAGACGCCGCCGGGCGGGCGGATCCCGTGCACCGCGCGGGCGAAGTGGGTGCGGCTCGCGACGAGCGTCCACGGCACGATCCCCTCGCGCACGATCTCGCGCCCGTGATAGACGTCGTCGACGAAGTGGTTGAGCGCGCGGATGCGCTGCGCGAGCCCGCGCTTGATGCGGCGCCACTCCTCGCCGCTGAGCACGCGGGGGACGAGATCGAGCGGGAACGGGCGCTCATGCGAGCGGCTGCCGACCCCTTCCTCGCCGCTCGTCTCGAACGTGATCCCCTGCTGCAGGAAGGCGGCGTCGCGGCGGCGGCCGGCCTCGGCGAGCCCGTCCGGCCCGAGTCGCTCCAGCTCCGCGACGAGCGGCGCGACCGCCCGCCGGGGCACGCCGCCAGGCTCGAACAGCTCGTCGAAGAAGGGCGCGTGCGGGTGGTAGCGGTCGATCGGGGGCACGGTCATCTCGGGCATCGTGCTGTCGATCCTCTCCCGCGCGGCCGGGCGCGTCATTCGCCCGATGGAGCACGTTCCGGGCGTCGCGCTCGCCACGCGGTGCGAAGATCAGCGCATGAGCACCGCGACCTCCGACAGCCGCACGCCGCGCTTCGGCGCGGTGCTGCGCGACGGGGAGCAGGTCACGCCGCTCGAGCTGTTCTTCGACCTCGTCTTCGTGCTCGCGCTCACGCAGTGCACCGCGCTGATGGCCGCGACGCCAACGTGGGAGGGGCTCGCGCAGGGCATGCTCGTGCTCGGCGTGCTGTGGTGGTCGTGGGTCGGCTACGCGTGGCTGACGAGCGTCGTGGACCCGGAGGAGGGCGCGGTGCGGCTCGTGATGTTCCTCGCGATGGCCGCCTTCCTCGTGTGCGCGCTGTGCGTGCCGGAGGCGTTCGGCTCCGAGGCGCTGCTGTTCGCGCTCGCCTACGGCGTCGTGCGCGTGGCGCACATCCTGCTGTTCCTGCTCGCGAGTCGCGACGACCCGGAGCTGCGCCACGCGACCTGGGGGCTCGCGGTCAGCACGGCGATCGGCGTCGGGCTGCTGCTCGTCGCGGCGGCGACCGACGGCGCGCTCCAGGGCGGGTTGTGGGCGCTCGCCCTGCTGCTCGACATGGGCGGCCCGCTCGTGATCGACCCGGCCGGCTGGCGGCTCGTGCCCGGCCACTTCGCCGAGCGCCATGGGCTGATCGTGATCATCGCGCTCGGCGAGTCGATCGTCGCGATCGGGGCCGGAGCAGGCGAGCACGTGGACGCGAGCATCGTGCTCGCCGCGGTGCTCGGGATCGTCGTCGCCGCCTCGCTGTGGTGGCTGTACTTCGACGTCGTCGCGCCGGTCTCCACGCGGCGGCTCGTCGCGGCCCAGGGCGCCGAGCGCAACCGCATGGCGCGCGACTCGTTCTCCTACCTGCACTTCCCGATGGTCGCCGGGATCGCGCTCGTCGCACTCGGGATGAAGAAGACGCTCGGGCACGTCGGGGACCCGCTGCACCTCGTCCCGACGGTTGCGCTGCTCGGCGGTGCCGCGCTCTACCTGTTCGCGCACGTCGCCTTCCGCCTGCGCAACGTCCACACGCTCAACAGACGGCGGCTCGGCCTCGGGATCCTGCTGCTCGCGCTCGTGCCGGCCTTGTACACGGCGCCGGCGCTCGTGTCGCTCGCGGTGCTCGCGACCCTGCTGACGCTGCTGATCTCCTACGAGACGTGGCGCTACGGCGAGGCCCGCCATCGCGTCCGCCATCCGGGCGAGGCCTGACGCGCGGAACGCCCTCCGCGAGGCCCTACGCGCCAGCGGTGCGGGCGGTTCAGCGACACATCCGCTTGATGGCGCTTCCGCGCGCCATCCTGCGCAAAGCCGCACGCGCCTCGTGACGACCGCCTGGTCGGTCGATGATGCCGGCGTGGGAAGGAAGGCGTCACGCGGGCGGCAGGGCCGCGTGCTGCTGGGGGCCGCGGCGTTGTTCGCAGCGGTCTTCGCAGCGCGCGCGGCCGACGGCACCGTCGCCAGCGGCCTGACGATCCTCTACCTGCTGCCGGTCGTGCTCGTCGGCGTCGAGCTGGGGCGGCGCGCCGGCATCGCCGCGGGGCTGCTCGCGTTCGCGCTGTTCGTCGCTTGGGCGCCGTTCGCGCCGACCGCGGTCCCCGCCGCTGCGTACGTGGTGCGCGCGCTCGTGTTCGTGTTGATCGGCGCGGTCGCAGGGCACCTCGCCGACCGCCTGCGCAGCGTGGCGGCGGAGGCGGAGGCGGGCGCTCGGCACTTCGAGCTGTCGCGTGACCTGCTCGGCACCGCGACCTTCGACGGCCGCTTCACGCACCTCGACGGCGCCTGGGAGCGGTGCCTCGGCTGGACGCGCGAGGAGCTGATGGCGCGGCCGTTCGTCGACTTCGTCCACCCCGACGATCGCGAGCGCACGGAGGCGGAGGCGGCCCTTGCGGCGGGCGGCGACTTCACCGCCAGCTTCACGAACCGCTACCGCGCGAAGGACGGCAGCTGGCACTGGATCGAATGGTCCTCGCAGGTCGACTCCGAGCGGCGCCTGATCCACGTCGCCGCCCGCGACGTGACCGAGCGCCGCGAGGCTGAGGCGGCGCAGCGGGAGGCGGAAGAGCGCTTCCGCCGCGCGTTCGACGACTCCGCCACCGGCATGGCGGTGGTCGGCGTGGAGGGCGAGGCGCGCGAGCTGCTGCTCGACGCGAACGACAGCCTCGGCCGCATCTTCGGCTGCCCGCGCGAGCGGCTCGTCGGCACGCGCGCGCTGACGGCGCTGATCGACCCGGCGCACGCGCCGGCGCTCGCACGCGGGATGGAGGACCTGCTGCGCGGCGCCGACGCCGTGCACCGCAACGAGTACCGCCTCGTGCGGCCCGACGGCGTGCGCGTATGGCTCGACATGACCGCCTCGCTCGTGCGCGACGCGGACGGCCGCTCGCTCTACCGGCTCGTGCAGGTGCTCGACGTGACCGAGCGCAAGACGGCCGAGGAGCAGCTGCGCTTCCTCGCCGACCACGATCCGCTCAGCGGCGTCTTCAACCGCCGCCGCTTCGAGCAGGAGCTGCAGCGGGAGATCGACCTCAGCGCCGGCCGCCCGCGCCGCAGCGTCCTGCTGCTGCTCGACGTCGACCGCTTCAAGGCGATCAACGACACGCTCGGCCACGCGGTCGGCGACGCGGTGATCGCGCGCCTGGGCGACGCGCTGCGCAGCCGTCTGCGCTCGGCCGACGTCGTCGCGCGGCTCGGCGGCGACGAGTTCGCAGCGATCCTGCGGCGCACCGACGTGCCGGCTGCGCGCAACGTGGCACGCGACCTGCAGACGGTCGCCGCACAGCGGCTGGCGGCGCTGGTCGGCGACGCGCACGGCCCCGTCACCCTCAGTGCCGGGCTGGTCGAGATCGGCGACGCGACGAGTCCCGACGAGCTGCTCTCGCAGGCCGACCGCGCCATGTACGCGGCGAAGGCCGCCGGCCGCGACCGGGTGATCGCGGGGACCGGCGACGGCAGGGGCGTGCTCCCCTCCGCGCTGGGCGCGCCGCCGGCCCAGTCGAGGCAGCGCTTGCCGGGGGCGTAGGGGCGGCTGTCGCCGCAGCCCGTCGTGACCGCCACGTCCGCCTGCTCCGCCGGCGCGGGCGTGAGGAGCTGCGGGATGCCGGCATTATATCGACAGATATGAATGGAGCTCTAACGCACTCCCTACCGGCGGAGTAGGCTGGAGCCGATGTCGCTGCTGGTGCTCGCCCTCGAGGCGGCGCTGTATCCGACGCTGCTGGCCGCAGTCGTGATCCTGCTGACGCTCGAGCGTCCGGCGGTGCTGCTCGCCACGTACCTCGCGGGCGGCTTGACGATCAGCATCGGCCTCGGGATCGCGATCGTGCTGCTGCTCGGCGGGACGAACGCGGTCAAGAGCGAGCAGTCGCTGATCAGCTGGACGGGCGACCTCGCGATCGGCGGCCTCGCGGTGCTGCTCGCCGTCGCGCTGTCGATGCGTGCGGACGAGCGCATGCGCGAGCGGCGGCGTGCGCGGCGCAACGGGGCGTCGTCGCACGCGAGCGCCCAGCCCTCGGATCCCGAGCCGGCCGCCAAGGCCGAGCCGTGGTCGGAGCGGATCCTCTCGCGCGGGTCGGCGCCGGTCATCTTCGTCGCCGCGCTGTTCGTCAACGTGCCCGGCGCCGCCTACCTCGTCGCGCTCAAGGACATCGCCGCGGGCAACCACTCGACCGCGACCGAGCTCGGTCTGATCCTGCTCTTCAACGCGATCATGTTCCTGCTCGCCGAGATCCCGCTCGTCGGCCTGCTCGTCGCCCCCGAGCGCACCGGCGCGCTCGTCGAGGACATGAACCGCTGGCTGCGCGAGCACAGCCGCCAGCTCGCGATCGGCGTCTGCGCGACGCTCGGCGTGTATCTGATCGTGCGGGGCCTGGTGAACGCGTAGCGCTTGGGCGCTCCGGTCGTCCAGCCAGCAGTGACCTACGCGACCGGCTGCGGCGGGTCGCCCGGGGGTGGTCTGTCCGGCGGCGTCGGTCTCAAGGCCGGCGGAGGCGGCGGGGTGGTGCGGAGGCGCGTGTCGTGCTCGACCTCCAGCTCGACGACGCGCAGCTTGCGCACGACGAGCTCGTCGATCTCGACGCGGCCGAGCGACGCGCCTCTGACGGCGAGGCGCTCGACGGCGGCGCGGCGGATCGCGAGGCGGCCGATCGCGATCGAGCCGACGGCGAGCGCTCCGACGGCGAGCGCGCCGACCGCGCTTGCGCCGTGCGCCTGCAGTCCCGTTCCGCTCGCGGGTCGCGCCTCGGGGCGCAAGCGGGCGATGTGGAGGTGCTTCTTCATGGTCGCGAGACGCTATACCCGTCGTGGGCGGCGGCGACGCGCGTGGCGTCCGGGCGCGCGATGGCGAGCGCTGGGGAGCAGTCGGTCGCGCGCGCCGCTCACGCGCCCCTCCCGGCCTCCGCGATCGCTCTGCGGATGCGCTTCGCGGAGACCGGCGGGCCGCCGCGCACGGCGAGCGCCTGCGCGAAGCTCGCGACGCGCAGCTCCTCCAGCATCCAGCGCACCTCGTACAGCTCGGGCGGGCGCGGCGTGCCCGTGGGCCACTCGGCGAGGCGGCCCTCGTAGGCGGCCTCCAGCTCGTGGATCGTGCGCATGCGGTCGCGGTCGCTGCCGGCCGCGTCGGGCAGGCGGTCGAGCCGTGCCGCGGCCGCTTGCAGGTAGCGCTCGACGTCGGGCAGCCGCGCCGCACCCGCCGTCGCGACGCAGCCGGGGTGGACCAGACGACCGAGCTGGCGGGCGACGTCGAGGCGGATCTCCTGCAACGGCGCCGCCGCCGGCAACGCGTCGAGCCGGCGCTCGACCTCGCGGCGCGCCTCCAGCGCCGCGACCAGAGCGCGCGCGACGGCGAGCGTCCGCTCGGCGAGCTCGCCCGCGACGTGTTCCCGCAGCTGCGCGAAGCCCGCCTCGTCCCATGCCGGACCGCCGGCCTCGGCCGTCAGCGCGTCGAGCGCGGCCAGCAGCGCGTCGTCCAGCGCGGCGCCGACGCTGCCGTGCGGCGCCGTCATCAGCGCGAGCTTCGCCGGCATGTCGAGGTGGTCCACCACCCACGGGATCGGCGAGCGCACCGTCAAGAGCAGCAGCCGGCGCGTGCCGGCGTGCATCGCGCTCGCCTGCTCCCCCGCCGTCTCGAACAGGCGCACGCCGACCGTCGCGCCCTGGTCGACCAACGCGGGGTACGCGCGCATGCCGCCGCTCGCCGTCGGCGCCAGCTCGCGCGGCAGCGTCCCGATCTCCCACGCGCGCAGGCCCGTGCGCTCGATCGACGGCGTCGCCGCCGCGAGCCGCTCGCGCAGCTGCGGCTTGACCGCCTCGCGCAGCGCGTCGAGGTCCTCGCCCTCGGCGACGACCTCACCTCCGGTGTCCTCGACGCGGAAGCGCATCTGCAGGTGCGGCGGCAGCCGCGACAGGTCCCAGGCGGAGCGCGGGACGCGCACTCCCCGCGTCCGCTCCAGCTCGCGCGCGAGCGCGTCGAGCAGCGGCTCGCTCCCCGGCCGCAGCCGTCTCAAGGCCTCCGCCGCGACCTCCGGGACCGGCACGAGCGACCGCCGCAGCTCCTTCGGCAGCGAGCGGATCAGCGCCGTCACCAGCTCCAGCCGCAGGCCGGGGACGAGCCACGCGAACTCGTCGGCGCGCAGCTCACCGACCTGCTCGAGCGGCACGTGCACCGTGACGCCGTCGTCGGCCGCGCCCGGCTCGAAGCGGTAGCTGAGCGGGAGCGACAACGGCCCGTCGCTCCACGCGAGCGGGTGCGCGTCCGGGTCGACCGTCGCGCCGTCGTCGGCGGGCGCCAGCAGCAGCTCGCGCGGCAGCGTGAGCAGCTCCGGGTCGCCGCGCCGCGCTTCCTTCCACCAGCGGTCCAGCTCGACGCCGGAGACGACGTCGGCCGGCACGCGCGCGTCGAAGAAGCGGTAGCGCGTCTGCTCGTCGGCGAGCAGGTCGCGGCGGCGCGCGCGATCCTCCAGCGCCTCGACCTCGGCGATCCGCCGCGCGTTCTCGGCGAGGAAGTCATGGCGCGCCTCCCACTCGCCGGCGATCAGCGCGCGGCGCAGGAACAGCTCGCGCGCGCCCGCCGGATCGACGCGCGCGTAGGGGACCGCGCGCTGCGCGACGACCGGGAGGCCGTAGAGCGTCACGCGCTCGTCCACGACCGCGGCGCCGCGCCGCTCGTCCCAGCGCGGCTCGCCGTACGAGTGGCGCAGCAGGTGCGCGGGCGCGATCGGCTCGATCCACGCCGGGTCGATGCGTGCCGCGGTGTGGCCCCACAGCCGCGTCGTCTCGACCAGCTCTGCGACCATCGCCCAGTCCGGCGGCTGCTTCGACAGACCCGACCCGGGCGACAGCGCGAAGCGCGCCCCGCGCGCACCCGTGTACTCGGCGAGCGGCCTGCGCCGCGGCGGGCCGCCAGAGCGTCGTGCGCTCGCCGCCTCCGTCGCCGCGTCCTTCACGCCGACGTGCGACAGCAGCCCCGCCAGCAGCGCCCGGTGGATCTCGTCGGGCGAGGCGGGCGCGGCGTTGATCGCGACGCCGGCGTTCTTCGCCGACTGGCGCAGCTGGCCGGCGAGGTCCTGCCACTCGCGGATCCGCAGGAAGTGCAGGAACTCCCCCTTGCAGCGCTTGCGGAACTGCGAGCCCGACAGCGCTCGCTGCTGCGCGCGCACGTAACGCCACAGGCGCAGGTACGCGAGGAAGTCGGAGCGGGCGTCGTCGGGCTCGGCATCGTCGGGCCGGTCGAAGCGCGCGTGCTGCTCGTCGGCCGCGCCGCGCGCCTCGGCGGGGCGCTCGCGCGGGTCCTGGATCGACAGCGCCGCGGCGATCACGATCACCTCTTCCGCGCAGCCGAGCGCGTCCGCCTCGAGCACCATGCGGCCGAAGCGCGGGTCGACGGGCAGCTGTGCGAGGCGCCGCCCGAGCGGCGTGAGGCGGTTGCGCCCGCCGCGACGCTCGCTCGACGCGTCCCCCACCGCGCTCGCCGGCTCCAGCGCCCCCAGCTCGCGCAGCAGCGCCACGCCGTCGCGCACCTGGCGCGCATCCGGCGGGTCGAGGAACGGGAAGTCCTCGACGTCGCCCAGCTCCAGCGCCGCCATCTGGAGGATCACCGACGCGAGGCTCGTGCGCAGGATCTCCGGGTCGGTGAAGCGCGGCCGGGCGGCGAAGTCCTGCTCGTCGTAAAGGCGGATGCAGATGCCGTCGGCGGTGCGTCCGCAGCGGCCCTTGCGCTGGTCGGCGGACGCCTGCGAGATCGCCTCGATCGGCAGCCGCTGCAGCTTCAGCCGCGCCGAGTAGCGGGATACGCGCGCGGTCCCCGGATCCACCACCGCGCCGACGCCCGGCACCGTCAGCGACGTCTCCGCGACGTTCGTCGCGAGCACGACGCGGCGGCGCGCATGGCCCTGGAAGACCTTCTGCTGCTCGGCGTGCGAGAGGCGCGCATACAGCGGCAGGATCTCCACGTCGTCGCGCAGCCGCCCGCTCAGCAGCTCGGCCGTGTCGCGGATCTCGCGCTCGCCGCTGAGGAACACGAGCACGTCGCCGGACGGGTGGGCGGGAATGGCATCCAGCAGCTCCTTCACCGCGTCGGGGATCGCGTCGAGCCGCTCGTGCTCGGCGTCGGGCACCGGCCGGTAGCGCGTCTCGACCGGATACGTGCGGCCGGACACCTCGACGACCGGCGCGTCGCCGAAGTGCGCCGACAGCCGCTCCGGGTCGATCGTCGCGCTCGTGACGATCAGCTTCAGCTCCGGCCGCCGCGGCAGGATCCGCTTCAAGCAGCCGAGCAGGAAGTCGATGTTCAGCGACCGCTCGTGCGCCTCGTCCACGATGATCGTGTCGTAGCGGCGCAGCAGCCGGTCGTGCTGGATCTCCGCGAGCAGCAGGCCGTCGGTCACGAGCCGCACGAGCGTCTCGTCGCTCGATCTGTCGGCGAAGCGGACCGCGTAGCCGACCGCCCCGCCGAGCGGCACGCGCAGCTCCTGCGCGACGCGCTCGGCGATCGTGCGCGCCGCGAGCCGCCGCGGCTGCGTGTGCGCGATCGTGCCGTGCACGCCGCGCCCCAGCTCCAGGCACAGCTTCGGCAGCTGCGTCGACTTGCCGGAGCCCGTCTCGCCCGCGACGACGACGACCTGGTGGTCGCGGATCGTCGCCAGCAGGTCCTCCCGCCGCGCGCTGACGGGCAGCTCGGCCGGGTAGTCGATCGCCGCCGGAACGACCGCGCGCCGCGCCGCCACGCGCGCCTCGGCCGCTGCGACCTCCGCCTCGAAGCGCTCCAGTGCCCGCCCGCGCGCACCGCGCAGCCGCTCGAGCCGGCGGCCGAGCCGATGCGCGTCGTGGAGCGTGAGGTCGTTCAGGCGCTCGCGCAGCGCACGCAGCTCGCGCGGGCCCGCCTGCTCGGGCGTCGTGGACACCGGATGAGGATAGGTGCGGCGCCGCGCCCGCGCCGGGACAGCACGCGGCGCCGCACGCGGGTCACGGCGCCGCGCCCGTCGAGATCGTCACGACGCGGTTCGCGGGATCGACGCCGAACCCCGGGGTGACGCATCTGCCGCGGCCGTCGAGCTTGACCGTCACGTCGCGGAGGCCCGCGCCGGCGAGCGCGCGGCGAGCCGCGTCGGCGAGCTGCCTCGGGGAGCGGCACCCCGGCCGAGCGTCGGCGAAGACCGCGCGCAACGCCTGCTCGACGCGGGTGACGACGCGGTTCTCGCGCGCCTCCCGCCGCGAGACGGTCGTCACGACGACGTGGTCGTTGGCGACGTCGTAGCCGCCCGCGCACGGTCCGCTCCCGGCAATCACGACGCGCACGTCGCGTCCGACGGCCGCGAGCCGGGCGCGAGCGCCGTCGGCCAGCGCCTGCGGCGACGGGCAGTCGGTGGTCGCGGTCGGAAGCGTGCTCAGCTTGGCGAGCGCCGCGTGCGCGCGTCCGGAGGCGGCGCCGGCTGGTGCGTAGTCGGCGGGCAGCGGGACGAGGCCGAGCCGGCGGCAGACCGCCGCGTCGGCCGCGGGGAAGACGCGGACCGGCTGCCGCTCGCCCGTGCAGGCGACGAGCTGCGGTGCCGTCGAGCGGCGGCCGGCGGTCATCGCGCCCTCGCGCCACAGCTTCGCGCAGGCCGCGACGGGATCGGCGGTCGGGCCGATCACCGACACGTTCGTGTCGAGCGAGGCGCGGTCGTAGCAGCCGATGCCGGCGTCGACTGCGACGTCGCCGGCCGAGAAGACGTGCGCGGCGACCGCGGCACCGCAGCTGAGGACGAACAGCGACGCGATCGCGATCGCGATGCGACGCGTCCTGCGCTGGCGGCGGCGCGGCGGGCGGGCGGGCTGCACGACGTCCACGAGCGCGTCGCGCCGCGCACGCACGGCGACGTCGTCGGGCAGCAGGAACGAGATGTCTGGTGTCGATCTCATCGCAGGGGTTCCTCCACTGGAATGCACGCTGGAAGTTGGCTTGGGAAGGCGTCGCCGAGACGCGCACGCGCACGTGCGAGCCGCGACCGCACGGTGCCGATCGGAACGCCGAGCGCGGCCGCCGTCTCCTCGTAGGTCAGCTCGCCCCACGCGACGAGCGCGAGCACCTCGCGCTCGCGACGCGGCAGGTCGTGCAAGGCGCCGCTCGCCTCGCGCAGCCGGCGCATCGCGTCCACGCGGGCGATCACGTCGTCCTCGTGTCCGGGAGCGCCCGCGGGCGTCGCGCCGCGCACGCGCTCGACGGCGGCGGCGTAGCGCCGACGACCGCGCCAGTGCTGACGCAGGACGTTGGTCGCCACCCCGAGCAGCAGCGGGACCGCGCTGTCGGTCGTCAGCGCGATCCGCCGGCGCCTTCGCCATGTCTCCAGGAAGACCGTCGCGGTCGCGTCCTCGGCGAGTTGGAGATCCGCGGTCCGTCGCAGGCAGTAGGACTGCACGGAGCGCGCGTGGCGCTCGTAGAGGTCGCCGAACGCCTCCGCGTCTCCCGAGCGGATGCGCTCCCACAGCAGTGCATCGGTTGCATTGGTCATTGGCTGTGAATGACCGCAGCGGAGGAACGAGTTCCCGGACGCCGCCGGCCGCGGATCGCGCGGCGAGCGATCAGCAGGCCATCCGCGCGGCCGGCGGGCGCGCGCCGGTACTGGTGAAGCGGGCGGTCGCGTCGAGCGTGGCGGCGAGCGTCACGGTGACGCCGCGGCCGTCGGCGGCGCGCAGGCGCAGCGTCAGCCGCACCGGCAGGCGGTGTCCGGTCGCGCGCTGGAGCGCGCGCAATGCCGCGTCGCTCAGGGTCAAGGTCAGCGTCGTGCGGCGGCTCGCGGCGAACCGCACCGTGCGCCGGCTCGCGAGCGTGAGCGCGGGGCGCCTGCCGCTGCGCGGTCGCACGAGCGTCGCGCTGCCGTGCAGCGTCGTGCGGTTCGGGTTGCGGACGATCAGCTTCAGCGTGCCCACACCCCGTCCGAGGACGAGCACGCCGTTGCGCGCCCCGCCGATGCGCGGGCGGACGAGCGCGCCCGGCGTGGGGATCGGCCTCGGAGTGGCTCTGGGCTGACCGGTCGCGGGCGGGCTCGTCCCCGGCGGGGCGGTGTCCGGCGGCGATCTCGTCTGCGGCGCCGCGACGGACACCTGGCGCGTCGCCTGGGTCGTGTTGCCGACGCTGTCGACCGCCGCGACCGTGACCGTGTAGTCGCCGGCCTGCGCGTAGGCGTGGCTGACGCCGGCGCCTGTCGCGACGGGCGAGCCGTCGCCGAAGTCCCACGTCGTCTGCGCGACGGTCGCGAAGGCCGAGCGCGCGCCGGCGGAGAAGGCGAGCACGTCGCCCGCGGTGCCGGTCGCAGGCACGCTCACGTCGCCGAGCTGCGGGCCGGTCGCCTGGAAGGCGGCGGCCGCGACCGACTTGGCGCCGAGCCCGTCGGTGGCGCTCCAGCTCGCGAGCGCGTTCCCGCCCGTGTCGGCGGCGAGGTCGAGCCCGCCGAGGCTCGCGCCGGCAGCGGCGCTCGCGAGCAGCGCCGGCGCGCTCCAGCCCGCGCCCGCGCGGCGGCTCGCCAGCACGCTGTCGGCGTTCGTGCCGACGTCGTGCGCGACGAGCACGACGGTGCCGCGGTCGACCGCCACGTCCTCCGCGCTCTCGGTTCTCGACGCGAAGACGGTCGTGCGCGGCTCCCAGCCGCCGGCCGTCAGCCGCACCGAGTCGAGGCCGTCGGTCGAGGCCGGCCTCCACGCGACGGTCGCACCGCCGCCGGCGTCGGCGCCGAGCCCCTGGAGCGGCACGCAGGCAGGGGCGACGTCGGCGCTGACGTGGTCGACCGTCCACGATCCGCTCGTGCGCAGCGCTCCCCACAACGTCGCCGGAGCGCCCTGGAACCAGGTCGCCGCCGCGTCCCCGCCGTCGGCGCCGACGAGCCGCAGCGGCGACAGCGCGTCAGAGCTGGAGATCAGGTCGGCGGGGCCGGCGGTCCAGCCGCTGCCGCTGCGCTGCCGCGTCTGGATCGCGTAGTCGAACGGGCTGGCGAGGCGTTGCGCGGTCCAGCCGACGAGCGCGCCGTCGCTCGCGTCGGGCGCGATCTGCGGGCGGGCGAAGGCGACCGACGCGTCGCCGGGATCCGACAGCGTCGTCGGCGCGCTCCAGGAGCCGGCGCCGCTCGCGGCCACCGCACCGCGAACGGATGCGATCCCCGTGTTGGGGTCGTGCTCGACCCAGGCGGCGAAGACGGTCCCGGCCGCGTCGGCGCGCACCTGCGTCAGCGGGTCCGCGACGTCTCCCGGCACGGCGGGGAGGTCCTGCGCCGCGGCCCAGACGCCGCTCGCCGCGTCGCCCCGTGTGGCCCGTGCGGCGAACGGGGCGCCGCTGAGGCTCTGGACCCACACGACGGTCGCCTTCCCGGTCGCGTCGAGCGTGACCGACGGCGCGTCCACCCCGACGTCCGCCGCGAGCGTGACGGGCGCGCTCCAGGCGCCGCCGGCCGGCCGCGTGACGGCGAGCAGCGACTGCACGCCCAAGCCGTTGTCACCGGTCCACGCGGCGACCGCGTCGCCCGCGGGATCGGCGGCGACGACCGCGCCGCTCGGCCCGTTCGCCACCGGTGCGAGCGTCGTCGCCGGCAGCACCCAGCCGGCGGCGCCGGCGGCCGACGCGTCCGCCGCCGCGCACGCGAGCGCCGCGCCGAGCGCGGCACAGAGGTGGGGGAGCCTGCGACGCATGCCATGGAAACGCTACGGGATGCAAGGCTCAGCCGCAGTCATGCTGCGCGCGCAGCTGCGCGTCGTCGCGCGCACCTGAGGGCATACGCGTTGCAAGCGGCCCGAGTGCGCGCTTCGCGTGCCGCCGCTCCCCGCGATCCCCACCCCGCACCGAGAGGACCAGCATGGCCGACGAACCTGTCTTCCTCTACCTCGCCGCCTACGACAGCGAGGACGACGCCCGCCTTGACTACGACGCGCTGCTGGAGCTGCACGCCGCCGGCGTCGTCGGCACCTACGACGCCGCGCTCGTCGTGAAGGACGCGGATGGCAAGGTCCACGTCCACAAGCACGAGAAGCCGACGCAGCACGGCGCCTGGACCGGCATCGGCGTCGGCGCCGTCGTCGGGATCCTGTTCCCGCCCTCGCTGATCGCCTCGGCGGTCGTCGGCGGCGCGGCCGGCGGCGTGATCGGCCACCTCTGGCGCGGGCTCTCGCGCAGCGACGTGAAGGACCTCGGCGAGCTGCTCGACAGCGGCGAGGCCGGCCTGATCGTCATCGGCCGCTCGAAGCTGGAGGAGATGCTCGAACGCGAGCTGCGCCGCGCGAACCGGAGGGTCGAGAAGGAGCTGAAGGTCGACGCGAAGGACTTGGAGAAGGAGCTGGCGCAGGCTGGGTGAGGCGCCGCTTCGCTCGCCGGCGCGCTCGTTCCGCGCGTCGTCGCCCTACTTGGCGAGCTGCTCGAGAACGGCGCGCTCCTCCTCCATCATCCGCTTGATGCGCGCCTGGAACGCTCTGTCGTTCCGGCGCGCCTCGATGCGATCCTGGATGGCGGCGCGGACAGCCTCGGAGACGCTGACGCGGTCGGCGCGTGCGACGGCCTCGAGCTGTGCTGCTTGGTCAGCGGGGAGGCGCAGGGTGAGGGCGCGAGTCTCCATGGTGGCTCCTTCCGGCGATGTAGCTTGCATTCTAGCATTTTAATGCAGAGCACCGTGACTAGTGTAATACACAGCTCGGTATATTTGGTATCTTGGTGGCATGGTTGCGATCGAACTCGAGGACTTCCTCCTGCTCGCCGAAGCCGTCACCGGACTCGACGCCGCCGCTCTGGCTGACGCCCCGCACGTCGTCGCCAGAGCGGAGTCCGCGCTCGCAGCGCCCTTCGCCGAGTTCGATGGCATCGAGTTCTACGAAGGACTTGCGATCAAGGCCGCGGTCCTCTGCTCTCGCCTCCTACGCAACCATCCGCTGCCCGACGGCAACAAGCGTGTGGCCTACCTCAGCATGATCGAGCTCATCCGACGCAACGGCCACGAATGGGCGCCGATCGCGGCCGATCGCGAACGCAGCGCGATGGTCGAGCGACTCGCCGCACGCGAGATCGAGGAGGGGGACTTCGCCACCTGGCTCGAGGATCAGATCCGCAGCCCGCGGGAGCACGGCGGCGAGCGACCTCGGGATCAGCCGGAACGTAGGTGAGAGGCATCGGCCGCCCGGACCAACCGCGCGCCAAGCTCGCGGCAGCGCTCGGCCAGCTCCGCCGGCTCGTGCACGTCGAAGTCGACCCCGAGGCCGGCGATCCGCAGCGCGAGCCAGTCGAGCGAGTCGTCGCTGCCGCGGTACTCGCAGGACGTCGCGTCCAACGGCTCGAGCGTGCCCCACAGCATCGGGAAGCGCGCGCGGATCTGCTCGGCCGGCGCGTGCAGCGTGACGCGCGCGGCGTGGCGGTACTGCGCGCCGCGCAGGCTCCTCGCCACGAACGCGGCGGGATCGCCGCCGGGCGCCTCGCGCGCGGCGAAGCGCGTGCCCATCGCCGCCGGGCGCTCCAAGCGGTCGAGCCGGAAGGTGCGCCAGTCCGCGCGCTCGGCGTCCCACGCGACGAGGTACCAGCGGTGCCCGTGGCTGACGAGCGAGCAGGGCTCGACGCGGCGCCGGCTCTCGGTGCCGTCGCGCCGGCGATAGGCGAAGCGGACGACCTCGCGGTCGCGGCAGGCCGACGCGAGGACGGTCAGCGCGTCGGGGTCGACGGTCGGGCCGCCGCTGCTGGCCGGCAGCGTCGCGGTCGCGGCGCGCAGCGCGCCCACGCGCCGCCGCAGGTGGCTCGGCAGGATCTGCTCCAGCTTCACGAGCGCGCGCACCGCCGTCTCCTCGATGCCGGAGACCATCCCGCCCGCCCCGCTCGCCGCGCCGCGCAGGCCGATCGCGATCGCGACCGCCTCGTCGTCGTCGAGCAGCAGCGGCGGCATCGCCGTGCCGGCGCGCAGGCGGTAGCCGCCTGCCGGCCCGCTCAGCGCGTCGACCGGGTAGCCGAGCGCGCGCAGCCGCTCGACGTCACGGCGGATCGTGCGCCCCGACACGCCGAGCCGGTCGGCCAGCTCGTGGCCCGGCCAGTCGCGCCGCGCCTGGAGGAGCGCGAGCAGTTTCAGCAGCCGTCCGGACGTCTCGGTCATGACGCAAACGATGATCGCGCAGATTGCGGCCAGAAACTGACCTAGATGCCGCATACCGTGTCCGGCCATGACCACGAACGTGCAAGATCCGGCGATGCGCTCCGGACCCCCACCCACCACGCCCGACTCCGACGACGCGACGATCCGCGTGCGCGGCGTCGTCAAGTCGTTCGGCGACGTGCGCGCGCTCGACGGCGTCGACCTCGAGGCCGCGTCCGGCACCGTCCTCGGCCTGCTCGGCCCCAACGGCGCCGGCAAGACGACGGCTGTCCGCGTCCTGACGACCCTGCTGAAGCCCGACGCCGGCGAGATCCACGTCGCCGGGCTCGACGCCGTGCGTGACGCCGCCCGCCTGCGCGAGCGGATCGGGCTCGCCGGCCAGTACGCGGCCGTCGACGAGAACCTCACCGGCGCGGAGAACCTGACGATGGTCGGGCGGCTCTACGGCATGCCCCGCTCGCAGGCCAAGCAGCGCGCCGGCGAGCTGCTCGAGCGCTTCGACCTCGCCGACGCCGGCGGCCGGCCCGCGAGAGGCTATTCGGGCGGCATGCGCCGCCGGCTCGACCTCGCGGCGGCGCTCGTCGCACGGCCGCCGGTGCTGTTCCTCGACGAGCCGACGACCGGGCTCGACCCGCGCTCGCGCCTCGCGCTGTGGGAGACGATCGAGGGGCTCGTGGCCGACGGCACGACCGTGCTGCTGACGACGCAGTACCTCGACGAGGCCGACCGCCTCGCCGACCGCATCGCCGTGATCGACCACGGCAAGGTGATCGCCGACGGCACGTCCGACGAGCTGAAGGACCGCGTCGGCGGGGAGCGGCTGGAGATCAAGCTGAGCGACGGCGCGCAGGCCGCCGCCGTCGGCGAGCTGCTCGCGCCGATGGCCGCCGAGCCCCCCTTCACCGAGGACGGCGTCGTGAAGTTGGCGGTGCGCCAGCGCACCGGCGCGATCGTCGAGGCGGTGCGCCGGCTCGACGAGGCGGGCGTCGGCATCGAGGACCTCGGGCTCAAGCGCCCGACGCTGGACGACGTGTTCCTGACGCTCACCGGCCACGCGGCCGAGGCGAGCGACGACTCCGAGAACGGCAAGGAGGAGCGGCGATGAGGCGTCTCGTGTCCGACACGCTCGTGATCGCCGAGCGCAATCTGGTGCGGCTGCCGCGCGCGCCCGACCTGCTGCTCGCGTTCACCGTCCAGCCGATCATGTTCGTGCTGCTGTTCGTGTACGTCTTCGGCGGCGCGATCAACACGCCCGGCTACGACTACGTCGACTTCCTGATCCCGGGGATCATCGTCCAGAACATCGCGTTCGGCGGCTTCGTGACGGCGCTCGGTTTGAACGAGGACCTGCACAAGGGGCTGATCGACCGCTTCCGCTCGCTGCCGATGGCGCGCCCCGCCGTGCTCGCCGGCCGCACGCTCGCGGACGTCGTGACGAACACGCTGTCGGTCTGCGTGCTCGTCGTCACCGGCCTGATCATCGGCTTCTCGTTCGGCACGAGCGCGGGCGAGATCCTCGCCGGCTTCGGGATCCTGCTGCTGTTCGGCTACGCCTTCTCGTGGGTCTTCGCGCTGCTCGGGCTGCTGGTCAACTCGCCCGAGTCGGCGAACTCGCTCGGCTTCATCGCCGTCTTCCCGCTCACGTTCATCTCGTCGGCGTTCGTCCCGGTCGCCTCGATGCCCTCGGCGCTCCGATGGTTCGCCGACATCAACCCCTTCACGATCGTCGTCGACGCGATGCGCTCCCTCTGGCTCGGCGCCCCCGCCGGCAACTCCGTGTGGGGAGCGGTCGCCTGGTCGGTCGGCATCATCGCCGTCTTCGCCCCGCTCGCGGTGGCCCGGTACCGGCGGGCGGCTGGGGGGCGGTAGGGCGGCGCCCGCGCTCGTCGGGCCCGCGGCCGCTATGCCCCAGGCTCGACGGGCGCGCCGACGCCCTTGATCGCATCGAGGCTGTCGATCAGGATCGGGTGCAGGACGTAGCCCGTCTTGCGCGCGGGCATCCGCAGCCGGTCGTCTTCGGTGGCGTGGTAGAAGAACGGCTGGCCTTCGAGCACGCCGCCCTCCGTGTAACCGAGCAGTCCGTTCTGCCACAGGACCGACAGGACGTCGCACGACTCGGGCAGCTTCTGCTCGATGCGCGCCTTGAGACTGCGCATCGGGTCGGGGCCGAAGCGGTCGACGCGGATCCCGTCGAGCAGCTCGCGCAGTAGGTCGAGGAGGCCCTCGATGTAGGCGAAGCCGCCCTCGTGCTTCTCGCCGTCCTGACCGGTGTAGATGTTGTCGAAGCCCAGCTCGGCTGCCTGGCGCGGCATCAGGTCCGCCGCGAGCTGGTTCGCGCAGATCACCAGCTGCTCGTTGCCGAAGGTGCGCGCCGTCCTGCGGACGACCCGCCGGACCGCCGCGTCGTCGAGCGGACCGTCGCCGGCGACGGTGCGGCGCGCCATCTCCGTGCACAGCTTGTTGCCCAGCACGACGACGTCGCGCGGCAACAGGCGTGTGTGGCGCAAGAGGTACGCCTCGATGTCCTCGTCCAGTCTGCGCACCGGGTTGTGGATCTTGTCGATGCCGAGCCAGCCGGCGGCCGTGTGGTCGTCGGGGTCGGCCATCCAGCGTGCATCGAGGGCGCGCAGCTTCTCCTGCAGGAAGTAGCGGATGCTGCTGCGGTTCCAGTCGAGCATGCGGATGTACGGCGTCTCGACGTAGCGGGAGGCGTGTTCGGTCTGCTGCGTGGCCGAGTAGACGTGGTCGAGGATGCAGATGACGAGGTGCAGGCGGCCGCCGAGGCGGTCGTTGGCGAGGAAGCGCATCACCTGGCTGAAGAGACCCTTCTGGCACAGCAGCCAGTGGCGCGGCGCGCGACGGAATTCCTCGTCGATCGCGTCGATGTAGAAGCAGACCGGCGGTGAGCCCTTGAGGCTCTCGGCGAGCTTGTACTCGAGCGTGTCCCAGCGCGCATCGGCGACGTAGCCGTCGAGGCTCTTCGCCGAGTTGTGCGTGTGGATGATGTAGCCGAGCTGGCTGTAGACCGACTGCGGCACCGTGAATCTGCCGCACAGCGACTCGAAGGTCGAGTGCAGCTCCAGCTCGAACTCGGGTGTGAGCTGAAGGCGGTCGCTGTTCTGCACGTGCGAGACGAGCGAGCGCAGGATCGCCGCCTTCCAGATGCCCATCCACTTCTCCACGGCGATCGCGTCGTGGTACCAGTCGCACACCTTCAGGATGTCGCTCGTGCGCGGTGGATCGTGCTGTGTCCCGTACGCGTACAGGGAGGCGTCTCTGGCGGCGTACGCGGCGAGGCGTCGCAGGTAGAGCGTCTTGCCGGCGCCCTTGCGGCCGACGATCACGCGCACGCTGCGGTCGCGACCGTCCATCCCCAGTCCGCTGTGCGCGATGCCGCCACCGCTGAAGGGGATGAAGTGATGGTTGAGCGAGGTCAGGTTGGCGCGCTGTCCGTCAGGCGGCCCGAACGGCATGTCGGTGTCGCGCGCGTCGTCGTCCTCCGGGAGCGCGAATCCCGTGTCGTCCATGCAGTGCTCCCTCCCGCAATTTCCCCGATTTCTGACTATAAGCGGCGACGGGGCGGGCGCCAACCGCCAACCCGCGTCCGCACGGGAGGATCAGGCCACTCCCGGCGGGTCCGCCGCGTCCACGAACAGGTCCACGGCGAGCTCGGCGCCGGGGACGTAGGAGTAGCTCGACAGGTCGGTGACGCCCTCGGCGACGAGCACGTCCTCGCACAGGAAGGCGTTCCCGGTGCAGTCGCGCGCCGGCCGGGTGAGGATCGCGTGGGCGGCGTCGGCGTAGATCTCCGGGCGGCGGGCGCGCGCCATCGCCTGGTCGCCGCCGAGCAGGTTCTGCACGGCGGCGGTCGCGACGAGCGTGCGCGGCCACAGCGCGTTGGAGGCGATCCCGTCCTCGCGCAGCTCGGCGGCGAGTCCCAAGGCGACGAGCGACATGCCGTACTTCGCGAGCGTGTAGCCGAGGTGCGGCCCGAGCCATCTCGGATCGAGGTCGAGCGGCGGGGAGAGCGTGAGGATGTGCGGGTTCTCGCGGCCGCGCAGGTGCGGGATGCACGCGCGCGAGACGGCGAACGTGCCCCGCACGTTGATGTCCTGCATCAGGTCGTAGCGCTTCATGTCGAGCGCCTCGGTGCGCGCGAGGTTGATCGCGCTCGCGTTGTTGACGCAGATGTCGATGCCGCCGAAGCGTTCGACCGCCTGCGCGACCGCCGCTGCCACCTGCGCGTCGTCGCGGATGTCGCCGACGATCGGCAGCGCCTGCCCGCCGGCCGCCTCGATCTGCTCGGCCGCCGTGTAGACGGTGCCCTCGAGCTTCGGGTGCGGCTCGGCCGTCTTCGCGATCAGCGCGACGTTCGCGCCGTCGCGCGCGGCGCGCAGTCCGATCGCCAACCCGATCCCCCGGCTCGCGCCGGAGATGAAGATCGTCTTCCCGCTGAGGCTCATGTGGTGCTCCCGGCTCCTCGCTCGCTGGTCAGCGGCGAGTCTGACCGAGCGCGGCAGGCGGCGCGCCGGCCCGGCCCGGCCCGCCTGCCAGGGCCGCGGCCAGCGGTCAGCGCGCCCACACGATCGGGTTCGCGACCGTGGCGCCGTCCGGCGCCGGCCCTGCATGGCGCACGTCGACGTGGTGGACGAGGCCGGTCCGGGCGTCGTAGCCGATCCCCGAGAAGCGGCGCAGCGCGCGCACGTCGTCGAGCGTCGTCGTCGGCTCGACGTCGGCCGCGGTGCCGTGCACGTGCTGCGAGTCGGGCCGGCCGCCGTGGGCCGCGTTCCACGCCGCGTCGCGGTAGCCGGCGCGGATCGTGACCGGCGCCCCGAGCGCGGCGCGGTAGTCCTCGAGCGCTCGAGCGAGCGCGCGGTCCAGCTTGATCCAGCCGCTGCCCGGCGAGCGGAAGCTGCGGAAGGTGAAGTGCTGCGAGCAGCGCCCGCCGCGGCGTATCGACGCGCGCAGCGCGGCGAACGTGCGCGGGCCCGCGTTGCCGCCCGCCACGAGCGTGGAGAACGCGAAGCCGCGCTGGAAGTCGCGCACGGCCGCTCTCGTCTGCGCGCCGAGCACCCCGTCGACGCGGATCGGCCATCCGAGCAGCCGCAGCGCGCGCTGCAGCTCGACCGTCGAATAGGCACGTCTTCGGCGAGCGGCAGACACGGATGCCGACATCACACTACTTTCGGGTGTGTTAGGCGCCATGTCAACGCGCCGCTCGGGGGGCCGGCCATCGCCCCCAGGGAGCGGCGCCCTGCCTGGCGCGCTGCGAAGATCTCGCGCATGAATCGCCGGGGCTGAGGCCGCCGGCGGCGCTGGACACGTCTGCGACGATCGTTCGCATGTCACCGATCTCGCGCGGGTTCCGCGGCCGCCGCCGCCCCGAGATCGACCCGGCGCGCGTGCCGCCCGGGCAGTACGTGGTCGAGGACTTCCCGGTCCTGTCGGCCGGGCCGACGCCGCGCACGCCGCTCGATCAGTGGAGCTTCACGCTCCAGGGCGCGGTCGACGCGCCCGCGACGTGGTCGTGGAGCGAGCTCCTCGCGCTGCCGCAGGAGACGTTCACCGTCGACGTCCACTGCGTCACGAAGTGGTCGAAGCTCGGCACGGGCTGGACGGGCGTCTCGGTCGACACGCTGCTCGACGGGATCGACACGGAGGCCGAGTACGTGACCGCCTTCAGCGATGGCGGCTACACGACGAACGTGCCGCTCGAGGACGTCACCGGCGGCCGCGCGTGGGTCGTGCACACGTTCGAGGGCGAGCCGCTCGACCCCGAGCACGGCGGCCCGGCACGCCTGCTCGTCCCGCACCTCTACTTCTGGAAGAGCGCCAAGTGGGTGCGCGGTCTGACGCTCACGCTGCAGGACGAGCCGGGCTTCTGGGAGGCCGCCGGCTACCACAACCACGGCGACCCCTGGCGAGAGCAGCGCTACTGGAGCGACTGACGGTGGGGGCGTCGCCTCCGCGCAGCGCGCCGATCGTCTGGCGCACCGTCCGGGTGCGCGAGCTGATCCGCGAGACCGCCCACGCCTGCACGATCGCCTTCGACGTGCCCGGCTGGCCCGGCCACCGCGCCGGCCAGCACGTCGACGTGCGCCTGACTGCCGAGGACGGCTACCAGGCCGAGCGCTCCTACTCGATCGCCTCCGCGCCGGAGGACCCGCAGCTCGCGCTGACGATCGAGCGGATCGACGACGGCGAGGTTTCGCCCTACCTCGCCGACGAGCTGCGTCCGGGCGACGAGATCGAGCTGCGCGGCCCGATCGGCGGTCCCTTCACGTGGCACGCCGACGAAGGCGGCCCGCTGCTGCTCGTCGCCGGCGGCTCCGGCCTCGTCCCGTTGATGGCGATGCTGCGCCACCACGCCGCCCGCGCCAGCACGGTCGACGCGCGCCTGCTCGTCTCCGCCCGCCGCGCGGAGGACCTGCTCTATCGCACGGAGCTGTCGCAGCACGCTGCGCGTGCCGGAGTGCAGGTCCACCGCACGCTCACGCGCGGGGCGCCCGCGAGCTGGGACGGCTTCACCGGCCGCGTCGACGCGCCGATGCTGACTGCCGTCGGTCCCGACCCGGCGCAGCGCCCGCGCGCGTACGTGTGCGGCCCGACGCCCTTCGTCGAGCACGCCGCGGATCTGCTCGTCGCGCTCGACCACGACCCCGCCGCGATCCGCACCGAGCGCTTCGGGCCGACTGGGCGCTGAAGCGCCCGCACCGTGCGCCGCGCCGCACCCGTCCAGATGTCGGTGCGAACCGGTCGCGGATCGGATAGCGTCGCGCCGCCCCCGCCGTTCACCGAAGGGATCCCCCGCATGCTTCGACGCACCGCTTCCCTGCTCGCGCTCGCGCTCGCCGCGCTCGCGATCCTTGCCACGCCCGCCCTGGCGAGAACGATCGACGTCACGACGACCGCCGACGGCGGCGCCGGATCGCTGCGCGACGGGCTGGCGGCGGCCATCTCCGGCGACGTCGTGCACGTTCCGGTCGGCACCTACCTGCTCAGCAGAGGCGTGCTGACGGTCCCGGCCGGCGTGACGGTGAGCGGGGACGGCGCCCGCGGCACGATCGTCAGCGGCGGCGGTGTGAGCGGCGTCCTCAGCACCGGCGGCGCCGGGGTGACGATCCAGGACCTGACCGTCACCGCGGGCAGAGCGTCGAACGGCGCGGGGATCTTCAGCAACGCCGGGCTGACGCTGCATCGCGTCGCGGTCGTCGGCAACATCGCGAGCTCGGTCGGCGGCGGGGTCGAGAACACCGGCGCGCAGCCGCTGCTGATCGACCACAGCCTGATCGCGAACAACCAGGCGACGGCCGGCCCGTCCGGCGGCATCGAGGCGGGCGGCAGCTCGACCGGCACGGCGATCGTCGCCACGACGATCGCCGGCAACAGCTCGGTCAACGCAGCCGGTGGGATCTACGTCGACGGCATCAGAGTGCTGCTCGACGGCGACACGCTCGTCGGCAACAGCTCGGCGGGCGGGCAGGGCGGCAACTTCCGCGTCCACAACAGCACCGTGACGATGCGCGACACGATCCTCGCCGCCGGCAACGCCGCCTCCGGCAACAACTGCTACCTGTCGGCCGGCTCGTTCGTCGTCTCGCTCGGGCACAACGCGCAGGACACCGATGTGAATCCGGACTCGGACTGCCAGAACGGCCTCAACGATCCGACCGACCGCGCGAGACTCGTGCTCCAGCTCAGCGCCCTCCAGAACAACGGCGGGCCGACCGACACGATGCTGCCGGCCGCCGGCAGCCCGCTCGTCGACACCGGCGACACGGCCAACTGCTCGGCGACCGACCAGCGCGGCGTGCCGCGCCCGCAGGGGAGCGCGTGTGACGTCGGCGCCGTCGAGCGCACCACGCCGACGACCGGCGCCGCCTTCGCCGACGGGATCACGCCGACGAGCGCGACGCTGCACGCGACCGCGAACACAATCGGGCTCGGCGGCAGCGCGCGCTTCGCCTACGGGCCGACGACCGGCTACGGCGCCTTCACCGCCGCGCTCGGGCTGCCGGTCACGACGGGCGCGCAGGGGGAGGCGGCGCAGCTGACGGGCCTCCAGCCGAGCACGACGTACCACTTCCAGCTGCTCGTCACGACGCCGGACGGGTCGGTGGCCGCTGCTGACCAGGCGTTCACGACCGCCTCCGTGTCCAGACCGCCGCCCGCTGCGAAGTGCAGAGTCCCCAAGCTCATCGGCCTCACGCTGAGCAGGGCGAGCAGAGCGCTCAGAGGCGCCCACTGCAAGCTCGGCACCGTCAAGCGGCCGCGAGCGAGAAGAGGCCACAGAGCGAGCAGAGGCCTCGTCGTGCGCAGACAGTCGCTGAGAGCGGGATCGCTGCGGCAGGCCGGCACGAAGGTCGGCGTGACGCTCGGCCCGAAGCCCGCGAGAAAGCACGCGACCTCGCACAGAAGACACTGAGGCCGGCGGCGGCGTCGCGCGAGCCCACCGTGCTCGCGCGGCGTCGTCCGTGACTGGTCTGCCTCTGACCCGCGCCGACTACGCCCGCCAGCGCGGATCGGCCTCGAGCCGCGCCGACGGCTGCGGGCGCCCGAGCAGGAAGCCCTGCGCGTAACCGCAGCCGCGCTCGCGCAGCCACGCGAGCTGCGCGTCCGTCTCGACGCCCTCGGCGATCACCTCGAGCTCGAGCGCCTGCGCCATCGACAGCACCGCCGAGACGATGGCAGTGTCCTCCGGCTCGCTGCCGAGCCCGTCGACGAACTCGCGGTCGATCTTCAGGCCGTCGATCGGGAAGCGCTTGAGGTAGCCGAGCGACGACCAGCCGGTGCCGAAGTCGTCGAGCACGAGCCGCACGCCCATCGCCTTCAGCCGCCGCAGCATCGCGAGCGCGCCGGCGCTCTGCTCCATCAGCACGTTCTCGGTGATCTCCAGCTCCAGCTGCGCCGGGTCTACGCCCGTCTCCTCCAGCGCCCGTTCCAGCAGCAGCGGCACGTCGGAGTGCGACAGCTGGCGCGGCGAGAGGTTGATCGACACCATGCGGCCGGCGCCCCACGCGGCCGCCTGCCGGCACGCCTCGCCGAGCACCCACGCGCCGAGCGGGGCGATCAGGCCGCTGTCCTCCGCGACGGCGATGAACTCGGCCGGCGGGAGCAGCCCGCGCTGCGGGTGCTGCCAGCGCACGAGCGCCTCGGCGCCGACGAACGCGTCGCTGCGCAGCGACAGCACGGGCTGGTAGAGCAGCCGCAGCTCGCCGTCGTCCAGCGCGCGACGCAGGTCGGCCTCCGTCTGCAACCGCGCGACGAGCGACGCGCGCATCTGCGCGTCGAACAGCTCGAAGCGGCCCTTGCCGCCGCCCTTCGCGCGATACATCGCCGCGTCGGCGTCGCGCAGCACCTCGGGCGCGCTCGCCTGTCCGCCCTTCACGAACACGACCCCCACGCTGACGCTGAGGTGGTGGGGGCGACCGTCGAGCTCGAACGGCAGCCGGAACGCCTCTGCGATCCGCTCGGCGATGCGGATCGCCTCCGCCTCCGAGTCGAGGTCCTCGCAGAGGATCACGAACTCGTCGCCGCCGAAGCGCGCGACGGTGTCACCGGCGCGCAGTCCCTCGCGCAGCCGCGGCGGCAGCGCGACGAGCAGCTCGTCGCCGATCTCGTGCCCGAGGCTGTCGTTGACGTCCTTGAAGTCGTCGACGTCGCAGAAGTACACGGCGAGGCTGGACCCCGGCCGGCGCGAGCGCGTGAGCGCGTGCTGGAGGCGGTCGAGGAACAGCGCGCGGTTCGGCAGGTCGGTCAGCGGGTCGTGCAGCGCCTGGTGCTCGAGCCGCTGCTCGGCGAGGCGCTGCTCCGTCACGTCCTGCGCAGTGCCGAGCAGCTTCGACGCGCGGCCGTCGTCGTCCACGATCACGCGGCCGCGGCCCTCGATCGTGCGCACCTCGCCGTCGGGGCGCAGCACGCGGTGCTCGAGGCGGAACGGGCCCGGGTCGCGCAGCGCGCGTTCGACCTCCTGCGAGACGAGCTCGCGATCGTCGGGATGGATGAACGTGAGGCTGCTCTCGTACGTCGTGTCGAACGACCCACGCTCGACGCCGAAGATGCGGTGCAGCTCGTCCGACCAGGCGATGCGGTCCTCCGCGACCTCCCACTCCCAGCTGCCGATGTGCGCGAGCCGCTGCGCCTCCGCGAGCGCGTGCTCGCTCTCCGCCAGCCGCGCGAGCGCGTCCTCCGCCCGCTCCCACTCCGTCCGCATCGCGGCGACGAGCAGGCCGGTCAGCGCGGCGAGCCCGACGAACACCTGCGCGCGCAGCAGGTCCATGTCCGCTGCGCCGCCGGTGAACGGTCCCTTGCCGTTCGCGGTGTAGATCACCGCGATCGTCGACACGACGAGCGCGGCGAGCACCGCGCCCCCCTGGCGGAAGCGCATCGCCGCGAGCACGATCAGGGGGAAGATCGGGAACGCGAGCGTCACCCCCTCGTGCAGCACGATCAGCATCGCCGCGGCGAGCGCGGCCGCCAGCAGGCTCGCCTCCGCGATCCGGGCGCGGTGCCGAGCGCGCGGCAGGCCGGCGACGAGCAGCAGCAACAGCGGCGGCGCGACGAGCAGCACGCCGGTGAGGTCGCCGAGCCACCACACGCGCCAGAACGCCCACAGGTTGCTCGGGTGCGCGACGCCCGCGGCGAGCAGGCTGCTCGTCCCGATCGTCGCGTTGAGCGCGGTGCTGACTGCGGCGCCGAGGATCGCGAGCGCGATCACGTCGCGCACGCGCCGCAGCGCCGGGTCGAAGCCGACGCGCGCGAGCAGCAGGGCGCCCGTCACGGCGGCCAGCCCGTTGCCCGTCGCGATCCCGGCGGCGGTCGCGAGCGAGCTGCCGCCGGTCGCGTTCGAGGCCAGCGCGGCGAGGAAGATCGCCGGCCCGACGCGCGGCCCGAAGACGATCGCCGCCGCGAGCGCGAGCCCGCTCGGCGGCCACACGGCCGAGACGATGTCGTGGCCCTGGGAGAACGACAGCCCGAGCTTCGCGACGCCGAAGTAGGCGATGCCGACGAGCGCGAGCAGCAGCGGCGCGGGCAGGCGCGCGCCGCGGCCCCGCTCGCCGTCCGGCAGCGGTCGCGCGCGCCACGGGTGCTTGATCGCGTGCTCGGAGATGTCGTCGACGCCTGGCTCGGGGGGTGCGGATACGCCTCCGCTGTCAGGCGCATCGGCGCTCGCGGCGCTGCACATGAGCGGGGATCATGCAGCAGTGCGCCGTCGTCGTGCCTGCGCGTGCCGGGAGTGGTCGCTTTCGCATGTTGTCCGCACGTGAACGGGAACATCCGCCACGCAACTTCCTCGGCCGCCGGTGTTGTAGGGCAGCGTGGGGACGTGGCTGCACAGTGGGACGGCGCGCGCCCGGCAAGTCGGCGCGCTCGTCGCGCTGCTGCTCGCCCTGTCCGTGGCCACCGTCGCCGCGGGCGCCGCACGGGCAGGCGCCGTCGAGCTCGGCATCTCCGACTCCGACGCCTCCACCGTCACGGAGCCGTACTGGGCGGGGCTGCACGCGAATCGTGTGCGCATCGTCGTGCCGTACGACCTCGCCACCACGGCCGGCGCCGCCGGCAGAGGGCGGCGGGCGAACTTCGAGAGATACCGCGCCGACGCGGCCGCCAACGGCGTCAGCCTGCTCGTCGTCCTCGCGCCGAGCGTCGACGTGCGCGCGCCCGGGACGAACGACCCGGTCGCGCCGAGCGCCGACGAGTTCGCCGCCGGCTTCGCCGCGTTCCGCGCGAGCTATCCGGACGTGACGACGATCGCGCCGTGGAACGAGCCCAACAACCGCGACACGAGCGGCTACCCGCTCGGCTCGAACCCGCAGCTGGCGGCCAACTACTGGCTGCGCGCGAAGGCGATCTGCCCGACCTGCACGCTGCTCGCCGGCGACTTCGCGGGGATCCCGGGCGACGACGCGTACGTCGACGCCTACCAGGCGGAGCTGGCGGCGGCTGGGGCGGTGCCCGACGTGTGGGCCTTCCACGCCCACACCGACGTGAACCGCTTCCAGGTCGTCGGCGCGAGCGACGCGCCCGCCACGCGCTACTACCTGAGCAAGCTGCAGGGCCGGTGGGCGAGGTCGCGCATCTGGATCGACGAGGTCGGCGCGCGCTTCCGCGACGCGAGCGGGCTGGTGTGGGGCGACGCCTCGCAGCGCGACGCGGCCGGCCTGCTGCTCGGGCTCGCGACGCTCGACCACCGCATCGACGCGATCTACTACTACAACTACTCGAACGGATGCTCGACGGCGAGCGGGTGCGCGGTGCAGGACCGCGGACTCGTGTCGCCCAACCCGACCAACGGCGCGCCGCCCGACTACGACGGCGCGAACCGCCGCCGCGCCGCCTACGACGTGATCGCCGCGCGCGGCCCGGTGATCCTCCCGGTCGCGGCGCTCCCGCCCGCGGTCACGATCGCCCAGCCGGCGCAAGGCGCCGCGCTGCCCACGTCCACGCCGACGTTCACCGGCCGTGCCGCGACGACGATCGACAGCGTGCCGACGGTGACGCTGCGGATCTTCCCCGGCGCGGGCGAGACGGAGAGCAGCGCGGCCGCGCAGACGCTGACGGCGACGGTCGTGAACGGCGGCTGGTCGCTGACGGCCGCACCGCTCGCCGACGGCATCTACACGGCACGCGCAGGACAGGCCGGCAACCCGGGCTCGACCGGGATCGGCGAAGACGGCGTCTTCACGATCGACACGGTCGCGCCGACGACGACGATCACGCGCGGGCCGGGCGCCGTCAGCGGCGCGCACACGCAGTCGTTCGCGTTCGCCGCCTCCGAGCCGGGCGCCACGTTCACCTGCTCGCGCGATGGGGCCAGAGCGGTGCCGTGTGCCTCGCCCGTGACGCTCGCGCAGCTGGCGCTCGGCAGACACACGTTCGGCGTGCGCGCGCGCGACGCCGCCGGCAACGTGCAGCGCGCGCCGACGCGGCTGCGCTGGAGCGTCGTGTCGCTTGCGAGCGCGCTGGTGCCGCGGCTCGGCGGCGTGGGACAGACGCTCGCGAGCGGCCTGCCGATCGCGGCGGCGTGCGAGGACCGCTGCCGCGTGAGCGCGCGGCTCGACCTGCTCGGGCTCGGGTCGCGACGCGCCGGCACGCTCGCGAGCGCCGACTTGAGACGCACGCGCGCGGGGACGTTCACGCTGCGGCTGCGCCCGCGCGGCACGGCAGCCGCCGCGCTCGCAGCGCGCTCGTCGGCCGCCGTGCAGCTCACGCTCGTGCTGCGCGCCCGCGGCGCGAGACCGCTGACGGTGAGACGGACGGTCACGCTCGTGCGCACGGGCGCGCTCGCCGCGCTCGCCAAGCACGGCCTGCCGGCGACGCTCGCCTGCACGAGCGCCTGCTCGGCGAGCAGCGCGCTGTGGGTGACCGCCGACGTCGCGCACCGCCTGCATGCGCGCGGGAGAGCAGTCGTCGGCGGTAGAGCAGGGCTGCCGCGCGGCACTCGCTACGTCTCGCTCGGCGCAGGCGCGCCGAGACGTGCTGGCGCCGGCGCGACCGACGTCGTGCTCCAGCTCGGCCGCGCTTCCCGCACGCGCCTTCCGAGACTGTCCGGCGCCGCGGCGCGCGTCACCGCGCTCGCCGGCGGCCCCGGCACCGACCCGCGCACGCTCAGCCTCCCGCTCGCGCTGCCGCGCTGACGCGGCCGGGGCCGGGCTGCGTGCGCGGCCCCGGCTCACGTGATCGGCTCGAATTCGAACCTATATTAGGAGCAGGAACGTGTGGCTGGTGGTGCCTAGGATGAACGATTCCCCAGTGCCTTCCAGCGCGCCTTCCGGCGGACAGAACGGCCCGCCGATGAGTTTTTCGAGGTGTGTGGTTCCATCGAATGCGAACGTGAGGATCTGGCCGCCGCCCACACGGAAGAATTCTCCCGAGATGCTTTCGACCGTTTCCTGGCTGTATAGGCATTCGATGGCCGCGATGAGCGTGCGGAACTCCACGTCTTCGAATAGCACGCGTATTCCGGTTATGGCAGGTAGTCTCCCCGTGAAGCTGGTGTATCTGATGTGCCACGGGAGCGATTCCGGTAGGAAGTTCGCCGCGCCGCCGACGCATCCCGCCACGTTCGTGTTCGTTCTCGTGACGTAGCCGATTAGCGCTCCTCTGGTCTTTCTGAACGTGCGTTCGTGGAAGCTGCCTTCGAGCGTGACCGGGCATCTGACTTCCCCGACCACGAAGCCGGCTTCCTCGATGAACCTCAGCGCCGACCACGTTATTCTGAACGTGTTGTTGCCGAGGCTGAGTCTGTTGGCGGACGCCGAGCCGGCGGTGAGCGCCATCGCGAGCGTCACCACGGCGCCGACGAGCGCGAGCGTTGTGCGAATGCGCATGGAGAGGATCCCCCTTCCTCTGGTTAAGTGACTTATATTAGGCGGAGGCTGATGCGTTCGGTGGTGCTTCCTAGGACGAACACCTGACCGACGAATTCGAGCGCTGCTGCGGGCGAGCAGAAGACTTCACCACCGATGAATTCTATCAGGCTGGTGGGGTCGGGTTCGAAGGAGTTTATCTTGCCGCCGGCTTCGCGTATGAATTCGCCCTTGAACTGTTCGCCTTCGAGTTCCGAGTCGTATTCGCACACCAGGAGGTTCGCGGGCGTCAGGGTGAAGGCCACTTCTCTAATCATGAAACGCACATGCGATATGTTCGGTAGCGTGCCGACGAAGCCTTGATATATCATGTGCCAGGGCAGTCGTTCGTTGTGGAATCTCGCTTCGGCGGGTATGCCGGTTTCCGAGCAGGCTTCCGTCGTGACTCTCGTTCTGGTGATGTACCCCGCTAGGACACCTCTGAACTTGAAGATGGTTCTGACGTGGAAGCTTCCTTCCCAGGTGACTGGGCATCTTATGCTGCTGTTTATCGCGCCACCGACCTCGAAGAATCTCAGTCTGGCCCACGTTATTCTGAAGCGATTGTTGTCCACGCTGAGAGCGTTGGCGGATGACGAGGCGGCAGTGACCGCCATGGTGAACGCTGCCAGCAGCCCGACGAGCGCGACTGTCATGCGTTTGGACATTGCAGTAGTCCCTTCGCGTTGAGCCGCGGAACGGTCCGCGGCCTGGATCGCAGATCGCCTCGCGTCGTGGCCTGCGCAGAAGCCGCAGCCGACCACCGCGCGGAGGGCTGCGGCGCAGAGGAAAGCTCGTGCAGACAAGCCCCCTTTGTCTGACCCACCCAAACCGAGCGTCCAGCGTAGTGCCGCACGAGGACGCCGTCAATGCACCGGAACGAACAGTGCTGCGTGCGATGCCGCCCGCGTCACCGTGACGCGGGCGGCATCGCCTATGTGTCGATGTGCGACATGTCCGGGTAGCGGTCGCCGGCGGCGACGCCCGCCGGCGCGGCGGCGTCGAGCGCGAGCAGGTCCTCGTCGTTCAGTGAGATCTTGCTCGCCGCGTCGTTCTCCTCCAGGTAGCTGCGGCGCTTCGTGCCCGGGATCGGGACGACGTCCTCGCCGCGATGCATGACCCACGCGAGCGCGAGCTGCGCGGGCGTTCCGCCCTTCTCCTCGGCGAGCGAGCGCACGCGCTCGACGATCGCCATGTTGCGGGTGAAGTTCTCGCCCTGGAAGCGCGGGTTGTTGCGGCGGAAGTCGTCCGCGGGGATCTCCTCCGGCGATCTCCAGCGGCCGGAGAGGAAGCCGCGGCCGAGCGGGCTGTAGGCGACGAAGCCGATGCCCAGCTCGCGCACCGTCGGCAGGATGCGCCGCTCGACGTCGCGCGTCCACAGCGAATACTCGGTCTGCAGCGCGGAGATCGGGTGGACGGCGTGGGCGCGCCGGATCGTCTCGGGCGCAGCCTCCGACAGTCCCAGCCAGCGGACCTTGCCGGCGGCCACCAACTCCGCCATCGCCCCCACCGTCTCCTCGATCGGCACGTTGGGGTCGACGCGGTGCTGGTAGTAGAGGTCGATCCGCTCGACGCCGAGCCGCCGCAGCGACGCGTCGCACGCCTCGCGCACGTACGCCGCGTCGCCGCGGATGCCGAGGAACTCGCCGTTCTCGCCGCGCACGTTGCCGAACTTCGTCGCCAGCACGACCTGCTCGCGCCGGTCCGCGATCGCGCGGCCGACGAGCCGCTCGTTCGCGCCCCATCCGTACATGTCCGCGGTGTCGAGCAGCGTCACGCCGAGCTCGAGCGCGCGCTGGATCGTCGCGATCGCCTCGTCCTCGTCCGTCGCGCCGTAGAACTCCGACATCCCCATGCAGCCGAGGCCCTGCTGCGAGACCTCCAGGCCTTGACTGCCGAGCGTGCGCGTCTGCATTCCGGTCTCCCGTCGTCGGTCCGATCGCGGTTCGCGTCTGTTCTAGCGCTCGATGCCCGCGATGCGCGGTCTCAGTCGCGAACCGGCTCGTAGGTCAGGATCAGCGACCCGGTCGCGAGCACCTGCGAGTCGGTGAGCTTCAGGGTGAAGGGCGTCTCGATCCCGTCGAACAGCTGCTTGCCGCTGCCGAGCACGATCGGGTGGACCATCAGGCGGTACTCGTCGACCAGGTCGTGCTGCGCGAGCAGGCGCACGAGGCTGCGGCTGCCGGCGACGAGAATGTCGCCGCCCTCGCCGCGCTTCAGCTCGGCGACCGCCGCGACCACGTCGCCGTCGCGCGCGACGACCTCGCTGTTCTGCCACGTCACCTCGCCGAGCGTCGAGGAGACGACGTACTTCTTCATCGCGTTCATCTTGTCGGCGAAGCCGACGTCGTCTCTGCGCTCCGGCCACGCCTCCGCAAACCCCTCGTAGGTCACGCGGCCGAGCAGCAGCGCGTCGAAGTCCATCACCTCGTGGAGCTTGAATCTCATCCCCTCGGGGTCGCTGAACTTGAACGACCAGCCGCCGTGCGCGAAGTCCTCCGCGCCGCCGGGGTCCTCCATCACGCCGTCGAGCGTCATGAACTCTGTGACGACCACCTTGCGCATCGCGCCTGCTCCTCGTGTCGGGTTCCGCCACCCGAATGGTGGCTCTACCCCCTACGACGAACGGGAGACGGCGAAATCGACGCGTCGCGAAAGCGGGCGAGCGGGCATGCTGTCGCCATGCGCGTCTGCCTGATGATCGAGGGCCAGGAGAGCGTCTCCTGGGACGAGTGGGTCGCGCTCGCGCAGACGTGCGAGGCGCACGGCCTCGACGGCCTCTTCCGCTCCGATCACTACCTGTCCGTCGTGAACGACTTCGAGCGCGGCTCGCTCGATGCGTGGACGACGCTCGCCGGCCTCGCCGCCGTGACCTCGACGCTGCGGCTCGGCACGCTCGTCTCGCCGGCGACGTTCCGCCATCCGACGGTGCTCGCGAAGTCGGTCGTGACCGTCGACCACATCTCGCGCGGGCGCGTCGAGCTGGGGATCGGCGCCGGCTGGCACGAGCCCGAGCACACGCGCCTCGGCTTCCCCTTCCCGCCGACGCGCGAGCGGATCGACGCGCTCGCCGAGCAGCTCGAGGTGATCCACAGGTCATGGGGTGACGAGCCGTTCACCTTCACGGGCGAGCACTTCGAGCTGGTCGACGCCGATCCGCGTCCCAAGCCCGTGCAGCGGCCGCACCCGCCGGTGATCGTCGGCGGCAGCGCCGGCCCGCGCAGCGTCACGCTCGCCGCGCGCTGGGCGGACGAGTACAACACGGTCTTCGCGACGCCGGACGAGTGCCGCGAGCGGCGCGCGCGCGTCGCGGAGGCGTGCGAGCGCGAGGGCCGCGAGCCGCTGCCCTTCTCGGTGATGACGGGCGTCCTGATCGGCGCCGACCGCGACGACCTGCACGAGCGCGCCCGCCGCCTCGCGGTGCTGCGCGGCGAGCGTCTGCCGGGCGGCGACGCGGCCGCCTACGTCGCGGCGCTGCCCTCGAGCTGGATCGCGGGGACCGTGGGCGACGCGGTCGTGCAGCTGCGTGCGCTGGAGGAAGCCGGCGTCGAGCGCGTGATGCTCCAGCACCTCCTGCACACCGACCTCGAGTTCGTCGCGCTGCTCGGCGAGCAGGTCGCGCCGGCGCTGCGCTGAGCGACATGGCGGTCGGACGGGGTCGGCGCCGGCGGTCAGCCCGCGCCGCCGCGCCGCCCGCGAAAGACGGCGAAGCCCCGCTCGGGCGCGATCTCCACGTCCTCGACACCCGCCTCCGCCAGCCAGCCGCGCAGCTCGGCGGGCGTGCAGAGCGCGCCGTTGACGCCGGTGCGCTCGCCCTGGCCGAGCAGCAGCCGCTGGCGCCGCGAGCCCGCGGCAAGGAACGTCGAGCCGATCAGCTCGCCACCCGGCTTCAGGCAGCGGACGATCTCGGCGATCGCCGCAGCGGGGTCGCCGACCATGTGCAAGCCGCTGTAGCTGAGGCACAGGTCGGCGACGGCGTCCGGCAGCGGCAGCGCGCGCATGTCGGCCTCGATCAGCTCCACCGTCGCGGGGTCGAGGCCGCGCTCGTGCACACGCCGCTCGCAGCGCGCGAGCATCGCCGCGTCGATGTCGACCGCGAGCCAGCGCACGCGCTGGTCGGGGCGCAGCGCGCGCAGCGCGACGCCGCCGCCGCACGGCGCGTCGATCACCGTCGACCCGTCGGGCAGCCGGCCGATCTGCTCCATGCTCGCGTAAAGCGGAGAGAGGTCGACGCCCCACACCGTCCGGCCGACCGCCCGCGCGAGCCACGGCCGCTCGATGTAGAAGTCATAGAACGCGCCGAACGGGCCGGCGCAGACGTTCGTCACCTCGGGCATAGCAGGGAGATTCTGATCTGCACGTGCGGGCGTGGCGCCAATGCGGCGCTTCGGCTCACGCACGCGCGTGCCGCATGCGATCGGTCGCGGTCGAGCCGTCGGAGCCGATGATCGCGCAGCGACCTGCCGACGCGGCGCCGGTCGTGCGGGCGGAGGCGGAGGCGCTGCCGTTCGAGGACGCCTGCTTCGACGCATCGCTCGCCGTGCTGACCGACCACCACTGGAGCGATCGCGCGCGCGGGCTGCGGGAGCTGCGGCGCGTCGCGCGCAGACGCGCGGTGCTGTTCACTTGGGATGCCGCCTTCGCAGATCGCTTCTGGCTGGTGCGCGACTATCTGCCGGGCTTCAAGCGCCTCCCCGGGATGCCGATCGAGACGATCGCGACCCATCTCGGCGCGCAGCGAATCGTGCCGGTGGGGGTGCCGGCCGACTGCGAGGACGGCTTTCTTCCATGCGTACTGGGCGCGGCCGCAGGCGTACCTCGACGCGCGCGTGCGCGCCGGCATCTCGGTCTTCGCGCGGCCCGACGCGGGCGAGGTGGAGCCCGCCGTCGCATTCCTGCGCGACGACCTCGCAAGCGGCGCGTGGCACGAGCGCAACGCCGACCTCGCCGGCCGCGGCGAGCTCGACCTCGGCTACCGGCTGCTCGTCGCCGAGATCGAACCGCGATAGCGGCGGCCGCCGATCCGGAGCCGCTCAGAGCCGGACGTCGAACGCCACCTCGTACGTCTCGACGGCGGCGCGCCGGCCCATGTCGGTTCTCGGGCTCATCGTGTTGAGCGTCGCGTCGCCCTGGCGCAGGTCCTCCTCCGTCTCGAACAGCGAGATCGCGATCGCGCGGCCTCCGTCCGGGTCGATCAGCATCAGCAGGCCCTTCGCCGGCAGGCCCTCGGGCGGCCCGGCGTCGACGTCAGCGTTGATCTGCTTTGCGGACTGACGGAGCGCCTCGGCGGTACCGCCCTCCCACTTCGCCACGCGTGCATACATGGTCGCCTCCTCGGTCGGGAGCGGCTGACGCTACGCCGGCTGGGGGGTGCGGTCAACCGCGGCTCGGCCGGTCAGCGCCGCGGCCGGAGCACGCGGTCGCGGCGGCCGCCGGCGCCGAGCGGCGTCGTCAGGGGACGATTCGGAACGCGGCCGATCTTGCCGGCGCTCTGCCGGCACGGGCGATCAGTCTGCAGCGCCCGGCGTGCAGCGCCTTGCCGTTGATCCGGCCGGTGAAGCGGAACGTCGTGGCGGCACCGGCAGCCCGCGTGATGCTGCCGGGAACCGTGATCCAGCGGACGCACGCTCCGGCATGGCGGTTGCGTCTCGTCGGGGCGACGCAGTGCTTGCCTGCGCGGCGGCCGCGCGCGGGCCGCTGCACGGTCAGCGTGACCGCGCCGGGAGCCGTGAGCGTGAGCTGCACCGTCGTGCCGACGGGAGCTCTCCTGCGTCGTGCGGCGGTGCTCGCGCCTCTCGGGGCGGCGCGGAAGACGGCCGGCGAGAGCTTGACGCTGCTCACGGCTGCCACGGCGCGTGCGGAGACCGTTACGGTGGCCGTCGCGGTGCCGCCGACGCCGACGCTGTCGGTGGCCGTCAGCGTCGCGGTGTGCCGGCCCGGTGTCGAGAACGCGTGGCTGGCGCTGTTGCCGGTCACCGTCGCGCCGTCGTCGAATCTCCAGGCGTATCCGGCGACGATCTCGCCAGGGTCGGCCTCGGTCGCCGAACCGGCGAACGCAATCGCCTGCCCGATCGCAGCCGTCGTCGGCGTCGCCGACACGGTGACCGTCGGTGCCCGCCGCTGGTACTCGAAGGCGCCCATGTCGCGCGTTGCGGTGCCGTCGCCGTCGCCGTCGACGATGCGCGGATTGCCGGCGAGGTCCGTCGAGGACTCCTCCGCGGAGAGGGTGTGGGTCAGGCCGCGGTCGATCACCGGCGAGCCGAAGCGCGGCACCTGCTCGAAGCCCGGCAGCCCGAGGAACAGCGGGTCGACGTTGACGTTGCCCTCGCCGGGGCCGGCGGTCAACGTGCCGTTGCCTCTGTCCAGCACCGCTGCGGGCGAGAGATCGAGATCCGAGTCGAGGATCGTGAGGTTGGCTGTGTGGTCCCCGCCGCCCCCGTCGCGGCTCACCGAGGTCGTGCACCCGCGCACGATGCTGTTGGCGAGCGTGGCGTTCTCGACGGAGTTGTCGTCTGTGGGTCTCGTGTAGAAGTTGTCGCCCGACACGGCGAGCCCCGTGCAGCCCACTCCGCCGGCGCCGATGAGCGTCACGTTCGACAGCACGATGCTCGCCTGGCTGTTCGGCACGGGAGACGGCAGGAAGCCCGCGACCGTCCCGCCCGGCATCGTCGAGACGAACAGCGAGCTGGAGACGACGAGCGAGCGGTTCTGCCCGAAGATCGGGGTCGGCCCCACGCTGCGGACGCGGCGCACGATCGTGTCGCTGGTGCCGGTGGCCAGCTCGGAGCCCTGGAGCTCGGAGTCCTCGATCGTCCCGTGGACCATGAGGTAGGAGGTCCCCGTCGCGAGCATGTGGCGGGCGGTGCCGTCGACGACGGCGCTGCCGTCGCTGTCGACCGAGACGAAGCCGACGCGATCGGCGTTTCCGATGATCAGGCTCCCGAACTGGCCACCCGGAGGCGGGTTCAGCTCGCGGACGGTCAGGTCGGACACCACGCCGGCGCGCCGGATGTCGAAGATGTAGCCCGCTGCTCTCGACGTGATCACGGTCGCGTCGCGGCCGGCGCCCACGACGTCGACGGTGTTGTCCGGGTTGGCGGTGTCGTACGCGCCCGGGCCCTCGACGTTGCCCGCCGGCAGCCGGACCGTGTCCGGACCGGGCGATGCCAGCGCGGCGTCGAGCCCCGCCTGGAGGGACGCCTGCTGCCCGCCGGCGCAGCCGGTCGCCGGCGCGACGCAGAACTCGTTGGCGCCGGCGGGAGCCGCGAGCGCGAGCAGTGCGCTCACGAAGCCGCCGACGATCCATCCCGCCCGGGGGGCTTGGGACATGCGCGGACTATAGACCGGACCTGGGCAGCAGATGCCGACAGCCCGCGCCGAGGAGATTCGGGCGATGCCGCCGCGCGTGGATGCCCCCCGGTCGTCGCGTCGCCTACGTCTCCAGCTCCGCCAGTCGTCGCTCCAGCAGCCGCCGCTCGGCGTCGTCGTGTGCCAGCTCCAGCGCGCGGTCGTAGGCCTCGCGCGCCTCCGCGGTGCGGCCGAGGCGGCGCAGCAGGTCGCCGCGCGTGGCATGCAGGTAGCGGTAGTCGGCGAGCGCGAGGCGGTCGACGATCGCGAGCCCCGCTGCGGGGCCCTCCGCCTCGGCCACCGCGACGGCCCGGCTCAGCTCGACGACCGGCGAGTCGGTGAGGCGCGCCAGCTCGCCGTAGAGGACGGCGATCTGCGGCCAGTCGCGCGGCTCGTCGGCGTGCAGGGAGGCGATCGCCGCCTGCACGACGTACGCCCCGCGACCGTGCAGCGCCAGCGCCCGCTCGAGCACGGCCCGCCCGGCGGCGACCTGCGCCGTGTCCCACAGCGCGCGGTCCTGGTCGGCGAGCAGCACCAGCTCGCCGTCGCGGAAGCGCGCCGCGCGCCGCGCGTCGAGCAGCAGCATCATCGCCAGCAGCCCGTGCACCTCCGGCTCGTCGGGCATCAGCTCGGCGAGCGCGCGCCCGAGCCGCAGCGCCTCGGCCGTCAGCTCGCGGGCCGGTGGGACCGGCTGCGGGGCCGAGTACCCCTCGTTGAAGATCAGGTAGACGACCGCGAGCACGGCGACGAGCCGGTCGGGCAGCAGGTGGTCGGGTGGCACCCGGAAGAGGATCCCGGCGGCCTTGATCTTGCGCTTCGCGCGCACGAGCCGCTGCGCCATCGTCGGCTCGGGGACGAGGAAGGCACGCGCGATCTCGCCCGTGGTCAGGCCGCCGAGCGTGCGCAGGGTGAGCGCGACCTGCGCGTCGACGGCGAGCGCCGGGTGACAGCACGTGAAGACGAGCTCCAGCCGCTCGTCGGGGAAGGTGGTGGCGTCCACGTCGTCCTCTGCTGCCGTCGTCGCGGGCTCGGGCACCTCCAGCAGGCGCGTCTTCGCGGCCAGCGTGCGGTCGCGGCGGATGCGGTCGATCGCCCGGTTGCGCGCGGTCGTCACGAGCCACACGCCGGGGCTGGCGGGGACGCCGTCGCGCGGCCAGCGCTCCGCGGCGATCGCGAAGGCCTCCTGCGCGGCCTCCTCGGCGAGGTCGAAGTCGCCGAGGAAGCCGATCAGCGCAGCGAGGACCTGCCCCCACTGCTCGCGGAAGGTCTGCTCGAGGATCGCTACCGCTCCACGAGCGGCCGCACCTCGATCGCTCCGCCCATGCTGGCGGCCGGGATCCGCGCGGCCAGCTCGATCGCGGCGTCGAGGTCGTCGGCTTCGTAGAAGCAGTAGCCGCCGATCGCCTCCTTCAGCTCGACGAACGGGCCGTCGGTCGTCAGCGTCCTGCCGTCCTGCACCCGCACGGTCGTCGCCGTCTCGGGCGGCTGCATCTGGGCGTCGCCGGGGGTGAACCCGGGCGTTGCGTCAAGCGCCTGGTAGGCGGCGTAGACGGCGCCCCGCTCCTCCTCCGACAGACGCTCCCAGTCGTCTCTCCCCGGCGTCGGGGTCGTGCCCTGGTGGATCAGCAGCATGTACTTCATCGCGTCCTCCTTTGCGGATGGTCCCCCATTGGACGAACGGGGAGCGACGAAATCGACAGGTCCCTTGTCGAACCGCCTACGTGCCGGTGCCGAGGCGGTCCTCGACGTCGAGGACCGCGATCCCGACGCCGGCCGCCAGCTCGGGTGCGAGCGCGATCACGTCGGCCCACGGCATCGCGGTGCCGCGCAGTCGCTCGGCGCCGACGAGCCCGTCGCAGCGGCAGCCGTGCAGCTCCGAGCGCGCGAAGGTGGCGTGCGAGAGGTCCGCCGCCGTGAGGTCGCAGCGCTCGAGCACGACCGAGCTCAGCTGCGCCTCGACGAGATCGACCTCGCGCAGGACGCAGTCGCGCAGCACGACGCGCTCGAAGCGCGTCATGCGAAATGCGGCCAGGTCGATCTGGCAGCTCTCGAACAGCGCGTCGCGGATCGTCGACTCGGCGAGCTGGATGCCCGTCATGCGACAGCCGCGAAATGTCGCGCGCTCGACCAGCGCGCGCACGACGCGCACGTTCGCGAGGTCGACGCGCTCCAGCAGGACATCCCGCAGGCCCTCCTCGCGCAGTCGCTCGGCGTCCACCGCTCCGCCCGAGATCCGCTCCGCCGCGGACGGGGGCAGGCGCGGCGCGTTCGGGCGGGGCGGCATGCGCTCGAGCCTAGAGGGTCGATCCCTCCAGCGTCAGACCGGCCCCAGCCGCTTCATTCACGCGCGCGCGAGCGTGCGGCGCAGACCCGTCGACCTCGCGCGTGTCTGGTCGCGCAGGCCCGGGCGGCGTCGCGGAGAACGCCTCAGGTGAGGGCTGCGAGGCCGACGGTCACGTGCACCGGCAGCTCGGTCGGCGTCTCGCCCGCGCGAACGAGCGCGTCGACCTGCGCGAGCGTCTCGGCACGCTCGGGCTCGCGCAACGCCGCTACCCAGCTGACCGACGCGATGTAGTCGACGAAGCGCTCGGGGAGCACCGGCCGCGAGGTGGTCAAGCGGATCTCGCGAGGTGCGGCCCAGCCGTCGGCAGCACGCACGGCATCCTGCCAGGGCGGCCCGTCGTAGTGCGGGTGCGCGGGGCGCAGGTCCGCCAGCAGCACGCCGACCTCGTGCGCCCACGACGCGCCTCCCCAGTCGGGCGCGGTCGAGAGCACCGCAAGCCCGCCGTCCGGGCGCAGCACACGGCGGATCTCAGCCAGGGCGAGCGCGTGGTCGAACCAGTGGAACGCGTCGGCGACGGTCACGGCGGCGACGGACCCGTCGGGAAGCGGGATCGCCTCGGCGAGGCCCTCGCGCACGCGCTCACGGCCGATCCCGGCGGCGAGCACCCCGCGCAGCGACGACTGCGGCTCGACTGCCACGACGTCCAGCCCAAGCGCGAGCAGCGCCCGCGTGAGCTTCCCCGTCCCGGCTGCCAGATCGAGCACGGGAGCAGCCGGAGGGATGCGCAGCTCGGCGGCGATCGCGCCCACCACTGCCGGCGCGTACTCGGGCCGGCCGCGCTCGTATGCGCCCGCCACCTCGGCGAACCCCACGGCGAGCGGATGCAGCGCCACCATGCGTCGCACCGTAGACGATTGGCGCCGTGCAGATCGCTGGTTGCTCCACCCGACGGCATTGCGTGTGGTCCGACGGTCGCTGGGATGCCAGACATATGTGGGATAGACGATATGCGTGGTACGATCTTCGCATGGCCCATGCAGAGCGTCAGGTTGTCGTCGGTGATCGCGGTCGCGTCGTGCTGCCCTCCGATGTGCGCTCTGCGCTTGGGCTCAAGGCTGGGAGCCGGATGCTGTTGAGCACCGAGAGGGACGGCTCGCTGCGGCTGCGTCCGTATCGGTCGGTTGCTGATCACGGCCGCGGGATGCTGGCTGGGCTCGCGCCTCGTGGTGAGTCGATGGTCGATGAGCTGCTGGCAGAGCGTCGCCGCGAAGCGGCGCGCGAGGATCGCGAGTAGGTGTCCTCCGCAGTCCTGGACGCGTCGGCGTTTCTGGCGTATCTCCGCGACGAGCCAGGCGCCGATGCCGTTGCGGATGCGATCGCCGCCGGCGCGGCGATCTCGACGGTGAACCTCGGCGAGGTCTTGAGCCGAGTGGCCGATCGCGGCGCCGATCCCGCCCGTGTGGCGCGCCAGATGACTGACCGTGGCCTGCTCGACGGGGCCATCGCCGTCGAGCTGTTCACGAGCGCCGACGCCGTGGAGGTCGGGCGCATGAGGCCGCTGACGCGCGAGCACGGGCTTTCGCTGGGCGATCGAGCGTGCCTCGCGCTCGCGCGGCGTCTCGAGCTGCCTGCGATGACAGCGGACACGGCTTGGTCGAAGCTCGACCTCAAGCTCGAGCTACGCCAGATCCGATAGCGACCGGGCTGTCAGCCGCGGCCGGCGAGCAGCGTTCGGGCTGCGTCGGCGACGTCGGCGGCGAGCCACCCGGGCAGCGCCTGGCCGTCCCCACGCGCGTGGCGACGGACCGCTGCGGTCGGCACGTCGACGACCGCCCGTGTGACGAGGTCGACGGTGCGGGCGTCGGCACGCCCGTGCAGTGCGCGAGCGATCCGCACGACGGCCGCTTGCAGCGGCGCGTTGATCGCGTCGAGTCGCGCGCGCAGCTGCTCGGGCGCACCGTCGAGCAGGTCGTCCCGCCGCACGGTGAGCAGGAGCCGTGCGTCGTCGGGGTGCGCCGCCGCGAACGCCAGCGAGGCGCTCGCCATCGCGACGCCTGCCTCGACAGGTTCGCCTGGATGGGCGGCGTCAGCCTCCAGCGCGCCGCGCTGGAAGCGCTCCAGCGCGCGGAACCAGGCGGCGGCGAGCACGCCGTCGCGGTTGCCGAAGCGGTGGTAGAGCGTCCCGACGGGCGCGCCGCTGGCCTTCGAGATCGCCGCCACCGACGCGGCTCGCGGTCCCTCTGCGAGCACCAGGGCGCGCGTGGCATCGAGAATGTCGTCGCTGCTGTGCTTGCGTGGAGGAGCCAAAACTGGAACGATCACTCTATATGGAGCGTCTGCCCTACATCGACGAGCATGCCATGGACATCAGCGCACCGCGCGAGCGCGTGTGGATCGCGCTCACCGAGGTGCTGCACCGCGAGACTCGCGGCGGCGACGGGATCGCCCGAGCGCTTGGCTGCGACCCGGCCCACGGCAGCCTGCAGTTCGACGGCAGCCCGGGCCAGACGCTGCCGGGCTTCCGCGTCGCGGAGGCCGAGCGTGGACGGCGACTGGCACTGCGCGGCCGGCACCGCTTCTCGCACTACCAGCTGACGTTCCTGCTCGACGACGGCCGCCTGCGCGCGCAGACCCACGCGGCGTTCCCCGGCTCGCTCGGCCGTCTCTACCGCGCCGCGGTCGTCGGCAGCGGCGGCCACCGCATCGTCACCCGGCGGCTGCTGCGCCAGGTCGCCCGCCGCGCATGATCGGCGCGCGCTGGGGGGCGACCGACGCCGAGGTCGCCGCACCCCAGCCCTGCGACGTGCTGGCAGGTGAGGGCGCCACGCGCGCCGACCGCGCCATCTCGATCGCTGCGCCGGTCGGCGTCGTGTACCGCTGGCTGTGCCAGCTGCGCACAGCGCCGTACTCGTACGACCTGCTCGACAACTTCGGTCGCCGCAGCCCGCGCACGCTCACTCCCGGGCTGGAGCGCCTCGCGCCCGGGCAGCGCGTCATGACGCTGTTCACGCTGACCTCCTTCGTGCCCGACGAGCACCTGACCATCAGCAGCGGCCGCCACACGGTCGTCACGTACGCCGTCAGGCCCGAGCGCACGGAAGCACGACTCGCGGTGCGCGTCGCCTTCGCCTTGCCGCGCTGCGTCACACGACCGCTCCTCCTCGGTGACCTCGTGATGATGCGGAAGCAGCTGTTGACCCTGAAGGCACTCGCCGAGCGCGACGCCCGATCGTTTGCGCGACGCGAGGTGTAGTGGAGAACTTGGCGTGCAAACCAGGTCGTGGTGGTGCCGCTGCTGGTCGCACCATGATCACCAGCCGGCCTGTGGCGCTGAGTCGTGCGCGGTCTTCCGAGCATGCGGCGGGCGGATGGGATGAACGGTCGCGACATCGTCGATCTCTACGACCACATGCGCGGGAGCTTGTCGGCTACTTCGCGCAGCGTACGCGTGATCCGCAGTTGGCGTGGATCTGCTGGGTGAGACGTTCCTGGCAGCGGTCGAGCAGCGGCGTCGCTGCCGGGCACGGAGCGATGGGCAGCGTGCGGCGTGGTTGCACCGGATCGCCTCCAACGAGCTGACGGACCACTTTCGCCGCAGCGCGACCGAGCAGCGCGCGCTTGGCCGGCTCGATGGTGAGCTGCGTGCGCTGACCGCCGGCGAGGTCGATGCGATCACCGCGCTCGCTGTCTCGAGCGAGCTGCACGATCGTGTGAGCGCGGCGTTCGGGGAGCTCGAGGCAGCCGCCGACCGGCCGGTGGGCGCCTACTCGCTTGGGATGCGCCAGCGGCTCGGACTCGCCGCCGCACTGCTCGGCGACCCCGAGCTGCTCGTGCTGGACGAGCCGACCAACGGTCTCGACGCCTCCGGCGTTCACTGGCTGCGCGGCTTTCTGCGCCAGTTCGCGGCGCAGGACCGTACCCTCCTCGCGACCCCCAACCGCGGACTCGTGCTCGCCGCGAAGGTCGCCGCGAGCGCGCTCGCCGGCATCCTCGTCGGCCTGATCGCCGAGCTGCTCGTCTCCGGGCGCAGGACGCTGGAGCAGGTCGTGATCAACTTGCTCAAGCATCAACGCCATCAGCTCGACGCCCTGAAAGCGCCGTCGCGTGAGGAACCACGACGGGCGAGACGCTGCGCCGGAGCGCGTCACGGAGGAAGGGCGGCGCCTGCTCTGCGAGTGGGTTGACACGGGACTGGCTCGAGGGTGAGGACTGGGTTGCGCTGCCGGGACGGGGTGCTCGGGTGGTGGATGCTGGCGGTCTGTGCTTGTTGACCCTGTTCGCACCCGCTGCGAGACTCGGGCCATGACTGCTGTGGCTGCAGGCGTTACCGGTGGGTTCGTCGACGCGGTCCTTGCCAGAGACTTCGCTCGCGCCCGCGGCCTGCTGCACCCCGACATCGACTTCCGGGCGATGACACCGAAGCGAGTCTGGGAGGCGGATGGTCCCGCAGCTGTCGAGGAGGTCCTGCGCGCCTGGTTCGAGCATCCAGAGCGCGACGTCGAGCGCGTCGATCCCACCGAGCCCTCATCGGTCGGGGACACGCTGCGGGTTGGGTGGCGTGTTCATGGCAGCGACGCCAACGGCCCGTTCGTCTACGAGCAGCAGGCGTACTTGCGCGAGGACGACCGACGGGTCGTCTGGCTGCGCGTGATGTGCAGCGGTCCGCGCCCCGCGGGGAGCGCGTCCCTCGCATAGCGGTCAGCCGTCCCCGGGCCGAGCGCTGGACTGGCGAGTCGTCCTGCCGACCGGGTTCGGATATCGAAACCGAACGCTCGTCGAAGGTGTCTGCGACGACACGCTCAGTGGAGAGAACTTGGCGTCGTACAAACCCGGTCGTGGCGACGCCGCTCTGTCTGGCGCTGACGTGAGTGCGTCCCGCTACTGCCGTGCCGGAACGACCGTGTGGTTCTGTTCGATAGAGGCGGTCGCGAGGTCGCGGTCCCAGGTCGCCATGACGAGATCGGGGTCATCGACTGCGATTGCGGATGCGAGATGGACGGCGTCGTAGCCGCGCAGCGCGTGCCGCTCGGCGAGGTCTCCTGCCACGCGCGCGAGCGTGTCGTCGAGTCCGATCATGTCCAGCTCTTGGCACAGCTCGTCGATCGCTCGGACTGCGGTCCGCAGTGTGCGCGCGTCGATCCGGCTCCCGCGGTGCGCAGCCGCGGCGGCAGCGCGCGCTTCGGGGTAGATGAGCTGGCTGGAGGCCACGGCCTCGGCTCGATCCCACAGCTCTGCGGCAACGTCCGAGCCTGGCTCGTCGAAGACGAGCTTGATCAGCGCCGAGGTGTCGAAGTAGACGATCAGCGTCGCTGCTCGTCGACGAGGTCCGACACCGGTGCGGAAGACGCAAGTCGCTCACGGCCCCCGACCTTCCGCTTCGGTCGTGCTGGCTCCCGCACGAGGCCACGCGCACGCAGATCCGCGAGCGGGTCGCCGACTTCCAGAGGGGAAAGCCGCGCGACGCGCTGGCCTCGCATCGTCACGACGACCTCGCCACCTTCGGCTGCGTGCCGCACGTATCGACTGAGCTGGTCGTGCAGCTCGCGCACACCGACCTCGGTTTTCAGTTCCAGCTCATGTGGCGTCATGATCACGAGCTTAGACGCTACATGCGGTGACGGCAAGCTGGGTCTGAACCCGCTCTGCAAACGAGCCGATGGTCCCATGACCGCCTGCGGACCATCCTCTGGGGGCTGGGTACCAAAAGCTCCCCTTGGGTGACCTCTCTCCGGGGGAGTGGTTCTTCATGGAGAGAACTTGGCGTCGCGCAAACCCGGTGATCGCTGCGCCGGCGCTACAGGCCGAACCCGCGTCTGGCCGCCTCCTGTGAGCGATGGTGGTCGAACCACGCCCCGAGCCGGGGAGAGTTTCAGCGGCCGACCGCAGCGCTCAGCTCGTCGACGACCTGGTCGACCTGGTCGGCGTCGGCCATGAGGCGCTGTCGGAAGGCGGCGAGATCGACGCGGTGGCTCACGTGCGGAAAGCCCGCACCCTGTATCTCGGTCGCACCTGCACGTGGGCGCACCTGCAGCTCTCCATCGAACCTGACCGAGGTGCGCACGAGGTCTGCCCACCCCTTCCTTCTGCAGACGGCGAGGATCCCGTCCTGCAGCCCGGGTGCCGTCAGGTCCAGCGACGCGAGCAGCGCGGTCGTCCGAGCCTGCTCCGGCAGCTGCCGGATCGGCATTCCGTTCAGAGAGAGACATCGACCGTGTGCGGTCTCATCGACTTCGACGACCGGCTCGCGCGGCGCGTGTTCGAGCGTCGGGAAGAGATCGAACAGCTCGCGGCGGGCGAGCGCCTCGTCCAGCGTCCGCGGCCGCATGGCGACCGGCGCGGTCTTGCGTCCATGCGCGAGACCGACGAGGACCGCCGCGAGGAGCAGGTCGTCTGCGTGCGCGCCGATCGCCTCCTCGCGCCATGTCAGCACCTCGGTCGGCTCCGAGCGCACCAGCGCGAGCAGCAGCGCCTTCTCGGCGCGGAACTCCGCGGAGCGAAAGCGGTTGAACGGTCTCGTCCCGGACAGCAGGCCCTCGATCCAGGTCCTCGCCTTCGCCCAGCGTTCGCGGTCGTCCTGCGACAGCGTCGCGCGTCTTCTCATCCGCGCGTCGACCGCCGCCACGACGGCATTCGGGTCGAGGACGCCCCGGCGGTCGCGCAGCAGGAATTCCGCGGCGGCATCTTCGTACAGCTGCCGGTCGAAGCTGGCCGTCTTGCGCGCGCTCGGTCTCCGCAGCGCCGGCCCCAGGACCAGCCAGTCCGCCGGCGTTCTTGCTCTCTGACGCGACGGTTTGGCCGGCGGGATCCGCAGGAGCGCCTGGACGAGACCCCGCAGCGCACGGTCGTCGGCCGCGGCCTGTACCGCCATCAGCCGTCCGCCGCCGAGTCGGTCGGCGAGGGCATGATCGACGGCCGTCCTCACGCGGGCGACGCCTCTCAGCGCCCGGCGCAGATCCTCCTCCCCGGGTGCCCGCCCTGCGAACAGCTCGGGCGAGATCTCGATCGGCAGCCCGTCGACTTCGACATTCTCGTACCGCCGCGCGAGGAACTCGGCGCGCTGCTGCTCCGAGCGCATGTGGAGGGCGCGGACGCTGTCGAACGTCACCGGTGCCAGGACCGCGACGCGCGGGTCCCCGACGGGGATGGCCGCCGCCTCGTCGACCTCGACAAGCACGCAGGCGCCGGACGCCCCCGACGATGCCACGGCGACGAGCCCGCCGGCGACGGAGGACCGCACGAGCGGCACGAGGTCGTCGCGCACGTCGAGGACGTCGGCGTAATGCTTGACGAAGGCCGCCTTCGGCGTGAGCAGTCGCGACGACAGCCACTCGAGCACGTTGGCCTCGTCGAGGACCGCGACCCAGCCGCCGCGGGCGGCGATGTCCGGGGCCGGGCCGAACAACGTCGCGTCGCTCATGCGACCGCCTCCCGACACCAGGACGGCAGCAGTCCGGCGATCGTCGGCACCCCGCGACCCGTCCAGCTGAAGTACAGCTCTCTGCGGGCGCGCGAACACAGCACGTACAGCCTCATCCGCAGCTCGACGGACTCCACATCACCCCTCGACGCCTGCATCTCCGCGATGAAGACCATGTCGAACTCGAGACCCTTCGCACTGGCCCAGGTCGTGACGATAACGCCCGGTCTCCCGAAGTCGAGGAGCTCGATGTCACGGCCCGAGTGATAACCGGCCACCGGGACGTCGCGAGCCTCCAGGCCCCTCACGTACTCGTCGACCAGCCGCGTCGTCGGTACGAACACGCCGATCTGGCGATGGCGAGCGGTCGTCGCGAGATTGGCGATCCGCTCGACCGCTTCCTGCAGCGAGGCGTGCAGGTGGACCTCGGGTCTCGGACCCTCCCGGTCCGGGAGGGCGGGGATGCCGGTCTCGGCGCCTGCGTAGAAGTGCGCGGCGACCTCGGCGATCTCGCGCGTGTTGCGGTGGTTCTCGGTCAGGCGACGCTCGTCGTCGGGCCGCAGCATCTCGCGGATCTCGTCGAGCGTGCAGTTCTCGTCGTTGATGCGCTGGTTCTCGTCGGCGAAGACCGTCAGACCGCCGAACAGCAGACGGGCAAAGAGGAAGAACTGCGCGGGCAGATCCTGCGCCTCGTCGATCAGGAGGACCAGGTCCGGAGATCTCGCAGCCGGGCTCGCGAGCTGCAGGTGCGTGATCTCCTGCCAGTCGTACTCCCAGTCCTGCCCTGGGGGCGCTTGCTGCCATTGTTCCCTGAAGAACCGCCACCACCAGCTGTGGAAGGTGTGGACCGGGACGTCGACGCCGAGCTGCCCGAGTCCCTGCTCGCTGTACCGGGCGAGCAGCTTGTTGTACATCAGCAGAACTGGCTCCAGCTCTCGGCCGACGGTGGCCTGGGCACGGAAGAGCGCCAGCACGGACTTGCCGCTGCCGGGCGGCCCGGTCACCAGCCACCTCCGGTCCAGGGGGAGCATCAGGACGGCGTCCTGCTCCGGCGTGAGCTCCTGATAGGTCGGCAGGCGCATCAGCGGTTCTCCGCCGCGGCCTGCAGCGCCGCGTCGAGGACCGGAGTAAAGAAGCCCGCTCTCTCGCCGAACAGCAGACCGCGATCCAGGAGCGAGTTGGAGTACTCGCAGCTGGTCTCGGAGAGCAGGCTGCAGGCATGGCAGGCGCCGAGGTTCAGGCTCTGGAAGCCCTGCCCCCCGGACTCGATGCAGATCGGGTCGGACGAGCACCAGGCGGCGGTCTCCAGCATCGACACGATCGTGCGCACCATGCGTGGAGCCCGCCCCTGCCGCACCAGGCCGCCGAGCGTACCCTCCGCGTCGCCGGCGGCCGTGTACACGAGCACGCCTGCGTACGGCTCGGAGCCGTCGTCGGGAGCAGCGCAGTAGATCCGCTCGCGCAGGGACGCAGCCGCGTAGCCGGACTCGAACGCGAGTTGGCGGATTAACAGGTGCGCGAAGGTGTGCAGCATCACGAAGCGGGCGGAGGCCCGCGCGACCCGCTCGGCGATCAGGCTGTCGGCGCGGCGGGACTCGAGCCTCGCGGCGCGTTCGCGCACCTCTGCGCGTACCTCCCACTCCTGGAGCCGGTCCTCTGCGAACGGCAGGAAGACGCCCTCGCCGTACACCTCGATCGCCGGCAGCCATCTGATCGAGGGATCGTCGAGATGCGGGGTGGTCGGCTGACCGGCGGTGTCGTAGCGACGGAAGCCGATCAACGCCCGTACCTCGCGCAGCCGTGTCACCAGGACGGGGTCCTCGAGGCGGCTCTGCAGCAGCGACGTGATGCCGTCCTTGCCGCCCTCGACGAGCGGGACGCGGCGTGTGCGGAATCTGTCGCGTTCGCGCTGCGGTCGCGGGTCCAGCAATGCCGCCCACTCGTCACGGCGGAGATCGCCCGTCGGCGTTCGTCCGACCGGCCGCCCATCGGTCGCGCCGACCTCCGAGGCGACGACGGCTCGGACGGTCTCCTCCGACACGCCGGCGCTATTGGCGACCAAGGGGTAAACGGCCGCGATGGCCTCCTCGTCGTCACTGGACGCGAGTACGTCGTAGCCGATGGTGTTCGTGACGAGCGCGACGAGATCGCCGAACGGGTCGTGGTCCGAGCCCGGCGGGATGTCGATCGCGGACCGCACGTCGGCGAAGTAGAGGTTGCTGGCGCCGCGCTGGACGATGACCGGCTGCTGGTCACAGCCGGAGGGCGTGTCGGTGTCGGTGTAAACCCACGGCTGCTTTCCGACGCAGGCGACGCCGAGCTGTCGACCGGAGCCGGTGATGCCACTCAGCGACCTCACCGCCCCGCATTCGCGGCAGCGCACGGTCAGACCGGCAAGGCCCGTCCCCGCGCTCGCGTCGGTCAGGAACTCGAGGCGCCTGGACCTGCACGACTTCTGCCGCTCGCCCTTCGCGCCGAGGTGCGCCCAGCGCTCCCATGGGACGTCGCCGAGGTGACCGGCCGCGCACGTCATCACAAAGCGCATCGGGACGAGCTGCGGCCTGTGGCGGCAGACGCCGCAGCGGGCGGGCTGCCCCGTGACCTCGTCTCTGTCGGTCCAGTGGACCATCACGCGGCAGGAGGCGCAGAACAGCCAGCGCGGGAACCGGATGAACGGCAGCGGCCGTGATCTGGCGTGGCGCGAGCTCATCGTCGGCGCGGAGCGGAAGCCTTCGACCCGGAGCGCCTGGGCGAGGCGCTCGAGATCGAGGCGCTCGCCCGCGTTGCGCCAACGGCTCGTGTCGCAGGCGATCAGCGACTCGCCTCGATAGTCGTAGATCGCGCCGACGCCGAACGGCGCGATCGTCTGCGAAAGACGGATCGTCCGTGGCCGCTGCGTCATCTCCCTTCCCCCCGCACGAGCATCTGGCACTCGCGGTCGACCGAGCGCATCGAGTGCAGCGTCGCCCACCGCCCGTTTCTTGTGCCGAAGTCCCTCAGCAGCGCATGCACGGCTTTGCCCTCGGCACGGAAGTGCAGCCGCTTGTCGGCGGCCTCGGCCTTCTCGATCGCGTCGACCCACTCCTGTGCACATGAGTCGAGTGCGACCGCCGTCTCGTCGACCTCCTCGGGATCGGCGGCAGCGACGGCGTCGAGCACGATCTGCCGCGCCCTCGCCGCGGCCGGGGACTCGCGGCGGAACCGGTGCGCGTCACCGTTTCTCTCGAGCCCGCCGAGGTGCCGGACCAACAGGGTGAAGGCCGCGTGCAACGCACGTCTGCGCGACGGCGGCGACCATGGCGTGACACTCGTCGGCTCGACATGCCGATAGAGCGCGGAGTGGAACGGGTGGAAGTTCTCGTAGTGGGAACGGTCGCGCGGCTTGGTGGAGGTCAGCAGCGCCACGACGAGTCCCGGACGGTCCGCTGAACGACCGACGCGGCTGGTCGCCTGGATGTACTCGGAGGCAGTCTTCGGCTGACCGTTGACGACCATCAGTCCCAACCGTGGGACGTCGACCCCGACCGACAGCATGTTGGTGCAGGCGAGGACGGAGATCGCCCCGTCTGAACCGGCCGGCTCGGCGAGCTGACGCAACAGGTCCGAGGTCTCGGTGATGTTGCCGGTCAGCTCCACGACGTCCTCGTCCTCGAGCGGACGGGCCTGTGCCTCCGTCGACGTGATCGCCCCGATCCGCGCCGGCACGTCGTCGCGCGCGAGGGTGACCGTGCGACCGAGCTCACGCAGCGAGTTGTGGTAGGCGACCAGCGTCCAGTAGGCGTCACGCAAGCGGTCGTCCATGTCGACCTCTGCTACTCCCTGCAGCAAGGCGGCCGAGAGGTGCACCATCGCCGTGGCGAGCGTGTGGCTCTGCGCCATCACACCGACATACAGGCGGCCGTCGGAGTCGGGGTCGACGCGGGCGAAGAAAGAGTCCGACGCATCGACGCCGGCGGGCGGGAAGACGACGACGTCGCGGCCGGCGAAGAGACCCTTGACCTGCTCCCCGGCACGTCGGATCGTCGCGGTCGAGGCGACGATCTTGGGGTCTGTGCCCTCACGGGCGCAGAGCGCCTCGATCGCCGCCTCGTAGACGCCGACCGTCGTCCCGAGCGGTCCCGACAGCAGGTGCAGCTCGTCCTGGATGATCAGTGAGGGCGGGACGCACCGCCCGCGGTCGCCGAAGAAGGCGCCACCGTCGCTGCGCCAGACGAGCTGGGTGAACTTGTCCACCGTCCCGAGCAGCAGGGTGGGCGGCATCTCGTAGAGCGCCTCGTCCACGACCTGCACCGGAAGCTCCGCGTGGAACGGACAGGCGTCGTGCGGGCAGCGGAAGGCGAAGTTGCCGAGGTCGGCGACGATGCCGTAGTCCTCGTCGTGCTCGCTCCCGAGCGTCGGGAAGATCCCGGTCCCGCACCATGGGCAGCGGTCGAGCTGGAAGGGGTTCTGCGGCTGATCGGCCTGGCGCTGCGTCCTGAACCTGTCGTAGGCGTCGGCGTAGTGGTTCGGCGCCGACCGCTCCCCCACCCAGAGGCCGATCGAGATGAACTCGTCGCCGAGCGTCTGCGGATCCTCCGCGCGCAGCAACTCGCAGGCGCAGATCGTCGCGGCGGCGCGCTCGAACTGCTGCGTCGTCAGCAGACGCAGCGTGTAACGCGTCAGCACCGCGGTGCCGCCTCCGCGCGGACCGAGCCGCAGCCGGCGCAGGAAGATCTCGGTCGCGGCTACCGCGAGGTACGCCTCCGTCTTGCCGCCGCCGGTCGGGAACCAGATCAGGTCGACGTTCGTGCGGTCGTCGTGCGCGGGATCGGCCAACGAGGGCAGCGTCAGCAGCAGGAACGCGAGCTGGAACGGGTGCCACCGGAAGTCGCCGTCGGGTGCCGCCTCCATCGCCAGCTCGGTGTGGCGCCCCCGGTCGGTTCGCGCGGTGACGAGCTTGCCGCGGGCCCGCTGGATCGCCATCGCCCGGTTTGCGAGCCGGAAGGCGCAACGGACGATGTCGTCGTCGAGCGCGGTGATGCCGGCGCGCATGCGTGCGACCGCCCGCTCGAGCCGCGCGACGACGCGGGTCCTCGCGGCCTCCATGTGGACCGGCACGTCCTCACGGAGGGCTTGCGTGCGGACGAACGTCTCGTAGACGTCGACGAATCCGATCAGCTCTGCCCGCACGGTCTCCCATCCGCATGTCTCGTCGCCGAGGCGAGCCGGGGACAGGACGCCGTCGTCGACATCGGCGGGCGGGTTCGCGACCACGGCCGGGACGACTCTGCGAGGCATCGTCTCGCTGCGGACGTGGGTCGTCGACTCGACGGCTGCCCCCCAGCCGGCTGCGCATCCGTGACCCACGGCGAAGGTCTTATGGGCGCGATGGTGGAGGCGCAGCTCCTGCTCCTCCTCGTCGCTGCCGATGAGGGCGACGCTCGGGTACTCGAGGATCACCCCGCTCGTGGCGGTGAGGGACAGACCGACCTGGAAGAGGCAGTCCTCCGGCGCGGGGTCGGGCTCGTCGCCGAGGGCCCGCAGGTTCACGAGCGTCGCCGTGTAGAGCGTGCCGTCGCCGATCTCGCGCGCTCTGATCCGGATCTCCGCGCGTCCGTCGAGCACCTCCACGCTGTCGTCTTCGCAGGGCAGCGGCTGTGTCTCCGGTCTGTCCGGTTCCGCGATCGGGATGCGGCGATAGCTGATCCTGCGATCTGTGGAGCGCTCGTAGCGGGCTCCCCAGACCGCGCAGGAGAGCTCGGTACCGGCCTCTGCGAAGAACGAGATGCCGATCGAGGACGGCAGCCATTGTCCGGAGAGGGCCACGGGGTCCTCGGCGACGGCCTCGCCCTCGGTGGCGACGGTGTCAGCATCCTCGTCGAGCAGCTCGACCTCGGCTCTCGTGTCCTGGGGGAAGAGGATGCCCATCAGATAGCGCTTGGTCGGGAAGCCGCGCACCGTCTCCCACGGACCGTCGACAGGCCCGATCAGTTGGCGCTCCAGGTAGTCGACGAGCCTCCCACGCGCCGAGCTGCTCACGGCGTCGCTCCTATGATGGCCTGGATGTGTCTCGTCTTGAGTCGTCGGAACTCCGGTCTCAGCCGCTCCGGGATCGCGATCCACAGCCCGTACCGCGGTCGGCTCATCGCGACGTAGAGACGTGCACGGTCGACGACCGCGTCCGTCAGACGTTCGAGTCCGCAGACCAGCACGAAGTCGTTCTCCAGCCCCTTGAAGTCGTCGATCTGGGCAAATGTCGTCGCACTCGGTGGCCAGGCACCGACGTTTGATGTGTCGACCACCCGCAGGTGATCGCGAACGGAGCGCGGGAGCAGATGCACCGGTGAGCGGGCGAAAGGTCTCGGCGAGAGGATCGTGATCGAGCCCGCGGCGATCTCGCCGCCGCGCAGCCGGCCGAGCTCGGCCGCGAGCAGCTGCGCCTCCTCCTCGTCGGAGGCGGGGAACGCGAACGACACCTTCGGCCCGGCCCCGTCGAGTGGCATACCGAGATCGGCCCCGGTCACGGCGCGCGTCTCGACGACCACCGGTCTCGGATTGCGGCAGTTGCGGCGGAGCGTGATCGTGGGTCCTGACGCCGCTTCCTGCAGCAGTTCGAGAACCGCCTCTTCGAGCAGACCGTAGAACCCGGCCTGGTTGTTGACGTCGAAGAAACAGCGCCACCGCCCCTCGTCGAGACCGCCGCGCAGCAAGACCTCAAGCGCGTCGACGCCCTCGACGGTGAAGATGTCCTGTGCCTCGTCGACGATCACGCAGTCGAACGGCTTCAGGCCGGCCTCGACCGCTTCGACGGCCACCTCGATCGGCATGACCTCGACGCCCCTCGGCAGATCCCGACTGCCGACGAACGCGGCGAGGACATGGCTACGGCAGGTGAAGAGGATGCGATGCCCGGCGAGGGCGTCGCGTCGCGCGGTCTCGACCGCGAGCATCGTCTTGCCGGTGCCGGCGCCCCCGCCGACGAGCAGCCGCGGATGGTCCTGGATCCAGTCGAGGCCGGCGTACTGCTCGTCGGTCAGGGTCTCCAGATGGGCGACCAGGCTCTCGCTGCGGACCGCGAGCGGCACGGCGAGGTCGAACGAGCGGCGCAGTTCTCTCGTGACGGCGGCGACGATCCTCGCGTCCGCCGGGTCTCTCTTGGCGACCTTTCGACGCCAAAGGGTGAGCAGACGCTCGAGGCCGTGTTGCAGCGTGGCCCCGTCATGCAGACGGGCGCGATCGAGAACGAGCTCCGCTGGTGCCTCCAGGCAGTCGGCTTCCTCATAGTCGACGTCCGGCAGCGCGACCGCGTACCCGATCGCCAGCTGGCCGAGGCTGCCCTTTCCGAGCCGCTTGAGGAGCCCCTCGCGAATCGACCACATCGCCGTCTGTGCCTGCACGAACGGCCCTTCCGAGGAGCGATGCGATCTGCCGTGACGGTCGAGCTGATACCAGACGCCGTCGGAGTCGCGGCGCAGCCGTCCGCCCTTGACCTCGATCACCAGCAGCCCGCCGGGGCAGACCACGACGAAGTCCGCCTCGCCCATCGGCTTTGCGATGTGGTCAGGGATGCCAAGCGAGTGCAGCGCCACGGCATGCGGTCCGAGGTCGGTCGTCTGCAGCAGCCGGAAGAGCTTGCGTTCCGCCGCGCTCCTGGTGGTGCTGGTGATGATCGACGGGAGCATTCTCATGCCGGGACCCATCATCAAAGACAGGCGCGACGACGTGGCACACGCGTCGTCGCGGATTGGTGAGACATCATTACGCGGTCATCGGATCCGGGCGCCGCCTGCTTGAGCCGCCATGCGGCAAGATCACCGTTTATGGGAACCGATCAGGGGTCGACGCGACCGAACGTAAGTCGGCGGATGGCCGCCCAGCGGCGTCGCGACACCGGCCCGGAGCGGGCGCTTCGCTCCGAGCTCCACCGCATGGGCCTGCGCTTCCGTGTCGACAGCCCCCCGCTGCCGTCGGCCCGCATCAGAGCCGACGTCCTGTTCCGGCGCCAGGAGGTCGCAGTCTTCGTTCACGGTTGCTTCTGGCACGGCTGCCCCGAGCACGGCACGTGGCCGAGAACGAACGCCGCCTGGTGGCGGGAGAAGATCGGTTGCAACGTCGCACGCGACGCGTCGTCGCGCGAACTGCTGGAGGCTGCGGGCTGGACCGTGGTCGAGGTCTGGGAGCATGACGACCCCCACTCCGCAGCTCTCGAGGTGCGTGCACAGGTGAGGCGCGCCACGGAGACCGTAGGCCGCCGAGACGCCGATGCGATCGCGGCTGCCGCGACGCGCCGCCGGACGCAGACTTAAGATGACCGCGATGTCCGACGCGGTCGACACGGCGGAAGACGCCACCGTCCGACAGACGTGTCCCTTCGTTGCGGTCGACCTCTTCTGTGGTGCTGGAGGCCTCACCGTGGGCTTGCGTCAAGCCGGGTTCAAGGTCCTCGGCGCTGTCGAGATCGCCGGGCTCGCCGGCGATGCTTATGAGCTGAACCATCCTGAGGTTCGGCTCTGGCGCGGAGACATCCGCGCCGTCGACCCCGGGGAGATGATGGCCGTGCTCGGGATCGCTCCCGGCGAACTCGACCTGCTGGCCGGCTGCCCGCCCTGCCAGGGCTTCTCCACCATGCGGACCCATCGGAAAAGTGCGAGCGTGACCGATCCGCGGAACGACCTGGTCGGCGAGTTCGCGCGATTCGCCGACGCTATGAGACCGAGGGCGCTGATGATGGAGAACGTCCCGGGCCTTGCGAGCGACGAGCGGCTGGACATCATGCTCGCCCGCCTCGAGCGCACCGGTTACAAGCTCTCGCACCGTGTCCTCGACGCAGGCGACTACGGCGTCCCACAGCGGCGCCGGCGCCTCGTCGTGCTCGGGGCGCTGAGCGGCCTGGTCCCGTTCGCGCCGGCGGCATCGAGACGCAGCACCGTGCGTGAGGCGATCGGATCCCTCCCACCTGCAGGCAGCAGCGGTGACGCGCTCCACGACCACGGGGAGCAGCGCTCGGCGGCGGTGAACACGATCATCCGCGACATCCCGCACGACGGTGGCGGCCGCCGTTCTCTGGGCAAGAACCGCCAGCTCGCATGCCACAGACGCAACCAGGGTTGGTACGACGTGTACGGACGCATGGCCTGGGACGAGCCCGCACCGACGATCACGAGTGGCTGTATCAATCCCTCCAAGGGGCGCTTTCTTCACCCCGTGCAGGATCGCGCGATCACGCTCCGCGAGGCAGCGCTGCTGCAGACGTTCCCTGCCGATTACGACTTTCCGCTGGACAAGGGCAAGTACCGCGTGGCCGACCTGATCGGCAACGCCCTTCCGCCGGCGTTCGTCGCCAGTCAGGCCCAGATGGTCGCAGCGCGCCTCGTCTCGGCCGACACCGAGCTCGTGGGCACATCGGACTCCGGGAGCCGGAAAGCCGGTCGCGGTGCCCGTCCGCGATGAGGCGGCGAGTAGGAGATCGGTTGCGCGCAGGATGGACCGCTCTTCCCGGAGCCGTTGGCTCCAACGGAGTGCGGTCAAGGCTGGGTCGAACTCAGGAGTTCGACGCGCTCCGTCGGCCGTCTAGGCAAATAGGTGGCCGGGGCGGCGTTGGAGCGCCCCCGGGCCTGGCACCGAAGGAGGGTCCTTCGATGCGGGAATACCGTATCCGTGTGGTGCGGCGGCCGTTGATCGCGGCTGCCGATGTTGGGTGTGGGGAGCGGGCGCGTCGCGTCCGGTGGGCGCGTGACGGGCGTCGCGGCGCCGAAGGCGCAGAAGATGTCGTTCGCGCATGTGGCGCTTGTGCGGGCGCAGGTCTCGCGCGCACATCGCGGCGCGGGTTCCGCCAAAGACGGCGGCGGCGGTACGGGAGGTGCCCGTGGTGGCACAGCTTGTGCGCGCGCAGCAGCGCGCGACGCCGTTTGCCGCCAGCGGCGACTGGGTCTTTGTGACGAGTCGCGGCACGGCGCAGGGGCAGCCGGCATCGCCAGCGAAGGGCCTACGGATGGTCAAGAATGCTTGGGCATGGATGACGGCAAGTTGCATGTGGTCGATGATGTCTCGGCTGCGGTGTGGATCGGCCCACGGCTTGGGGGAGCGTTTGGTGCTGTGACGCGCACGGTTCCGAGCGGCTTTCCCGCCTACGCGCGCATTTGCCACCCGGCGGCCGATAGCGCAGGCACCGCGACGAACTGGCGCGAGGTCGCCCGCGCGACCGGACGTCAGGCGCACCCGCTGATGCAGTGGCACCTGCTCGTGGGTTCAGCGGACCCGGTCAACATGCGCGGCTCAGTGTGGGACGGCACCGACCCCGATCGAGGCAACCTGGCTGCGCCCATGCTTGCCGTGCTCTGCGACCGGCTTGCCGAGCACACCGCGACCGGCGATCGGTGCTTCTTCGGACTGTGGGAGGGGTACGGCCGCTTGGAGACGTACGGCTGGACCTCGGGCAGCAGCGCCGCCTGCTCGGATCGCTCACGCCCAGGGCATGCGTTCTCGGTGCAAGAGTTGACGCGGCCTCGCCTTCGCCTTGCCGGCCGTGGCTACCTTGTACTCGCCGGTGCGCTGCGCGACGCCCGTCGCGTCTGCTCGTGGGTCGGCAACCGGCCTGACCCGCAATCGCCGAATTTCATCTGGCCCCGCGATCGAGCGTGGTGCGTAGCCAGCGAGGTCGACTTTGACTCCACGCTTGTCGGCGGCCCGAGAACCCTCATCGAGGTCATCTTGCAGAATCCCGTACTTGACGCCTGGCCTGTCCGGCCCGGCGACTCGCTCGCAGCCGACGCCGACGAGATCAACCTCCTCAGATCGTAGGCCCGACCTACCGATCGGCGAGTAGTCACGCCCGTCGCTGACCATGGCGGGCATCTCGGGCCTTGGGATGCGCTGTCGGTCAGGTCCCGGGTGCAAGCAGCTCGAGGCCGGCTGCCGATGCGGCGTCGGCGAGGCGGCGGTCGTAGGCGACGAAAGTCGAGAGCTCTCCTCGGATCAAGAGCGCGCTGGCCAAATGGAGGGCGTCCAAGCTACGAAGTGTCGTCTCACCGACATCGGCAGCTTCGTCGATCACCGTGCCGGACATCGGGATGAGGTCCAGCCCGGCGAGCAGCGCTGTCGCCTCGGGCAGCACATCCGGATTCACGCGACGGCAAGCGCGGACCACCTCCACTTTCGCCAGCTCGCTGCTGACGACGGGGACGCCTGCGTGCGCCGTGAGCCAGTCGGCCAAGGCGGCGCTCTCGGACTCTTCGTGCAGCAGCTTGAGCAGCGCTGACGAGTCGAGGTAGATCACGCCCGGTCGGCGCGCAGGTCGTCCAGCACCGCGTCACTGTTCGGGCTTCCGGGCGGCGCGGGCACGCGCCGTGGAAGGCGGAACGGGCGAGATGCGGGAGTCAGTTGCCCGGAGGCGATCAGCCGCTCGCGCTCGCTCGCGCCTGGGTCGGGCGGGACGAGCAGCGCGACGAGCCGACCGCGCTCGGTCACCTCGACGGTCTCTCCGGCCTTGACTCGACCCAGATAGCGAGTGGCGTGCTGTCGCAGCTCGCGGACTCCGATGCGCTCCATATCGACAATGTAGCATGCGTTGTGCTACATCACGAGGAGCTGCATCATCTGGGCAGCTGATGTGCACCCCAGGCTCGCCTCGGAGACCCTTCATCGAACAGCGCGAGGTTTGTGCGATGGAGAGAACTTGGCGTCGTACAAACCACGTGGTGGTGGCAGCGCTGAGATGAGCGTTGGCCCCCGAGTGGGGACGCGGTTCGTGCGCTGGTCGTTGCGGTGAGATCTCGGTCCCACGTCGCGACGCGCTGACGCGGACGGCAGTCGGCGGCGTGTAGGGTCCGCCGCGTGCACGACGACTGGCGTCTGCGCATCACGCTGGCGGGCTCTGGGCACGCCGAGGCCCTCACCGGCCGGCTCGAGGCCGAGGAGCTGACCGAGGAGGTCGCGGGTGCGCTCGGCGACGCCGTCTTGATCAGTCGCGACGGGAGAGAGGTCTTCCTGTACGCAGATACGCACGCCGCGCTGCGAGCAGCCGAGCGGATCGTGCAGGCCGACCTCGCCAGACACGGCTGGAGTGCTGAGATCCTTGCGAGCCGGTGGCACCCGGATGCCGAAGACTGGGAGTCCGCCGATGCACCGCTGGCCACGACCGCCGCGCAGCGGGAGGCAGAGCATGCGCGCCTCATGCGGAGCGAGGACGCAGAGGCCGCCGCCAACGACTATCCAGACTTCGAGGCGCGGGCGGTGCTGCCGACCCACGGCGCCGCGCATGAGCTCTCCGAGCGACTGACGCGTGAAGGCGTCCCACACGTGCGGCGCTGGCGCTACGTGCTCGTCGGCGCAGCCGATGAGGACGCTGCGCGCGAATGGGCCGAGCGGTTGCGCACGGAGTCACCGGCGGGAACCGACGTCCACACGGAGGCGACGTTCGCCTACGTCGAGCGCGCGGCGCCGACGCCGTTCAAGTCCGTCGCCGCGCTTGGTGGCGGCCTGCCGTAAGCGCCGCTTGCTCTCCCGGGGCTCCACAGGGTTCCGGTCCTGTGGCACGGGAAGACGGTCGGGCCACAACCACGGTTTTCGAGGCCGGCGCGATCTGGTCATCGTCGACACGACGCATAGCCGAGTCGTCACCGACGACCTGAATCGGTCAGCCGGAGGACCACACCTCAACCGAGCTGTACCGGCCGGCGCCCCTCGAAATGACCTCTCTCGGAGAAGAGCGGTTTGCGCGATGGAGAGAACTTGGCGTCGCGCAAACCGTGTCGTCGCGACGACACTTGCCGTCGCATAGCCGCGTCCGGCGAGCGGCTAAGTGCTTCCGGCGTCTGCCGCGTGCAGACGCCGGGATTGCTCAGCCTCTTCGAGGCGCTCGGTCCACTCCTCGATCAGGGCCTGCACGTCAGTCGTGCGCAAGTAATCCGCGTACCGGCTGCGGACGAACGTCCCATCCTTCAACTGGCCGACCGGTCCGCGACCCGAGCCAACCGTCTCGTCGAGAGCTGCCATCACCGAGCCCGGGGTGAGCGGGCTCTCGAGCTTCTCGTACAGCTCGCGCTCGGCCATCGGCAGGGCGGCCGTCCAGACGTCGGTGAGCTTGAACAGGCGATCGAGGTTGTCAACGCGCGTCCGCGCCTCCGGAGTGGCGGCTGTCAGTCTCACGGAGGAGCCAAGGGCTGGCAGCACCGCCGCACGCGCGGCAGCCACCACTATTTCGTGCACCCCGAGCGCCGCGACGCCATCGCCGTTCCGGTCCACAACCGCGACGTCAAGCCGGGGCTCCTGCTCAGCATCCTCAAGACGGCTGGCATCAGCCGAGACGGGTTGCGCGACCTGCTGTAGGGCTCCCGCTCGTGCTCCGCTGACCTTCCGTGTCGGTAGAGCAAACGCTCTCAAGCGCGTCCGCCGAGAATCCGAATCTCTCAGGCTGTACCGCAAGCCATCCCGAAGCGACGTTTCGGCAGGGGAGCGGTTTCTCTATGGAGAGAACTTGGCGTCGCGCAAACCAGGTGGTCTGCGCGCTGGTCGTCCACGCGTGAAGCGCTGCGTGCTCGCGCTCGTGGGGATCGCATCACGACGTCCTCGGTGCTGCCGATCGCTTTCTCGGGCCGCCGTGCCGCAAGCCCACCTGCCAGCGGGTTGTGCTCCGCCGCCTACTTGAACCTGAAGGTGGCGCGGACGCGCACCGATCTGCTGGTGTGGTTGGAGTAGCCGATGCCGAATCTCGGGCCGGCCACGGCCCGAAGCGTTCGCCCGCGCTTGCGGGGCCGCAGCTTGATGACGATCCCATTGCCGTTCGTCTGGCACGCGACGGCAAGCGGGCCGGAAGCCCTGGACACGCTGCTGTTGGCCGTGACCGTGTAGCGGGAGCCTGAACGGGAGATCTGGACAGGGAGCGAGACCACCGCTGTCGAGCAGTGGCTGCCCGCAGCAGCGCCTTGGACGGCGCCGGTCGCCTGCTGGCCGGTCACCGCGGCCTGGACGCACATCGCCAGAATCGCCGCGTTCGCATTGTCCCCACTGACCTGCTTCCTCACGATGGTGCCGCGTGTGAAGGCCCCGTAGAGGTTGCCGCCGGCGCGGGCGAACAGCGCGCAGGTGATCACGCGTCTGACAGTGACGTTCTTGATGGCGGTGAGCTTCGGGAAGCCGTCGGCCACGGTCTCCCAGAGGGAGTCGAAGTCGGCGAGCTCCTGCGCGTTGAACGGCTGGAGGTAGGTGTCCTCTTCCTTGGAACTGCCGGGCACCGTGTCAGTGGTCTGAGCGGCGAACGAGTTGGGCGGCATCGCGACGTCGCCCGACTCCTCGCACACACCTGGGGCGATCCGCTTGCAGGCGATGCTGGCCAGCGGACCCGAGCCTCGCCTGCCTTGAGCCGCGGGAGCCGCGACGACAAACGCCCCTACCAGCACGAGCGCCAGAGCCAGCGCGATCAGGCGCTTCGGTTCCATCGAGCCGTGAACGCTACTACGACATGCCGAGGCGTGGGCCGTCTCGTGCCACCTTGGAAGACCTTGCTCCAAGGGGCGCGGTCCGCGAAGTGGAAAGAACTTGGCGTCGTACAAACCACGGGCTCGTTGTGGCAACCGGTATCTCGAGCCAGTAGGCCAAACGGCTACGGCCCGGCAGGGCCGCCACGGTGGTGCTCACGCGACGAGAACGCCACCCACGCGGCGCGTAAATCGAGGCTCCTGCGGCCACGCCCGGAGCAGGGGAAGGTAGCGACGAAGATCCGGGTCCGGTGCATCCCGGTAGCGGTAGAAATGGAAGCACCAGCCGTGCTCGTCGGCCATGACCAGGCGGAGGGTCTCGAACGCTTGGCGTCGGCTTGACCGCAGCCCTTTCTCGATCGTCCTGCGGACCGTGCCGGCGATGATGTCTGCGAGCTGGACGCAGTCGTCATCACGGGAGTCCACCCACCGTCGGCTTCCAAGCAGCGAGTCGAGCATCGTGTACTCGCCGTCCGGGCTATCGAAATGCTTTCGGAATGGGTGGCGCGGTTGGTGCCGCCACGGTGGCGGCAGTTCGATCGCGAACCGGCGGCTCGATCCGAGGAGCCTTTCGAGGTGTTCGTGCACGTAGCGTTCGCCGGCCTTCAAGTCGCCGGGAAGCTTTCGATCGAGCACGATCTCAAAGCGCTCGAAGTCGGGCTCCCATTCAGGGAGCCAATAGCGCCCGCAGGCTCGCGAGACGCATTCGAGAATCAGCTCGGGCAGTTGCTGCGACTGGATGAAGTCGTCATCCGACATGCGTCGCTCGGTGGAGCAGCCAGCGACCATGTCGATCACCTGATCGATCTCGCTGAGCCGAGGGTCCGCCGGGTGGTCGGCCGCCAACCGTTGCCGCGCGCGAAGGAACTCGGCGGCCTGGCCGATGCGCTGTCGTGCTACCGCAGCACGCGTGGTCATCGTGGTGTCGCTGACGTACACAACCGCCGCAATGGGATGCGCGGCGAGGAACTCTGCGACTTCCAAGATCTGTCCCGGTCGCAGCCTGCTGGCCTTCAACTCTGGCTTATTCCAGCGCTCCCGCATTTCGGCCGTGAACCCACGTACCGTCGCGGTCAGCGAGTCGGGGACGATCAGGCCACACAGGACTGACGCTTCAAAGGCATTGTCGCGGCAACGGAAGAAGCCGCTCTCCTCGACAGCAATCTTCACAAGCCGATTCTGGCATTGGCTGGCGACGGCAGTTGTTGACGCCGCTATGCGTTGCTCAGAGCCTCGGACCAAGGGATCGGTCTCAGGTATCTGACAGTTGACGGGTCGAACTCGGCGTAGAGGTCCCGGAACACCTGAGATGCAGTCTTTTTCTTGAAGCTCCGCAGCCGATAACGCTTGTACGCATGGCCGGCGTTCCACGCGTGTACGTTCCCACTCCTGTCCGCGCACCACACGATGCCGGCTCCCCCCTCCACCGTGTGGAAGGGGAGCACCACACGAGCGAGCTTCCGAGGCCAGAGATTCGAGGGCGCGGACGTGTAGCCCTCTGAAGCAAAACCGTCTCCAGACAGGATGAGGAAGCCGACGAAGAGTCCGACACCTTGGCCGACGTTCTCGATCAGCAGCTCCGTTTGGGCGTTGCTGTCCTCCTTGACGACGCGGAACGCGAGTTGTGGTGTCTGTGCCTCTTGCTGACTCCGCCGTGTGAGGTGGACCGATATCGCCGAGGCGAGAGCTGCGAGGGCTGCGCACGCCGCTCCGATCGCTGGAATCAGGGCCGGCGAGTGCTGGGTCACATGCACCACCACGATCGCCATCTCACGAGCGGCTCGTCGCCGTCCCCGGCTCACCAAAATGCATGAGCCGGAGGGTACGGAGCGCTCCGGCGCCTGCGCCTGATCGATGACGCGGGTTCTTTGGACCACGTCGCCGTTCCGACCTCGACTTGAGATCCGCGCGCGAGTCTGGTCTCGTCGCCCGTCGACAAGCTAAAGGTGGCCCCGGCGGCGTTGGAGCGCCCCGGGGCCTGGCACCGAAGGAGGTAAGCCTTCGATGCGGGAATACCGTATCCGTGTTGTGCGGCGGCCGCCGGTCGCGGCGGTCGAGAGTTGGTGTCGGGAGCGGACGCGACTGGTCCGCTGGGCGAGGTGGTCGCGATGACCGCGCTCGCACAGAAGCGTCCGGTCGTGCCGAAGAAGCGCCCGCGCGCGTATGTCGCGTTGGGGCGTGCGGTGCGTGAGCTGCGCGCGCGGCGGGGCTTGAGCCAGGAGGCGCTCGGGTTCCAGTCCGGCCTGCATCGCAACTACGTGGGCGCGATCGAGCGCGGCGAGATCAACCCGTCGTTTCGGATTCTGATCGGGCTGGCGCGCGGGTTGCGGTTGCCGCTCTCGGAGATCGTGTCGGTGACCGAGCGGCACGCGGCCGAGATGCGCGCGCAGGACCACGATCGGGCGGTCGGGCGTGGCTGACACGGCGCTGCCACAAGGTCAGCGTGCGCGCGGTCCGTGTACCGCAGAGGGGGTCGGATTGACCTTCCTGTTGTGTAGGTCGACTGCGCCGGTCGTCAACACGTATGGAGAAACCTTGTCTTGGGTTGGGTTGCCCGCAGGTGGTGGTGATGAGCGAGGAGCAGGAGCGCGACGCGGCGCGCCTGCTCGCGCTCGTCCTCGCCCACAGAACCACGCCGGATCGCCGGCGCCGATCGTCCGGCGCTTTGCCCAGCCGTTTCGGTGGCGGATTGCCCATCGCGACCCGTCGCCCGCAGGGGCGGCGGGATCGCCGCTGTGGCGGCGGATCGTGCCGGTCGGCGAAAGCCGACATAGGTGGTCCTGCATGAGTTCTTCAACGTCTTCTATGCGCCACGGGCGCGTGACGGCCGATCGGCTGGTGGAGCTGGCAAACCATCTGACCGACCGTGATCGGGAGATCGCGCTGACGCTCTACGAGCACCGCATCCTCACCTCGAGCCAGCTCACGCTGTTGTTCTTCTCGGGTCGTCGTCGGGCGATGGATCGGCTGCTGTTTCTCTACCGCCAACGGCTGCTGGATCGCTTCTATCCGCCGCGCCCGTTCGTCCTGGGTAAGCCGCAG
>DASRXW010000008.1:0-16521 GCA_035654055.1 Conexibacter sp.
CTCGAGCGTCGCGACGTGCGCGTCCGGGTTGAGGATCTCGACGCCAGAAGGCAGATCGATGTCCTTCGCGGTGATCTCACCCGGGCCCGTGACAACGAGCGGCGCCTCGATCTCCGTCGCGTCGGAGTGCATCCGACACACAACACCCTTGAGGTTCAAGACGATGTCGGTCACGTCCTCCTTGACGCCGGGGATCGTCGAGAACTCGTGCGCGACGCCCTCGATGCGCACGCTCGTCACAGCAGCACCCGCGAGCGAGCTCAACAGCACACGCCGCAACGAGTTACCAAACGTGTAGCCAAACCCACGATCGAGCGGCTCGATCGTGAAAGAACCGCGATTCTCCTCGACGGTCTCGGTCGTGATTCGGGGGACTTGGAAATCGAGCATCGGGGTCGGTCCTAACGTCGTCGTGTCATGAGCGCCGCCCGCCGCGGGCGGTCATGCGCGCGTCGCACGGCCGCGTCGGGGCCGGCCGGCGTCGCGCGGAGCAGTGCGTTACTTCGAGTAGAGCTCGACGATGAGCTGCTCCAGCACCGGTGCAGCGATCTCGCGCCGCTCGGGCTTGCGCAGCACCTTCGCCGTCAGCGCGTCGTGGTCCGCCTGCAGCCAGGCCGGCACCTGGCCGGTCAGCTCCGTCGCCTCGCGGATCACCTGCGCCGCGCCGCTGGACGCCTTGACGGCGATCACGTCGCCGTCGCGCAGCGAGTAGCTCGGGATGTCGACGCGGCGGCCGTTGATCGTCCAGTGGCCGTGCCGGATCAGCTGACGCGCCTGGCGGCGCGAGGCGGCGAAGCCGAGGCGCACGAGCACGTTGTCGAAGCGGCACTCGAGCATGCGCAGCAGGTTCTCGCCGGTGATGCCCGGCTGACGGCTGGCCTTCTCGTAGTAGGCGCGGAACTGGCGCTCGAGCACGCCGTAGTAGCGGCGCGCCTTCTGCTTCTCGCGCAGCTGGACGCGGTACTCGCTCTGTCTCTGACGCCCGCGGCCGTGGTCGCCCGGCGGGTACGCGCGACGCTCGACGCCGCACTTGTCGGTGAGGCAGCGCTCGCCCTTGAGGAAGAGCTTCTGGCCCTCCCGCCGGCACTGCTTGCACTGCGGGCTGGTGTCTCGTGCCATGGCGGCGAGCTCCTAGACGCGCCGCCGCTTGCGCGGACGGCAGCCGTTGTGGGCCTGCGGGGTCACGTCACGGACCGCCGTCACCTCGAGGCCGGCGGCCTGGAGCGAGCGGATCGCGGTCTCGCGACCGGAGCCGGGGCCCTTCACGAAGACCTCGACCTTCTGCAGACCGTGCTCGATGCCCTTGCGGGCGGCCGCGTCGGCGGTCACCTGGGCGGCGAAGGGCGTCGACTTGCGCGAGCCCTTGAAGCCGGCGCCGCCGGCGGACTCCCACGCGATCACGTTCCCCTCGCGGTCGGTCAGCGAGACGATCGTGTTGTTGAAGCTGGTCTTGATGTGCGCCTGGCCGATCGGGATGTTCTTGCGGACCTTGCGGCGGCCGCGCTGAGGGCGCTTCGGTGCTGGGCTCACTTACTTCTTCCCCGCCTTCTTCTTGCCGGCCACCTGCATGCGCTTCGGGCCCTTGCGCGTACGCGCGTTCGTCTTCGTCTTCTGACCACGCACGGGCAGGCCGCGACGGTGGCGCAGGCCGCGGTAGCAGCCGATCTCCATCAGGCGCTTGATGTTCTGCGAGCGCTCGCGGCGCAGGTCGCCCTCGACGACGAGATCTCTGTCGATCTGGTCGCGGAGCTTCGAGACCTCGTCCTCGGTCAGGTCGCGCACGTAGGTGTCCGGCGCGATGCCGAGCTCAGCCAGGAGCTTGTTCGACTGCGACCGCCCGATCCCGTAGATGTACGTGAGGCCGATCTCGACGCGCTTGTTCAGCGGGATGTTGATGCCTGCTATGCGAGCCATGCGTGTGCCCTACCCCTGCCGCTGCTTGTGACGGGGGTTCGAGCAGATGACCAGCACGCGCCCGTGGCGGCGGATGATCTTGCACTTCTCGCACATCGGCTTGACCGACGGTCGTACCTTCATGATCCCTTTCGGCTGGTTCCAGTCGACTCGGCTCTGGCTGCCGGGGCGGCCGCCGCTACCACGTCGAGGACGTCGCGCACGACGGAGCCGGGCGACCCCGAGCGCGACGATGAAGAGTAGCAAAGCACGCCCGCACGGCGCGTTGCACTAGGCGACGGCTCGCCGGCCGTGCGCGTGCCAGGGCGTCAGCACGCGCGGACCGTCGCCGGTGACGGCGATCGTGAACTCGAAATGCGCGGCGAGCGAGCCGTCCTGCGTGAAGATCGACCAGTGGTCGTCGGCCATCCGCACCTGGTGGCGCCCGGCCGTGACCATCGGCTCGATCGCCAGCACCATCCCCTCCTCCAGCCGCGGGCCGCGCCCTGGCGGCCCGTAGTTGGGGATCTGCGGGTCCTCGTGCATCTCGCGCCCGATCCCGTGCCCGACGAGCGAGCGGATGATCGAGAAGCCCTCGGCCTCCACGTGCTGCTGGATCGCGTGCGACACGTCGCCGAGGCGGTTGCCGGCTCTGCACTGCGGCACGGCCGCCAGCAGCGAGCTCTCGGTCGTGTCGAGCAGCTTCTGCGCGACGGGCGAGATGGGCCCGACGGGGAACGTGCGCGCGGCGTCCGCGACCCAGCCGTCGAGCACGACGCCGACGTCGACCGACAGGATGTCGCCGCGCTCGAGTCTGTAGCGCCCTGGGATCCCGTGGACGACCATCGCGTTCGGCGAGGCGCAGATCGAGCCCGGGAAGCCGCGATAGCCCTTGAAGGCCGGCTCGGCGCCCTGTGAGCGGATGAAGCGCTCGGCCGCGTCGTCGAGCTCCTGCGTCGTGACGCCGGGGCGGATCTTGCCCTCGACGAGCTCGAGCGTGCGGACCAGGATGTCTCCCGCCGCGCCCATCTTGTCGATCTGCTCTGGCGTCTTCTTGACGATCACAGCGTCTCTTCGAGGCGCAGCGTCGCGAGCACCGCGCGGATGTGGTCGTGGACCTCCGTCGGGCTGCGCGTGCCGTCGACGCGGCGCAGCAGGCCGCGCTCGTCGTAGTACGAGACGAGCGGCTCCGTCTCCGCGTGGTAGACCTCGAGCCGCTTCTCGACGACCTCCGGCTTGTCGTCGTCGCGCTGCACCAGGCGCGAGCCGTCGACGTCGCAGCGCCCTTCGTGCTTCGGCGGATCGGTTTCGACGTGGTACGGCCGGCCGGTCTTCACGCTCACGCGCCGCCCGGAGATGCGCCGCACCAGGTCCTCGTCGGGAACGTCGATCAGCAGCACCGCCGTGATGCGGCGGCCGAGCTTGTCGAACGCCTCGCCGAGCGCGTCGGCCTGGGCCCGCGTGCGCGGGAAGCCGTCGAGGATGAAGCCGTCGCGCGCGTCGTCGGCGCCGATGCGGTCGACGATCAGGTCGATCACGAGATCGTCGGGCACGAGCTCCCCGGCGTCCATGTAGCGCTTCGCGGCCTGGCCGAGGTCGGTCCCATCCTTGACGGCCGCACGCAGGATGTCGCCGGTGGCGACGTACGGCAGGCGGAAGTCTTCCTGCAGGCGGGCGGCCTGCGTGCCCTTGCCGGCGCCCGGCGGCCCGAAGAGGATGAGGTTCAGCTCGCTCACGAAGGGCGAAACGTACTAGACCGGCCGACGCCCGGGTCGCTTCGGCTGCACGGGCATGACCGCCGGCGCCACGACCGCTGCCGAACCTACTTCAGGAAGCCCTCGTAGTTGCGCATCATGAGCTGCGCCTCGAGCTGCTTCATCGTGTCGAGCGCGACGGCCACGACGATCAGGAGCGACGTGCCGCCGAAGAAGAAGTTCGCGCCCGTCGAGTTGATCAGCAGCGTCGGCAGCGCCGCAACCGCGGCCAGGAACAGCGCCCCCGGGAAGGTCAGCCGCGCGAGGATGCGATCGAGGAACTCGGCCGTCGGGCGTCCCGGACGCACGCCCGGGATGAAGCCGCCGTAGCGTCTGAGGTTGTCCGCCTGCTCCACGGGGTTGAACGTGACCGCCGTGTAGAAGTAGGTGAACAGGATGATCATCACCGTCTCGCCGATCAGGTATGGCGCGTTGCCGGGGTTGAAGAAGTTCGCGACGTCTCTCGCCCACGGCGTGTTGATCAGCTGGCCGACCGTCGGCGGGAACGCCATCAGGCTCGCCGCGAAGATGACCGGGATCACGCCCGCCATGTTCACGCGCAGCGGCAGGTAGGTCTGACCGCCCTGCGTCATGCGCTGACCGATGACGCGCCGCGCGTACTGGACCGGGATGCGCCGCTGCCCCTCCTGCACGAACACGACCGCCGCGATCACGCCGAGTGCGAGGAACGGCATCATCACCTTGAAGACGGGGTCCGGGCTCGTCCACCAGGCCTGGAAGCCGTGCGGCAGGCGCGCGACGATCGAGGCGAAGATCATCAGCGAGATGCCGTTGCCGATCCCGCGCTGGGTGATCAGCTCGCCCATCCACATCACGAGCATGCAGCCCGCCGTCAGCGAGACGGCGATCAGCGTGAGCTTGGGCAGCCCGAAGTTCGTGACGACCGGCGATCCGGCCTGCGCCTGGAAGGAGCGGAAGAGGAAGACGTACGCTATGGACTGCGCGCCGGCGAGCCCGACGGTCAGGTAGCGCGTGTACTGCGTGATCCGCTGCGTGCCGATCTCGCCCTCTCTCTGCAGCTGCTCGAGCGACGGCACGACGACCGTGAGCAGCTGCATGATGATGGAGGCCGTGATGTACGGCATGATCCCGAGCGCGAACAGCGCGATGCGGGACAGGCCTCCGCCCGAGAAGAGGTTGAGGAAGTTGAGGATCCCGCCGTTCGAGAAGTTTCTCTGGATTTCGGCGACTGCCTGCGCGTTCACGCCGGGCGCCGGTATGTGCGCACCGAGCCGGTAGAGGCCCAGCAGGGCAGCGGTGAACGCGAGCTTCTTGCGGATGTCCGCGACTGTGAACGCGCTGAGAATCGTCGCGAGCATGCCCCGAGCCCCCTACTCGAGTATCTGGCAGGTTCCCCCGGCGGCCTCGATGCGCTCGCGCGCAGCCGCACTGAAGGCGTGGGCGTGGACCGTGAGCGGCTTCGTGATCTCGCCCTTGGCGAGCACCTTCACCGGAATGCCCTTGCGCGTCGCGAGGTTCTTCCCGTTGAGCGCCTCGAGCGTCACGTCGGCACCAGCCTCGAAGCGCGCCTCGAGGTCGAGCAGATTGACCGGCTGCGTGTGCGTCCGGAAGGGCTCGAACGGCATCGACTTCTTCATGTGCGGGCCGCGCAGCTTGCGCATCCGCATGTGAATCGGCATCTGGCCGCCCTCGAAGCGGGCGCGGTCCTTCGCGCCGGAGCGCGAGCCGTAGCCCTTCTGGCCGCGGCCGGCCGTCTTGCCGGTACCCGAGCCCTCGCCGCGGCCGATGCGCTTGCGCGGCTTGCGGCTGCCCGGGGCCGGTCTCAGGTTGTGCAGGCCGATGCGCTCCTCGCGCTCCTCGGCCTCAGGCGCCTTTGCAGGACTCATGCGGCCTCCTCGACCCTCACGAGATGACGGACCGCATGGACCATGCCGCGCAGCTGCGGCGTGTCCTGCTGCTCGACCGTGTGGCCGATCTTGCGCAGCCCGATCGAGCGCAGCGTGTCGAGCTGGCGCTGGTTGGAGCCGTTGCGCGACTTGACCTGGGTGATGCGAAGCGTCGTGCTCACGACAGGTCCTCGGTGGCGCCAACCGCGACCGGCTCGGCCGCCGCGCCTTCGACCGGCTCCTCGCCGTCGGTGGCGGTCAGCTCCGCCGTCGGCGCGTTGCGGTTCGGGTCCAATCCCAGCACCGCGTCGATCGAGATGCCGCGCAGGTCGGCGACCTCCTCGGGACGGCGCAGGCCCTGGAGGCCCGCCATCGTCGCCTTGACGAGATTGATCGGGTTCTGCGTCCCGAGGCTCTTGGAGAGGATGTCGTGGATTCCCGCGAGCTCGAGCACCGCGCGCACGCCGCCGCCCGCGATGACGCCGGTACCGGGCGAGGCCGGCTTCAGCAGCACGCGGCCGGAGCCGAAGATGCCGAGCGTCTGATGCGTGATCGTCGAGCCGTGCTTCGGCACGCGGATGAGGTTCTTCTTCGCGCGCTCCACGCCCTTCTGGATCGCGACGGGCACCTCGTTCGCCTTGCCGTAGCCGACGCCGACGATGTCGCGCTCGTCGCCGACCACTACGAGGGCGGTGAACGAGAAGCGCCGGCCGCCCTTGACGACCTTCGCGACGCGGTTGATCTCAACGACCCGCTCTTGGAGGTCGAGGCCGGCGGCGGATACGGAACGGTCGAGTGCGAGTGCCATGAAGTCCTGAGGGTAGCGGTTCGGGGCGGGTCGGTCGGTGGTTAGAACGTCAGGCCGCCGGCGCGGGCGCCCTCTGCGAGGGCCTGCACGCGGCCGTGGTACTGGTAGCCGCCGCGGTCGAAGACGGCCTCCTCGATGCCCGCCGCCTTCGCGCGCTCGGCGAGCAGCTCGCCGACGCGCTTTGGCTGGTCGGCGCGCGGCATGCCGCGCAGCTCGGCCTCGGTCCAGTTGACCGCCGCGAGCGTGCGCCCGGCGTCGTCGTCGATGAGCTGCGCGCTGATCCCACGGTTCGAGCGGAATACCGAGATGCGGGGCCGCTCGGCCGTGCCGTGGATCTTCGCGCGGACGCGACGGCGGCGCCTGAGCCGCCGCGCAGGGGCAGTGAGAACGGTCATGCGCGCTTTCCGACCTTCCGGGCGACGTACTCGCCCTCATAGCGAATGCCCTTGCCCTTGTAGGGCTCCGGCTTGCGTTGCTTGCGGATGTTGGCGGCGGTTTCGCCGACGAGCTGCTTGGAGATGCCGCGCACGACGATGCGCGTCGGCTGCGGCACCTCGAACTCGATCCCGTCGGGGGCCGGGATCGGCACCGGGTGGGAGTAGCCGAGTGCCAGCTCGAGATCCTTGCCCTTGAGCTGGGCGCGGTACCCGACGCCCTGGATCTCCAGGCGCTTCTCGAATCCGGCGGTGACGCCCTCGACCATGTTCGCCACGAGCGAGCGCGTGAGGCCGTGCAGCGCACGGTGCTCCCCGCGGTCGGTCGGGCGCGTGACGACGAGCTCCTCGCCCTCCTGCGCGACCGTGATGTCGCGATGGATGCGCTCGCGGAGCTCGCCCTTCGGGCCGTTGACGGTCACGAGCTCGGGCTCGATCGCGACGCTGACGCCGGCGGGGACGGGAATGGGCTTGCGACCGATGCGACTCATGCCTCGCTCACCACACCTTCGCCACGACCTCGCCGCCGACGCCCGCTCTGCGCGCGTCGTGGCCGGTCATGACGCCCTGGGACGTCGAGATGATCGCCGTGCCGAGCCCGCCCTGGATCTTCGGGATGTGGGCGTGGTCGACGTAGGTCCGCTGGCCGGGACGGGACACCCGCTGGATGCCCTGGATGACCGGCTTGCGGTTGCCGGAGTACTTGAGTCTGACCTTGATCTGCTCGCCGGGGTGGTCCGCGTTCGGCGCGTCGACCTCCCAGCCCTCGATGTAGCCCTGCTCCTCGAGGATGCGGGCCAGCTCCTTCTTGAGCTTCGAGGAGGGGATCGTCACGACGTCGTGCGACGCGTGGGCACCGTTGCGCACGCGCGTGAGGAAGTCGGCGATGGGGTCCGTCATCGACATGCGATCACCAAGAGGACTTTGTCATGCCGGGGATGTAGCCGTTGTGTGCCAGCTCGCGCAGGCAGATGCGGCACAGCCCGAACTTGCGGAAGACCGAGCGCGGCCGGCCGCAGCGGCGGCAGCGCGTGTACCCGCGGGTTCTGTACTTGGGGGTCCGCTGCTGGCGGACGCGCAATGAGGTCTTGGCCATAGCGGTTCCTTAGCTTCCGTTGGTCGCCGCGACAGGCGCACGGCGGTCTCTTGCAAACGGCATCCCGAATGCCTCGAGCAGCGCGTAGGACTCCTCGTCCGTCGCAGCGCTCGTGGTGATCGCGATGTCGAGACCGCGCACCTGGTCGACCTTGTCGTAGTCGATCTCCGGGAAGATGATCTGCTCCTTGACGCCCATCGAGTAGTTCCCGCGGCCGTCGAACGAGCGCGGGTTGAGCCCGCGGAAGTCGCGGATCCGCGGAATCGCGACCGACAGGAGACGATCGAGGAACTCGTAGGCGCGCTCGCCGCGCAGCGTGACGCTGACGCCGACGGCCATCCCTTCGCGCAGCTTGAAGGCGGCGATCGACTTGCGCGATCTGCGGACGCTCGGCTGCTGCCCGGCGATGCGAGCGAGCTGCGTCGTCGCCTCCTGGAGCAGTCTCGAGTCCGTCTTCGCGTCGCCGACGCCCATGTTGACGGTGATCTTCTCGATCCTCGGCGCCTGCATCGGCGTCGAGTAGCCGAAGCGCTCGATCAGCGCCGGGCGGATCTCGGTGTTGTATCGGGTCTTGAGTCGTGCGGGCATGTGTGGGCTCAGTCGATGCGGGTGCCGGAGCGGCGGGCGATGCGGAAGCGTCTACCCTCGCGGACCTCGATGCCGACGCGCGTCGGCTTGCCGTCCTTCGGGTCGAGCAGCATCACGTTGGAGACGTGGATCGGCCCCTCGCGCTCGATCACGCCGGCGACCGCGTCGGGCCGGCCGGGGGTCGGGCGCTGGTGGCGCTTGACGATGTTGAGGCCTTCGACGAAGACCTTGTCCTTCTCGGGGTCGACCCGCAGGACACGACCGCTCTTGCCGCGGTCCTTGCCGGAGATGACGATCACCTCGTCGTCTCTGCGGATGCGCGCGGGCATCAGAGGACCTCCGGTGCGAGCGAGACGATCTTCATGAAGTTCCGCTCGCGCAGCTCGCGCGCGACGGGGCCGAAGATGCGGGTCCCGCGCGGGTTGTTCTGCGCGTCGATGATCACGGCCGCGTTCTCGTCGAAGCCGATGTAGGTGCCGTCCTCGCGCCCGTAGGACTTCTTCGTGCGCACGACGACGGCCGTCACGACCTCGCCCTTCTTCACCGATCCCTGCGGGCTCGCCTGCTTGACCGTCGCGACGATCACGTCGCCGACGCCGGCGTAGCGCCGGCGCGAGCCGCCGCGCACGCGGATGCAGAGGATCTCGCGGGCGCCGGTGTTGTCGGCGACCTTGAGGCGGGTCTCGTTCTGGATCATCGGGCGCGCTCCACGACCTCGACAAGGCGCCAGCGCTTGAGGCGCGACAGCGGCCGGCACTCGCGTACGACGACGGTGTCGCCCGCGCGGGCGTCGTTGCTCTCGTCGTGCGCGTGCAGCGTCGTCGAGCTGCGGACGATCTTGTGGTAGCGCCGGTGCTGGCGGGCGGTGTCGATGCGGACGGTGATCGTCTTGTCGGCCTTGTCCGACACGACGACGCCCTGGCGCACCTTCTGACGGCCTTCCCCGTGCTCGCGCGGCGGCGTCGGCTCGCCGGGCGCCGCGGCACGCACAGCGGCGGCCTTCGCGCGCAGCTTCGCACGCGCCGTGCGACGTGCAGAGGCGCGCGCCTTGCGGGCGGCGTCGCGCTCGGCCTGGCGCTCCTCGGGCGTGCGCGTCGGGCGCGAGCCGGCCTCGCGGGCCACGCGCTCGGCGCGTGCCTGGCGACGCTGCTCCTTCGGGCTCGCGCCGGCGGCGACCGGCGCGGGCGCGTCGCCCGTGCTCGCCTCGGCAGCGGCGACCTCCGGAGCCTGGGCGGCCTCGGGCGCCTCGGCCTCGGCCGCGGCGGTCGTCTCCTCGACGTTCTCGTTCTGCTCTTCGTCGGCCATCGGTTACCGGCTCAGTTCCTTGTTGAGATCGACTCCCCGCTCGCGCAGGACGGTCAGCGCGCGTGCAACGTCGCGCTTCGCGTCGCGCAGGCGCGAGGTGTTCTCCAGCTCGCCGGTGGCGTGCTGGAAGCGCAGCCCGAACAGCTCGCGCCGTGCGGTCCGCAGGTGCTCCGCGAGGACGGCGTCGTCCATGTCTCGAAGCTCCGTCGCCTTCGTACCGGCCATCACCCGTCCTCCCGCATCACGAATCTCGTCTTCACCGGGAGCTTGTGCCCGGCAAGGCGCATCGCCTCGCGGGCGAGCGGCTCTGGCACACCGGCCAGCTCGAACATCACGCGGCCGGGCTTCACGACGGCGACCCACCCTTCGGGCGAGCCCTTGCCGGAGCCCATGCGCGTCTCGGCCGGCTTCTTCGTGTACGGCTTGTCCGGATAGACGTTGATCCAGACCTTGCCGCCACGCTTGATCTTGCGCGTCATCGCGATACGCGCGGCCTCGATCTGCCGGTTCGTCAGCCAGCCCTCCTCGACCGTCTTGAGGCCGTACTCGCCGAACTGGACCTTGACCTGGCCGCGCGAGAGCCCACGACGCCGGCCGCGGTGCTGCTTGCGGAACTTCACACGCTTCGGAGAGAGCATCAGCGCGTCACCTCGGGAGCGCGGTTGCCACCACGTCCAGGTCCACGACCGCCACCGGGGCCGCCGGGACCGCGCCCGCCGCCCGGACCACCGGGTCCACGGCCGGGGCCGCCGGGTCCACGACCGCCGCCCGGACCGCCCGGACCGCGCCCGCCACCGGGGCCACCCGGACCACGACCGCCGCCCGGACCACCCGGACCGCGCCCGCCACGGCCCCCCGGACCGCCGGGACCGCCAGGGCCACGACCACCGGGACCGCCGCCACGCCCGCCACGGCCACGGCCGTCGCCGCCGCGCTCGCCGCGCCGGCCACGATCGGGCGCCTGCGGCGCCTCGTCCATCTGCGTGAGGTCGGTGCCGGTGTAGCCCTCGGGCATGATCTCGCCCTTGTTGATCCAGCACTTGACGCCGATGCGGCCGAACGTCGTTCTCGCCTCGTGGAAGCCGTAGTCGATGTCCGCGCGCAGGGTGTGCAGCGGGACGCGACCGTCGGAGTAGCCCTCGGTGCGCGCCATCTCGGCGCCGCCGAGGCGACCGGAGACCTGCACCTTCACGCCCTTCGCGCCGGAGCGCATGGCGCTCGTCAGCGCGCGCTTCATCGCGCGGCGGAAGGCGACGCGGTTCTGCAGCTGCTCGGCGATCGACTGCGCGACGAGGCGAGCGTCGAGCTCGGGACGCTTGATCTCGAGGATGTTGACCTTGACCTGCTTGTTCGTGATCTTGTGCAGGTCACGGCGCAGCGCGTCGACCTCGGAGCCGGACTTGCCGATCACGATCCCCGGACGGGCCGTGTTGATGTTGACCTCGACCTCATTCGCGTTCTTGCGAATCGTGATGTCCGAGAGCCCGGCGTGCGAGAGCCGCCCGACGATGTGTCTGCGGATCTCGATGTCCTCGAACAGGTAGTCGGAGAAGTTCTTCTCGTTGAACCAGTTCGACTTCCAGTCGTGGATGTAGCCCACGCGGAGCGACTCGGGATGAACCTTTTGTCCCATGCTGTCGTTACTCCTTCGGCGCGAGCAGGATCGTGAGGTGGCTGGTGCGCTTGCGGATCGGCGTCGCGCGGCCCATGGCGCGCGGGCGGAAGCGCTTGAGCGTCGGCCCTTCGTCGGCGTGCGCCGCCTTGATCAGCAGATCTTCGCCGTCGAGCTCGTGGTTGTGCTCGGCGTTGGCGACCGCTGACTCGAGCACCTTGCTCCAGTCACGAGCCACCGCGCGAGGCGTGAAGGCGAGGATCGCGCGCGCCTCCTCGACCGACTTGCCGCGGATGTGGTCGCAGACGAGCCGGGCCTTGCGAGCGGACGAGCGGACGTACTTGGCCTGGGCGCGCACGACCAGCGACGGCGCCGCGTCACCGCGCTTGCGCGGTTTGGCCTTCGCGGACTCCTCGGCGGCTCTCGCTCTCGCGGCTCTTCTGGCTCTCGCTCTCGGCGCAGGCGTCTCGCCGTCGCCCGCGAGAGCCTCGGCGTCGGCTCTTCTCGCCGCTCTTCTGCGTCTCGGTCTCGGCGCTGGGGCCTCCGCCTCCACGGCCGGCGTCTCCGCAGCCTCCGGGGCGGGCGTCTCCGCAGCCGCGGCCTCGGGGGCCTCCGGCTCGGCGTTCTCGTTGATGTCCTTCTCGTCTGCCATGGCGTCTCGTGTCAGCGGCGCTTGCCGGTCTGGGTGTGCCCGCGGTACAGGCGCGTCGGGGCGAACTCGCCGAGCTTGTGCCCGACCATCGACTCGCTGATGAAGACCGGGACGTGCTTGCGTCCGTCGTGCACGGCGATCGTGTGCCCGACCATGTCGGGGAAGATCGTCGACGTGCGCGACCAGGTCTTGATCATCTGCTTCGTGTTGGCCGCGTTCATTCTCTGGATCCGCGCCATCAGGCGCTCCTCGACGAACGGGCCCTTCTTGCTCGAGCGGCTCATCTAGTGGTTCTCCTTGAAACAGTACGCCTGATTCGGCGAGTTCCGGGGGCCGCCAGGCAAGGACGCAGGGAGGGTGCAATGGCAGCGCCATTGCCCCGACTGAGGACGCCGCATGGCGGTCATCCGGGACCGCCGAATCAGGCGGAATGTTTCGAGGAGGGCCACAGTCATTCCTCAACGCTTCTTGCCGCGACGGCGGCCACGGACGATGTAGCGGTCGGATGCCTTGCCCTTCTTGCGCGTGCGATACCCAAGGGTCGGCACGCCCCACGGCGTCACCGGATGGCGCCCCGGGGTGGTCGAGCCCTCGCCGCCACCGTGCGGGTGGTCGACCGGGTTCATCGCCGTGCCACGCGTCTGCGGGCGCACGCCGAGGTGGCGCTTGCGTCCCGCCTTGCCGATCTTGACGTTCTGGTGATCGGCGTTGCCGATCGTCCCGATCGTCGCGCGGCACTCGGCGCGCACCATGCGCATCTCGCCGGAGGGCAGGCGCAGCGTGACCATCCCGCCGTCCTTCGCGAGCAGCTGGATGCCGGTGCCCGCGGAGCGACCCATCTGGCCGCCGCGGCCGGGCGTGAGCTCGACGTTGTGGACGACCGTACCCGCCGGGATGTTCTCGAGCGGGAGGCAGTTGCCGACGCGGATCTCCGCCGTCGGGCCGCTCGCGACCATCGCGCCGACCGTCAGTCTCGACGGCGCGAGGATGTAGCGCTTCTCGCCGTCGACGTAGTGCAGCAGCGCGATGTAGGCGGAGCGGTTCGGGTCGTACTCGATGTGCGCGACCTTCGCCGGCACGCCGTCCTTGCGGCGCTTGAAGTCGATGCGGCGGTAGAGCCGCTTCGCGCCGCCGCCGCGGTGACGGGCGGTCTTGCGACCGCGCGCGTTGCGGCCACCGGACTTCGTCAGCCCCTCGGTGAGCGACTTCTCCGGCTCGCTGCGCGTGAGCTCGGCGAAGTCGGGATACGTGACGAAGCGCCGGCCCGGGCTCGTCGGCTTCGGCTTGCGGATCGGCATTACTCGCTGCCCTCCAGACCTTGGAAGATCGGGATCGTGTCGCCCTGCTGGAGCTGCACGATCGCCTTCTTCCACGTGCGCGTGCGGCCGGCGTAGATGCCGCGGCGCTTCGGCTTGCTCTTGACCGACACGGTGCGCACGTCGCGCACCTTCACGTCGAACAGCTGCTCGACCGCCTGCCGGATCTGCGTCTTGTGCGCGTTGGAGTGGACGCGGAAGGTGTACTTGCCGATCTCCGCCTGCACGAAGGACTTCTCGGAGACGACCGGGCGGATGATGACCTGGCTCGCGTCCATCAGGCCACCTCCTCCAGCGTCACGCCGTTCGCCCGCGCAGTCAGCTGCACGAGCGCGGCCTCGGAGATCAGCAATGACGCGGCGCCGATCACGTCCGCGACGCCCGCGTCCTCGACCGGCATCGCGACGACGCGCTCGAGGTTGCGGAACGACAGTCCCGCGCCGGCCTCGTCGGCGTCGAGCAGGACGAGCGTCGCAAGCGGCTGGCCCCAGTCGCGCAGCAGCGTCACGGCCTGCTTCGTCGAGGGCTCGTCGCCGAAGCTCGTCGCGTCGAAGACGGCGACCGAGCCGCGGTCGGCGTGGACCGACAGCGCGCTGCGCAGCGCGGCGCGACGCGCCTTGCGGTTGACCTTGAAGGTGTAGTGGCGCGGGCTCGGCCCGAAGACCGTGCCGCCGCCCTTCCACAGCGGGGAGCGCGAGGAACCGGCGCGGGCGCGGCCCGTGCCCTTCTGACGCCACGGCTTGGCGCCGCCGCCGCTCACGTTGCCGCGCGTCTTCGTCGCCGCCGTGCCCTGACGCAGCGCGTTGAGCTCGGCGCGGACCGTCTCGTGGACGAGCGGGCCGTTGAACTTCGTCGTGAACACGGCGTCGTCGAGCGTGACCTCGCCGCCGCCGAGCTTCGGAGCGCTAGGCATCGGTGCGCACCTCCACGGTGCCGCCGCGCGGGCCGGGAACGGCTCCGCGGACGAGCAGCAGGTTGTCCTTCGCGATGACCTCGACGACCTCGAGGCCCTTCTGCGTGATGCGCTTGCCGCCCATGCGGCCCGGGCCGCGGATGCCCTTCATCACGCGAGCCGGCCAGGCGGAGGCGCCGATCGAGCCCGGGGCTCGCACGTTGTGCGAGCCGTGGGACTTCGGGCCGGCGTTGAATCTGTGGCGCTTGATCGTGCCCTGGAAGCCCTTGCCCTTCGAGGTCCCGGAGATCTTGACCTTGTGGCCGGCCTCGAAGGCGTCGACCGTGACGGTGTCGCCGATCTGCAGCTCGCCCGCCTCGTCGCGGAACTCGACCAGGTGCCGGTGCGCGGACGCATCGGCCTTCTTGAGGTGACCGAGCTCGGCGCGCGTGAGCTGCTTCTCGCGGCATGCGCCGAACGCGAGCTGCACCGCCACGTAGCCGTCGCGGTCCTGGGTGCGGATGCCGGTGACCGGACAGGGCCCGGCCTCGAGCACGGTGACGCGCTCGACGCGGCCGTCGTCGAGGAAGCGTTGGGTCATCCCGAGCTTCTTGGCAAGGATCGCTGCCATGACTAGGACGCCAGCCGAATCTCGATGTCGACGCCCGCGGGCAGGTGATCGAGCCGCTGGAGCGAGTCGACCGTCTTCGGCGTCGGCTGGTGGATGTCGATCAGCCGCTTGTGCGTGCGGATCTCGAAGTGCTCCCGCGAGTCCTTGTCCTTGAAGGGCGAGCGGATCACGCAGTAGACGTTCTTCTCGGTCGGAAGCGGCACCGGCCCGGACACCGTCGCGCCGGTGCGGGTCGCCGTCTCGACGATCTCCTTCGCCGCCGTCTCGATCGCGGAGTGATCGTAGGACTTGAGGCGAATGCGGATCTTGTTCTGGGCCAGGGTTGCCACGGGAGCCTTTGGGTTCTTTCCGTCCGGTGTCTGGTGTGTCGTTTTGACTGGTTCTCTGCGTGCGTGAGGCGAGTCCCCGGGTGTGCTGCGGGACCCGCCCCTGTGATCGTATGGCTTAACTTCACGGTGGCGGCGGGCCGCGCCCGCCGCCGCTCACTGCGTGCGTCTACTCGATGACCTCGGTCACCACGCCGGAGCCGACCGTGCGGCCACCCTCGCGGATCGCGAAGCGCAGGCCCTGGTCCATGGCGATCGGCTGGATCAGCTCGATCTCCATCTGGACGTTGTCGCCCGGCATGACCATCTCCGTCCCCTCCGGGAGGTTCGCCACGCCCGTCACGTCCGTCGTGCGGAAGTAGAACTGCGGGCGGTAGCCGGTGAAGAACGGCGTGTGACGGCCGCCCTCCTCCTTCTTGAGGACGTAGACCTCGGCCTTGTACTTCGTGTGCGGCGTGATCGAGCCCGGCTTGCAGAGGACCTGCCCGCGCTCGATCTCCTCGCGCTTGGTACCGCGCAGGAGGCAGCCGACGTTGTCGCCCGCGCGACCCTCGTCGAGGATCTTGCGGAACATCTCGACGCCGGTCACGACGGTGTTCGTCGTGTCCTTGATGCCGACGATCTCGACCGTGTCACCCGTTCTGACGATGCCCTGCTCGATGCGGCCGGTCGCGACGGTGCCGCGGCCGGTGATCGAGAAGACGTCCTCGACCGGCATCAGGAACGGCTTGTCGAGCTCGCGGACGGGCTCGGGGATGTAGGAGTCGAGCGCAGCTGCGAGCTCGATGATCTTGTCCTTGTAGGCCTCGTCGCCCTCGAGCGCCTTCAGCGCCGAGCCCGTGATGAACGGGATGTCGTCGCCCGGGAAGTCGTACTCGGAGAGCAGCTCGCGGACCTCGACCTCGACGAGCTCGAGCAGCTCCTCGTCGTCGACCATGTCGGCCTTGTTCAGGAACACGACGATGTACGGCACGCCGACCTGGCGGGCGAGCAGGATGTGCTCGCGCGTCTGCGGCATCGCGCCGTCGGCGGCGGACACGACCAGGATCGCGCCGTCCATCTGGGCGGCGCCCGTGATCATGTTCTTCACGTAGTCGGCGTGACCCGGGCAGTCCACGTGCGCGTAGTGCCGGTTGGCCGTCTGGTATTCGACATGGGAGGTCGCGATCGTGATGCCGCGTGCCTTCTCCTCGGGAGCGTTGTCGATCGAGTCGAACGAGCGAACCTCGCCCGTGCCGTAGTGATCGTGCAGCACCTTGGTGATGGCCGCGGTCAGCGTCGTCTTGCCATGGTCGATGTGACCAATGGTCCCGACGTTGACATGGGGCTTGTCGCGCTCAAACTTG
>DASRXW010000009.1:0-19878 GCA_035654055.1 Conexibacter sp.
ACGCCGCCTGCCCGAAGCTCGTCATCCCGCCGATCCCCGTCAGCAGCACAAGACCGATCGCGACGATCGAATACAGGCCGATGTAGTTGAGCAGCGTGACCCAGTACTCGGGCACGTGAATCGGCTGCGGCAACACCGGCAGCGCGAACAGCACCACGAGGAACAACCAGAAGAACTTGTTTTGCATGATCCGTTTCATCGTGTCACTCCTCTTCCTCTTCCGAGTGCGGACTGGCCAGACTCCGCCACAACAGCACCGGAATGATCAGCGTGAACACGATCACTTCCTTATAGGCGCTCGCCCAGAACGACGAATACGACTCCAGAAGACCGACGAGGATCGAACCCGCGGCTGCCAGCGGATAGCTGACCAGGCCGCCGATAATCGCGCCCACAAAGCCCTTCAAACCGATCAGGAAGCCCGAGTCGTAGTAGATGGTGGTCAAGGGTGCGACAAGGATCCCGCACAGCGCACCGAGGCCCGCCGCGAGCGTGAACGCGAGGCGCCCCGCTTGCGTCGTGCCGATGCCGACGAGCCGCGCGCCGAGCCGGTTCACGGACGTCGCGCGCAAAGCCTTGCCGGAGATCGAGCGATCGAAGTACAGGTACAGCGCGCCGATCAGCACCACCGCCGTGCCGACCACCCACAGGCTTTGCCCGGAAATCGACAGCGTGCCGAGGTTGAAGGTCGCATCGGAGAACGCCGTGGTGCGCGAGCCTTCCGCACCGAACATCACGAGCCCGAGGCCGACCATCGCAAAGTGCACCGCCACCGCGACGATCAACAGCAGCAGCGTGGTCGCCTCTGCGATCGGTTCGTACGCGAGCCGGTAGACGAACGGCCCCATGGGAATCACGATCAGCAGCGTCAGCGCGATCTGCGCGATCATCGGCAGCGGATGCAGGAAAACGCCTTGCGTGAGCGCGTAAACCGCGATCGGGAACAGCAGGTATTTGCCGACCAGCATCACCAGCGTGCGAGCCGCATGCCGGCGTCTTTCGGGATGCCGTACCAGCCCCGCTATCTCGACGACAAAGCATGCCGCGCCCATCGCCATCAGCAACCAGCACGTCGCAGGAAATTTTTGTGTCTGCAGTGCGGCGAGCGTCAGCGCGCCATACGAAACAAACTCCCCCTGCGGGATAAAGATCACCCGCGTCACGGAGAACACCAGCACCAGCGCGAGCGCGAGCAGCGCGTAGATCGCGAGCGGAGCGCTCGCCGCCGCGGCCAGCTCGAACCAGCTCACCTCGTGATCGTGCCCGCACGCGTACTCGCGTGCAGCCCACGCCCGCAGCGAACGATCACGGCGGACCCCGTCTCGCTCATGGTTGGGGGCCTGCACGCTTGCGCGTTCCGCCTCGCGAAGCACGAGCGGACGCACGACCTCATAGGAAGCCAGGCCGCAAACGCACCGGCGGCACGTCTCGACCAGCGCGCGCAGGTAGCCGCCGTCGTCGCGCCAGGGGTGGTGGCGGTAGTAGTCCGAGATGGGCCGGTCGGGGTCGAGCGACTCCGCGACGGCGAGGTGGAGCTGACGGCCGTTTCGCTCGCCGGCGCCGGCGCTGGCGCCGCGCTCGCTGACGCTGTCGAGGAAGTCCCAGATCATCTCGTGCGCCACGATCAGCCGCAGCAGGCCGACATGGCGTCGGCGCACCAGTGTCCAGAACAACGCTGCACCGTCGGTATTGCCGCGCTTGTGCTCGATCACATGGAGCGCGTCTGCGCGGATGAGCGGATCGGGAATCCGCTCGGCGGCGCGCCGCCAGCCGCGGATCTCGTGCGACACCGCGCGACGTCCCCACACGAGCTCGCGCGTGGTCGCAGCGAGGAGCGCCCACAGCAGCCTCGGGCGCAGGGGCAGTGGGTCTGCGTCGGCGGCAGGCGGCATCCATCGCCCAGCCTACGAGCGGACTCGGCACGCTCCGTCGTTCAATCCTGAAGCCCCATCGCGGGACGAACGCGCGCCGCGAGCAACCCGGGAAGCGCGACGATCGCGACGGCCACTGCGGTCACGAGCAAAAGACTGGTGAGCGCGACCGTGGTGGCGATCGAGTAGACGACCGGGAACCCGGTGACCGTCGAGAGCGCGCGGCTCAGCAGGACTTGGCCGTAGAGGCCGAACACGGCGCCCATCGTGCAACCGGCGCCGAGCAGCAGCCCGCTCTCCAGCAGCATCGCGCGCCACAGCTCTCCCTCGGTCATGCCGTCGACCTTGAGGCGGGCGAGGCGCGCGCGCCGCTGCCAGATCATGCCGCCCATCGCCGCGCCCATCGCGAGCACGGCGGCGGCGAGGACGAGGATCGCGATCTGCGTCAGGCGCGCCAGCCCTTGGCGGCTCGCGGCGCGGTGGCGGTCGACCCGCTGCTGCTTGGTCTCGACGACGAACCCGGAGTAGCGCCCGAGCGTCCGCTGCACCTCGCCGCGCACCGCGCCCGGCGAGGCGCCCGGGGCGAGCAGGACCTGGTAGGCGGTCGGCTCAGGGCTGCCCCACGCTCGGGCGAAGTCGTCGGCGTTGACGATGATCGCCCCGGCCGACCACCCGATGTTCGTGCTGATCGCCGCGACGCGGAAGCGCGTCGGCCGCGGCGACGGCAGCACGAAGTCGTCCCCGATTCTCAGACCGTGTTGGTGTGCGAGCACGTCGGCGACGACGGCCCAGCCGCCCTGCCGGATGCGGCGGGTCGCCTCGGCGTAGTCGCCATGCAGGAGCTGGCTGCGCGGGATCGGTGCGCTTGCCGCCCGCGGCGGTCCGAGCACCCAGATCCGCCGGTCCCCGAAGTCGAGGAAGGCCGACCGATGGAGCCGCACCGCGCGCACTCCCGGGAGCCGCATGAGGCCACGCGCACGCGCATGAAAGGGGGTCGTCGCGAACAGGTTCGGAGCGCCAGCTGGGCTGGCCCAGATGTCCGCGATTGCGTTGACGTCGTGCGCCGAGTGGTCCAGCCCGCGCTGGAGATCGCCGTGCGCACCCTGGATCGCGACGCTGCCGAAGACTGCGACCGCACCCGTTGCCGCGACCGCGATCGAGCGCGCCCGGGTGGCGCGCGCCCGCAGCTCCAGCAGCGCCAGGAACGGGACGGCGCTGCGGACCCGCAGGTGCAGCGGCGCGACGAGCGCCGCCACGCCGTCCAAGACGAGCGGGAGCAGCAGCAGCATCGCAGCCGTCAGCGTCACCATCCCCGCGAGCGCGGCGGCGGGGGCGAGCACGAGCACGGCCGTGGTCGCGGCGAGACAGACCGCCCCCGCGGCCACGAGCCACCGGCCGTCGCGTCGCGACGGCGCCGGCATGGCGTCCCCGAGCGGCGGGCGACGCGAGAAGATGTCCCGCAACGGGGTCAGGACCGCCACCATCGCTGCCAGCAGGCCACCGCCGATCGCGAGCGCGAAGCTCTGCCACGTGACGACCCGCTGCGAGCCGACGGGAAACGCTGCCGTGAGGTAGCCGGGAACCTCCTGGAAGAGATGCCGCGAGAGCTGGTCGCCGACGACGAGCCCGAGCCCGGCGGCGACCACTCCGAGCACGAGAGCATCGAACAGCAGCACCTGGATCACGACGGGGGCGTCGTGACCGGCGAGCCGCAGGTCGACGATCAACCGCCGGCGCTGCGGAACCGTGAGCAGCATCGCGCTGAATGCGAACAGGAAGCCCACCAGCGCGCTGAAGGCCGAGAAGAGCGCCGTCGACTGGCTCGCGGGCGCGGCGGCCTGCTTGAACAGCGCGACGTCGAAGTCGCCCGCACGAACGTTCACCCGCCCGCGGGCAATCCGCTCCAAGCCGACACGCACCCGCGCGTCGCTGCCCGGCGAGGAGACGACGAAGATCCGCGTGACGCGGCCCCGCATCCCGGCGAGCTGCTGCGCGTAGGCCAACGGAGCCAACGCCACAGGGCTGTGGACAAGGTCACCGATGTCGTCGGCGGAGAGCTGCGCGCCGACCGGAGCGACGATCCGAGCGCCGGCGATGTCGAGCGTTACGCGCTGACCGAAGCCGGCGCCGACCGCGTGAGCGATCGGCGCGGGCAGCCCGAGCGCCTGCTGTCTCGCCAGCTCGCTTGCGGTGAAGCTGCGCAGCAGCGTGCCGCCGAGACGCGCGAAGCGGGGATCGGCGCCGACCAGCTCGATCGGTCGCTCGCCCTGCGGGCCGATCACCGTCGCGTAGGACCCCAGCACCGGAGCGGCCGCCTTCACCCCCGGCAGACGCTGCACCTCTGCGAGCAGCCGGTCGCTGAAGCCGTACGGACTGCGTGCGACGAGCTGGAGGCGCGCCTGCCCCACCAACCCCTCTTGCAGCTGCGTGACCGACCCGATCAGGCTCGTGTTCGCGACCGAGGCGGCGAACAGCAGCGCAACGCCGATCGCGATGCCGGCCACGGCCAGCAGCTCCTGCACGAGCCGCGCGCGCAAACGCACGCGGTGCAGATGCACGAGGTTCGACAGCCGCAGCAGCACCATCGGCCGCTCAGGCACCGGCGTCGCGAACGACGAGCCCCGGATCGGGCTCATAGTCCAGCAGGCGGCCGTCGCGCAGCGTGTGGACGCGCGACGCGATGGCAGCCGCCTGCGGATCGTGCGTGACAAGGAGCATCGCGACCCCGTCCTCCCGGCAGATCTCGCTCAGCAGGCCCAGCACCTCGCGGCTGCGCGGCGTGTCGAGGCTCCCCGTCGGCTCGTCCGCGAGCAGCAGCTTCGGGCCGGTCGAGAGCGCGCGTGCGAGCAGGACCCGCTGCCGCTCTCCCATCGACAGCTCCTCCGCCAGATGACGCAGCCGGTCGCCGAGGCCCAGCCGCGTCAGCAGCGGCGCGACCCGCCGATGCGCCTCGCGCACGCCGACGCGGTTGTCGAACAGCTTGAGCGCCGCATTGTCGATCGCCGGCACGCCCGGCAGCAGGTCGAGCGACTGCCGCACGAAGCCCAGCTCGAGCCGGCGGTAGCGCGCGCCGTCGCGTGCCGACAGCCGCGACACGTCGCGCGCGCCGACCAGCACCTGGCCGCGATCCGGCGCGAGCAGCGCGGCCACCATCAACAGCACCGTGGTCTTGCCCGAGCCGCTCGGGCCGTAGAGCGCCACGAGCTCGCCCGCCGCGACCGACATCGACACCCCGTCGACGGCGCGCACGACCTCGCCGCCGCTCGACGGGTAGTGCTTCACGACGTCGCGCAGCTCGAGCACTCAGGCCGACCGCTCGCCGCCCGGAAAGCCGATCACGACGCCGCGCCCGCCCGGCGGATGAGCGGGCGCCAGCAGCTTGCCGTTGCTGAGCGACCGCACGTCGTGCGCGCGCAGCATCGCCGGCAGGTCGGGAGCCGTCATCACGACGCCGACGTTCGCCTGGTCGGCAACGGCGCGGAGCAGCGCGACGATCCGCTCCCGCTCGAGCACGTCGAGGCCCGCCGCCGGGTCGTCGACCAGCAGCAAGCGGGGATCGCGCGCCAGCCCCTGGGCGATCGCGACCGCCATGCGCTCGGCATCCGAGAGGTTGCTCCACGGCTCGAACGCGCAGTCCGCCGCGCCCACCTTCTCGAGCGCGGTCTTCGCCCGCTGCTGCGCCGCGAGCCGTCCCTTCAGTCCCAAGAGCGGCAGCGCGACGTAGTCGAGCATCCGCAGATCCTGGCTCTGCGGCCCGGCACGACGCACCCAGCCGATCTGCTCTCGGTGCAAGCGCGCCATGCGGCTGCGTGAGAGCGTCGCCAGGTCCGCGCCCTCGAAGCGCACGCTGCCGGAGTCGGGCGGCTCGACGCCGGCAGCGACCTTGAGCAACGTCGTCTTGCCGGCGTTGCGCTGGCCATAGACGGCGATGAACTCGCCCGGATGCACCGCCAGCGAGACGTCGCGCAGCACGCGCAGCTCGTGCGGGCCACGTGAGTACGTCTTGCTCACGTGCTCGATCGACAGCAGCGGGGCCGTCATCGCCGTCACACCCGCCGCGCTGGCCGCCGCAGCGGCGGATCGATGCGCTTCTGCCCGAACACGCGGACTCGCTGCAGCCACTCGATCATCGCCTGGAGTCGCAGGCACTCAGCATCGTCCACCAGCACCGCGGCGATCACGTCCTCCGGCGGGTCCTGACCGATCAGCTCCTCGAGCGAAGGCCGCCCGGCATCTTGCAGCTCACGGATCGCCGCCAGGCACGCCTGCTCCAGCTTCTCGGCCATCGCGAGCACGCGCGGCCAGTGCAGGGGCTTCGAGAGCACGAGCTTCACGTGCACCTCCTCGCGCGCCACGCCGATCTCGCACGGCTCCCCGAGCCAGCGGGTGAACTCCGAGGTGCCGTCCGCCGTCGGGGCGTAGATGACGCGCGGCGCTCCGCGCTCCGTGCGTCCTGCCTGCTTGGCACGGACCGGCTCGATCAGTCCGTCTCTTCGCAGCCGGTCGAGCGCGCCGTAGACGGCGTTGTTCGAGAAGCCGAGGAAGCGGAAGCGACCGTCGAGCCGCTGCTGCAGCTCGTACCCGTAGCCAGGCCGCTCGATCAGCAGCCCCAACACGACGTGCTTTGTCGAAACCATCCCATCCACCCTCCCGGGAGAACGGGACCGTACATCAAGGGTGGGCTGCGATCCACCGCGAACCTGCGCTCACGAGGCGCGTGCTCGCCGCGGCGGCGCACTCAGCCGCGCGCAGCCTCCTGCTCGCGCAGGTAGCTCGCGACCGTGTCGAGGTGATCCCGCATCGCGGCACGCGCCTCCTGCGGGTCGCCGGCGACGACCGCGTCGAGGATGCGCCGGTGCTCCGGCAGCGCGCGCTCGACGCGGAAGCGCGGCTGGGCGAGCGCGTGGCGGGCGATCAGCAGCGCCGCATGCAGGCGATCGACGAGGCCCCCGAGCGCGCGGTTGCCGGCCGCCTCGACGAGCGCCCCGTGGAACGCGACGTCGGCCGCGTGGAACCGCTCCTCGGTCGACCGGCCGGGCGGGCCGCTCGCGCTCTCCTCCATCCGCCGCAGCGCGTCGGCGGCTTCCCGCAAGTCCTCCTCGTCCGCCCGCTCGGCGGCGAGGCCGGCGGCCTCGACCTCGAGGATGCGACGGCACTCGAGGTAGTGCGTGAGCACCTCAGTGGCGCGCTCGCCCTCGAGCATCGCCGCGAACACGTCGGGGTCGAAGACGCTCCAGCGCTCGGCCGGATTCACGGTCGCGCCCTTCCCATGCTTGACGGTCACGAGCCCGCGCTCCTCCATCGCGCGGATCGTCTCGCGCGCGACCCCGCGGCTGACCCCGAACTGCTCGGACACGTCGACCTCGCGCGGCAGCAGCTCGCCGGTCGCGCGCCGTCCGGAGACGATGTCGGAGGCCAGGACCCGCAGCACGTCACGGTGGAGTCGAGCCATCCAATGATCCTATCTTCGTCTGGGGACGCGGCTCGCCGGTTCGCCGGCGATCGGACACCCGGTGACCGGCTCGCGGCCGCGACGCGTGCGTTCGCCTACGGGTAGATCGCGCGCAGCCGCGACGCCTCGGCGACGCGCTCGATCGCGACCGACAGCGCCGCCGTGCGGCAGTCGACGTCGAGACGCTCCGCGCCGTCGAGCACGCGCTCGAGCGCCGCGCGCATCTGCGTGCGCAGGCGCGCCTGGATCTCGGCGAGCTCCCACGTGTGCTTCTGATGGCTCTGGACCCACTCGTAGTAGCTCACCGTCACGCCGCCGGCGTTGACGAGCACGTCCGGCAGCACGAGGATGTCGCGCTCGGCGAGCAGCGGCTCGGCCTCCGGCGTGGTCGGCCCGTTGGCCGCCTCGACGACCATCCCGCAGCGCAGCCGCTCGGCGTTCTCGGCCGTGATCTGGCGCTCGAGCGCAGCCGGGACGAGGATGTCGCACGGCAGCTCGAGCACCGCCGCGCGGTCGATCGCCTCGGTGCCGGGGACCTCCCCGAGGAAGTCGTGCTCCGCCTTCCAGCGCAGCAGCGCCGGCACGTCGAGCCCGTCCGTGCGCATCACGCCGCTGCGCACGTCGCTGACCGCCACGACGACCGCGCCGCGCGCGTGCAGCTCGCGCGCGACGACCGCGCCGACGTTGCCGAAGCCCTGCACGACGACGCGCTGGCCGGCGAGCGGGCGCTGCTGGCGCTCGAGCATCGCCTCGATCGCGTAGACGACGCCGAGCCCCGTCGCCGGCTGGCGCCCCTCGGTGCCGCCGAGCACCGGCGGCTTGCCGGTCACGACCTCGGGGACGGCATAGCCGACGGCCTGCGAGTAGGTGTCGTAGAACCACGCCATCTCGCGCTCGCCGGTGCCCATGTCCGGCGCCGGGATGTCCTGGTTGGGCCCGATCACCGGGATCAGCTCCGCCGCGTAGCGGCGCGTCACGCGCTCGATCTCGTCGACCGACAGCGCGTGCGGGTCGCAGCGCACGCCGCCCTTGGCGCCGCCGTACGGCAGCCCGAGCAGCGCGCACTTCCACGTCATCCACATCGCGAGCGCGGCGCACTCGCCGAGCGACACGTCGGGGGCGTAGCGGAAGCCGCCCTTCGTCGGGCCCATCGTGAGCGTGTGCTGGACGCGGTAGCCGGTGAACAGCCGCACCTCGCCGTCGTCCATCCGCACGGGGAAGTTGACGGTCAGCGAGCGGCGCGGCTCGAGCAGGCGCGTGTGCGACTCGTGGTCGAGGCCGAGCGTGCGCGCCGCGTGCTGGAACTGCCGGCAGGCCATCTCGTACAGCTCGGAGCGCCACTCCTCACCGGGTGAGAGGAGGCGGTCGGCGGTGGGGGTCGGCGTGGAGGTGGTGGCCGTTGACATCAGAGATTACTTGTCTGTTGTGTGAACAGTAACCGATCGCAGCGGGCGGCGCGGGGACGGGTGCACCCCGTCACCAGCCGATCTCGTCGGCATCCACGCGCACGGTCCGCCGCTCGCGCTGCGAGAGCACCGCCGCCGCCGCGAGGCGCATCGCCGCGAGCCCGTCACGCCCGTCGACGGGCGACGCGCCACCCGCCTGCAGCGCGTCCGCGAACGCCTCCAGCTCGCGCGGGTAGGCCGGCTCGAAGCGCTCGAGGAAGTCCTGCGCGTACGCCGTGCTCGTGCGTGCCGGGGTCAGCAGCTCGAGTCCGTCGACGCGGCCGCCGGGCACGCGCACCGTGGCCTGCGAGCCCAGCACCTCGAGGCCCGAGTCGAAGCCGTAGCGCGCGACGCGCGACGTGTCGAGCACGCCGAGCGCGCCGGACGCGAAGCGCAGCACGACGACGGCCGTGTCGACGTCGCCCAGCTCCGCGAACATCGGATCGGACTGCGCCGCGCCGAACGCCGTCAGCTCCTCGACCTCTCCCATCAGCCAGCGCGCGAGGTCGAACAGGTGGATCATGCCGTCCCAGTAGTAGCCGCCGGAGCTGGCGAGGTACTCGCGCGGGGGCGGAGCGACGTCGCGCAGGGACGCGCGCAGCTGGTAGAGGTCGCCCAGCTCGCCGCGCTCGATCAGCCCCGCGACGCGCGCGAAGTCGCGGTCGAAGCGCATCTGGAAGCCGACCTGGACCACGATGCCCGCGCGCTCGGCCGCGGCGACCGCACGCGCCGCGGCGGGGCCGTCGTCGGACAGCGGCTTCTCGCAGAAGACGTGCACGCCGCGCGCGGCGGCAAGCTCGATCAGCGGCACGTGCGACGCGGCCGGGCTCGCCACGAGCAGCGCGTCCGGGCGCTCGGCGTCGAGCAGGCGCTCGACCGCGGCGCCGTCGCAGGGGACGGCGCCCAGCTCACCGGCGACGGCCTCGGCGCGCGCGAGGTCGGCGTCGGCGACGGCGACCAGCTCGAAGCGCTCCGACGCGGCGGCGTTCTGCGCGTGGCGCAGGCCCATGCGGCCGAGGCCGGTGATCGCCAGCCGGATCGGCCCGGCGGCCGCTGCGCTCATCGCGCGGTCCAGCCGCCGTCCAGCACCAGGCTCGTGCCGGTCATCAGGCTCGCGGCCGGGGAGGCCGCGTAGATCACGGCGGCGGCGACCTCCTCGACGGTGCCGAAGCGTCCGCGCGGGATCTGGTCGAGCAGCCGCTGGCCGATCTCCGGGTCGTCGAGCTGGGCCGCCGTCATGTCGGTGCGGACGAACGTCGGGGCGATCGAGAGCGCGCGGATGCCGCACGGGGCCAGCTCGACGGCGAGCGCCTTGGTCAGGCCCTCGATCGCGTGCTTCGTCGCGCAGTACACCGTGCGCAGGGGCGCGCCGACGTGACCCATCTGCGACGAGATGTTGATGATCGTGCCGCCGTTCTCGTGCTTGCGCATCAGGCGGACGGCGGCCTGCGCGAGGAAGAAGGCGCCGCGCACGTTGAGCGCGAACAGCTCGTCGTAGGTCTGCTCGTCGACCTGCGTGAAGCGCTGCGGCCTGTTGGTGCCCGCGCTGTTGACGAGCACGTCGACGCGCTCCAGCCTCGTGAAGACGTCCTCGATCGCGGCGGTCGAGCTGATGTCGCAGCGTCGCACGAGCGGCTCGGCGCCGGCCTGCGCGACCTGCTCGGCGACCTGCTCCAGCTCGCGCACGCCGCGGCCGAGCAGTGCGACGGAGGCGGCGCCGGCCTCGGCGCAGGCGATCGCGGACGCGGCCCCGATCCCGCGGCTCGCGCCGGCGATGACGATCGCCTGGCCGTCGAGGCGGAAGTCGGCGGCGGTCACGTGGCGAGCCGGCACGGCGGCAGTCACGCCGTCGTCCAGCAGAAGGGTGCCTGCTTGAGGTGCTCGGTCACGGTGGCTCGCCTCGGATCGCTCGCGTGGAGAGGCGTTCACACCGCTCTCTCCACTGGTGATTAGATCACTCTACTACACGATGCAAGCCCATTTCATTCGCGCCAAGGCGCGGCGCGGCGAAGCGAGCTGGTCGGGTGACGGTGAACGAGCGAAGGCGCCGGCTCAGCCGGCTGCGACGCCGTCGGTGCGCGACGCCGTGGGGACGCGCTCGCGCAGGTAGCCGGCGATCGTGTCGAGGTGATCCTGCATCGCGGCGCGCGCCTCGGCCGGGTCGCCGGAGGTGACGGCGGCGAGGATGCGGCGGTGCTCGGGCAGCGCGCGCTCGACGCGGTACTGCGGGCGCGCGAGCGGATAGCGCGCGACCAGCAGCGCGGAGTGGATGCGCTCCACGAGGCTGCCGAGCGCGCGGTTGCCGGTGGCGGCGATGATCGCCTGGTGGAAGCCGATGTCGGCCTCGTGGAACAGCTCCTCGGTCGTGCGGCTCTCCGGCCGCGTGGCCGCGTCCTCCATGCGCCGCAGCGCCTCGGCGGCCTGCTCGAGGTGCTCCGGGCGCGCCCGCTCGGCGGCGAGGCCCACGGCCTCGACCTCGAGGATCCGGCGGCACTCGAGGTACTGCGCGAGGATCTCGACGCTGCGCTCGCTTTCGAGCATCACCCCGAGGACGTCCGGGTCGAACACGTTCCAGGAGTCGGGACCGCTCACGGTAGCGCCCTTGCCGTGCTTGACGGCGATGAGGCCGCGCTCCTCCATCGCGCGGATCGTCTCGCGCGCGACGCCGCGGCTGACGCCGAACTGCTCGGCGAGGTCGACCTCGCGCGGGAGCTTGTCGCCGCTGGCACGGGTCCCCGTCACGATGTCGGTGATCAGGATCCGCATCACGTCGCGGTGAAGGCGTGCCATGTGGTGATCGTATCTTGTCGCGTGGACGCAGAACGCCGGTTCACACGCGGCCTGGCGCACTCGGAGTCGTCCAATCATCCAACGCCTGGCCGGCGCCCCGGCGGGACGGCGCTCAGCCGGCCAACATGCGGTACACGGCCGGCAGATCCGGGTAGCCGCTCGACGCCCAGCCCGAGCGCTGGAGCGCCGCGATCTGCGCGTCCGGAGGCTGACCGGCGCTCGCGAGGATCGACTGCACGCCGGCGCTCGCGATCCCGTAGCCGGCGACCGTCTTCCCGCCCTTCAGCCAGCCGGCGGTTGCGGTGGCAGCTGAGACGGGGTCGCTCCAGACCGCGCCCGCGGTCCCGTAGCGGCCGCTGTCGGTCCAGCCGATGTTGAGCCAGTTGTGGTTGCCGGCCTGCTCGCGCGAGGCGGCGGCGCCGCCCGACTCCTCCGCCAGCATCCAGGCCGAGACGACCTGCGGGTCGAGGCCGGTCTGCGCGGCGAGCTGCGTCGCGAACTGCTGCTGGCCGGGCGTCATCTGCTGCGCGGCGCGCGGCGACAGGGCAACCGGCTGCGAGGCCAACGGCGCCTGCGCCTGCGCGAGCGCGCCGGCGAAGCTCATGGGCGAGACGGCCGCCGCGCCGGCCAGCGGCGCACGCGCCGCGGCCGCAGGCGCAGCCGCCCCGCCGTTCTGCAGCGGCGCGAGCTGCCCCTGGATCTGCTGGATGCGCTGGAGCGCCTCGACGAGGCTCATCGTCCCCCGAGTGGTCGGCGGGGCGCCGTGGTTCTTGAGCGCGCGTCGGACGCGAAGCTGCGGGCGCTGTGACCGGCTACGCGCCCGTGAGCTCGGACGCGAGCTGCGCGAACACGTCGACGTAATGGTCGACGTCGGCGGCGGAGTGGGTGACGGACAACGTCCACTCCTCCTCGCGGCCGGGCGTCATGAAGATCCCGTGGTTCATGTTCCAGAGCCACGCCAGCTCGGACAGCTCGGGGTCCTGCGCGGCCTTGAACGTCTCGTAGTCGGTCACCCTCTCGCTCGCGAAGGTGACGCAGCCCTTCGCGCCGATCCCCAACGCGTAGGCCGGCAGGCGGTGCTCGTCGACGACGTGCTGGCAGCCGGCGACGATGCGGTCGTTGAGCGCGGCGAGATGCTCATAGGCGGCCGGCGTGAGCACCTCGAGCAGGCTCGCGCGCGCGGCCGCCATCGACAGCGGGTTCCCGTTGTACGTGCCCACCTGGTAGACGGTGCCGTCCTCGACGACGCGCATCACCTCCTCGCTGCCGCCGATCGCCCCGCACGGCAGCCCGCCGCCGAGCGTCTTCGCGAGCGTCACGAGATCGGGCTCGATCGCGTAGCGCTCGGTCGCGCCGCCGGGTGCGATCGCGAGGCCGGTCTTGACCTCGTCCACGATCCACACGATCCCGTGGCGGCGCGTGATCTCGCGCACCGCGTCGAGGTAGCCGGGCTCGGGCAGCACGACCCCGAGGTTCATCATCGCCGCCTCCATGATCACGCAGGCCGGCTTGCGGCCCTCGCGGTCCAGCTCGACGATCCGCCGCTCCATCGAGTCGGCGTCGTTGAAGTGGACCGGCACCGTCATGTCGACCGTGGCCTGCGGGATGCCGGCGCCGTAGGGCAGCTGGGCCGGGTGGTCGTGGTCGCCGATGCGGTCGTACTCGACGCCGATCGAGACCATCACCGCGTCGTGGTGGCCGTGGTAGGAGCCGAAGATCTTCATCACCGTGTCGCGGCCGGTGAAGGCGCGCGCGATGCGGATCGCGTCCATCGTCGACTCCGAGCCGGAGTTCGTGTAGCGCCACTTCGGCAGGCCGAAGCGGCGCGCCAGCTCCTCCGCGACGACGATCGCGTCCTCGGTCGGCGCGGCGAAGTGCGAGCCGAGCGGGTGACGCTCGGCGACGGCCCGGCCGATCGCCGGGTGCGCGTGGCCCTGGATCATCGAGCCGAAGCCGTTGTGGAAGTCGATCAGGCGGTTTCCGTCGACGTCCCACACGTGCGGCCCCTCGCCGCGCTCGAGGTAGATCGGCCACGGCTCGCGCAGCTGGTAGGAGGAGGCGACGCCGGCCGACAGCACGCGGTCGGCGCGCGCGTACATCGCGCCCGACGCCGGCGTGCGCTCGTCCAGCAGCGCCGACTCGCGCGCGGTCAGCGCGCGGATCCTCGCGCGGTCGATCGGGGTCGCGGCGACATCGCTCATCGGCGTTCAGATGCTTCCCGCCGCCGCGGCTTTGCGAACCCTCGCGGAGCGCCGGCCGGGCGCCGCGGGCGAGTTCGGGCCCATCCGACTGCTGACCGCGCTGGACACCGCGCGGGACGCGTCGGCGATCAGCTGATCTCCGGCGGCGCGGCCCCGGCCTGCCGCCCACGCGGCAGGCCTCCAGTAGCGTGGCTCTGGACCCGTTCGGCGAGAGGAGACCGGCATGGCGAGCACCGACCTGTCCGACGCCACCCGCGCGGTGCGCAACCAGGCGCCGCCGCTGCTGCCGGTCGACCTGCTCGGCCGGGACCTCGCGCTGACGGAGGCGCTCGAGCGCGAGGGCGGCGGGTGGGGGATCGACCGCCTGCGCGACGCGTCCAGCGTCGCAGGCAGCGTGGAGGCCGCCGAGCACGGCCGCCGCGCCGAGCGCAACGAGCCGCGCCTGCTGACGCACGATCGCTACGGCAACCGCATCGACCAGGTCGAGCTCGACCCCTCGTGGCACTGGCTGCTGCGCGGCGCGATCGAGCGCGAGGTCCACTCGCTGCCATGGCGCGACCCGCGACCCGGCGCCCACGTCGTGCGCGGCGTGCTGATGATGCTGTGGTCGAACGCGAACGGCGGCGTGATGTGTCCCGTCTCGATGACGTACTCCGCGATCCCCGCGCTGCGCGACGGGGCGCCCGCGATCGCGGCCGAGTGGGAGGAGCGGTTGACGCGCCCCGACTACGCCACCGGCGCGCTCGCCGGCATGGCGATGACCGAGCGCCAGGGCGGCTCCGACGTGCGCGCGAACATCACGACCGCGACGCCTGCCGGCAGCGGCGACGAGTACGAGCTGCACGGCCACAAGTGGTTCTGCTCCTATCCGCCGTGCGACGTCTTCCTCGTGCTCGCGCAGGCGCCCGGCGGGCTGTCGTGCTTCTTCGTCGAGCGCGGCCCGGGGATGGAGTTCCAGCGACTGAAGGACAAGCTCGGCACGCGCTCGCTGCCGTCCTCCGAGGTCGAGCTGCGCGGGATCCGCGGGCGGCTCGTCGGCGAGGAGGGACGGGGCGTGCCGGCGATCATCCGCATGGTCAACCACACGCGGCTCGACTGCCTGCTCGGCTCGGCGACGGCGATGCGGCGGGGACTGGTGGAGGCGGTGCACCACACGCGCCACCGCTCCGCCTTCGGCGCACTGCTCGCCGACCAGCCGGCGATGCGCAACGTGCTCGCCGACCTCGCGATCGAGTCGGAGGCGGCGACCGTCGCGGCACTGCGCGTCGCGCGCTCGTTCGACGCCGACGAGCCGGCCTTGCGCCGCTTCGCGACCGCCGTTCTCAAGTTCCATGTCTGCAAGCGCGCGCCGATGCACGCGGGCGAGGCGCTGGAGTGCCTCGGCGGCAACGGCTACGTTGAGGAGTCGGGCCTGCCGCTGCTCTACCGCGACGCGCCGCTGGCGTCGATCTGGGAGGGCTCGGGGAACGTCGCCGCGTTGGACGTGCTGCGCGCGATGGCGCGGGAGCCGGAGGGGCTTCCCGCGTTCCTCGCCGAGTGCGAGCTGGCCGCGGGAGCCGACGCGCGCCTCGACGCGCACCTCGCGCGCGTGAGGCGCGACACCGCCGCGCTGTTCGACCCCGACGACCCGCGGCCGGCGCAGGAGCGCCTGTACGACGCGCAGTTCCGCGCCCGCCGCATCGTCGAGGACCTCGGCTTCGCGCTGCAGGCGTCGCTGCTCGTCCGCTACGCCCCGCCCGCCGTCGCCGACGCCTACTGCGCGGCGCGACTCGGCGGCGAGTCCGGCCGCGCCTACGGCACGCTCCCCTCCAGCGTCGATGCGAGCGCGATCATCGAGCGCGCGCTGCCGGCATGAGCGAGCTCGCCCGGCAGGCGCATCGGCCTCTGGCAGCGGCTCAGATCCCGAGGCCGCGAGACGCCAGCGCCGCTGCGATCTCGCTGAGCGTGGTGACGAGGAGGTCTGGGATCAATCGACTCCGTGCCTCATCCTCACGCGACTCCCTGATCCCGTAGGTCGCATCCTCTGCGCCGGTCTCGAGGTCGTGCGTAATGCGCTCAATCGCCTCGGCAAGTGTCAACTTGGCCGACGTTCCACGTTGCTCGGCGAGATTCGTCGAGAACGTGGATGCCCAGTCGATCGTCACCTCGCGACCTTCGCCCACAATCGCGTTGATGAGGACTAGATCAACGCCACCCGAGTAGACCCACCGCTCGCCCGACTTCCGCGAGATCTCGTTCCGTCGGCGATCGAACGCGTCCGCGTAGAAGTACCAGCCCTTGGTGAATCGGCGGCCGACTGACTGTGCCCCTGGCCTTTGCGTCATCTCGTAGCCCGGGAAGAAGAGATCCCACAGGTCGCCCGTGCGCCGGTCGAAGTAAGCACCGCGCATATCGAGAGTCCGCATGGCGTCGGAGTCGGCATGTCCGAATACGAACGCGACTACGGCTGGGCCGGGTGCACGCCGCCAGAGAGCGCGGAGGTAGTCGTTTCCACCGCCCCCGCCGCCGCCACCGCCCCCGCCGATCTTCCAGAGCACGGTGAGACTGTATTCACACACGGCAGCTCGCGCCAGCAAAGCGGAATGCGACATCGAGGCAGCTATCGCGTAGCTGGTGCACGCATCGCTCTGCGCATCGACGCGCGCGACGCGACGCGGATCATGCCTGGACCGCTACCGCCGCGCGCACATACGCTCGCCGGTAGCGTCGCCGGCATGAGCGAGCCGACGACGATGACGTACGCGGTCGCCGACCGCGTGGCCCGCATCACGCTGAACCGGCCCGAGCGCGGGAACGGGCTGACGCCGACGCTGATCGCGGAGCTGGCGGCGTGCGTCGAGCGGGCGGACCTCGACCCGGCGGTGCACGTGGTCCTGCTGGCTGGGAACGGGAAGGGCTTCTGCGGCGGCTACGACCTCGTGGCGAGCGCGGAGGGGATGGGCGAGGGCGGCTTCGGGGACCCGGTCCCGCCCGCCCGCGGCGACGCGACGACGGCCGGACTGCCCGGCGCGGCCGCACCCCCGCCGTCCGGCTCCCCATTGGACCCGCTGACGATCGCCGTGAACCACGACCCCTCCGGCACGTGGGACCCGCTCGTCGACCACGCGATGATGAGCCGCAACGTGCGCGCGTTCATGACGCTGTTCCACAGCGCGACGCCCGTCGTCTGCAAGGTGCACGGCTTCTGCGTCGCCGGCGGCACCGACCTCGCGCTGTGCTCCGACCTGCTCGTGATCGCCGCCGACGCGAAGATCGGCTACCCGCCCGCGCGCGTGTGGGGCTCGCCGACGACGTCCATGTGGGCCCACCGGCTGGGCCCGCAGCGCGCGAAGCGGCTCCTCTTCACCGGCGACTGCCTGTCCGGTGCCGAGGCGCTCGAGTGGGGCCTCGCGATCGAGGCGCCACCGCCCGAGCAGCTCGACGAGCGCACCGAGGTCCTCGTGCAGCGGATCGCCCGCCTGCCGCTCAACCAGCTGCAGATGATGAAGCTGCTCGTCAACCAGTCGCTCTACGCGCAGGGCCTCCATGCCACGCAGCTGCTCGGCACCCTCTTCGATGGCGTTGCCCGCCATACGAGCGAGGGCCACGCCTTCCAGCAGCGCGCCGCCGAGGCCGGCTTCCGCGAGGCCGTGCGCGAGCGCGACGAGCCGTTCGGGGATCGCGGCAGCTCGACGTTCAAGGGCTGACGCGTCACGCCCCGCCCGCCACCACCAGCGCCTTCGCCCGCGCCGCCTTCACCGCCAGCTTCAAGGCGTTGACGTCGTAGGCGCCGTGGTGGCGGGTGCCGTTGACGAAGAACGTCGGCGTGCCGGCGACGCCGCTGAGGTCGGCGCTCTCGACGTCGCGCGCGACGCGGCCGGCGTACTCCCCGTCGCGCAGCTCGCGGCGGAAGCGCTCGACGTCGAGCCCGAGCTGCTCCGCGTACCCCACGAGCTGCTTCGGCTTCAGCGCGTCCTGGTGGTCGAACAGCAGCGCGTGGTACTCCCAGAACGCGTCCTGCGCAGCCGCCGCCTCCGCGGCCTCGGCCGCGACCTGCGCGTGCGGGTGGACGTCGTTCAGCGGCAGGTGACGCCACACGTAGCGCAGGTCGCCGTCGCCGGCGAGCAGCTCGCGCACGATCGGCTCGGCCTGGCCGCAGTAGGGGCACTCGAAGTCGCCGTACTCGACCAGCGTCACGGACGCGTCGGCCGGCCCGCGGACGCGATCGTGGTGCGGGTCGACCGGCAGCGCGAGGTCCTCCAGCTGGTCCGCCTCGCCGATCAGCAGCCGCAGGCGGCGGCGGCGCGGAAGCCGCAAGATCGCGCCGAAGATCGCCCACGACACGAGCGGTGCGAGCAGCACGCTCAGCAGCACGCCGAGCTTCGCCTGCCGCAGCGGCTCGCCGGCGAGCGCACGGCCCGCGATCAGCAGCGCGACCGTGAAGCCGACGCCGGCCGCCGCGCCGGTCCCTGCGAACGCGCCCCAGCCGATCGGCAGCCGCAGCGCGCCGCGGCCCATCCGCTGCGCGAGCCACGCCGCCGCGAGGATGCCGAGCGGCTTGCCGAGCACGTACCCGCCGACGATCCCCAGCGTCACCGGCGAGCGCAGCGCGTCGCCGAGGAAGGGGGCATCCAGCGCGATGCCCGCGTTCGCGAGCGCGAACAGCGGCACGATGACGTAGCTCGACCACGGGTGGAAGCGGTGCTGGAGGCGCTCGTTCGGCGACAGCGCCGACTCGACGCTCGCGCGCGCGACCTGCGCGAGCTGCGCCGTCGGCTGCTCGCGGAAGTCGCGGAAGCGGTCGGTCGCCTCCTCCAGGTCGGCGCGCGCCGCCGGCCGCGCGACCGTCAGCAGGCCCATCAGCAGCCCGACGACCACCGGGTCGACGCCGGACTCGCGCACCGCCACCCACAGCGCGACGCCGAGCAGTCCGTAGACCCAGCCGCGCCGCACGCCGAGCGCCCGCGCCACCACGACGGCCGCCAGCAGCCCGCCGGCGATCGCGAGCGGCGTCAGCGCGAGGTCGCTCGTGTACGCGACCGCGATCACGCCGAGCGCGACGAGGTCGTCCACCACGAGCAGCGTCACGAGCAGCACGCGCATGCGCGCCGACAGCCGCGGCCCGACGAGCGCGAGGATGCCGATCGCGAAGGCGGTGTCGGTCGACAGCGCGACGCCCCAGCCGCCGGCCGCGTGCGAGCCCGCGTTCAGCGCGAGGAACACGCCGACGGCCGCCAGCATCCCGCCGAGCGCCGCGGCCGCCGGCAGCAGCAGCCGCCGCCGCTCGCGCAGCTCGCCGAGGTCCAGCTCGCGCCGCGCCTCCAGGCCGACGACGAGGAAGAAGATCGCCATCAGCCCGTCGTCGACCCAGTGGCGCAGGCTCGCGGCGAGCGTCCAGCCGCCGAGCCTGATCGACAGCTCGGTCCCCCACGCGCTCGCGTACGAGCCGGCGTCGACGTTCGCCCACACGAGCGCGGCGAGCGCCGCAGCAGCGAGCACCGCAGCGCCCCCAGTCTCGGTGCGCAGGTAGTCCCGCATCGGCGTGCCGAAGGAGCGCGCCCACGCGGTCGTGCGACTGACCGGACCGGCGCTGTCGGCGGGCGCGTCGCTCATCTGCCCGCACGCCGGCTGAGCGGCACCACGACCCACAGCAGCGCGAACAGGAGCGTCGACAGCGCGCTGGCGACGATCGCCGCCGTCGCCCCGAACAGCACGTCGCTGATCAACGCCGTCACGCTGATCATCGCGAGCGCGAGGAAGCCCGTCCCGGCGATCACCAGCCGGTTGGAGATCAGGATGATCGCCTCCTTGTCGTGCACGCGGAAGTTCAGCCGGTGCATCGCGGTCGGAGCGATCAGGAAGGCGGTCGCGACCAGTGCGAACGCGAGCCCGGCGAAGTAGACGTCGCGCTGGAAGGTCGTCGTGCCGCCGAAGCGCGCCTGGAACGGCACAGCGAGCAGGAACGCGAACAGCACCTGCACCCCCGGCAGCGCGACGCGCAGCTCGTTGAGCAGCTCGATCAGCTCGCGGTTGAGCCGCTCGCTCTCCGTCTCGTCGCCCATCGTTCGCAGACGAGCGTACCCGTGCCCGCGGAGCGCCTAGCGCACCGGCCGCAGGAACGGCTTGGTGCGCAGCACGAT
>DASRXW010000010.1:0-7561 GCA_035654055.1 Conexibacter sp.
GGGGATCTTCATGCTGCTCATGGACATCACGATCGTCAACGTCGCGCTGCCCGAGATCCAGCGCGAGCTGCACGCGAGCTTCAGCGAGCTCCAGTGGGTCGTGAACGCGTACGCGCTGAGCCTCGCCGCGCTGCTGCTGACGGCCGGGTCGGTCGCAGACCTGCTCGGTCGCCGGCGCATGTTCGCGGTCGGGCTCGTGGTCTTCACCGCCTCCTCGCTGACGTGCGGCCTCTCGAACGGCGCGCTGATGCTGAACCTGGCGCGCGCCGCGCAGGGCGTGGGCGGCGCGATCATGCTCGCGACCTCGCTCGCGCTGATCGCGAACGCCTTCCATGGGCGCGAGCGCGGCATCGCGTTCGGCGTCTACGGCGCCGTGATCGGCGCCGCCGTAGCCGTCGGCCCGGTCGTCGGCGGCGCGCTGACGGCGGGGATCGGCTGGGAGTGGATCTTCTTCGTCAACGTGCCGATCGGCGTCGTCGCGCTCGTCGTCACGCTCGCGCGCGTGGAGGAGTCGCGCGACCCGCAGGCGACGGGCGTCGACTGGCTCGGGCTGGTGACGTTCTCCGGCGGCCTGTTCCTGCTCGTGTTCGGGCTCACGCAGGCGAACGACGCCGGCTGGGGCAGCGCCGAGATCGTCGGCTGCCTCGGCGGTGCGGTCCTGCTGCTGAGCGCCTTCCTCGTCGCCGAGCGTCTCCAGGAGCGGCCGATGCTCGATCTCGCGCTGCTGCGCGTGCCGGCCTTCGCGGGCGTCTCGCTCGTGACGTTCGCGCTGGCCGCCTCGATGTTCGCGATGTTCCTGTACCTCACGCTCTACATCCAGAACGTGCTCGGCTACGGCCCGCTGCAGGCCGGGCTGCGCTTCCTGCCGGTCAGCCTCGTCTCGTTCGTCGTCGCGCCGTTCGCCGGGCGGCTGACCGTTCGGGCACCCGTGCGCCTGCTGCTGTTCGCGGGGCTGGCGCTCGTCAGCGGCGGGCTGGCGCTGATGAGCGGCCTGTCGGCGAGCTCCGGCTGGACGGCGCTGCTGCCGGGCTTCCTCGCGGCCGGCGTCGGCGTCGGGCTCGTCAACCCGGCGATCGCCTCGACGGCGATCGGCGTCGTGCCGCCCGAGCGCGCCGGGATGGCGTCCGGCTTGAACAACACCTGCCGGCAGGTCGGCCTCGCGACCGGCATCGCGGCGCTCGGCGCGGTCTTCCAGCACGAGATCGCGACGCGCGCGCACGTCGGAGCCGGCTCCCACGCGGCGTTCGTCGGCGGGCTCCACGAGATCCTGCTGATCGCCGCCGGCATCGCGGCCCTCGGCGCGCTCTCCGGCCTCGCGCTCGTGCGCCAGCGCGACTTCGTCGCCGCCGCCGACGCGGTGCCCGCCGCGGCGGCGTAGCGCTCAGATCGCCGCGCCCTCGCCCTTCGCCACCGCCGCCCGCACCGGCGGCACGAACAGGCGGCCGATCAGCGGCAGGTCGAGGAAGCCCTCGACGCTCGCGTACAGCAGCGCGACCGTCGGCAGCTCGCCGAGGTCGTCGATCACGATCGAGCGCGGGAGCCACTGCGGGCCGAACTTCGCGTTGAAGTCGCGCAGCGACTGGATCTGGAAGTACGGGTTGAGCCCGCGCGCCACCTTCTGCTCGAAGCGGCCGAGCCAGCCGGCGTTCTCGGCGCTGTCGAGCAGGCGGCCCCAGGCGGCGAAGTTGAGCGACAGGCGTCGCACGCCGCGCCTGCCGAGCGCGAGTGCCGCGTTCGCGATCAGGTACTCCGTCAGGCCGTTCGTCGAGCCGAGCTTGCGGCGCATCAGGTCGAGCGAGTAGCCGAGATCCTCGCCGTGGGCCGGCACGAAGCGCAGGAAGCCGGCCGGGGCGCCGGACGCGTCGCGCGCGAGCGCGATCACGTAGTCGGGGTCCACGCCCGCGACGTCCTCGCCCAGCTCCATCGTGAAGCCGCGCTCCGACGCGCCTCTGCGCCACTCGGCGCTGATCGCGTTGAGCTGCGCGACCAGCTCCGCCGAGGCCTCCGACTCCTGCAGCAGCTCGAACGTGTGGTCGCGCGCGAGGCGGTTCACCGCCTCGCGCACCGGCTTCATCGCCGCCCCGTCGAGCGTGAACGTGTCGCAGCGCAGGATCGCCTCGTCGCCGAGGTAGATCGCGTGCATGCCGCGCGCGCGGTAGAGCTCTGCGTCCGCCTCGCGCACCGCCAGGAACGCGACGCCCCAGCCCTGCTCGCGGCAGTGCAGCAGGAACTCGTCCAGCACGCGGGCGCGCGCCTGCGGCGGCCCGATCGGGTCAGCCGCGACCATCGCGTAGCCGCGCACGTAGGCGTAGGCGATCAGCGACTCGCCGTCGCGCGAGAAGAAGTAGCTCTTGTCGCGCCGCAGCGCGAAGCAGGCGAGCGTGTCGGCGCCCCAGCGGCGGACGATCGCGCGCGCCCGCTCGCGCGCCGCCTCGTCCGGCGGCGTTCTCTGCACGAGCGGACGGAAGATCAGGAACAGCAGCACCGCCAGCCCTGCGATGCCGAGCGTGAGCAGCGCGGCGCTGAAGAAGTCGGCGAACAGGTCGCGTCTGTACGCGTACGTGCCGTGGAGGCCGACGAGTCCGCCGAACGTCGTGCGCAGCACGCCGCCGGTGCCGAGCCTCGGCGTCACGTGGTTCGCCTGCGTGAGCAGCGAGACGACGCCGAACACCAGCACCGCGCCGACGTAGACCGGCACGAACAGCAGCGCGTCGACGAGCGAGCCGGGGTCGCCCTTCGCCCGGAAGTCGTGGCGGCTCCAGACGAACGCGATCAGCATCGCGAGGTTCGCGAGCGCGGCGATCGGGTCCGGGCCCTTGAGGATGTGGATCGCCGTGGCGGCGCCGAACAGCCCGACCGCCGCCCACCACGCGCGCCGCTTGCCGCGCGCGATCTGGCGCGAGACGGCGATCAGCGCGATGCCGAGCACGACGGAGATCACGAACGTCACGGCGCGGCTCGGCCGCTCCAGCAGCTCGCCTGCGCCGAACGACCAGTTGACGAGCGGCAGCGACGGCAGCAGCGAGATCGCGCCGACGAGCGCCGTCAGCCACGCGAGCGGCTTCAGCGACGACGGCCGGCGCGTGACGGCGACGGGGTGCACGGCCTGCGAGACGCCGTCGGCGCCGTCCTCCTCGGATAGCAGCGGCGGCGGCACGAGCGCGGCGTCCAGCGGCGTCGCCGCGCCCGGCGCGTGCTGCCCGCCGTCCTCCTGCGGGCGCAGCGTGGGGAAGAGGATCACGTCGCGGATCGACTCGACGCCCGTGATCAGCATCACGAGCCGGTCGAGCCCGATGCCGAGCCCGCCCGTCGGCGGCAGGCCGTACTCCAGCGCCTGCACGTAGTCGTCGTCGACCGGCTCGGCCTCCTCGTCGCCGCCGGCCTTCAGCTTCGCCTCGGCGGCGAAGCGCCCGGCCTGGTCGACGGGGTCGTTGAGCTCGCTGTAGGCGTTCGCCAGCTCGCGCCCGGCGACGACCAGCTCGAAGCGCTCGGTCAGCGTGGGGTCGTCGCGATGCGAGCGCGCCAGCGGCGATATCTCTCTCGGGTGGTCCATCACGAACGTCGGCTCGACGAGCTTCGCCTCGCAGACTTCGTCGTAGACCTCGCTGAGGATCTTCCCGGAGCCCCACGCGTCCATCCATGTGACGCCATGTCTGTCGGCGATCGAACGCGCCTCCTCGACGTCCATCGAGGGGTGCATCCGCTCGCCCGTGTGCTCCTCGATCAGCTCGGTCATTCTCACCCGCCGGAAGGGCGGTCTGAGATCCACCGCGCGCTCGCCGACGCGCACGACGGTCGTGCCGTTCGCCGCCTGCGCGGCAGCGCCGACGAGCGTCTCGGTCAGCTCCATCATGTCGTGGTAGTCGCCGAACGCCTGGTAGGCCTCGAGCAGCGTGAACTCGGGGTTGTGGCGCGTGTCGAGGCCCTCGTTGCGGAAGACGCGGCCGATCTCGAACACGCGGTCCATCCCGCCGACGAGCAGTCGCTTGAGCGGCAGCTCCAAGGCGATCCGCAGGCTCATCTCGATGTCGAGCGCGTTGTGGTGGGTGAGGAACGGCCTCGCCGCGGCGCCGCCCGCCTGGCCCAGCAGCACCGGCGTCTCGACTTCGTGGAAGCCGCGTTCGAGCAGCGTGCTGCGGACCGCGGCGATCGCCGTCGAGCGGGCGCGGAAGACCTCGCGCGCTCTCGCGTTGACGACGAGGTCGACGTGGCGGCGGCGGTAGCGCGCGTCTGGATCGGCGAGGCCGTGACGCAGGTCGGGCAGCGGGCGCAGCGCCTTCGACAGCAGCTCGATGGCAGCGACGTGGATCGTCAGCTCGCCGGTGCTCGTCGCGATCACCTCGCCCTCGACGCCGACCCAGTCGCCGAGGTCGAGCGCGGCGACGTCGTGCAGCGCCTCCTCGCAGAGCCCGTCGCGCGTGGCGAGCAGCTGGATCGGGCCCGTCTCGTCCATCAGGTCGGCGAAGTCGAGTCCGCCGTGGCGGCGCAACGCCATCACGCGCCCGGCGACGCGCACGACCTCGCCGCTGCGGCTCCCCGCGGCGGGCGCGGGATGCCGCGCCCGCAGGTCCGCTGCCGTCGCGTCGCGGTCGAAGCGGACGGGGTAGGGATCGACATCGCGCGCGCGCAGCGCGTCGAGCTTCGCGAGGCGGCGCTCGCGCTCGGCTGCCTGGAAGCCGACCGCGCCGGCGGGCGCGTCGGCCTCGGCCCCGCCGGGTGCTTCGTCGGTCGTGGTCACGGCGCCATGCTCCAAGCCACGACGGACGGCGTCAAGGCATGGCGCGCGGGTGCTGGGGCTCCATCGCCCGGATCGCATCCGTCGTCGGCGCCGGCCGGCTCGACGTCGCCGACCTGATCGGCGGGCTGGCGCTTCATCCGGTCGACTGAGCGGCCGCCGGCTCGCTCACCAGCTCGCCCCGTGTGCGCGCCAGCAGTGCGAGGCCGGCGAGCGTCGCGGCGAGCGCAGCGATCCCGACCGCGACGCCGAGTGCCGTCGTGTCGAGCGACTCCCGCAGCAGCGTCGTGCCGAGCACCACGCTGGAGATCGGGTCGAACGCCATCGCCGTCGCGATCGCGGGCGCGAGCGCACCGGTCGCGAGCGCGAGCTGGTTGAGCGTCATCGAGGTGTAGCCGACCACGATCAGCGCGTAGAGGTGCCAGTCCGTGAAGACGGTCAGGATGCCGTGCTCGACCTGGTCGCCGACCGTCTTCGTGAGCGCCGCGCTGAGCCCGAACAGCAGCCCCGTCGCCGTGCCGAGCAGGGCGGCCTTCGCCTTCGGGGACCGCCTGCGCGCGAGCAGCACGAGCATGGCGGTCGCGCCGCCGAATGCCGCCCCGGCGATCAGCCACTCGCCCAGCGGCGCGTCGCTGCGCCCGCCGGAGGGGTTCGCGACGACGAGGAAGGCGGCGAGCGCGCTCGTCACGAGCACGGCCGCCCCGACCTCGCCGCGCCCGACGTGCTGGCCGGTCAGACGCGTGCCGAGCGGCAGCGCGAACACGACGCTCGTGATCAGCAGCGGCTGCACGACCGCGATCCGCCCGATCGTCAGTGCGATCGCCTGCGCGACGAAGCCGAGCGCGTCGGCGGCGATCCCGGCGAGCCACACCGGCCGTCGCGCCATCCGCAGCAGCAGCCCCGAGCTCGAACCGGCCGACGTCGAGGGCGCGTCGAGGCTTGCCTTCTGCTGGAGGACGGTGCCGAGCGCGAACAGCAGCGCAGCGGCGAGCGCGAGCAGGATCTCCATCGGCGCGACGTCAGCTCCCGGAGCGGGTGTCGTCTGAGGCGAGCAGGAAGCGCGCGACGGCGGGGATGAAGCGCGGGTCGGCGGCGACCGTCCCGTGCCCGCGCCGCGCGAAGCGCACGAGCCGGCCGTCCGGCACGCCGCGCGCGACCTGCTCGAATGCGCCGGCGTCGTAGTAGGGGTCGCGGCCGCCGGCAACGACGAGCGTCGGCGCGCGCACGTCGCCGAGGCGCTCGCGCACGTCGAATGCGTCCTCCGCCGCGATCAGCGCCGCCATGTCGCGCAGCTCGGCCTGCGGCCACAGCAGCGGGCCGAGCGCCCAGCCGGCGGCGGCGAGCGGCGGCCGGGCGAGCGCGGCGAGGCGCGCATGCACGACCGCGCCGCGACCGTCCGCCCACGGCAGCGGCTCGGGGACGAGGTCGGCGAGGAAGCGTGCGAACGCGCCGCGGGCGTCGCCGGCAGCCACCAGATCGGCGACTGCGCGCTGCTCCGCGCGCCCGACCGCGCCGAGGCGCGCCGCCGCCGAGACGAGCACGAGCCGGCGCACGACGCCCGGATGGTCGGCCGCGAGCTGCAGCGCGATCGAGCCGCCCGTCGAGATCCCCAGCACGTCGACCGGCGCGTCGAACGCTTCGCGCAGCGCGGTCGCGTGCTCGGTGGCGATCGCCGCCATCGTCGGTGCAGCGCCGTCGCCGTTCCTGCTGCCGAGCCCGGGGCGCCGGCTGAGCCACGTCACGCGGAAGCGGTCGGCGAACGCGTGCGCGAGCTCCAGCTCCGCGCGGGCGAACGGCCCGGCGCCGATCGCGTGCTCGGGCGAGAGGCCGGGCAGGAGCGCGAGCGGCGGCGCATCCGGCGGGCCGGTGAGCAGGAACGGAAGCCCGGCGAGCGTTCCGGTCTGCGGCGTCCGTCGGCCCATCGGTGGATGATGACGCGAAGAGCAGCGTCCCGAGAAGAGGAGGCAGCGGATGCGATGAGCGCACAGGTCCACCATCCGCTGTTCGCCCGCTTCTACGTGCGCGTGCTCGCGCGTAACGAGCCGGAAGAGATCCGCGCCCACCGCGAGGAGCTGCTCGCGGGCCTGCACGGGCGCGTCGTCGAGGTCGGCGCCGGCTCGGGCGCGAACTTCGCGCACTATCCGCCCGACGTCACGGAGGTCGTCGCGATCGAGCCCGAGCCGTACCTGCGCCGCGAGGCGGCCGCAGCGGCGTCACGCGCGCGCGTGCGCGTGACGATACGCGACGGGATTGCCGACGCACTGCCGCTCGGGGACGCGTCGGTCGACGCGGCGGTCGCGTGTCTCGTGCTGTGCTCGGTTCCGGACCAGGCGCGCGCGCTCGCCGAGCTCCATCGCGTGCTGCGGCCCGACGGGGAGCTGCGTTACTACGAGCACGTGCGCGCGCCGACGTCGCGGATGGCGCGCTGGCAGCGCGCCGTCGACTGCACCTTCTGGCCGCACGCCTTCGGCGGCTGCCACACCGCCCGCGACACCGTCGGCGCGATCGCGGCCGCCGGCTTCGTGCTCGAGCGCCACCGCGACCTGCGGCTCGGGTCGCTGCCGCCGTTCGTGCCCGTCTCCACGCACGCAATCGGCGTCGCGCGGCGAGCCTAGTGGCGGGGCCACGGGGCCGCGGGGCTACGCCACGTTGCGCACCACGCGAACGCCGCCGGTCGCGGCCGCCAGCTAGGTGTAAGTCCCGAGCAGGTTGTTCAGGCGGGTGATGGGTGCTCGTCGGCCGAGGGCTTGGTGTGGGCGGTGATGGTTGTAGTGCCAGAGCCAGCCGTCAAGGGCTGCGGTGCGTTCTGCGCTTGAGGCGTAGATC
>DASRXW010000011.1:0-39757 GCA_035654055.1 Conexibacter sp.
AACCGCACCGGCCGGCAGTACGAGATCCCGATCGCCGACGGGACGATCCGCAGCATCGACCTGCGCCAGATCAGAGTCGACGACGAGGACTTCGGCCTCATGACGTACGACCCGGCGTTCATGAACACCGCGTCGTGCCGCTCCTCGATCACGTTCATCGACGGCGACAAGGGCATCCTCGAGTACCGCGGCTACCCGATCGAGCAGCTCGCCGAGAGATCCTCCTACCTGGAGGTCGCCTACCTGCTGATCCACGGCGAGCTGCCGACGCAGCCGCAGCTCGACGCGTGGACCCACGAGATCACGACCCACACGTTCGTGCACGAGAACGTGAAGGAGTTCATCCAGGGCTTCCGCTACGACGCGCATCCGATGGGGATGCTCCTCGCCTCCGTCGGGGCGCTCTCGACCTTCTACCCCGAGGCGAGCAAGATCAAGGACCCGGAGCCGCGCTACGCGCAGATCATCCGGCTGATCGCGAAGATGCCGACGCTGGCCGCCTTCGCCTACCGCCACAACCGCGGGATGCCGTACGTGTATCCCGACAACGACCTCAGCTATCCGGGCAACTTCCTCGGGATGCTGTTCAAGATCGCCGAGCTGAAGTACAAGCCGGACCCGCGCATCGAGCGCGCGCTCGACGTCCTCTTCATCCTCCACGCCGACCACGAGCAGAACTGCTCGACGAGCGCCGTGCGCAGCGTCGGCTCGTCGCAGGTCGACCCGTACTCGGCAGTCGCGGCGGGCATCGGCGCGCTCTATGGCCCGCTGCACGGAGGCGCGAACGAGCAGGTGCTGCGGATGCTGCACCGCATCGAGCGCGTCGAGAACATCCCCGGCTTCATCGAGGGCGTGAAGAACGGCGACGAGCGCCTGATGGGCTTCGGCCACCGCGTCTACAAGAACTACGACCCGCGCGCGAAGATCATCAAGGGCGCGGCGGAGGACGTGTTCGAGGTGACGGGCACGAACCCGCTGCTCGACATCGCGCTCGAGCTGGAGAAGATCGCGCTCGAGGACGAGTACTTCGTCTCGCGCAAGCTCTATCCGAACGTCGACTTCTACTCGGGCCTCATCTACGAGGCGCTCGGGATGCCGGTCGAGATGTTCCCGGTGCTGTTCGCGATCGGGCGCACGAGCGGCTGGATCGCGCAGTGGCTCGAGATGATCGAAGACGGCGAGCAGAAGATCGCCCGCCCGCGCCAGATCTACACCGGCGCCCGCACGCGCGAGTTCGTCCCGATGGGGATGCGCTCCTAGCGCCGAGCACCCCGCGGCCCGGCGGCGCGCCGATGCGCACCGCCGGGAGCCGAGCGGCGGATCAGAAGGCGCCGAGCCCGATCGGCGAGCCGACGCCGGTCGGGCCGTCGTAGCCGGCGCCGGCGACGCACATCAGCGTCGTGCAGCTGCCGGTCGAACCGGCCGTGACGTCGTGCAGCGCCGCGCGGTTGGCGTAGGCCAGCGACGCCGGGTAGGCCTTGCTGGCCGCGTTGCCGGCAAGCGCGTAGACGCCGGCGACGAGCGGCGAGGAGAGGCTCGTGCCGCCGACCTGGAACCAGCCGCTGCGGCCGCCGTAGCGGGTCGTGTCGTAGACGGCGGCGCCGGTGCTCGGGTCGGCGTCGGCGGCGACGTCGGCGACGCCGCGCTTGGTCCCGCAGCCCGTCAGCGACCAGTTCGCGTCGCTCGTCTGCCACGACTGCGCGAGCAGGTAGCCGCTGCAACCGCTGCCACCGCCGCTCCAGGCGGTCTCGCCGGCCCAGGCGCCGCCGGAGCCGAGCGTGAGAGTGGTCCCGCCGACGGCGACGACGTAGGGCGAGGCAGCCGGGAAGCCGAACGAGCCGTAGCCGTTGTCGCCGGCCGCGACCGTGACGGCGATGCCGGGGTGCTTGTAGGCGGTGTCGGCCGTCTCCCCGGAGAACTCGGAGCCGCCGTAGCTGTTGGAGATCTCGGTGGCGCCGAGGCGTGCTGCCGTGCCCACGGACGCCTCGAGGCTCGCGAAGCTCGCCGAGCTCGCCTCGACGAGCAGGATCTTGCAGTTCTGGCAGATCGCGTGCGCGGTCTCGACGTCGAGCGCGATCTCCAGCGCCCAGCCGGCGCTCTTGGAGGGGTAGGACCCGGCGACGCCGTTCTGGTTCACCTTGCGGAAGCAGCCGTTCGCGGTCGTGCACGCCGGCAGCCCGAAGGTCGCGTCGTACGCGTTCAGGTCGCTCGCGACGGTCGGGTCGTCGTAGGCATCGACGATCGCGATCGTCTGCGCGACGGGCGCCGTGGCCGGCAGCGCATAGGCGGCGTGGAACTGCGCCGGCCCGTAGCCGGCCGGCGCGACGGCCGCCGCGGGCTTGCCGGCGGCGTCGACGACGACGCTCGCCTGGCAGTGCGCGACCGCGGCCGCGACAGCGGTCGAGCAGACCGCACGGTGCGGCTTGCCGAACGCGCTGGCGGAGAAGGCGGTCAGCGCGGCGAGCGCGGCCGCGCAGCAGGCGAGGATCCTTGTGCGCATGTCGTGACCGTCCAGTTTCGGGCAAGTTGGAGAGCGAGGCGAGGCGGCACTCTATCCGGCCGCGGATAGGATCGCGACTGATGGCCGGCTCCTACCGCCTGCTCGTGCGCGAGGGCCCGCGCGTCGCGCGCTCGCGCTTCGGCTCGCTGGCCGAGGCGCTCGACGCCCTGGACGCGCACCTGACGCAGCTCGGCGAGAGCCCGCAGCGCGAGGCGATCGACCTGCACGTGCGGCGCTTCGAGGCGATCGCCCAGGTCGTCGCACGCGCGGAGCTGAGCGGCCCGCAGCGGCTGCTGCCGCGCGTGCGCGCCGGCGTCGACGTGCGCGGCGACGGCTCCGCCGAGGCGTGGACGGGCCGCGCAGCGAAGACGGTGGTCGTGCAGGAGGACGGCGAGTCGCCGGTGGCGGCGCTGCGGCGGGTGCTCGCGATCGGGTAGCAGTCCTGCTACCTTGATTCGATGACCACGATCCCCCAGAAGGAGCTGCGCAACAACGTCGGGGAGGTCCTGCGACGCGCCGAGGGCGGTGAGGAGCTGACGATCACGGTGTCCGGGCGGCCCGTCGCCCACCTCGGGCCGCTCGAGCGCGACCCGTGGGTGCCCGCCGCCAAGGTCCGGCACGTGTGGGACACGCCGGCGCCGATCGGCCTCGCCGAGGATCTCGAGCGGCTCGACGTCGGGCTCGTCGATCCCTTCGCCGCCGCGTGAGGGCGATCCTCGACACGTCGGTGCTGATCGCCGACGACGCGCCCGAGGGACTCGACGTCGCGATCAGCACCGTCTCGCTCGGCGAGCTGCAGTTCGGGCTGCTGCTGGCGCGCAGCGACGAGGAGCGGGCGCGACGCGCGCTGCGGCTGGCGACGATCGAGTCGTCGTTCTCGCCGCTTCCGGTCGACGCCGCCGTGGCACGCGAGTGGGGCGCCCTCGCAGCGCTCATGGTGCGCCGCGGCGCGCAGCCGCGCCGGCGACAGGCGGACCTCCTGATCGCCGCCACCGCACGTGTGCACGACGCGGTGCTGCTCACGCACAACGTCGCCGACTTCGTGCACATCGCCGACGAGGTGCGGGTCGCGCGGCCGACGGGCCCGACGCGATAGGCCGTCCCGCGGGGGCGAGCGCGAGCTAATCGAGCGCGAGCTGACCGCTGTACGGGCCGCTGCCCGTGATGCAGTGCGCGCCGCAGCGGGCGGCGAGCGCGAGCGCGTCAGGCAGGTCCATCGCGGCCGCGAGGCCGTAGGTGAGGCCGGCGACGAACGAGTCGCCGCAACCGTATGCGTCGACCGGCGCGGTGGGGAGTGGGACTGCCGACCAGCTGCCATCGCTGCCGTCGGCGGCCTGCCAGCGCCCGCCGCGAGCGCCGTCGGTCAGCAGCGTGAAGCGCGGCGTGGGCAGCGCGGCGAGGCCGGCACGCTCCTTCTCGTCGCGGCCGCTCGCGACGAGCACGTCGGGCACCACGCCGCCGGCGAGCACCGCATCGGCGGCACGCGTCGTCGCGACGAGCAGCCGAGCGGTGCGCGCAGCGCGGGCGGCAGCCCCGTCACCGCCGGTGAGGTAGACGCCGTCTACCCCGGCGAGCTGCTCCCACGGCAGCGGATCCTCCCCATGTGGGACGAGCCGTTCGCCGAGCACGGTGATCGTGCGCTCGGCGGCCGCGTCGACGTGGGTGAACGCGCGGCGCTGAGGACGCGGGCGGACGGCCGCGTGCAGCTCGAGCCCGTGCGTCTCGCGCAGCTCGGCGACCGCGCGGCGGCCGCGCTCGTCGTTCCCGACCGCGGTCAGGAAGAGCGCCGCCCCGGCGAGCTTGCGCAGCTGGACGGCGGCGACGGCGCCGCCGCCGGCCGCCAGCTCGAACGCGTCGCTCGCGGTCACGATCTCGCCCGCGACGGGCAGGCGCTCGACGCGCGCGAAGTCGAGCCACTCGACGTGGCCGACGACCGCGACGCGCGGCCGTGGCGCAGGAGGAGTCGCCGCCGCGGCGCTCACAGCACGAGCGTCGCGCCGTGACGGCGCAGCCAGCCCGCGTGGGCGCGGTAGTCGGGGCAGCGCCCGGCGAGCAGGCGCCAGAAGCGCGGCGAGTGGTCCATCACCTCGAGGTGGCAGACCTCGTGCCAGACGACGTAGTCGAGCACCGGCTCGGGCGCGAGCAGCAGCCGCCAGTTGAACGACATCGCGCCCGTCGCGGAGCAGCTCGCCCAGCGCGTGCGCTGCCCGCGGATCGTCAGGCCGCTGTAGGGCGTGCCGGCCGCGGCGGTCGCCGCGTCGAGCCGCGGCCCGATCTCCGCGCGCGCCTGCCGGCGGTACCAGCGCTCGAGCGTCGGGCGGTGGTCCTCGTCGCCGCCCGGGACGAGCAGCGTCTCGCCGCGGCGGTGCACGCGCGTGCGCCCGGGCTCGGGCGCGAGCGCGAGCACGCTGCCGAGGTAGGGGACGGTCGCGCCGCGGGCGGCGACGAGCGCGCGCGTTCGTTGCAGCTCGGCGACGCGCTGCTCGATCCAGGGCCGCAGCTCGCGGATCGCGGCCGCCGCCTCGCGCTCGGAGGCGCGCCGCGGCAGCACCACCTCGACGCCGTGCGCCGGGTCGACGCGCACGCGCACGCGCCGCGCCCGGTCCGAGCGCCGCACGCGATAGTCGAACGCCGGCTCGGTCCGCTCGTGCATCGCCGGAGAGGGTACGCCGCCGCGCGGTCGCCGCGCCGCGCGATAATCCGTCGCATGGAGGAGCGCTGGCGCGTCGAGCTGCCGTCCACGGTGCGTCCGCCGTTCGAGGTGTTCGTCAACGGCGTGCCGCAGGTGGAGGGAGCCGACTACGAGGTCGGCGGCGGCGCGCTGCTGTTCCGGCGCGAGCTCGTGCAGGAAGGCAGACTGGGCTTCTGGCGCTGGTTCCTCGGCGCCTGGGGGATCGGCACCTACCGCCGCAACGACGTCGTCGACGTGCGCTACGCGCTCGAAGGGCGCACGCTCGTCGCGCACGGGTTGAAGGTCGTGGCGCCGGAGGCGCCGTCGGCCTCGGCGAATCCCGACTGATACCGATCGCTCACATCGGTATCAAATGGCCCATCTGGTACCAATCGGTACCATTTTGTACCATGAGGTGCTAATGTGATCACTCGGTATCATGATTACATCTGATCCAAGCATCTTCGGGACAGCGCTCCGCACCCGCCGCCAGGCACTTCGCCTCACGCAGGACGAGGTCGCCGAGGTGATCGGCGTGAACCGCCGCGTGGTCGGCGAGCTGGAGCGCGGGAAGGGCACGGTGCGGCTGGAGATCGCGCTCGCCGCCGCCCGCGCCGTCGGGCTCGACGTCGCGCTGCAGGCGCGCAGCAGATGAGCAAGCTGATCGTCGAGCTCGCGGGCCGGCGCGCCGGCCGGCTGATCCGCAAGGACGACGGCAACGTCCAGTTCCGCTACGACGACGGCTACGCCGGCCCGCCGCTGTCGTACGCGATGCCGGTTCAGACGGAGGCGCATCCGCATGCCATCTGTCGCGCCGTCTTCGGCGGCCTGCTGCCGGAGGGCGACGGCCGCGAGGCGCTTGCACGCGCCCTCGGCGTCTCGCCCGGCAACGACTACGGCCTGCTCGCGGAGGTCGGCGGCGACTGCGCCGGGGCGATCACGCTGCGCAGGTCGGGTGCCGCACGAGTCGAGCAGCCACGCCTGCGGGCGCTCGGTGCCGACGACGTCGACGCGCTCCTGCGCGCGCTCCCGCAACGTCCGCTCGGCGCCGCGCCGAAAGAGGGCGTGCGGCTCTCGCTCGCGGGCGCCCAGCCGAAGCTGCCGGTGGTGATGGACGACGACGGGATGGCATTGCCACTCGACGGCGCGACGCCGACGACGCACATCCTCAAGCCGGAGCCGGCGACCCATCCCGGCCTCGTCGACAACGAGGGATTCTGCATGGGGCTGGCGCGCGCCGCCGGCCTGCGAGTCGCCGGGACGCTGAAGATTCGCACGGCGTCCGGGCTTCCGTGCCTCGTCGTCGAGCGCTACGACCGCGACTTGACGACCGACCCGATACGCCGGCTGCACCAGGAGGACGCCTGCCAAGCGCTCGGGATCCCCTCCGACCGCAAGTACCAGACCGAAGGCGGCCCGGGGGTGCGCGAGCTGGCCGACCTGCTGCGCGATGCGACGGCGGTGCCCGCTCAGGAGCTGCCGCGCCTGTGGGAGGCGCTCGTCTTCAACTGGCTGATCGGCAACTGCGACGCGCACGGCAAGAACTTCTCGCTGCTCTACGACGCCGGCCCGCCGACGCTCGCACCGCTCTACGATCTCGTCAGCACGGTCGCCTACGACGGACTGACGACGCGCCTCGCGATGAGCCTCGGCGGAGCGACCGACGTCGCAGACGTCGACCTCGGCGCCTGGACCCGGCTCGCCGCCGACATCGGCGTCAGCGAGCGCTTCGCACGCCGGAGCACCGCGGCCGTTGTCGCGCGCGTCAAGGCCGCGGCGGCCGAGCTCGTCCCGCAGCCGAAGCGGTCCGGCACCGTCGCGGGCCGCATCGCCGAGCGCATTGCGGCGATCGTGCTGTAGACGACACCCGGCTCAGCCGGCGACCGCGCCGAGCGCGGGCTCGCCGCCGGCGCGACGCTCCCATGGGCGCTGGAGACGCAGCGCCGAGAGGATCGCGCGCGTCGAGGGGGAGCGGTTGAGCGTGTAGAAGTGGATGCCGGGCGCGCCGCGCGCGAGCAGCTCGGCGCACTGGAGCGTCGCGTAGGCGACGCCCAGGTCGACGACGGCGGCGGGGTCGTCACGGCGCTGATCGAGTGCGTCGAGCAGCGGCGCGGGTATCGTCGCGCCGCACATCGACGTGAAGCGCTTTATCTGCTCCGCGTTCGTGATCGGCATGATCCCCGGGACGATCGGGACCTCTATGCCGGCGGAGCGGGCGTCGTCGAGGAAGCGGAAGTACGCCTCGTTGTCGAAGAATAGTTGCGTGATGAGGACCTTCACGCCCGCGTCGACCTTCTCACGCAGGTGCGCGAGGTCGGTCGCGAGGTCCGCCGCCTCCGGGTGGACCTCCGGGTAGCAGGCGCCGACAAGGCAGAAGTCGTAGTCGCCGGCTGCGAGCTGCGCAAGCTCGGTCGCGTAGCGCAGGCCGCCCTCCGTCTGGACGAACGCCGTCTCGCCGCGCGGCGGGTCGCCGCGCAGCGTCAGCACGTTGTCGATGCCGGCGTCGCGCATCTGGTCGAGCGCGCCGCGCAGGTCCGCGACGGTCGCGCCGACGCAGGTGAAATGCGCCATCGCCTCGAGCCCGTGCGCAGCGCGGATGTTGCGGACGATCTCGATCGTCTTCTCGCGCGTCGAGCCGCCCGCGCCCCACGTGACGGAGACGAACGCCGGCTCGAGCGCGCGCAACGCCTCGAGCGCCTCGTAGAGGTTGCGCTCCCCCTCCTCGGTCTTCGGCGGGAAGAACTCGAAGGAGAAGGCCGGGTCCCCGTCGGCGGCGATGATCTCGTCGATGCGCATCGTCCGGGCAGTCTAGATGGTTGATTCCACGAGACTCGTGGATGCGAGGGGTGCGATGGGCGGATGCTGGACGACGCGCGGCGTCGAAGGCGATGCCGGTGGCATCGGCAAGACGCCGCGTGGCGCCCAGCGCCGCCCAGCGTGACCCTCGCGCCGCGAGATCGTGGAATCAACCATCTAGCTGGGGCCCTGGCCGCGCTTCGTCGCATCGACCCACTTGGAGACGGTCGTGCCGCCCCATTCCACCTGCTCGGACCGCCGCTCGAAGCCCCAGCGCACGAGCGTCGCGTAGACCTCCTGGGAGGCTTCGGGCAGGAACAGCGTCCTGCCGCCCGCCGCGCGCAGGTCGTCCACGACCGTGCGCAGGCGCTCGCGCGTGACGATCGAGTAGAGGCCGGTGTAGCGCGAGACGTCGACGACCCCGAACGCGTGCGCGATCTGGTGACCGGTGGTGAGCAGGATCGCGACGGGCGCGCCCTTGCGAATGACGAAGCGTCCGCCCTGCGGGACCGATGCGAAGAAGTCGCGCGTCGAGGGGTCCGGCAGGAACGCTCCGGAGAACGGCGGCAGCGGCGCTTCGCCTTCGATCAACGGCGCCGTGGGCGTGCCCTGCCCCAGCCGCTCGAGCTGCGTCCACGGCAGCGGCAGCTGCGCGAGCGAGCAGACCGCAAGCGCCATCCCGGCGAGCACCAGCAGCGTGCCGAGCCCCGGCCGCGCCGAGGGGCGGCGCTCGAGCCGCGCGACGGCGTCGAGCGCGAGCAGCGTGAGCGCCAGCGCCCACGTCGGGAACAACGCGACGAGCAGTTCCGGGTGCGTGCGACCCATGAAGTACGCAGCCGAGCCGAGCCCGAACACGCCGCTCCAGACGAGCATCGCGGTGAGCGGGCGGTTCGGTGCGCGCTCGATCGCGCGCACGGTCGCGACGACGATCGCCGCTGCGTACGTGACGTAGACGACGAGATGGAGGCCGAGCAGGCGGTGCAGCTTCAGCAGGCCGAAGCTGCCGATCGAGTACAGGCGCCCGTAGTCGAGCAGCCGCCCGAGCTGCGGCAGCTCCCCCGTGCGCACGAGTGCGAGCGCCGCGACGAGCGCGTAGGCGGCGAGCAGGCCGAGCGCGAGCTGGCCCGCGAGGCGCGCGAGCGCGCGCGGGCTGCGGTCCTGCGCGGTCCACACGAGCGCGGCGACGGTCGCCGCCAGCGCTGCGAGCCCGAACTCGGCGTTGTTGAGCACGACGAGGCCGGCCGCGAGGAACAGCGGCCACACCGCGCGCGCCTGCGCCCCCTCGAGTCGCCGCACGAGCAGCCACGCGAGCAGGAACGGGCCGGCGTAGCGCAGCGGGAAGACGCCGAAGTAGTCGCCGAACGTGTAGCGGCTCGTCGTCGTGCCGCCGACCATGAAGAGGCTCGTCGCGAGGAACGGCAGGTACAGCAGCAGCGCGGTCACGCCGTTGCGCACGATCCGGCGCAGGAGCGCGTAGACCGCGAGCAGCGCGACGGCGGTGATCGCGCACATCGCGAGCGAGAAGACGAGGAAGGTCGTGCCGAAGAGCGCGAGCGCCGCGGCCGTCAGGTACGGCCACAGCGACGCGTACTGCGCCGTGAAGTCCACGAGCGGGGTGCGGCCGTTCAGCACCGCATACGTCTCGTCGAGCGTGAACTGCGCCGGGCTCCACTCGTGCGAGCTGGTGCCCATGATCGACGCGTCCGTGTTGACGGCGTGCAGCAGCCACAGCGCCGTGAGGGCGACGGCGAGCAGGGCGGCGGCGAGCCGGCGGCGGTCGGTCTCGCGCAGCCAGCCGGCGAGCCGGGCGCGCGGCGCCGGGCGCCCGAGCAGCGCGAACGCGCCAGCCGTCAGCACCGCGGCGACGACGAGCGTGGCGGGCGTGAAGTAGCGCCAGCGATGCGAGACGCCGGCCTGGTATATCGGCACTTCGTAGACGAGCCGCTGCTGCACGACGACGCAGACGACCGCGAACGCGACGAGCAGCGCCTGCGCGAGCGGCACCGCGACGGCGGCGACGCGCGTCGGCAGCGCGAGCCCGCGGCGGACAGTCGCGACGAGCGCGCCAGCGAGCAGCAACGGGGCGGCGAGCGCCAGCAGGAAGCGCCCTTGCTCGGTCGGCTTGGGGACGACCGCCCAGCGCAGGTCGCGCCAGAACGTATATGGGTCGCCGCCCGAGTGCAGCAGCCGCCCGAGCGGCGGGCCGAGCAGCGCGATCAGCGCGATCGCGAGCAGCGCGACGGGGACCGCCAGCACCCAGGCGAGCGCATCCGCCTCGACGGCCACGCGCGCGCCGCGACGCGCCGGGCGGGCCGCCCCCACCCCCTCGACTACCCCCATGGGCCGACGCTAGCGGATGGTGCCGCGTGATGCCAAATTGCGGATCGTCAAGGCGCCGCACGCAGGGGCGCACGGGCACGGCCCGCTTCAGACCGCCACCCAGCGCTCCGGGTCGCCGGGCTCGCGCCGCGCGGCGCCGATCGCCTCGAGGTGGCGCAGGTAGCAGAGCGTCTCGGTCAGCAGCCAGGCGGCCGCGTGGACCGCGTCCCGGCCGTGGACGAGCGGCACGACCTCGTATGCGGTCAGCGGCTCGCTCTCGATCGCGACGGCCGTCGCGGCGACGCGCTGGGCGACGAGCTCGCGGTTCGCCTCGATGTGCGCCTGCACGTCGGTGAACGGGCGGGCGTGGCCGGCGAGGCACAGGCGCGGTGCCGGTCTGAGCGCCTCGACCGCGTCGAGCGAGCGCAGGAACTCCCCCACCGGGTCGGGCGTCCAGCCGTAGTCGTAGTAGAGCGAGATGCGGCCGAGCAGGTGGTCGCCGGAGATCAGGATGCGGCGCTCCGCCTGGTAGAGGCAGACGTGCGAGGGCGCGTGGCCGGGCGTCTCGATCACGCTCCACATCCCGAGATCGGTCTCGACCTCGATCCCCGGCAGCAGCGCGAGGTCAGGATCGACGACGCGGGCGATCCCGGGCACCTGCTCCTTGGCGACCTCCGCGTAGCGGCGCAGCACCAGCTCCGGCACGCCGCTGGTGCGACCCACCTCGAGGCGGCGCTGGAGGGCCTGCGCCGGATCCTCGAGCGAGCGCGTGGCGTGCTGGTGGTTCGGGTGCATCCACAGCTCGCAGCCGGCGCGGTCGACGATCGGGCCGGCTTGGCCGTAGTGGTCGGAGTGGGCGTGTGTGCAGACGAGCAGCTTCACGTCCTCGATCCGCAGGCCCACCATCTTCATCGCACGCTCGAGCTGCTCCAGCGAGCCCGGTTCGTGCATGCCCGTGTCGACGAGCACGAAGCCGTCGCCGGCGCGTATCGCCCATGCGTTGCAGTGCGGCACGCCGGGCCACGGGAGCGGCAGGCGCAGGCGCCAGAGCCCGCCCAGCACCCGCTCGCCGCGCCCCAGCTCCCGCTTGCGACCCGACTCTGACATGGCTGCCACCTTAGTCGGCGGGCCGGCGTAGGGTGGAGCCGTCGCAGCACCCGACGACGGAGGGGTTTCGCCATGCCGAAAGCCGCCAGGCCCGATCCCGCCGCGACCGAGGAGGTCGCGCGGCGCTACTTCGCCGCCGTCGCCGCGCGCGAGGTCGAGGCGATGGTCGCCTGCTGGCGCGGAGGGGGAGTCGACCGACTGCACGGTCAGGCCGAGCTGGTCGCGCCGGACGGGGTGCGCGCGTGGTTCGAGGAGCTGTTCGCGGCCGTGCCCGACGCGGCCATGGAGGTCGTCCAGACGACGACGGAGGGCGACCGCTGCGCCGTCCGTTGGCGCATGACGGGCACGTTCGCCGGGCCGGGGACGTGGCAGGGCCTCGTGCCGACGGGCGGGCAGCTCGACCTCGAAGGCTGCGACGTCGTGCAGGTCGCCGACGAGCTCGTCGTCGGCAACGAGGCGTACGTGGACGGCATGACGATCGCGCGCCAGCTCGGCGTGCTGCCGCCGCGCGACTCCGGCGCGGAGCGCGGGCTGACGGCGCTGACGAACCTGCGCACGCGGCTCGCGCGGCGCTTCGCCGCCGGCGATCCGGAGCCGATCGCGGACGGCGTGTGGGTCGTGCGCGGCGGCTTCCCGAGACGCGTGATGAACGTCTACCTCCTGCGCGACGGAGACGGCGTGCTGCTGTTCGACGCGGGCGTGCAGTCGATGACGCCGGCGCTCGCGGCGATCGGCGCGCAGATGGGCGGGATCACGCGCGTCGTGCTCGGCCACGGCCACGCGGACCACCGCGGCGCGGCGCCGGGGCTCGGCGCGCCCGTGTGGTGCCATCCCGACGAGGTCGCCGACGCCGAGGGCGACGGCGGGATGCACTACTTCGACCTGACTGCGCTCGACCGCCACGGCAAGCTGCTGCTGAGACGGCTGCTGCCGATCTGGGACGGCGGCCCGGTGCAGGTCGCGAGCACGGTGTCCGAGGGCGACGAGGTCGCGGGCTTCAGCGTGGTCCACCTGCCCGGCCACGCGCCGGGGCTGATCGGCCTGTGGCGCGAGTCCGACCGGCTCGCGCTCGTCAGCGACTGCTTCTACACGCTCGACCCGCAGACGGGGATCCCCGGCGCGCCGCGCGTCCCCCACCGCGCCTTCAACAAGGACACCGAGCAGGCGCGCGCCTCGATGCGCAAGCTCGCCGCGCTCGCCCCCGCGACCGCCTGGTGCGGGCACGCCGAGCCGCTGCGCGGCGACGTCGCGGGCCAGCTGGAGCACGCTGCGGCGACGACCTGACCGCACGCCCGCCGGTATGGAGAATATTTTGCAAATCCGCGGACTAGAAATTGCAAATCCGCTGTGGTCCGCGTAGCGCGGCAGACTGTCGGGCATGGGCCGACGCAGCCGACAGCGCCGCGATCACGACGAGCTGGTCGCGCCGACCAGCGACTACCGCGACGCCGAGGGGAACGTGCTGACGCTGCGCGGCTCGATGACGCCGGCGACGCGGCGCGAGTACGCCGACGTGCTGGCCGGCTCCAGTCGCGCGGCGGTGACGACCGAGGACGCATGGCAGCGCGCGGTCGAGCTCCTGTTCGAGCGGCTCGCCGTGCGCTGGGTGATCGCGGGCGTGCCGATCGAGAAGCAGAAGGAGCTGCTTCAGCGCTTCCGCTTCGCCTCGCAGGACGAGCGCGCGTGGATCCGCGGGGCGCTGCGCGAGCACCTCGCCGAACTCTTCCCGGACGTGGAGGCGCCGTGACGAGCGCGCGCGGCTGGCGCGACGCGGACACCGAGCGCTTCGCCGCATTGCTGTGCGACTACTGCCTCGACCTGGAGCCCGGCCAGCAGGTGCTCATGCGCTCCACCACGCTCGCCGCACCGCTGCTGCGCGCCCTCCACGCGGCGATCCTCGCGCTCGACGCGTGGCCGCTGCTGCGCGCCGAGCTGCCGGGGATCGAGGAGGACTTCTACGCGCTCGCGCGCGACCGCCAGCTCGACGGCTTCCCGGCGTTGGCGTACGCCGAGGCGGCGCAGGCCGACGCGTTCCTGGCGATCCAGGCGCCCGCGAACACGCGCGCGCTCGCCGACGCCGACCCGGCGCGGATCGCCCGCGTGGCGCGAGCGCGCGCGCCGCTGAGCGAGCTGCGGCTGGCGAAGCGCTGGTGCGGGACGCTGTGGCCGACGACGGCGGGGGCACAGCAGGCAGGGATGGGCGACGACGCGTTCGCGGCGTTCGTGCGCGGGGCGCTGTTCCTCGACCGCGACGATCCGGCCGCCGCCTGGCGCGAGCTGGGCGCGTTCCAGGCCGGGCTGGTCGAGCGGCTCGCGAGCGCGCGCGAGCTGCGGATCGAGGCCGAGGGGACCGACCTCACGCTGCGCGTCACGGACCGCACGTGGGTCAACTCGGACGGCAGGCGCAACATGCCGAGCGGTGAGGTCTTCACGGGGCCGATCGAGGACTCGGCGAACGGCACGATCCGCTTCGGCGTGCCGTCGAGCCCGCGCGGCGTCGCGGTCGAGGACGTCGAGCTGACGTTCAGAGACGGCGAGGTCGTCGCGGCGCGCGCCGGACGCGGCGACGACTACCTCCAGCGCACGCTCGCGACCGACCCCGGCGCCCGCCGTCTCGGCGAGATCGGGATCGGCACGAACGCCGGGATCGACCGCCCGATCGGCGCGATCCTGTTCGACGAGAAGATCGGCGGCACGGTCCACCTCGCCCTCGGCCGCTCCTACCCCGAGACCGGGGGCCTCAACGAGTCCGCCGTCCACTGGGACCTCATCTGCGACCTGCGCCGGGGCGGGCGACTGAGCGCCGACGGCGTGGTCGTGCAGGAGGACGGGGCGTTCGCGTGAGCGCCGCCGTGCCGTTGTCAGGCGGGAAGGACTGCTTCGCGGCCGGTTTGCGGAGCGGGGCGCCGGCGAGTACCACTCGGTCGTCACCGCCTTCCGCGGCGCGCTTCCTCGACGACGACCCGGCGGCCTTCGCGCACGTCGAGCGCGACGGGATCTGGGCGCTCGACTGGCCGGACACCTACATGTCCGATTTCCACTAGTCGCTGACCGCCGACCGCGCCATCATGCAGGGCGTGATCCAGGACTTCGAGCACTGCTACCGCGCCGTCTGCTCCAAGGACGCGCGCTTCGACGGCTGGTTCGTCACCGCCGTCACGTCGACCGGCATCTACTGCCGGCCGAGCTGTCCGGCGATGACGCCGAAGCGCGCGAACGTGCGCTTCCTGCCGAGCGCCGCCGCCGCGCAGCGCGCCGGCTTCCGCGCCTGCAAGCGCTGCCGTCCCGACGCGTCGCCCGGCTCGCCGGAGTGGAACCTGCGCGCGGACGCGGTCGGGCGCGCGATGCGGCTGATCCGCGACGGCGCCGTCGAGCGCGAGGGCGTCCCCGGGCTCGCGCGACGGGTCGGCTTCAGCGAGCGCCACCTGCACCGTCAGCTCGTCGCCGAGCTGGGCGCCGGACCGCTCGCGCTCGCGCGGGCGCAGCGGGCGCAGACCGCGCGCCTGCTGATCGAGACGACCGCGCTGCCGTTCACCGACGTCGCGTTCGCGGCCGGCTTCCCGAGCATCCGCCAGTTCAACGAGACGGTCCGCGAGGTGTTCGCGACGACGCCGACGGAGCTGCGGCGGAGCGCGGCGTCCGCACGCGGCAACGGCGGACGCGCGGAAGCTGCGCGCGGCCGCAGCGCGAACGGTGGCGGCAACGGACGACCGGCCAGCGCCGGCAACGGACGCAGCGCGGACGGCCGCGACGAGACGGCAGTGCGAGGACTCGCCGCCGCGCCGCAGCTCACGCTGCGGCTGCGCCATCGCGCGCCGCTCGACGTGGCCGGCCTGCTCGCGTTCCTCGGCGCGCGCGCCGTGCCCGGCGTCGAGGCGTGGGATCCGGCGAGCGGCCGCTACCGGCGCGTGCTGGCGCTGCCGCACGGGCCCGGCGTCGCGACGCTGGCGGCGAGCGCCGCGGGCACGGGCGACCACGTCCGCTGCGAGCTGCGCCTCACCGACCTGCGCGACCTCGCGGCCGCCGTTCAGCGCTGCCGTCGCCTGCTCGACCTCGACGCCGACCCCGTCGCGGTCGACGACGCGCTCGCCGCCGACTCGCTGCTCGCCCCGCTCGTGCGGCGCACGCCGGGTCGCCGCGTGCCGGGCGCCGTCGACGGCGCCGAGCTGGCGGTGCGCGCCGTGCTCGGCCAGCAGATCTCGGTCGCCGGCGCGCGCACGCTGGCAGGCCGCTTGACGACGGCGCTTGGGGAGCCGCTGCCCGACGGCGTGGGACCCGACGATGCGCTCACGCACGCATTCCCCACCGCCACCGCGCTCGCCGCGGCCGACCCGGCGACGCTGCCGCTCACGCGCGCCCGCTCCCACGCGCTCGTCTCGCTCTGCGGCGCGCTGGCAGACGGCTCGCTCGCGCTCGACCCCGGCGCCGACCGCGACGCCGCGCGCGAGCGCCTGCTGACACTGCCGGGCATCGGCCCCTGGACGGCCGAGTACGTCGCGATGCGCGCGCTCGGCGACCCTGACGCCTTCCCCGCCACCGACCTCGGCGTGCGGCGCGCGCTCGAGCAGCTCGGCCACCCCGGCGACCCTGCCTCCGCGGCACAGCTCGCCGAGCGCTGGCGCCCCTGGCGCGCCTACGCCGTGCAACACCTGTGGGCGAGCCTCCCCGCCGCGCACGCCTCCCAGCCCGTCCCCACGCGATCCCGAGGAGCCGCCTGATGCTCACCACCACGATCGACACTCCCCCCGGCCCGTTCACGATCGTCGCCTCTGACGAGGCCGTCCTCGCGAGCGGCTGGACCACCGACCCAGAAAGCCTGCTGCCGCTGATCGGCGCGGTACTGCGCCCCGACGCCGGCCTGACCGCGAAGCGCGACCTCGGCCCGTTCACGCGCGCCGTGCGCGACTACCTCGCCGGCGACGTCGCCGCGATCGACGGCGTGCCCGTCGCACAGGCCGCGAGCCCCTTCCTCACGCACGCCTGGGGCGAGCTGCGCCGGATCCCGGCGGGCGCGCCGGAGACGTACGGCCAGCTCGCCGCGCGCTGCGGCAGACCCGCCGCCGTGCGAGCCGCCGGCTCCGCCTGCGCCCGCAACCCGATCGCGCTGTTCGTCCCCTGCCACCGCATCGTCCGCACCGGCGGCGGCCTCGGCGGCTTCGCGTACGGCCTCGACGTCAAGCGCTGGCTGCTCGACCACGAGCAGGGCGTGGCGACGCTGGCTGCCTGAGTGAGAGGACCGCGAATCCACTCCTGGTGAGCGGGAGCAGATTCGCGGCGCTCAGCGCGATACTCCCCGTGTGGCGCTCGTCGACGAGATCCGCGAGGCGTGCGCCTGGGTCGCCGCGCGCGCAACGCACGTGACGATCGACGAGGCAGCGATCCCGCCCTACGCGGCGGCGCTGCCGGGGCCGGAGGCGGCGCCCGAGCCCGACCCCGAGATGCACGTCGTGGACGGGCCACCGGAGCTGCGAGCGGCGTACTTCCTCACGCTCGACGCGATCAACTTCGGCTCCGGCTGGTTCCCGACGTTGCGCAAGCGCGACGGGCGCTCGGGCTACTTCACCGTCGCGCTCGGCCTGCGCGACCGCTTCACGAAGCACGGCGCATGGAGCGCCGCCGAGCTGCGCGCACTCACGGCCGCCGAGATCGCCGCCGCGCTCGGCCAGGACCCGCAGCACGAGCTGATGGCCCTCTTCGCCCGCTCGCTGAACGATCTTGGCGCGCGCCTGGGCGCCGAGCACGGCGGCCGCTTCATCGGTCCGGTCGAGCAGGCGGAGGGCTCGGCCGTCGCGCTCGCCGAGCGGCTCGCGGGTTGGAACTGCTTCGCGGACGTGTCCCAGTACGCCGGCCGCCGAGTCCCCTTCTTCAAGCGCGCGCAGATCGCCGCCGCCGACCTCCACCACGCCGGCGCGGCGAGCTTCGCCGACCTCGACCGCCTCACGCTGTTCGCCGACAACCTCGTCCCCCACGTGCTGCGCCTCGACGGGGTCCTCCACTTCGAACCGGCGCTGACGGCGCACATCGAGGCGAGCATGCCGATCGAGCACGACAGCCCCGAGGAGGTCGAGATGCGCGCGTGCGCGGTCCACGCCGCCGAGTTGATCTGCGGCGCGCGCCCGGACCTCACCGCCCAGCAGGTCGACCACCTGCTGTGGACGAAGGGCGGCGGCTACCGCTACAAGGCGGTCCCGCGGCCGCGTGCGCGCTGCACGGCGTACTAGATCGCAGCTGAACGTTCTTCTCCCTGCCAGAGCGAGGCTCGGTTGAGCGCTGGGCTAAGCAGCCCTGATCATTCCGGAATCCTGTATATATCGCCGCCATGCGCGATAGACCATCGCCGGAGACGAGCTAGCGGCGATGACATCCGCGCCGGGTCGATCGACAAGGTGGACACGGCTCGTCGTCAGGCCGGATGCGCTGATTCGCTTCTGGTGCATCGGCGGCTTGAAGGCTGGGCCAGCGTACGCGGCAGCGTCCGGAGCGGACGTGCTCGCGGATGCGACCCTCACATCGCACATGTTCCTCAGCGACGGTGCGACGCACGTGCGCATCGACGAGCTCGCGGATCTCTACGAGCGGCTGACGGCCGCAGCACGCGACGATCCGGCCGTGCCGCAGAGACTCGCGAAGCACTTCGTCGCGGTCGGAGAGCACTGGGTCGCCCATTGCGCCGAGCACCTCGGCGAGCGTGCACACCTGGCCACGCTGGACGACGACGAGATCGCGGCCCGTCTCGACGAGTTCTGCAGCCTGTACTCGGCGTACGCTCCGGCGCTCTACCTCCCGTTCCCGATCGAGCGTCTGTATGCAGAGGAGTTCCCGGCGCTGCTCTCCCGCATCGCCGGCGGCCTGGGCGAGGAGCTGCTCGCGCGCGTCGTGTCGCGGCCGGAGCTCTCGCGGTACGCCGACCTGGGACTCGTGCGCGTCGTCGAGCGCGACGCGATCGAGCGCGCGATCCGTCCGATCCTGGAGTACGCGCCCGAGCGCACCGACGCCGAGCGCAAGGACGCGGCACTGAACCGGCTGGCACGCGGCCTGATCGACGCGTTCGGCATCGAGGCGCTTCCCGCATCGCCCGACGAGCTCGCCGACACGAGTGCCGCCCTCGCGGCGCAGCTCGACGCGCTCACCGCCGAGTTCGCATGGATCGCGCAGTGGGGCTATCCACCGCGCTACGCGGCCAGCACGACTGCCGACCTGCTGAACGAGGCGCTCGTGCGCGCCGAGGCGAGCATCGTGCGAGCACGCGACGCCGAGGAGGGGCGCAGCGAGCAGCTGGTCGAGCAGATCCTCGAGGCGGCGAGGACGTCTGCCCGCGACCGCGCCCTGATCGATGACTTCGCCTACTACAACTTCTACCGGACCCGCCGCATGGAGCTGTTGATCCGCGCCCAGTACCTGTCGGTGCCGCTGCTCGACGAGATCGGCGAGCGGATCGGGCTGCACAGGCACGAGTGGACGCATCTGACGCCGCCGGAGCTGGTGGGCGCACTCACCTCGCCGGACGACCGCGCCGGGCTCACGGCCCGGATCGAGCAGCGACAGGCTGGATGGATGCTCGAGACGAACGGCTTGCGGAGCACGCGGACCCTGACCGACGGGAACGCCTGCACGACGCGCGTCGCGGGCTTCAGTGCCGTCCTGCGCGCCCACGAGAACGCTCGCGCGGACGCAGACGCGACGGACCCCGCAGTCGTCGGCGGAAAAGCCGCGGCGCTGGCCAAGCTGCTGAGCGGCGGCTTCCGGGTTCCCGATTTCGTCGTCCTCACGACGCAGGGCGTCCGCGCGCTGGAGGACGCAACCGTCGGCGACGAAGTCCGGCGGGTTCTGCGTGAAGCGATCGACGGCGTGGCCGGCTCCGGGCCGTTCGCGGTTCGCAGTTCGGCCTCCGTCGAGGACGGGGCCACCCACAGCTGGGCCGGCCGCTTCACCTCGGTGCTCGGCGTGGCTCCGGACGAGGTCGAGAGAGCGCTGTCGGAGGTCGTGGCCTCGGCGAGATCCGAGCGCGTCGCGGCCTATGCCGCACGCGTCGGCAGCACGGCGTCCGAGGTCGCGATGGCAGTCGTGATCCAGCGTCAGGTCGATGCCGACTTCGCCGGCGTGATCAACACGAGCGTGGCGACGAGCGACGGATCCGTGTCCGAGATCGAGGTCGTCCGGGGCCTCGGCGACCGACTGGTCGACGGCTCCAGCACGCCGGCGCGCTATCTCGTGGCCGATGATGGGAGCGCAACGGTGAGCGGGCCCGACTTGGCCGTTCCCGACGAGCTGGTGCAGGAACTGGCTCGCCTGGCTGCCGACATCGAGGCGTACTTCTCAAGCCCGCAGGACGTCGAGTTCGCCGTCAACGGGACTGAAGTCCACGTGCTGCAGAGCCGTCCGCTCACGGGCCCGGCCGCTGGCCCCACGGCGGTGGACAGTGGCGATGCGAACGCTGACGCAGGCCTGGTCGAGGTCGTCGCCGGACTCAGCGGCCACGTCGCCGCCCGCGTGAGCGGCACGGTCGTCAAGCCAGCAGCCCCGTCCGATGGTGGCCGTCTCGGTCCGGGCAAGACCGTCGTTCTGCGCGCGGCGACACCGGTCTGGGACAGCGTCATCTTCCAGGCGGCGGCCTTGGTGACCGACGAGGGCGGCTCCACGTCGCACGCGATCCGCGTCGCCAACGAGCTGTCGATCCCGGCGGTCGTCGGCACACGGGTGGCGACGAGCTCGCTCGCCGCCGACGAGTCCGTGATCGTCGACACGACCGGTGGGACGAGCAAGGGGCGAGTCCTGCGGCAGGGGACTCTGTGACGGGCTGGGACGAGCTGCGAGACCCGGAGCTGTGGTTGACCTGCGACGGGTTCGCCGTGCCGGTCTGGGTCACGCGCAGCCGCGAACCGACCGCGCGGGTGCTGATCACGTCGCACGGACTCACGAACGACCACCACGACGCGCCGCTGTTCGCAGCGCTCCGCGTCGAGCTCGAACGCGAGGGCGCCACCACGCTGGTCGAGTTCGACTACCCGGGCAGCGGACGTGCCGACGGCACGCTCGTCGACAAGCGGCTCGAGCTGCTGCGGCACACGCTGGTCGCGGTCGCCGCGCGTGTGCGAGACGAGTTCGCGCCGGTGCCGATCGTCGTCCTCGGGCGATCGATGGGTGGCACGGTCGCACTCTCGGCGCTTCCGGAGCTGCGGCCCGACGGCCTGATCGTGATGTCCCCCCCTTACAAGCTCACGGTCAGCCTCGGCCGGCTCCAGGGGGGGCAGGCCGACGACGGCACCTATCCCCTGCCGGCGTGGTCGCAGCCGTCGGGGCAGGTCAAGGGCGCCGTGGCGCTCTCGGGCGAGTTCTTCGCCGAGCTCGAGGAGGAGGAGCGACGGGTCCGGCACGCCGCCGCCAGCGCCGCGAACGTGCTGCTCGTCGACTCGACGCAGGACCCGAAGGTCCACGCGGAGGAGATGGCGGAGCTGTGGGCGGACCTGCCCGACGATCGCGGCAATGCGCGCCGCACGTTCGACACCGACCACAACTACGAGTCGGAGCAGCCCGCGACAGTCAGAGCGCTTGTCGAACGGATCACGACGATAGGACCGAGTGCATCATGAGCAGCGCGGAGGATGCCTGGACCAGGCGCGGCGGGAAGAGCCGCCTGACGATCCTGCTGGGTCCGATGGACAGACAATGGTTGGCGTACGTCGTGGGCGCCTCGCTGGTCAACCTGTGGGTGGCCCTGGCGTGGCTCCTCAGCTCGTCCCAGCCGCTCAAGACGCTCGCGACAGACGGCAGCATGCTCATCTACTGCATGGTGACGATCTGGCTGACAGCGGGCGCGCTCCGCCATGAGCTCAAGGGCCACTGGCGGCGGGGGGTCAGCGCGCACGTCGCGCTCTGGAGACGTCACGACCTGCTCTGCGGCATCGCGGGCGTCACGACGTTGTCCACGACGGTCTTCTACGCCCAATGCATCGCCAGCGACTCGAAGCCCACCGTGGCCGCGCGCGTCGCCTGCTCGGTCATCGCCGTGATCGTTGGAGCCGTGTATTCGCGCGAGGCGATGGCCGCCACATACGATGCGACGACGCAGCGGAACGGGGAGGCCGTGTGACGACCGCGACCTGGATCTTCGCCGTCGTCATGCTGGGCTCGGCGGCAGCCGCCGCCAGCCTCGGACGGCAGCTGCGCCGCGAGATCCGCTCAGCCGGTGAGAGACGTCGAGCGCTGGCGCTCGCTGCCGACGACGACGCGGAGACGGTCGTCGAGGTCGAGTGCCCACCGCAGCCGCCGGCGGTGGTCGTGGAGCCGGCCGCCGTGGCCGCTCCACAGCGGCCACGTCGCGACCGGGCGACATCGGAGATCCTCGCGATCCCAGAGCTGCTGCTGCCGTACTACTCGGGGCTGTCGGAGCTTCCCGAGGCGAAGTGGTCGCTGTTCCTCGAGCCGCTGTCGATCCCCGAGTTCGAGTCCGGCGAACGGCTGATCGCCAAGAGCATGCAGTACCCCGTCATCGCGACGCCCATCCACGCGTTCACGATCGCAGCCGCGACGCATCCGGGACAGCTGCTGCGGTTCGAGACGACATTCTCAGCCGGAACCAGCAACCCGTTCGCGTTCGTGAAGAGCGGGCCGCATGCGGACGATCCTCAGCTCACCGCTGGCGCGCTCAGCGGAGCCGCGATCGGCGTGCTCGGAAGGCGCATGTCGCCGACGGTCGTCCTGTTGGAGGTGCTGCACCAGCTGCAGCTCGAGCCGCGGCTCTGGGACGTCCGGAACTGGCGCGACCGCCAGCCCAGAGAGGGATGCGTGGACGTCATGGTCGGGAGCATGTTCGGCGGCCAGGTGCAGGCGCTGGAGTCTGGCCAAGTGGACTACGCGCTCGTCATCTACCCGCACAACCACGACAAGCGCATAGGAGACTCGCCGGCGTCCGAGCTGCAGCTCGTCACGATCGATCCACTGGAGCGCGGGATGCACGCGCTGCTGTCGGAGCACGCCCTGAACGTCCTCGTCGCGAACGCGGACCTCTATGAGTCCGACGCCGGCTGGCACGACCGCGTGGAGATCGTCCGCGAGGCGGTGAGGACGACCAACGGCGCGATCAACGCGGCGCGCGCGCGGGGCGCGGGCAACACGATCGGCGACGACGAGATCGTCGGCGGCGGCCACACGACGGCGGACGTGATCGCCAGGCGCCTGGACCTCCTCCAGCGAGTGAGCCTCTTGCCACCCCTCGCTCCAGAGCAGGTCGAGCGGGTCATCCAGCAATCGACGATAGTGGGCTGAACGATGTCGACCACCATCATGAGAAGTCGCAGCGCCCTCGGAACGCGTGGCGAGGTCTTCGAGCTCGTGCCGCGTTCGCTCACCGAGGCGAATCCGGGCTACCGCGACATCGACGAGATCGTGCGCCTGTTCGCGCCGGGAGCTCCGATCCACATCGCCGCGCATTGGATCGAAGCGGCCGCGCCCGCGCCGGCGCGGGACTACAGCTGCGCGCACGTCCACGACGACCTCGTCGAGGTCAACATCCTGCTCGGAGCGCCGGGCGAGCTCGTCTACAGCATCGTGCTGGCGGAGGGCGAGGAGCCGACGATCGTCGAGTCCCCCTCGGCAGTCGTGGTCGCGGCGGGCGTCGCCCACTCGGCGAACGTGCTGCGCGGGCGCGGCTGGTTCGTCGTTCTGCGGCTCGCCCCCGCGGCGATGGCTGACGCCGGCGGAAGCTGACCGCTTCTCGCGGCGGCCTCAGTCGCGCGCGGTGACCCAGTCGAGCTGGACCTCGGCGCCCTCGCGCGTGTCCGTGAAGACGACGTAGGCCAGCGGCGGGCCGCCGAGGAACGCCGCGCCCTCCGCGCTGCCGACGTAGACGGCGGGGCGGGCGCTGCCGTTCGGCCCCTGCACCCACAATCTCTGCCCCTCGTGGAACGGATCGTGCTGGTGCCGCATGCGTCCGTACGCTACAGGCGCGCGATGCGGCTGGTCACCTGGAACGTCAACTCGCTGAGAGCCCGCCTCCCTCGCGTGCTCGAGCTGCTGGACGAGCACGCGCCCGACGTGCTGTGCCTGCAGGAGACGAAGCTCGACGCCGCGGCCTTCCCGCATGACGAGCTGGCGCAGGCCGGCTACCGCGCCGCCGACCACAGCGGCGGGCGCTGGGCGGGCGTCGCGGTGCTCGCGCGCGAGGGCCTCGCGCTGGAGGATCCGGCGCGCGGCCTGCCGGGCGAGCCGGCGCAGGACGAATGCCGCTGGGTCGAGGCGACGGTCGGCGAAGGACACGCCGGCGCCGGCGTCCGCGTCGTCAGCGTCTACGTCCCGAACGGCCGCATGGTGGACAGCGAGTGGTACGTGCAGAAGCTCGACTTCCTCGCCGCCGCGGCCGAGCGCGTGCGCGAGCTGCGCGCGGCCGGCGCGCCGCTGGTCCTCGCCGGCGACATGAACGTCGCCCCCGCCGACGTCGACGTCTACGACCCCGCCGCGTTCGCCGACTCGACGCACGTCACGCCCTCCGAGCGCGCCGCGCTGCAGGCGCTCGCCGACGCCGGCCCGCTCGCCGACGCCTTCCGCCACGTCCATCCCGGCGAGCAGCAGTTCACCTGGTGGGACTACCGCGCCGGCCACTTCCACAAGGGCCTCGGCTTGCGCATCGACCTCGCGCTCGTGAGCGAGGAGCTGGCGCCGCGGCTCACGCGCGCCGGCATCGAGCGGCCCTATCGCAAGGGCGCAAGACCCTCCGACCACGCGCCGCTCGTGGTCGAGTGGACGGACTGACCTGCCCGACTGGGGGGGCGTTCACAGCTCGGTCCCCGCGCGACGGGCGCGCCCGCGCTACCGTGCCCGGCGTGCGCAGGACCAAGATCGTCGCAACCATCGGCCCCGCCTGCAGCGATCCCGAGACGCTCGTCCGCATGGTCGAGGCCGGCCTCGACGTCGCGCGGCTCAACTTCTCCCACGGTACGCGCGAGGACCACGCCGAGAACGTCCGCCGCGTGCGCGAGGCGTCGAGCCGCGCCGGGCGGCAGGTCGCGATCCTCCAGGACCTCCCCGGCCCCAAGCTGCGCATCGGCCCGCTGCGCGACGACCTGATCGACCTGCGCCCCGGCGACCGCCTGACGCTCGTCTGCGGCACCGACGAGCCGGGCGACGCGCAGCGCATCTCGATCGGCTGGCCGGGCCTCTCCCGCAACGTCGAGCCCAAGGACGTCGTCTACCTCGCCGACGGCCGCATCCGCCTGCGCGTTGCCGACGTGCGCGACGGAGAGGTCGACACCGACGTCGAGATCGGCGGCGCGCTCGCGTCCCGACAAGGCCTCAACCTGCCCGGCAACACGCGCGGCTTGCCGGCGGTGCCGCACGAGGACCTCGCGCTGCTGCGCTTCGGCGAGTCGATCGGCGTCGATCTCGTCGCGCTGTCGTTCGTGCGCGAGCCGAGCGACGTCGCCGAGGTGCGCAAGCACACGCGCATCCCGCTGATCGCGAAGATCGAGAAGCCGCAGGCGGTCGAGCAGGCGGAGGAGATCATCCGCACGGCCGACTGCGTGATGGTCGCGCGCGGCGACCTCGGGATCGAGCTGCCGATCGAGGACGTGCCGGTCGTGCAGAAGCAGCTGCTGCGGATCGCCGGCCAGCTCGCGCGCCCGTCGATCACCGCGACGCAGATGCTCGACTCGATGGTCGCCTCCTCGCGCCCGACGCGCGCCGAGGTGACCGACGTCGCGAACGCGATCCTCGACGGCACCGACGCGGTGATGCTGTCGCAGGAGACGGCGGTCGGCGCGTATCCGGTCGAGGCCGTCGCGATGCTCGCGGCGATCGCCGTGCGCACCGAGCGGGAGCTGCCGTACGAGCGCTGGAACGAGGAGCGCGTGCGCCGCGACGCGCGCGACCCCGCCTACACGCTCGCGCACAACGCCTGCGACGCCGCACGCGAGCTCGGCCTCGCGGCGCTGATCGTCCCCACGCTGTCGGGCCGCTCGGCGCGGCTCATCTCCGCGCACCGGCCGGACGTGCCGATCTACGCGCTCTCCCCCGGCAAGGAGACGGTCCGCCGCTGCGCCCTCATGTGGGGCGTCGAGGCCGGCTCGATGCGCCGCCACGAGGTGACCGAGGAGCTGATCCGCGACGCCGCCCAGCGCGCCGTCGAGCTCGGCTGGGTCAGACACGGCGACCGCGTCGGCATCACGGCCGGTCTGCCGAGCGGCCGGCCGGGGACGACGTCGCTGTTCCAGATCCAGACGGTCTAGTGACGTCGTCCGAAGGCGGTCGCTCGCGATCGCCGGAGGCCGAAACGCGATCTCCTGAGCCCGCCAACCGCCTGCGCACCCGCACGTCCCGCGCCGCCACCACCATCCCCCCGACCCCCATCACCACCAGCACCGCGAACGCCACGATCGCCGCCGGTGAGTCGAGGTGGGAGAGGCTGCCGCCGAGCGCGGTGTAGGCGAAGGCGCGCGGCGCGCAGCCGATCGCCGTCGCAGCGGCGAACGTGAGCAGCCGCACGCGCGTGACCCCGGCCGCGTAGTTGACCAGGTTGTACGGCATCGCGGGCAGGATCCGCGCGTACAGGACCGCGAGGAAGCCGCGCGCGCCGATCCAGTCCTGCACGACGCGCACGCGCCGCCCCGACAGCTCGTCGACCGCGCCGGCGCCGAAGCGCCGCGAGACGGAGAAGGCCGCGCAGGCGCCGAGGGTCGCGGCGACGATCGAGATGGGCGTGCCGAGCGCGGTGCCGAACAGCAGCCCGCTCGCGCCGGACAGCAGCGGCCCGGGGAACATCGCGACCGTCAGCAGCGCCGAGACGACGACGAACGCGAGCGGGGCGAGCACGCCCGCCTCCTGCGCCGTGTTGCGCACGCGCTTGGCAGACAGGTCCCCGGTCAGCGCGACGGCGGCGAACAGCGCGCCGACCAGGACCGCCAGCATCCCGAGTCGCAGCAGCGCGAGGCGCCGCTCACGCCGCGACGCGGGCGTAGAACTCCTCCTCCAGCCGTCCGAGCTCCGTCACCGCGGGCTCGCCGTACATCCACTCGCGCGCGATGCGGTGCCAGTTGGCGCGCGCCCGCAGCTGCCCGAGCACGGCGAGCGTCAGCATCTCCATGCGGCGGCCGAACAGATGCTCCGGGCGGATGTCCTGGTGTCGCATCTCGCGGAAGTGGCTCGAGCGCATGTCCGACGATTCGATCGCCACGCGCGTGGCGAACTCCGGCGTCAGCAGCAGCTCCTCGTCGTTCGTGTACCAGCCGATCGTGTCCTGGATGTAGGCCATCAGCGTCTCCGGCGCGATCTTGTCCGGCTGCGGCAGGAAGCCGAGCCGCGCCAGCAGCGCGTGCACACCCTCCGCGTCGCCCTCGCTGACGGCGCGCTGCGCGGCCAGCTCGTTCTCGACGTCCACGGCGTCCATCCGCTTGAAGAGGCCGAAGTCGAGGAACGCGACTCTGCCGTCCGCCTGCAGGAGGAAGTTGCCGGGATGCGGGTCGCCGGAGAACTGGTGGTGGCGGTAGAGGCAGCCCATGAAGAAGCGGAAGAGGATCTCGCCGAGCCGGTCGCGCTCGGCCTGCGGACACTGCTTGAGCTGCTCGAAGCCCGTCCCCTCGACGAACTCGCTGACGATCACCCGCTCGCGCGACATGCGCGTGACGACGTCCGGCACGACGATGAACGGGTGCCCGCGGAAGATGCGCGCGAGCGAGCGCTGGTTCTGCGCCTCCAGCTCGTAGTCGAGCTCCTCGTCGATGCGCAGGCGGATCTCCTCGGTGACGGCCTTGACGTCGAGGCCGGGCGTCATCCGCTTGACGACGCGCATGAGCAGCCCGAGGTTCGACATGTCCGCCCGCACCGCGGCGGCGACGCCCGGGTACTGCACCTTCACGGCGACGTCGCGCCCGTCGGGCAGCGTCGCGCGGTAGACCTGGCCGATCGAGGCGGCCGCGATCGGATCCTCGTCGAAGGTCGCGAACAGCTCCGACAGCTCGTCGTCGAGCTCCTGCTCGATCACCTTTCTCATGTCCTTGAAGGAAACCTTCGGCGCGGCGTCGCGCAGCGCCGCGAGCTTCGCCTGGAACTCCTCGCGATGCTCCTCCGGGACGAGCCCGACGTCGAGGAACGACAGCACCTGGCCGAGCTTCATCGCGGCGCCCTTCATCGTCCCGAGCGCGGTGACGATCTGCTCGGCGGCCTCGAGGTGCCGGCGTTCGAGCGCGGCCTGCGCGTCGTCGCTCGAGCGCGTCACGTTGGCCGCACGCGTGCCGGCCTGCCGCATCGCCTGTCCCGCCGCGAGGCTGCCGATCTTCGCGGTGCGGCGCACGCGCGAGGTTGGAATTCTGTCGCGTGCCATCCGCGACAGATCCTAGGGCCCGCGCAAAGCTACCCGCGCTGGACCTTCGAGCCCGGCACGATGTCGTCCGAGCCGTCGGGCCAGCGGACCCACGCCTTGTGGCCGCCGTCGTAGTCGTCGCCGAGCAGGATCAGCGTCGCCGGCTCGCCGAGCGCCGTGCACGGCTCGGCGCCCTCCGCGTCGAGGCCGCGCCAGACGCGCACGAACGCGTTGCGCTCCCGCTCGTCGCCGACGGTCGTCGGGTCGGTGTGGCCGGGGTGGATCGGCGTGCTCGGCGGGAGCGCGAGCAGCTTGTCCATGATCGAGGACTTGAGGTCCCCGTACGTCGTGTGGCCGGGCGCGCGCACGCCGCCGACCGAGCCCTTGAAGAGCGTGTCGCCGGTGAACAGCGCCTGCTCGGCGCCGTGGCGCACGAGCAGCGACACCATCCCGGCGGTGTGGCCGGGCGTGTGCAGCGGCTCGATCCGCAGGCCGCCGGCGAGGATCGGCTCGCCCGGGACGATCTCCCCCGTCGCGGCGGGGATCAGCTCGCGCTCCAGTGCGTGGATCAGCACGGGCGTGCCGGGATGGCGCGCGAGCACCTCGTCGAGCGCGACGACGTGGTCCCAGTGGTGGTGGGTGAGCAGCACGTGCGTGAGCGTGAGGTCGTCGCGCTCGAGCGCGTCGAACAGCGGCGCCATCGGGCCCCCCGCGTCGATCAGCACCGCCGAGCCGCCGGGCTCATCCGCGACGAGGTACGTGTTCGTGAGGAAGCCGTCGGACATCGAGCGTTCGAGGATCATGCGGCGAGCTTACCCATCGTCACCCGGCCTGCCGCCCGCCCGCCCAGCACGTCCGCGCCAACCTCCTGCCAAGATCAGTCGCGATGCTGCGCCGGGCAACCGCGAGCTTGTGCACCGTGGCGACCTGTGCCGTGCTGGCGGCGCTCGCGCTCCCGCTCGCCGCCACGACATCTGCCGCCGCCGCGCAGCCGGCGAGACCCGCCGCCGACCTCGCGCTCGCGCTCAGACTCCGCCCGCGCCTGCTGTTCGACTCGCACGAGCGCTGGCGCCCGATCGACGTCGACCGCTTCCTCGCCGAGTCGGGCCATCGGGCCTGCCCGCCCGCCGGCGGCCTCTGCGTGCCGTTCACGAACGTCACGCAGCTGACGCCGTCGGTCGCCTACCTCGACCTGCGCGGCACGCGCCACGACGGGTCCGACGCGACCTCGCCCGACATCGCGACCTGCCCCAAGTCGCTGCCGGACCTGCGCGAGTGCGACCTCGGCGGGCGCTCGGTGATCTACGCGCACGTCGTGCGCAGGAGGACCCGAATCGCGATCGACTACTGGTGGTTCCTGCGCTACAACGCCTACTCGCTCGACCAGCACGAGGGCGACTGGGAGGGCGTCACGGTGATCGCCGACCGCCTCGGCCGAAGAGTGCTCGACGTCCACTTCGCCGCGCACGCCGACGCCTGGAGCTACGACGCCGACGTGCCGACGATCGTCGGCAACCGCGTCGAGGTGTTCTCCTCGCGCGGCGGCCACGCCTCCTACCCGCGCGCGTGCGCCCACCTCTGCCGCCAGACCGAGGGCACGCTGCCCGAGTCGAACTTCGACGGCAAACGCGCGTGGGTCGGCAACACCGCCGCCGGCTGCCACCGCCGCTGCGTGCGGCTGTTCCCCGCGGCCGCCGACGGCGCGCCGGCCTCCTGGGACGGCTGGGACGGCCGCTGGGGCGCGCCGTTCCAGCCGGCCTTCCCGCCACCGCGCACGCCCGCCTTCCAGACGCGCTTCCTGCATCCGTTCGACTCGAGGCGCAGCCATCGCCACGTCTTCGGCCTGATCTGAGAAGGTCTGCGCATGCCCCTGATCCACACCTGCTACCGCATCCTCGACATCGACCGCTCGGTCGCCTTCTACGAGGCACTCGGCTTCGCGGAGGTCGCGCGCATGCCGATCCGCGACGAGGCGATCAACGTCTTCATGAACATGCCGGGCGACGGCGACGCGCCGCGGCTGGAGCTGACGTACAACGTCGGCCGTACCGAGCCGTACGAGATCGGCACCGGCTACGGCCACATCGCGATCACGGCTGACGACCTCGACGGCACGCTCGGCCGTCTCGCCGAGCAGGGGATCGAGCCCGAGCGTGCGCCCTACACGGTGCGCGAGGGCGGCTCGCGCCTGTGCTTCGTGCGCGACCCGGACGGCTACCGCATCGAGATCATCGAGCGGCCGGCGGCCTGACGCCCCGCGCGCTGCACCGGCTGACGCGGCGGCGGGCGCGCGGTACCCTGCCCGTCGGACCATGGCCGACACGGGCAAGATCGCGAAGAACCTCGAGCGCTTCGCGCAGGCGATCGCCGCGCACGACCGCGAGAACCCGACCCACACCGCGTGGGGCATCGGGCTCGCGCCATTCGACATGGAGCGGCTCGGCCTCGACGAGGGCGAGGAGATCCTGCCCGGCATCGTGATCCAGGCCGACAGCGGCGTGACCGGCAACTTCCGCGTGCTCTGCGACGGGCAGCACGACGAGGAGCGCGAGGCCGCCGAGGAGGAGGTCGTGGAGGCCGTCGCCACCACGACGGTCGGCGGCGACCCGTTGGAGCGCCGCTCCTTCTAGCCGGCCGACGCGTCCGACCGCGGACGCGACCGCACGAGCGGCGGCGCCGCGCGACCGCCGGCGCCGCCGCTCAGAGCTCAGTCGTCGCCGAGCTCGATCGGCACGTCGAACGCCATCAGCACCGCCTCGCAGCGATGGGGGCCCGGCTCGCCGGCGTGTGCGACGCGCTTGGCGCTCGCGCGGGCGAGCCGCTCGACGGTCGCCTGCCAGCTTCTGAGGACACGCGCCAGGTCGGACCGACCGCGTTCGTCAAGCACGAGCAGGCGCCCGTCCGCACCCGCGCCGACGGCGTCGAAGCCGCCGTGTCCGAGCGCCTCCTGCGCCGCCCGCGCGACGGCGACCGCCTCTGCGCCGAGGCCTGCCGACGGCAGCGTCGTGGCGCCCGCTACGTCGTCATCGCCCGCCTCGTCGAGCACCCGACGGGCGCGATAGTGGTGCTCGACCGCGCCGCGCCGCTGCGTCCGTCTCGCGAGCTCGATGAAGCCGAGCTCCTCGAGCCGCCGCACGTGGTACCCGATCGTCCCGAGCGCGATGCCCAGCTCGGCCGACAGCTCGACCGGGCTCGCAAGCTCGCGGTCGCGCAGCACGTTGAGGATCCGCACCCGCGTCGGGTGGCCCAGTGCCTTGACGACCCGCGCGTCGACCGGATCGGCGTCGAGCTGTGCGGCCACAGCTCAGCCCCCCGCGCCCCGGCCCCACATGCCCGGGAGAACGATGAGCGGCCCTGGCGGGCTCATGACCCGCCAGGGCCGCTGTTCAGCTCGCATGCCGGCTTCCCACCCGTAGCTAGCGACGGTCGACCGACGCGGGAGGCGCGGCCAGGCCAGCAATTCCGTGCGCCGGGATGGGGGTGCGCACGGATCGTCCCGGTGATCGTCGGGGGAGTGACGAGCACCGAGCTGGGGGTTCGGAGGGGAACGGCGGCGAGGCTGTCATCGCTTCGCAATGCTTGGCGCAACGACGCGCCTGGTCAAGGCTATGCCCAAACGTTCTGAACTGAATAGAGTGCGCCGATTGCCACATATCCAGTGCGGTGTGCGACAGCTGGAGGCGATGCCCGCTACGTTCGTTCACGGTTTCGCGCTCCGACGACCGCAAGCGGTCATCTGCGCGCGACGTCACGTCGGCGGAGAAGGAGAGCGGCGCGATGTCCCTCAAGCATGCCGTGCTCGCGCTGATCGCCGAACGACGCGGGTACGGCTACGAGCTCGTCCAGCGCTTCGAGGAGCGCGTCGGGCCGGCCTGGCGGCTGAACCCGAGCGCCGTCTACCCGGCGCTCGACCAGCTGGAGCGCAGTGGCCTCGCGACGAGCGCCGTCCGCCACGGCGGCACGCGCCGCAGCCCGCGCGTCGTCTATGCGCCGACGCCGGCGGGCGAGGTCGCGCTCGACGCCTGGCTCCGCACGACCGACGAGCAGCCCGAGCCGGTGCGCGCCGACCTCCATCTGCGGCTCGCGTTCGCGCGCTCCGAGGACCGCGCGGCGCTTGCAGCGCAGCTCACGCTGCACGAGCGCGCCTGCGTCGCGCTGCTGACGCGCTATCCGCGCCCGCATTGCGCGCCGCACGACGGACTCCCCGGCGTCGGGCCGGCGCTCGTCGACGACGCGGTCGTCGCGCGACTGCGAGCCGAGCTCGCGTGGCTGGCGCACGCGCGCGCCGCGGTAGACGGGGACGCCGACTGAGCCGCCGTTCGCAGCGCTCGTGCCGGTCGAGCCCGCTGCCCGAACGCGCTCGGCTCAGCCCGCGGCCGGCATCGCGATGCCGGCCCGCTCGGCGACGCGCACGGCGAGCGCGGCGACGGTCGGGCACGGAATCCCGTGGCGTGTGCCGGCACGCAGGACCGCGCCCGCTATCGCGTCGAGCTCGGGCTCGCGCCCGGCGGCGACGTCGCGCTGCATCGAGGTGCCGAAGCCGTCGTGAAGCACCTCGAACTCGCCGAAGACGACGAGCGGGTCGATCTCCGCTCCCTCAGCGTGCGCGACGGCGACGCCCTCGCGCACGCACGCCTCCAGCTCGGCCCAGCGTTGCGGGTCCGAGCGGATCGCACCGAACGTCGCGTCGTAGGCGGCGGTCAGGCAGGCGAGCGCGTTGAGCCGCACGAGCTTGCCCCACAGGATCCGCGCCTCGCCCTCGCGCACGCGCGTCCGCACACCGGCGTCCTCCAGCAGCGCCGCGAGCGCGCCGAGCGGCGCGCGCAGCGACGGCTCGTCGCCCGCCAGCTCGATCGACAGGAAGCCGCTCGTCTGAACCACGCGCGCCGGTGCCGGGCGATCCGCCTGCACGCGGATCGTGCCGGCGGCGACGCGCGCGCCGAAGCGCTCGCGCAGCAGTGCCATGTGATCGAAGCCGTTGAGCAGCGGGACGACGAGCTCGGGTACCGCCGTCTGCGCGGCCACGCGCGCGAGCGCCTGCTCCAGCGCCGCTGCCTTCGTCGCGACGACCAGCACGTCGACCGGGTCGGTCAGGCGCGCGACCGCCGCAGGCCGCGCCGTGAAGTCGCCGAGCGCGACGCTCTCGACCTCGATCCCGACGCGCGCGATCCGCTCGGCGGTCGCCTCGCGCGCGACGACCGTCACGCGCGATCCCGCACGCGCGAGCGCCGCCGCGAGCAGCCCGCCGACGCCACCGGGGCCGAGGATCGCGATCGAGGGGGGCACGAGCCGGCAGGCTAGAGGGTTCGCAGTCGAAGCGCCCGGGCCGGTGGTCGCCGCGCGAACCCCGTCCGGGAATCTACCCGGCGTCCGGTTGCGCGGACGCGGGCGGGTGCGGATCGATCAGCACGCCGGGGTTCAGCAGGCCGGCCGGGTCGACGGCCGCCTTCGCGCCGCGCAGCGCGGCGGCGAACGGCTCCGGCCGCTGCGCGTCGTACCAGGGGCGGTGGTCGCGCCCGACTGCATGGTGGTGGGTGATCGTGCCGCCGCCGGAGATGATCGCGTCCGCGGCGGCGCGCTTGACCGCGTCCCACTGCGCGACCTCCTCGCCGCGGTGCGCCGGCGCGAGCACGGTGAAGTAGGGCGCGGCGCCGTCCGCGTAGGCGTGCGTGATGCGGCAGGTGACGATTCCCTCCGCGCCGCACGCCTCGCGCACGGCCGCCCGCGTCGCCGCCTTGACGGCCTCGCAGAAGGCGCCGAAGCGCTCCCACGTGATCGCCGTCTCGAACGTCTCGGACAGCACGCCCATCGCGACGAACGTGTCGCGCAGGTAGGGCGCGCGCAGGAACGCCTCACGCCAGCTCCCGACCGCGCCGCCGCGGGCGGCGTCGCCGGCCGCAGCCGGCTCGTCCCACGTCCCGCCGTGCTCGCGGCACAGGGCGAGCGCTGCCGCCATCCGCTCCGACAGCGGCTGCGACGGCACCGACGACTCGAAGCCGAGCACGAGCAGCGCGTGCGCGCCGTCACCGGCGAACGTCAGCGCCGCCTCGCGCGCGTCGACGAGGCGGCAGTTCGACGGCGCGAGGCCGGCCTGCACGACCGCGCGGACGGCCGCCGCCCCGGCGGCGAAGTCGGCGAAGCGCACCGCGCGGCTCGCGCGCTCGGCCGGCTTCGGCCGCACGCGCACCCACGCCTCGGTGATGACGCCGAGCGTCCCCTCGCTGCCGAGCAGCAGGCGGTCCGGGCTCGGGCCGGCGCCCGAGCCGGGCAGCCGCCGCGACTCCCACCCGCCGACCGGCGTGATCGCGCGAATCGACTCGACGAGGTCGTCGATGTGCGTCTCGCCCGTGGCGAAGTGGCCTCCGGCGCGCGTCGCGATCCAGCCGCCGAGCGTCGAGAGCTGGAACGACTGCGGGAAGTGGCGCAGCGTCAGCCCGTGCGGCGCGAGCTGCTGCTCCAGGCGCGGGCCGAGCGCGCCCGCCTGGATGCGCGCCGCGCCGGACACGGCGTCGACCTCGAGCACGCGGTCGAGCGCAGCGAGCGAGAGCGCGATCGCGCCGACATGGCGATCGCCCACGCGCGCCTCGACGCCGCCGACGACGCTCGTGCCGCCGCCGAACGGGATCACCGCCGCTCCAGTGGCCGCCGCCCACGCGAGCACGTGCTCGACCTCGGACTCGTCGCGCGGGCGGGCGACGACGTCGGGCGCGTGCTCGATCTGCCCGCGGAAGCCGCGCACGACGTCGCGATAGGCGCGGCCGTAGGCGTGGCGCACGCGCTCGTCGTGGTCGCTCGTGCAGATCTCCGCCAGCGCAGCGGGCGGCGACGGCAGCCGCGGCGCCTCCAGCTCGATCGCGTCCAGCGCCACCGGCCGCTCCACCTCGACCGTGCCGAAGCCGAGGTGCTGCGCGAGCCCGCCCGCCGCCGCGCGCACCTCGTCGTGCGAGAGCGCCTCGTCCGCCCAGCCCCAGCCCCAGTGGTTGCGCGCGCGACGGGCCATCGCCCGACCCTACGGTCCAACTCGGCCCGGCGCGCCGGCTGTAGCCTTCGGGCATGTCCTCGACCAACGGCCTCCTGCTCGCCCGCGGCCCGTGGTCGCCCGAGCAGGTGACGGCGGGCTGGACGGAGGAGCCGTTCGAGCCCGAGGCAGCCGACGCGGCAGCGGCCGACGCCGCGCTCGCGGCGCTGCGCGAGCGTGGGTCGCCGAGCCACGACGGGCTCGCGGCGCGGCTCGTCGACTTCGAGCAGCACGCCGAGGGCCTGCGGATGGACCTGCAACCGGCGCGCTGGGCGCTGCGGCTGATCGGCAACGAGGCGACGCGCAGCGTCTCCGTGCTGTGCGTCGTGCGCGACGCCGAGGGACAGTGGCTCGCCGGTCGGCGCGCGCCATGGCTCGCCTCCTGGACCGGGCGCTGGACGCTCGGCGCCGCCGGCGCGGTGGAGGTCCGCGAGCAGCCGGTCACGGCGATGGTGCGCGAGCTGGAGGAGGAGTGGTCGGTCGCGCCCGCGCAGCTGTCGATCGAGGCGCTCGCGGGGACGCCGAACGGGCTCGTGTTCCTCGTCGGGATGGCATGGCTCCCGCCGGGCGCCGAAGCGGTGCCCGACGACGAGCACGACGCGCACGCGTGGTGGCCGGCCGACGTCGAGCGTTGGCCCGACGAGGCCGACGAGACGGTGCGGCGGATGGCCGCACTGCTCGCGTGATGCGCACGACCGCGACGTCGCCGCCGCCGTCCAGCCGTGCGCAGGCCGGCAGGTTCCCCTCCTTCCGCCTGCTCGAGGCGCTCTCGTTCACGGCGTCGGGCATCTTCGCCGCGCTGCTGCTGTTCTGGCTCGGGCCGGACGTGCCGACGGCGACGCTCGTGCTCGGGTGGGCGCACGGCCTGCTGTGGATCGCGCTCTCGCTGCTCGCGATCGTCGCCGTTCGCCACGGGACGATTCCGTTCTGGCTCGCCGTCACGGTCGCCGTCGTGGGCGGTGTCGGCCCGTTTGCGGGAACGGTCGGTTTTCTGGTGGAGAGCCGTCGGCGGTCGCGCGCCCAAGCCGCCTGACCGGCCGCGACCTCGCCCGATCGGCGCACGTGCCCGTCACACGTCCGCCGCCTAGGCAAATCGCTATTGTCAAGCGACAGGATGCCAGTGGACACGACGACCCAGGTCGTGATGCCCCAGATGGGTGATTCCGTCGCCGAGGGCACGATCCTGGAGTGGCACAAAAGCGAGGGTGACAGCGTCGAGGCCGACGAGACGCTCGTCGAGATCTCGACCGACAAGGTCGACGCCGAGGTTCCCGCCGGCGTGTCCGGAACCGTCGTCCGCATCCTCGCCGCCGAGGGCGACACGGTCGCGGTCGGCAGCGCGCTGGCGGAGATCGCGCCGCGCGAAGGCGCCGCGGTGAGCGACAACGGCGGCGGCGCGCCCCCCGCAGCGTCCGAAGGCGCAGCGGCCCCGTCGACCGACAGCGACGCGCAGAGCGCCCAGACGCTCGAGATCGTGATGCCGCAGATGGGCGAGTCGGTCACCGAGGGCGTCGTGCTCGAGTGGCACAAGGCCGCCGGCGATGCGATCGCCGCCGACGAGACGCTCGTCGAGATCTCGACCGACAAGGTCGACGCCGAGGTTCCCGCGCCCGCGGGCGGGACGGTCACCGAGCTGCTCGTCGAGCCGGGTGACACGGTCACAGTCGGGCAGGTGCTCGCACGCATGCGTGCGGGCGCCGGCGCGACCGCCGCCACACCCGCCGCCGCGAGCGCGCCCGCCACCACTGCACCGGCCGCCGCGACGCCCGCCACCAGCGGCGGAACCGCGCCGCCGGCCGCCGCGAACGGCGACGCCAACGCCTCGCCCGTCGCGCGCCGTGCCGCGGCCGCGCACGGCGTGCCGCTCGACGGCGTCGCCGGCAGCGGCCCCGGCGGGCGGATCGTCAAGGACGACGTGCTCGCGGCCGCGAACGGCACCGCCGCTCCGGGCGCCGCCACCGCCGAGCCAGCAGGCGCCACCTTGCTCAAGGGCGGCGCGGCGATGCTCGCGCGATACATGGACGACAGCCGCTCGATCCCGACGGCGACGTCCTTCCGCACGCTCACCGTGACGACGCTCGACGCGCGCCGCAAGCAGCTGAAGGCGGCCGGCCTGAAGGTCTCCTTCACGCACCTGATCGCCTACGCGATCGCCAAGGCGGGCAGCGAGATGCCGGTGATGGCGCACCACTTCGCGGCGATCGACGGCAAGCCGCACCGCGTCGACGACGGCGCCGTGAACCTCGGCCTTGCCGTCGACGTCGAGAAGAAGGACGGCTCGCGCACCCTGATGGTGCCGGTCATCCGCAATGCGGACGCGCTGGACTTCGCCGCGTTCAGAGCCGCCTACGACGCGCTCGTCGAGAAGGCGCGCACGAACACGCTCACCGCCGACGACCTGACGGGCGGCAACGTCACGCTGACGAACCCGGGCGGGATCGGCACCGTCGCGTCCGTCCCGCGGCTGATGGTCGGCCAGGGCACGATCGTCGCGACCGGCTCGATCGCCTACCCCGTCGGGCTCGGCGCGATCGGCGCCCAGATCGGCGCCGAGAAGGTCATGTCGATGACCTCGACATACGACCACCGCATCATCCAGGGCGCCGAGTCGGGGCGCTTCCTGCAGCTCGTCGAGAGCTACCTGCAAGGCGAGAACGCCTTCTACGAGGGCGTCTTCCAGGCGCTCGACGTCGCGCTGCCGGAGCTGCCGCCCGTGCCGGAGCCCGCAGCCGCCGCGGCGCCCCAAGCTGCCGCTCCCGCCGCAGCCGGCGCGTCGCCGAGCGAGGAGCTGCTGCAAGCCGTCCAGGCCGCCGTCTCGCTGCTGAAGGCCTACCGCACGCACGGCCATCTCGCCGCGCGGCTCGACCCGCTGGGCTCCGACCCCGTGGGCGACCCGGCGCTCGACCCCGAGCCGCTGAGACTGACGCCCGAGCTGATGGCGCAGATCCCCGCGCGCATCCTGCGAATGGGCGTCCCGGGCGCGACCTTCGCCGAGGCGCTCCCGCACCTGAGAGAGACGTACTGCGGCACGATCGCCTACGAGATCGAGCACATCTCCAGCCACCGCCAGCGCGTGTGGCTGCGCGAGAAGATCGAGACGGGCGCCTTCCGCCAGCCGCTCACGAGCGAGGAGCGCAAGGCGCTGCTCAAGCGGCTGATCGAGGTCGACGCGCTCGAGCGCTTCATGCACAAGGCCTACCTGGGCCAGAAGCAGTTCTCGATCGAGGGCCTCGACATGACGGTGCCGGTGGTCGACGAGCTGATCCGCCTCGCCGGCGCGAACGGCGGGCGCGAGGTCGTGATCGGGATGGCGCACCGCGGCCGCCTCAACGTGCTCGCGCACAACCTCGGCCGCTCCTACGGCTCGATCTTCGCCGAGTTCGAGGGCGTCTCGACGCTCGACGTGATCACCTCGATCCCGCAGGGCGGCACCGGCGACGTCAAGTACCACCACGGCGCGCGCGGCTCGCACGAGCTGCCCGACGGCAGCTCGCTGATCGTCCGCCTCGAGTCGAACCCGAGTCACCTCGAGTACGTCGGGCCGGTCGCGACCGGCGCCACGCGCGCCGCGCAGACGACGCGCCAGGGCCCGCACGCGACGCAGGACACGAACGCCGCCTTCCCGATCGTGCTGCATGGCGACGCGGCCTTCCCCGGCCAGGGCGTCGTCGCGGAGACGTTCAACCTGCAGGCGCTCGACGGCTACACCGTCGGCGGCTCGATCCACCTGATCCAGAACAACCAGGTCGGCTTCACGACGGACCCGGACGACGCGCGCTCGACGCGCTGGGCGTCGGACCTCGCGAAGGGCTTCGACGTGCCGATCATCCACGTCAACGCCGACGACGTGGTCGCCTGCGTCTCGGCCGTGCGGCTCGCGCACGCCTACCGCCAGGAGTTCGGCCACGACGTCCTGATCGACCTCATCGGCTATCGCCGCTTCGGCCACAACGAGGCCGACGAGCCGGCGTACACGCAGCCGGAGATGTACACGAGGATCAGAGAGCACCCGACCACGCCCGCGCTGTTCGCACGCCAGCTGATCGACGCCGGCGTCGTGACGCGGAACGAGGTCGACGCGATGACGGATGCCGTCTGGCACCAGCTCAGCGAGCAGCACCAGCAGCTCAAGGCGCGCCTGTCGGCCGCGACCCCGGTGGAGCAGGGCACCGGCGAGTACCAGCTCGACCGCACCCCCTCGCCCGACGTCGCGACGGCGGTCGACGCCGAGCGCCTGCGCGAGCTCAACGAGGCGCTCCTGCACGTGCCCGAGGGCTTCACGATCCACCCGAAGCTCGTGCGCTCGCTCGAGCAGCGCCGCGACGCGCTCGGCGGCGAGGGCGGGATCACGTGGGCGCACGCCGAGCAGCTCGCCTACGCCTCGCTGCTGACGGAAGGCACGCCCGTGCGCCTCACCGGGCAGGACGCCGAGCGCGGCACCTTCAGCCAGCGCCATCTCGTGCTGCACGACCCGAAGACCGGCCAGGAGTACTGCCCGATCCAGCACCTTCCGGACGCGCTCGCGCCGATGGAGCTGCACAACAGCCCGCTGTCGGAGATGGCGGCGCTCGGCTTCGAGTACGGCTACTCGCAGGAGGGCCCGGAGACGCTCGTGCTGTGGGAGGCGCAGTTCGGCGACTTCGTCAACTCCGCCCAAGTGATCATCGACCAGTTCATCGTCTCCGGCCTGGCCAAGTGGGGTCAGACCTCGCGTCTTACCCTGCTGCTGCCCCACGGCTATGAGGGCTCGGGGCCTGAGCACTCATCCGGGCGCCTGGAGCGCTTCTTGTCGCTCGCCGCGGAGGGAAACATCCGCGTCGCGAGCCCCACGACCCCCGCCCAGTACTTCCACCTGCTCCGCCGCCAGGCCCGCATCGCCAAGCAGCGCCCGCTCGTGATCATGACCCCGAAGTCGCTCCTGCGCCTGCCCCAGGCCACGAACCGGCTCGTGCACCTGTCCGAGAGCCAGTTCCACCCCGTGCTCGACGAGCCGCGGGTCGACGAGAGCAAGGTCACCCGGCTCGTGCTGTGTACCGGCAAGATCTACTACGACCTCGT
>DASRXW010000012.1:0-100460 GCA_035654055.1 Conexibacter sp.
ATCGTGCTCGTAGTGTTGTCACTCGTTTTCACGGTTACCGCCCCCGCGTTCTCGGATTGGCAGAACCTGAAGAACGTGATGCTGCAGTCCAGTCCGATCGTGCTCCTGGCAATCGGACAGCTGTTCGCGGTCCTCGTGCGCGGCGTGGACATCTCCGTGGGATCCACCGTGAGTCTGGCAACAGTGACCGGCGCGATGGTCGGACAGCATGTGAGCGGCAGCCTCCTGCTCGTCGTGGCCGCCATGCTGGCGACCGGTGCGGCTGTGGGTACCGCCAATGCCCTCGTGATCGTAAAGGCGCGAATCAACAACCCATTCATCGTGACACTCGCGATGCTGAGCATCGTCCACGGTCTGGCGGTGATTCTCAGCAGTGGCTCCACGGTCGCCGGCATACCTCGATCGCTCACGACGTTCGCGACCGGGACGACGCTGGGCATCCCGACCCCCTTCTTCGCCACCGCCGTCCTGTGCGCGTGCATCGCGGTCTTCCTCCGGCGCATGCAGTGGGGTCGTTGGATGTATGCCCTCGGCGGCGACCCGGCGGCCGCGAGCAAAGTCGGTATTCCACGTGACCGCGTGCTTGCGAGCTGCTACATCGTCGCCGGTCTCTCGGCTGGCATGGCGGCGCTGGTGATCGCCGGTCGGTTTGGCAGCGGCTTCTCGGACGCCGGCGTCAACACCGAGCTCGACGCCGTGTCAGCCGTCGTGATCGGTGGCGCAAGCTTCTTCGGCGGGCGAGGGGGCGTCTCCTCGGCGCTCGTGGGCGCGCTGATCATCGGCGTGATGCGGAACGGCCTCAACATCTCCGGCGTCGATCCGGACTGGCAGCTCATCGCCGTCGGCGCCGTGTTGATCGGGGCGCTTGCGCTCGACATGACGCGAGAGCGCGTCGAACAGCATGCCCGTGCCGTGCAGGGCGACGCAGCCGAGCGCGGCGACGGCCCACGAGAGCCGGGCGACCTGCTCGTCGGAGCGGCAACGTGATGCGCGACCAAACGCCCGCCGTCGGCTCCGCCGACACCATCCTCGAGGTGCGGGACGCGACGCTGCGATTCGGCGCGCTGCGTGCACTTGACGGCGTCAATCTCAGCCTTCGGCGTGGGGAGGTCCTCGCATTGCTCGGCGACAACGGCGCAGGCAAGTCGACCCTCGTCAAGTCGATCAACGGTGTCAACAGTCTTGACCGCGGGGACGTCGTCCTCGACGGACGCCCGCTCACCAACGGCGGGCCACAGGCCGCCCGCGCCGCTGGGATCGAGACGGTCCACCAGGATCTGGCGCTGTTCGACAACCTGAGCGCGACGGAGAACATGTTCGCCGGCCGCGAGCTCGTCGGGCCGCGATGGCTGGGGCGGCTGGGGCTCGTGCGCAAGCGCGACATGACCGAGCGAACAAGGGCGACCCTGCGCGAGCTGCAGGTCGGCATCACCGACCCCGCGGCGCTGATCGGGCTCATGTCCGGCGGGCAGCGTCAAGCGATCGCCGTCGCGCGCGCTCACGCTTTCGCGTCGAAGGTTGTGCTGCTCGACGAGCCGACCGCCGCGTTGGGGGTCCGCGAGTCGGAAGCCGTGCTCCGCGTGATCAAGGGCCTTCCGGCTCGCGGGGTGTCGGTGATCCTGGTGTCGCACAACCTCGATCACGTCGCACGGATCGCGGATCGCGCGGTGGTTCTGCGGCGTGGGCGAATCATCGGCGAGGCGATCCCCACGCCCGAGAACCACGAGCGGATCGTGTCGATGATCGTCGGCAGCAGCTTCGCGCCTGGCGGAATCGCCGCTTAATCAGCTTCACCCGCTGGCACCACCCATAAGGAGGAGTTGTGAGATTGATGCGAGTAGGTCTCGTAGCGATCGCCTGTGCTTGCGTTGCGGCCCTGGCCGCGTGCGGGGGCAGCGACAAGACGTCGACCCAAAGCGGAAGCAGCACCGCGAAGTCGTCCGCGGCCGTGACCGTGGGCTTCGTGCTGCCGACGGTGGACGGCAACCCGTTCTACAAGGCCGTCGCCGACGCGGCTCAGGCGGAAGCCGATCGTCTCGACGGCGTGACGCTCCAATTCAGCGCGCCAACCGGCACGTTCTCACCTCAGAAGTATCTGGACGCCATCGACACCATGGGATCTCGAGGGATCAAGGCGATCGCCTTCGACCCATACGACGCCAAGCTCTTCACGGCGACGATCAACGGACTGGACGCACGAGGCGTTCCGGTCGTGAGCGTCGGCGACCCGCCAATTCCGGGAGCGAAGGAGGCCGCCGTCATCAACACCGACTCAGAGGGCGCCGTACGCGAGGGCATCGCGTCGATGGTCAAGGCCATGGGAGGCAAGGGGACCGCCGCGATCTTGACCTTCCCCGGCAACATCGTGGTCACCGCGCGCGTCGATGCCGCCAAGACCGCGCTGAAGGGCGCCGGGATCGCGATCGCGGGAAGCGCGCCCGTCGACTGCACCGAGGTAAAGGGAGCCAACTCGACGCAGGATCTCCTGCAGGCCCACCCAGAGATCACGGCTGTGTTCGCGCCCTGCGGGCTGTCCGGGCTCGGTGCCGCGAAAGCGGTGGCGCAAGCCAACAAGAAGGTGACGGTGTACTCGTTCGACGGCTCTCAGGACGAGCTCAAGGCGGTGCAGGACGGCAGCCTCGCGGGGACGATCGCACAACGCCCCACGGAGCTCGGCCAGACGACGGTGCGTACGCTCGCCGCAGTCGCCCGCGGCGAGTCCGTGAAGCCGCTGCAGCTGACCGGCTACGACGTCATCACCAAGGCGAACGTGGCGCAGTTCATCGGGAAGTAGCGGCGCGCGGGGTTTCCCAGGGGAGGCCCCGCGCCGCGCTCGCATCCGCCACGAGAGCACTTGCCGTGTCGTCGAGTCGAGGCTCAGGTCGCGGGTCCCGCAGCCGCTTCGCGCCGGTCGAAGCACTGCTGGCCCAGCAGAGCGCCGGTGACGATCCCGGGAGCGGGGCTGCCGTCGCCGTCTACGTGGACGGCCGATGCGTCGTGGATGCCTGCGCCGGCGACGCGACGACCGCCCGACCGTGGACGCGCCGTACGCGCGCCGTCGGTTGGTCGGTCACCAAAGGCATCGTCGCCGCAGGAGTCCAGCTGCTCAACACGCGGGGCAAGCTCGACGTCGACGCGCGGGTCGCCGAGCGGTGGCCCGAGTTCGCCGCCTGCGGCAAGGGCGAGGTGCGGATTCGCGACGTCCTCGCGCACATGGCGGGCCTCCCGTGCTGGGCGGGATTCGAGCGCGTGGCGCGGCTAGAGGGGGCTTGGGGATGGGACGATCCCCGCGCGATCGCGGCATCTCTGGCCGCCGCCGCGCCGGTCCTCACGCCTTGCTCTGTCGCCAGCTACCACAACTTCACGGTCGGATGGTTGATCGACGAGATCCTGTTGCGGTTCACGGGGCGAAGCGCCCGGCGGCTGGTCAACGAGGAGCTTGCGCCCGCACTTGGACTGAACCTCGGGCTAGGCGTCGTCCGGCCGCGAGACAGGGAGCGTCTCGCGCGCATCGTGGTGCCCTACGGGGTCAACGATCCACGCGTCGCGGCGGTGGAGCGCGAGACGCCCCTTGGGTCACCGGCAGGCGACGCCGCCCTCCGGACCGCTGCGGCAGGCGCCCTCTACCGCGGAGCCCTCACAGCGAACCACCCGCGCTTCCTTGCGACCGGACAGGCTGCGTGCGGGGCCGTGACGGATGCCCATTCGCTGGCGCGGCTCTACGGCACGCTTGCCCACCGTGGGCGTCTCGACGGCCGCGCGTGGTTCAGCGTCGAGTCGATCGCCGCCTTCGCTGCTCCTGCTTGGCACGGCACCGATCCGCTTCGCGGTACGCCGATCTCGCGCTCGCTCGCCTACCAGCTCCCCACGGTCGCCGAACCGATGGCTCCGGCACCCGGGGTGTTCGGGCACAACGGTTGGGGCGGGTCGTCGGGCCTTGCCGTGCCGGCGGCAGGAATGGGGTTTGGATACGTGACAAACCGAATGGACCTGGTGAACCAGCAGCGTCGCTCATTCGAGCTCGTCCAGACGGCGCTTCGCTGTCTCTGACGCGTGCTCATCGCCCGAGCGTCCGCAGCAGCTCGTGCGCTCTGCCCGGAACCTCGGCGAGGCGGGTGCGCACGTCGGCGAGCGCGGCGCGCAGCTCGGGGTCGCCGACCTCGACCGGCAGCAGCGAGTCCTGCAGCTCGGAGAGGATGTCGTCGGCGTGCTCGGCGGCCTCGAGCGCCTGCTCGACGTAGCCGCTCGCGCCGGCTGAGGGCGCGCCCGGCTCGGGCGTCGGCGCAAACGCGCTCGCCGCAAGCCCGTGCCGTGCCGCGAACTCGCCGTGGCCGCGCTTCGCGCGCCCGTACGCCGCCTGCACCGGCCCGAACAGCTCCGACTCCAGCCGGTCCGCCGTGTCGTCGTCGACCAGCTCGTACGCGGCCCCGAGCGCCGCGAGCGCGACGCCGATCGTGTCGGCCGCCTCCGCCGTCGCCGCCAGCAGCTCTCTGCGCCCTTCGTCGCTCGTGTAGGTCATCGCTCAGCGAGCATAGACGCGCGCGCACCGCCGGGGTCCGCGCATCGCACGGCGATCGGGCGGCCTTCGCCGCAACTCGGCTAAAGGCCGCTCGACACCTGCCGACTACCGGGACGACTCATCCCTCGGAGTCGTCCCTCGATGATCAAGGCTTCCCTGCTCTCACGGGTGGGCTCGACGGTCGCTGCCGTCGTGCTGCTGCCCGCCGCGCCTGCGCTTGCCGCGGGCTCGTCCGCGACCGCGAGAGCGGCCGCGAGAACGGGCGCTGCGGCCGCCGAGTCGACGCCCGTCGACCTCACCGGCGCGAGCAACGCGGGGGCGAGCCACGTCGGCGGAGGCGGCTCCATCGTCCGCACGATCGTCGGGCTGGCGATCGTGATCGGCGTCATCTACGGCGTCGCCTGGGTCCTCAGACAGGTCAAGGCGAGTCGCCAGCCGCGCGCCACCGGCTCCGGCCTCGCGACCCTCGCGAGCGTGCCGCTCGGCTCCGGCCGCGCGGTCCATCTCGTGCGCGCCGGTCGCGACCTCGTGCTGCTCGGCGTCGCCGAGCACGGCGTCGTCCCGATCCGCACCTACAGCGAGGAGGAGGCGCACGCCGCGGGCCTGATCGACGACGACGGGATGCTGATCCTGCCCGCCGACGAGAGCGAGCGGGCGGGCGGGCGGGGCAGACGCCCGCGCCTCGCGCTGCCCAAGCTGGCGCTCCCGTCCGCGGCCCGCCTGCAGCTCCCGCAGGCGACCCGCACGGCGACCGGCGAGGCCGCACCCGCCAAGGCCGCCGCCCCCCGTCCGAAGCTCGCCCCGGGCGGGCGGGGACCGAGTCCGAGAAGCGCGCTTGACACGCTGCGCGCCTGGACGGTCCGCTCGTGAGAGGCGACGGCTCCAACGCGGTCCAGATCCTGCTGCTGCTGGGCGGGCTCACGCTCGTCCCCGCGCTGCTGTTCACCGTCACCGGCTTCACGCGCATCCTGATCGTCCTCGGCTTCATCCGCACGGCGATCGGCACGCCGACCGCGCCGCCGAACCAGGTGCTCGTCGGCATCGCCCTGTTCCTGACGCTGTTCGTGATGGCGCCGACGTTCACCGCGATCAAGCACGACGCGTGGGACCCGCTCCAGGCGCACGCGATCGACACGCAGCAGGCGATCAGACGCGCCGAGGAGCCGCTGCGCACCTTCATGTTCAGACAGACGCGCGACGGCGACCTCGCCCTCTTCGTGCGCCTCGCGAGAATGAAGGCGCAGCCGAGCACGCGGGCGGACATCCCGACCTACGTGCTGATCCCCGCGTTCATCGTGAGCGAGCTGAAGACGGCGTTCCAGATCGGCTTCCTGATCTTCCTGCCGTTCCTCGTCATCGACTTGATCGTCGCCTCCACGCTGATGTCGATGGGCATGATCATGCTGCCGCCCGTCTTCATCTCGCTGCCGTTCAAGATCCTCCTGTTCGTGCTCGTGGACGGCTGGGGCCTCGTCACCGAGTCCTTGGTCCGGAGCTTCCACTGATGCCGGTTCCCGCCGCCCGCCCCGTGCCATGAACCAAGACACGGTCATCCATCTCTCGCAGCAGGTGATGGAGCTCGCGATGAAGGTCGGCGGGCCGCTGATGCTCGTCGGCCTCGCGATCGGCCTGATCGTGTCCGTCTTCCAGGCCGTCACGCAGATCCAGGAGCAGTCGCTGTCGTTCATCCCGAAGATCGTCGGCGTCGCGGCCGTGATCGTGATCGCCGGCCCGTGGATGCTCGGCCAGCTGCTCGGCTACACCGCAGAGCTGTACCGCTCGATCCCGGCGCTCGTGGGTGGAGGCTGATCCGCGGTGAGCCCGCTCAACCAGCTGCTCGCCCAGCTCGGCGGCGTCCAGAGCGCCGGCTTCATCCTCGTGCTCGCGCGCGTCAGCCCGCTGTTCGCGATCGCGCCGCTGTTCAGCTCGAGACAGATCCCGCTGCGCGTGCGCACGGTCGTCGCCTGCGCGCTCGCGGTCGGGCTCGCCCCGATCGCGATGCACGGCCAGCACCTGCCGAACGACGTCCTCGCGCTGTTCGGCCTCGTGCTGAAGGAGCTGCTCGTCGGGCTCGCCTTCGCGCTCTCGATCTCGCTGCTGTTCGCGGCCGTCACGACCGCCGGATCGCTGCTCGACATGCTCGTCGGCTTCTCCTTCGGCTCGATCGTCGACCCGCTCAGCGGCAACCAGTCGGCCGTCCTGACGCAGCTCTACGGGCTCGTCGCGCTCGCCGTCTTCGTCGTGATCGACGGCTTGAGCTGGGTCGTCGGCGGGCTCGCGCGCACGTTCGAGCTCGTCCCGCTCACGGCCGCGCCCGACATCGCCTCGCTCGCGACCGGCGTCGTCGCGACGTTCACGACGATCTTCGCGTCCGCGCTCGAGGTCGCCGCGCCGGTGCTGCTGGCATGCGTCATCACCGACGTCGCCTTCGGCGTCGTCACGCGCGTCGTGCCGCAGCTGAACGTCTTCGCGGTCGGCTTCCCGATCAAGGTCGTCGTCGGCCTGCTCGTCGTCGGCGCGTCCCTGCCGTTCGTCTCCGGCTGGATCTCGGACCAGCTCCAACTCAGCGTCGCCCAGGCGCTCCAGACGATCAAGCTGGCGTAGCCCGATGGCCGACGACAAGACCGAGAGAGCAACGCCCAAGCGCCGTGAGGAGGCGCGCAGGAGAGGTCAGGTCGCCAAGAGCACCGACCTCAACGGGGCCGTCGTGCTGCTCGCCAGCCTGCTCGCGATCTCGCTGCTGGCGCCGCACACGGTCGCCGCGGCGGAGGGTGCGCTGCGCGACGGGCTCGCGAACGTCGCGCACCCGCAGCAGCTGATGACGGGCGCCGGGCTCGGCGCGCTGTTCACCTCCACGATCCGCAGCCTGCTGCTCGGCATCGCACCGGTCGCCGGCGTCTGCCTGGCCGCGGGCGTGCTCGCGAACGTCGTGCAGACGGGGATCAAGCCGAGCACGCACGCGCTCAAGCCCGACCCGAAGCGGCTCAACCCGATGACCGGGGCGAGAAACGTCTTCGGCACGAGAATCTTCTTCGAGACCGCGAAGTCGCTCGCGAAGGTGAGCGTCGTCGGGGTGATCGTCGCGCTGGCGCTGATCCCGCGGCTCGCCGAGCTGAGCGCGACGGTGGGCTCGAACCCGGCGGCGCTCGGCGCGATGCTGTCGAAGATGGTCTTCGCGATCGCCCAGCGCGCGGCGCTCGCCTACCTGCTGATCGCCGCCATCGACTACGCCTACCAGCGCTGGAGCCGCGAGAAGTCGCTGCGCATGACCAAGGAGGAGGTCAAGGAGGAATTCAAGCAGCACTCGCTGCCCGCGGAGGTGAAGGGCGCGCTGCGGCGCCGCCAGCTGCAGGCCGCACGCGCCCGCATGATGGCCGCCGTCCCGCAGGCCGACGTCGTCGTCGTCAACCCGACCCACTTCGCCGTCGCGCTCAAGTACGACGGCACGCGCCCGGCGCCCGAGTGCGTCGCGAAGGGCCAGGACCTGATCGCGCTGCAGATCCGCAGACTCGCGGAGGAGCACGACGTGCCGGTCGTCGAGGACAGACCGCTCGCGCGCTCGCTGCACGCAGCGATGGAGATCGGCCAGATCGTGCCCGAGGAGCTCTACCAGGCGGTTGCGCAGGTGCTCGCCTACGTCTACCGCGTCGCGCGGAGGAGGACCGCCTGATGAGCGTCATCGCTGCAAGACCCGCCGGCGCCGGCGCCGCGCCGATGCTGCGCAAGCTGATGGCCCACATGGACCTGCTTGCCGCGCTCGGCGTCGTCCTGATCGTGACGATGCTCGTGATCCCGCTGCCGGCGGTGCTGCTCGACCTCTTCATCACGCTCAACATCTCGTGCGGCCTCGCGATCGTCGTCGCGACGCTTTACCTCAACCGCGCGCTCGACTTCGCGTCGTTCCCGTCGCTGCTGCTGCTGACGACGATGTTCCGGCTGGCGATCAACGTCTCCGTGACGCGCCTGATCCTCACGACGGGCGACGCGGGCGGCGTCGTCGCCGCCTTCGGCCACTTCGTCGTCGGCGGCAACGTCGTCGTCGGGCTCGTGATCTTCCTGATCCTGATCGTGATCCAGTTCGTCGTCGTCACGAACGGCGCCGGCCGCGTCGCCGAGGTCGGCGCGCGCTTCACGCTCGACGCGATGCCGGGCAAGCAGATGGCGATCGACGCCGACCTCAACGCCGGCCTGATCACCGACGAGGAGGCCCGCAACCGCCGGGCCGAGATCGCGCGGGAGGCGGACTTCTACGGCGCGATGGACGGCGCCTCGAAGTTCGTCAAGGGCGACGCGATGGCGGCCGTGCTGATCGTGGTGATCAACCTGGTCGGCGGGATCGTCGTCGGCGTGCTGCAGCAGCACATGCCCTTCAGTCAGGCGATCCAGCACTTCAGCCTGCTGACCGTCGGCGACGGCCTCGCGGCGCAGATCCCCGCGCTGCTGATCTCGGTCGCGACCGGCATCATCGTCACCCGCGCCGCCTCCGACACCGACCTCGGCTCCGACATCGCGGGCCAGATCATCGGCCAGCGCAAGGCGCCGATGGTCGCCGGCGGCGTGATCTGCTGCTTCGCGCTCGTGCCGGGGCTGCCGAAGCTGCCGTTCCTGCTGATCGGCGGCGCCTTCCTCGCGCTCGGCTGGGCGATGCGCGACGGCGGGCCGCTCGCGCCGGAGGGGGGGGCGGGCGGCGGTTCGGCGGCAGCCCTCGCCGACGCCGAGGGCACCGCCGTCCCGACGCCGCGCGACGCCGCGCTCGAAGCGCTGTCGCTCGACCCGCTCGAGCTGGCGATCGGCTTCGGCCTCGTCCCGCTCGTGGACGCCGGCGCCGGCGGCACGCTGCTGTCGCGCGTGTCGGTGATCCGCCGCCAGATCGCGACCGACCTCGGGATGGTGATCCCGCCGGTCCGCATCCACGACGAGCTGGGGCTCGACTCGCACGAGTACGTGCTGAAGGTGCGCGGCATGGACGTCGCGCGCGGGCGCCTGATGGCCGGCCACCAGCTCGCGATGGACCCGGGCGACGCGGTCGGCCAGCTCACCGGCGGCGTGCCGACGACCGAGCCGGCGTTCGGCCTGCCCGCGACGTGGGTGTCGGACGGCCAGCGCGCGGAGGCGGAAGCGCTCGGCTTCACGGTCGTCGACGGCGAGTCGGTGATCGTCACGCACCTGACGGAGACGATCCGCGCGCACGCCGCCGACCTGCTGTCGCGCCAGGACGTCAGACAGCTGCTGGAGCAGCTGAAGGAGTCGAACGCGGCCGTCGTGGAGGAGGTCGTGCCGGACGTGCTGACGCTCGGCGAGATCCAGCGCGTGCTGCAGGCGCTGCTCGCGGAGGGCGTCTCGATCCGCGACCTCGGCGCGATCGTCGAGGCGGTCGGCGACAAGGCGCGCGTCACGCGCGACCCGGCGCTGCTGGCCGAGTACGCGCGCCAGGCGCTCGGGCGCACGATCACCGCACCGCACGTCGACGGGGATCAGCGGCTGCGCGCGATCGCGTTGGATCCGGCCGTCGAGCAGGAGGTCGCGTCGGCGATCGCGCAGACCTCCGACGGCGAGTACCTCGCGATGGATCCGACTCGCGCGCAGGCTTTGGTGTCTTCATTGCGAACACAGATGGAGCATGGCGTCGCGCGGGGCAGCCGGCCGGTGCTGCTCTGCTCGGCGCGCGTGCGCCGCCACCTGCGGCGGCTCGTGGAGCAGGCGATCCCGCAGCTCGCCGTGTGCTCCTACAACGAGATCGCGCCCGGCATCAGCGTTGAGACGATTGGAGTGATCGACGGATGAGCACGACGAGCTTGGACGAAGCCCCGGCCACCCCGCCCGTGGACGCGCCGCCGACGATCGCGGACGCGCCGGCGCCCGGCGTCGCGCTCGCCGCTCCGCTCGCGGACGCGCCGCCCGCGCGCCGCCCGGCCGAGCCCGGCGTCCGCACGTTCCGCGGCAGAACGCTGGAGGAGCTGCTGCCGCAGATCCGCGAGCAGCTCGGCCCCGACGCAGTCGTCGTGCGCCAGCGCGACGGCCTGATGGGCGGCGTCGGCGGCTTCTTCCAGCAGCGCTTCGTCGAGGTCGACGCGAAGGGGGGTCCCGCCCACCCATCCCCCCACCGCCATCCCCGCGTCGACGTCTACGACGAGCAGCCGCCGGAGACGCCCGAGTCGTTCGCCCGCCTGCTCGCCGACGCCGAGGCCCACGCCGACCCGGTCGTCACCGCCGCCGCCTTCGCGCCGCCGGTCGGCGCGTCCGAGCCGGCAAACCCGGAGCCGGCCGGGCTGCCCGCCGCCGGGCTGCCCGCCGCCGAGCCGACGCCCGCCCGCGAGCCCGTGCCCGCCGTCGCGCCGTCCGCCCCTCCCCTCGCGGCCGACCCCGCGCGGCAGCTCGCCGCCGAGCTGCAGCAGGCCGGCATGAGCGCCAGCTTCGCGGAGCGGCTGCTCGCCGACGCCGAGGCGCACGAGCTGCCGTTCACGCGCGGCGACCTGCGCACGGCGACCCGCCGCGCGCTCGCCCGCCGCATCCCGACGAGCATGCCGCACCGCGCCGGCGGGCTGGCCGTCGCGTTCGCCGGCCCCGGCTCGACGAGCTGCGCCGATGCGCTCGCGACCGCCTACGTGCGAGCCGGCCGGCGCGCGCTCGCCGTCGCGACCGTCGAGCAGGCGCGCACGCGGCTCGAGCGCGGCAACCCCGGCGCGGTCCTCGCGCTCGACCTGCCGCCGATCGCATCCGACCGCCACGAGGTCGAGGCGCTCGCAGCGCGCGTCGCCGCGGTCGAGCTGGACGAGACGCTGATCGTCCTCCCGGCCGACCTCGACCTGCCGTCGGCGAGAGCGCTCCACGAGCGCCTCGCGCCGCTCGCGCCGACCGGGGTCGCGCTCGCCTGCGAGCACCCGACCTCCCCTCCCGGCGCCGCGATCGAGCTCGCCTGCACGACGCGCCTGCCGCTCGCGTACGTGCTCGACGCAGCCGGCCCCACGATCGCCCCCGCCGACGCGACCGCGCTCGCCGAGCGCCTGCTGCCATGAGCGCCACGACCGGCACCGCCGTCGCGCCGCCGCTGCCGGAGCTGCGCCAGGACGTCGTCATCACGCTGCCGACCCGCGAGCAGTTCCGCGGGCGCGTCTCGCGCGTGACCGACGAGGAGATCGTCGTCGTGCTGATGATGATCGACACGCGCCACCCGCTGACGCTCGGCGACGCCTCGCCGATGGTCGTCGAGTTCCCGGGGCCGCGCGGGCTCGTGCGGCTCGAAGGCAGAGGGACCGTCGCGTCGAAGGACCTCGTGCGCTTCCACCACGAGGGCGCCGTCGACATCGTCCAGCGGCGCGACTTCGTGCGCGTGCGCGTCGTGCGGCCGCTCGCGCTCGCGCGGATCGGCGAGGACGGCATGTCGGGCGAGTGGGTCGAGGGGCTGACCGTCAACGTCAGCGGCAACGGGATGCTCGCCTCCGGGCTGGCGGGAGCCGAGCCCGCGCTTGCGGTCGGCGACGCGGTCGCCTTCCGCGCGACCTTCACGGAGGGCGAGCCGCCGATCGCCGGCCGCGGGCGCGTCGCGCGCATCGGCGACGACGGGCAGCGCGGCATCGCGATCGAGGAGATCGACCGCGACGCACGCCGTCAGCTCGTGCGCTTCGTCTTCGAGCAGGAGCGGATCGCCCGCCAGCGCACCCGCGACGGGGAGCTGTAGGAGCGGTCATGGCGAAGCGGGAGGCGAAGGCCGGCGGCGACGCCGAGCAGGGCGCGAAGAAGGGCGCCAGCGCCAAGACGAAGGCCAGCGCGAAGGCCAAGGCCGGCAGACGCAAGGGCGGCGGCGGCGAGGCCGCGCTCCCGAGCGTCGCGAACCACCCGCGCGCCGGCGCCCAGGTCGCCCGTGCGAAGGCGTGGGGCGGGCTCGCCGGCTTCCTGCTCGTCGCGCTGCTGTCGTGGCGCGCGGGCGCCCCGATCGCCGACACGCTGGCGCGCGCGCTCGCCGGCGGCGTCGTCGTCTACCTCGCCACGTGGGGTTGCGCGGTGATCGTCTGGCGCCATCTCGTCGTCGCCGAGCTGCGCGCCGTGCGCAGCCACCGCGCCGCCGAGTCCGCCCGCCGCGCGGCCGCCGCCGCGGCGCAGCGCGCCGACGCTTCGTAGGCCGCGCTCAAGCTTCTCGCCCGGATGCCGATGACCGGGTCAACACTGGGTGACATGGAGTCGCCCTGGGACGACATCAAGGAGATGCACGCATGTCCCTTCGCATCAACACGAACGTCGAGGCGTTCAACGCGCACCGCAACCTGGTGCACACCAGCAGCATGGTCGCGAGATCGATGGAGCGCCTGAGCTCCGGCTTCCGCATCAACCGTGCTGCGGACGACGCCGCCGGCCTCGCGATCAGCGAGAAGCTGCGCGGTCAGATCGGCGGCCTCGACCAGGCCGGGCGCAACGTCCAGGACGGCATCTCGCTCGTCCAGACGGCTGAGGGTTCGCTGACCGAGGTGCACTCGATGCTCCAGCGCGTCCGCGAGCTGGCCGTGCAGTACCAGAACGGCACGCTCTCGACGTCGGACAGATCGGCGATCAACTCCGAGGTCTCCCAGCTCACGCAGGAGATCGAGCGTATCGGCACGACCGCCCAGTTCAACAACATCCACCTGCTCGACTCGGCGCAGTCGATCTCGTTCCAGGTCGGCGCCAACGACAGAGAGGTCATCTCCGTCTCGACGGTGAGCCTCGGCTCGGCCGTCGGCACGATCGACATCACCTCTTCGACGGTCCTCGCGGACGTCGACAGAGCGATCGACAGCGTCTCCCAGCAGCGGGCGACGTTCGGTGCGGTGCAGAACCGCCTCGAGCACACCTACAACAACCTCACGACGTACCAGGAGAACCTGACCGCCTCCGAGAGCCGCATCCGCGACGTGGACATGGCTTCCGAGATGGTCAACTTCACGAAGAACAACATCCTGGTTCAGGCGGGCACCGCGATGCTCGCCCAGGCGCAGCAGGCGCCGCAGCAGGTCCTGTCCCTGCTGCGGTAGTCGCAGCCGGCGCCGCCCCGTCTGAGGGGACGGAGTGGAACGAGGCGGGTGGCGCGAGCCACCCGCCTCGGCTCTGCGTCCGATCCGCGCGTCCGCAGTCAAGCTGCGGGGCGCGCGTCCGATTACTGAGGACGATGTCGCTCCCGCTCGCCCTCGCCCGCATCGACCAGATCGAGCGCGCGCTCGTGCCGCCGGACGCGTCAGCCGCGTCCGCCGCCGTCGGGGGAGCCGCCGCGCCGTCCACCCCGAGTGCCGTCGCCGCCACGGCCGGCGTCGGCGTCAACGGCTCGTTCGCGAGCGCCCTGCAGGGCGCGCTGCCGCCCGGCTACGTGCCCGGGTCCGGCGGCGCCGCGCCGGCGAACGCGATCTGCGCGATCGCCGGCGCCGAGGTCGGTCAGTCCGAGCAGCCGCCCGGCTCGAACGACTCGCCGCGGATCGCGCAGTACCGCACGGCCACGGCCGGCAGCGGCGTCGGTCCGTGGTGCGCCTACTTCGTCTCGTGGGCCGCGCGCCAGGCCGGCACCCCGCTGGGCGACCACGGCGAGGGCTTCGGCTCCGTGGACGCGCTCTACGCGTGGGCGCAGCGCGCCGGCCGTGCGATGCCGAACGGGCCGGGCGTCGTGCCGCGCCCCGGCGACCTGGTCGTCTTCAACGAGCACGTCGGGATCGTCGAGCAGATCCTTCCCGGTGGGAGGATCCAGACCTTGGAAGGCAATTCCTCCGACAGAGTTTCCCGCAATGTGCATGTTTTTTCTGATGCACTGGGTTACGTTCGAATGAGTTGATCAATCAACGCCGAATACCTGCCCCCGTGTCATTGCTCGACCACGAATCCGATCCTGCGCTCGGCGGCCGCCACCCGGCGGCGGCGGCTCCGCGCCTTCCCGCCGGGCCCCGACTCGCGGTGCCCGCAGACGGCGTGCTGCCGACGGCCGTGGCGACGAGCGTCGTGATCGTCGACCCGCACCCTCCCGTGCGTGAAGGCCTCTCGCTGCTGCTGCCGCCCGAGGGCCTGGCGGTGCTCGGCGGCGCCTCGACGGGGGCAGGCGGCGAGGCGCTCATCGCGCGCCACGAGCCCGACATCGCGCTCGTCGCCGTCGACCTCCCCGACGTCGACGGGATCGCGCTGGCGCGGCGGCTCGTGCGCCGCGGCCTGCGCAGCGCCGTCGTGCTCTATGCCGACGGCGGCATTCGCGAGCGCGCCGAGATCGCCGTGCATGCGGGCGCCGCGGGGCTCATCGCGAAGCGCCGTTCGATCCGCGAGCTGGCCGCCGCGCTGCGCGCCGTCGCCGCGGGCGGCCTGTGGTTCGAGGAGCACGACGACGAGGCGCCGGCAGCTGCGCCGGAACCGGCGCGGCTGCTCCCGCGCGAGACGCGCCGCACGTCGGCGCTGTCGGGCTCCGAGCTGCGCGTGCTCGCGCTCGTCGCCGACGGCGGCTCGACGGAGGCGACCGCGGAGGCGCTGTCGCTCAGTCCGCACACCGTGCGCACGCACATGCGCAACGTGATGCGCAAGCTCGAGGCGTCGAGCCGCGCGCACGCCGTCGCGATCGCGATCCGCGAGTCGGCGATCGAGCTCTGACCGTCTGCGGGGCGACCCGCGGCGGGCCGGTCGCGCGAGCGACCTCATCCGTACGCCGGCGTTCGACAGCGCTCGAGCCCCGTTATAGGCTGGGCGGGTGGCCTCGCAGACGCCACCGTTTCTCGCGTTGCTCGCCGCGCTGACGCTGACGCTCGCGGCGTGCGGCGGGGGGACCACGGGCCAGCCCGCGGCGACGCCGACGGACGCCGCGTCTGCCCCTGCGACGACCGCGCAGCCCGCTGCGACCACCGGCGCGCCGCGCACGACCGCTGCGACGCCGGCGCCGACCGCGCAGCAGCGACAGCGACAACGCGCCGTCACCACCACGCAGCCGCAGCCCGCGCCACAGTCGCAACCGGCCACGTCACCCGCCCACGCAGCCGCCCCGGCGACCACGACCGCACCGCACCAGGCGCCCGCGAAGGCCGCCCCGCAGCCGGCCGGGACGCCGCTCAGCGAGCTGGCGGTCGTGACGCTCGCCGACAAGGCAAGCCCGGCGCACTACTTCCAGCAGGGGACCGTGACAGGCACGTTCGACGGCACGATCTCGCTCGAGGCGAGAATCACGTCGAAGGGCGTCGTCGTCGACTTCACGGCCACGCTCGCCGGCGGCACGATCGTCGGCAGAGGCCTCGCGATCCCGATCGTCGGCAGCTCGCCGTACTGGGGCCTTCGCGGGACCGCTGCGATCGTCAGCGGCAGCGGCAGATTCGCGAGCGTCCACGGCCGTGGGCTGCAGGTCACCGGGCGCGCGAAGCCCGACGGCAGCCGCGCACGCGTCCAGCTCACCGGCACGGTCACCTACTGAAGGCGGCGCCCCGGAGGGCGCCGCCTGAAGCCTGCCTCGATCGTGTCCCAGCTGCTTACCCGGGCAGCTCCTCCTTCGGCTTCCGCCCGATCAGGCCGCGCTCGTCGAGCACGAACCAGCGGTACGTGAGCGCGGCGGCGACGGCGCCGACGAGCGGCCCGACGACGTACAGCCACGCGTCGTCGAATCTGCCGGACGCGACAGCCGGGCCGAGCCAGCGGGCGGGGTTGAGGCCGGCGCCCGTCGCGGGGCCGAAGATCATCACCGCGACGCCGAGCGCCGCGCCGATCCCGAGGCCCGCGAGCGCTGCCTCACCGCGCGGGTTGACCGCGAGGCCCATGATCGCCCACATCAGCATGAACGTGCCGAGCGCCTCGGCGATCAGCGCGAGCCACACCGAGCCGTTGTGGAGGATGTGGCCGTGGATCGCCGTCGCGCCGTAGTCGACGGCCTTGCCGACGTCCTTGAACAGCAGCAGCACGACGAGCGCGCCGAGGATCCCGCCGATGCACTGGCAGATCACGTAGACGATCGCATTGGGCGCCGAGATCTTCTTGATCGACCACAGCGCGAGCGTCACCGCGGGGTTGAAGTGCCCGCCCGACGTGCCGCCGAGCGTGTAGATCAGCACCATCAGCGCGAACGCGTGCGTGAGCGCGAGGCCGGCGAGGTCGAACCCGCCGGCGGACGAGACCGAGATGAAGCCGCAGATGAAGAAGACGAGCAGGAACGTGCCGATCGTCTCGGCGACGAACGCCGCGATCCCGCGCGGCTCTGGCTCTTCGATGACGACGAACTCCACGCTGCTCATGAACTCCTCCTGGAAGACGGTGGCGGGGCCGGACGGCCCTCCAGCTTCCGGGGTACGACGAGCGCGCGGCGTCTCCTGCGCGACGCGGCCGTCGACCACCCGCGCGGCGGGCCGAGCCGGCGCGACTAGGCGACCGGCGCGAGGCCGCTCGCGTCGCCCGCGAGCCCGAGCCCGGGGAGCGCGACGCGGCCGGTCGCGGCGGTGACGGCGCCGATCCGCGCCGTGCCCGGGTGCCGCGCGCCGAGCAACGCGACCGCGGCGCCGGCGGCGTCCTGCGGCACGATCGCGACGAAGCCGCAGCCCATGTTGAAGACCTTCTGCATCTCCGCCGCCGCGACGGCGCCACAGCGCGCGATCAGCTCGAACACCGGCAGGACGGGCAGCGGGGCGTCGATCTCGTAGCCGACGCCGTCGTCGCCGCCACCGAGCCGCAGCAGGTTCAGCACGCCGCCGCCGGTGATGTGCGCGAGCCCGTGCACCGGCACGTCGCTGCGCAGCAGCTCCAGCACCGCGCGCACGTAGATGATCGTCGGCTCCAGCAGCACGTCGGCGACCGAGGCGCCGCCCAGCTCGGCCGGCCTGTCGTCGAGCGCAAGCCCGCCGTCGTCCAGCAGCGCGCGCCGCGCGAGCGTGAGGCCGTTCGAGTGGACGCCGGAGGCCGGCAGGCCGATCAGCGCGTCGCCGGGCGCGACCGCGTCGCCGGTGACGATCGCGTCGAGCGCGACGGTGCCGAAGCAGGCGCCGGTGAGGTCGAAGCCGTTCGGCGACGGGTGGCCCTTGATCAGCTCGGGGAGCTGCGCCAGCTCGCCGCCGGGGATCTCGACGCCCGCGTCCTCGGCGCCGCGCTTGAGGCCGAGCGCGATGTCGCGCAGCACCCCAGGGTCGGCCTGCTCGACCGCGAGGTAGTCGAGCACCGCCAGCGGCTCGGCGCCGACGCAGATGACGTCGTTGACGTTCATCGCGATGCAGTCGATCCCGACCGTGTCGTAGCGGCCCGTCTGCTCGGCGACGATCACCTTCGAGCCGACGCCGTCTGCGCACACGGCGATCCCGAGGTTCGGCGCGACGCGCAGCACGTTCGCGTAGTGACCGGAGCCGAGCACCGACGCCGACGGCCGCCCCGGGTCGATCGTCCGCAGCACCTCGACGAGCGCGCGGACGCCCTCGTCCGCCTCGGCGATGTCGACGCCGGCGGCTGCGTAGGAATCGCTCACCGTGGCATTCTCGCCCATCGCCCGGCGCGGCGCGGATCAGAGCGGGTCTCGTCCTCCGGCGGTCGCAAGCGAGCCGGCTGCGGGCGACGTCACCAGCGAGTAGTCCCGCGGCTCGAACCGCATCCGCCGCCGCAGCTCGAGCGTCGAGCCGGGGAAGATCGTGCTGTTGCGGCCGTTGCGGTCGAGGTAGTAGCTGCGGCAGCCGCCCGCGTTCCAGACGGTGCCGCGCAGGCGCCGCTGGACCTCCTCGTTGAACGCCTGCTGCACGGCCGGGCGCACGTCGGCGCTCGCGAGCCCGTCGCGCTCCATCCGCTTCAGCGTGTCGATCGCGAACTGGACCTGCAGCTCGATCAGCACCGTCGCCGACGTGTGGCCGTTGCCGACGTTCGGTCCCAGCACCATGAAGAGGTTGGGGAAGCCGGACACGACCGTGCCGAGGTAGCCGGTCGGGCTGCCGTCCCAGACGTCGTCCAGCGTGTGCCCCTCGCGCCCGCGCACGCGCGCGGCGATCGGCAGCTCGGTGATCGTGAAGCCGGTGCCGAGGATCAGCGTGTCGGCGGCGCGCTCGACGCCGTCGGCGCTCACGACGCCTCCCGGCCGCACCTCGGTGACCGCGTGCGGCACCAGCTCGACGTTCGGCCGCGTGAGCGCGCGGTACCACTCGTTCGAGAAGAGGATCCGCTTGCAGCCGAGCGTGTGGTCGGGCGTCAGCGCCGTGCGCAGCGCGGGGTCCTGCACCGAGCGGCGCAGGTGCCGGTGGGCGATCCGCTGGAAGCCGCCGATCGCGCGCGGGTTGCGCTCGGCGAAGCCGGCCAGCTCGAACGTGTAGTACATCCCCTCGCGCAGCGCGCGCTGCGTCAGCGGCGCGCGGCGATAGAGCGCCTGCTCGAGCGCCGTGACGTTGCGGTCGAGCTTCGGCAGGACCCACTGCGCCGTGCGCTGGAAGACGTTCATCCGCTCGACGCGCGGCTGGATCTTCGGCACGAACTGGACGGCCGAGGCGCCCGTGCCGATCACCGCGACGCGCGCGCCGTCGAGGTCGTGGTCGTGGTTCCAGCGCGAGGAGTGGAAGACCGTGCCCGCGAACGTGTCGAGCCCGGGGACCTGCGGGAGGACGGGCTCGCTCCAGGGACCGGTCGCGGAGATGATCGCCCGCGCGGTCCAGTCGCCCTTCGTCGTCGCGATCCGCCAGCGCTGGGCCTCGTCGTCCCAGCGCGCGTCGAGCACGTCGGCGCCCGTCACGACGTGCTCGGTCACCCCGTGCTCGCGCGCGACGCGCTGCGCGTAGGCCTGGATCTCCGGCTGGGTGGCGTACAGGCGGCCCCAGGCCGGGTTCGGCGCGAACGAGAACGAGTACAGCGCGGAGGGCACGTCGCACGCGCAGCCTGGGTACGTGTTGTCCCGCCACGTGCCGCCGACGTCGTCGGCGCGCTCGAGCACGACGACGTCGCCGATCCCCGCGCGACGCAGCATCACGGTCGCGCCGATGCCGCTGAGGCCGCCGCCGATGATCGCCACGCGCACATCGTTCGTCGCGCTAGTGTCACCGTTCTTGAACAAGATTCAAGACCATAACGCCGTTTTGGGGTTGGCGCGACGGGTCGCCTCGCGCGTGGTGAACCCCGGCGGCGCTCCGAGCGCCGCGAAGCTGCGCGAGCACGTCGCAGGAAAGGTCGTGCTCGTGACGGGCGCCTCGCACGGGATCGGCCGCCGCACGGCGATCCAGCTCGCCGAGGCGGGCGCGACGGTGCTGCTCGTCGCGCGCTCGGCCGACGTGCTCGAGGAGCTGGCCGAGCAGCTGTGCGAGGACGGCGGCTCGGCGGTCGCCTGCCCGGCCGACCTCAGCGACGTCGAGGGCGCGGTGCCGGCGCTCGCGGAGCGGATCCTCGCCGAGCACGGTCCGCCCGACGTCGTCGTGAGCAACGCCGGGAAGTCGATCCGGCGCGCGATCGATCGCTCCTACGACCGCTTCCACGACTTCACGCGCACCGCCGACGTCAACTACCTCGGCCCGGTGCGGCTGCTGCTCGCGCTGCTGCCGGCGATGCGCGAGCGGGGCAGCGGCCACCTCGTCAACGTGTCCACGGTCGGCGTGCTGCTGCCGCCGACGCCGCGCTGGTCGGCCTACCAGGCGTCGAAGTCCGCCTTCGACGTGTGGCTGCGCGCCGTCGCCGCCGAGGCGCACGACGACGGCATCACCGCGACGTCCGTGTACATGACCTTGGTCCACACGCGCATGAGCGCGCCGACGGACGACTTCAGGCTCGTCCCGGGGCTGTCGGCCGACGACGCCGCCGGGCTCGTCTGCCACGCGATCGTGGATCGGCCTCCGGCGATCGCACCGTGGTGGGCGTCCGCGGCCGCCTTGATCGACACCGCCGCCCGCGGCACGAGCGACGCGCTCGTGCGGCTCTACGCGCACCGCTTCACGGCTGGCGGCACGTCGCAGAACGGACACACCAGATGAGCCCCGTTAACCAGACCCCGCCCAGCGGGGCGCGATTCACGCGGCTCGGGGTGGACCGGTGGTGATCGGCTCCTCGCGGTTTGGCGAGGCGCGCGCGGTCGCGGGGCTGGCGCTGCCGGCGGTGCGGGCGCTCGCGTCTGCCGGGGCGTTGAAGGCGCTGCCGCCCGCGCGGGCGCTGCAGGCGCTCGGCGCCGCCCGCACGTTCGGGCTCGGCGCCGCGGGCGGCTGCGCCGTCAGCGCCGCGCGCGACCCGCACGGCATCGCGGTGATCGACGAGCGGGGCTCGATCGGCTACGCGCAGCTCAACGAGCGCGCCGAGCGGATCGCGGCCGGCCTGCGCGCCGAGCACGGCGTCGGGCCGGACCGCGCGCTCGCGGTCATGTGCCGCAACCACCGCGGCTTCGTCGAGGCGATGCTGACCGCCTCGCGGCTCGGCGCGGACCTGCTGCTGCTCAACACGGACTTCCCTGGCCCGCAGCTCGTGCAGGCGCTCGCGCCGCACGATCCCGCGGCGATCGTCCACGATGCGGAGTTCGGGCCTGCGCTCGACGCCGCCGGCGCGCGCGGCGCACGTGTGCTCGCGTGGCACGACGAGCCCGACGCGTCCCCCGGTCCAGTCGCCACCGCCTCGACCACCCTCGATGCCCTGGCTGCCTTGGCCGCACCGAAGCTTCCCGCGCCCCCGACCCCCGGCCGGCTCGTGATCCTCAGCTCCGGCACGACCGGCGCCCCGAAGGGGGCGGCGCGCCAGCCGTCGGCCTCGGCCGTGCTCGGCCCGCTCACGTCGCTGCTGGAGCAGGTGAAGCCCCGCGCGCGCGACCCGATCGTGATCGGCCCGCCGGTCTTCCACGGCTTCGGGCTCGCGTTCCTCGGCGTCGCGCTGTTCATCGGTGCGCCGGTCGTGCTGCGGCGCCGCTTCGACCCGCAGTGGGCGCTGGAGGCGATCGCCGCCCACCGCGCGACCCATCTCGTCGGCGTGCCGCTGATGCTGCAGCGGGTCCTCGGGCTTCCGGCCGCGGAGCGCGCCCGCCACGACCTCACGTCGCTGCGCGGCGTCGCATCCGCCGGCGCGCCGCTCGCGCCCGACGTCGCGACCGCCTTCATGGACGCCTTCGGCGATCTCCTGTTCGACCTCTACGGCTCGACCGAGACCGGCCTCGCGTCGCTCGCCGGCCCGGCCGACCTGCGCGCGGCGCCCGGCACCGTCGGCCGGCCGCCGCGCGGCACGACGCTGCGCGTGCTCGGCGCCGATCGCCGGCCGGTCGCGCCCGGCACGGTCGGGACCGTCTTCGTCGGCAGCGGGCTCGTGTTCGACGGCTACACCGGTGGCGGCTCGCGCGAGGTCGTCGACGGGCTCATGAGCATCGGCGACCTCGGCCACCTCGACGCTGACGGCCGCCTGTTCGTCGACGGGCGCGAGGACGACATGATCCTGTCGGGCGGCGAGAACGTCTTCCCGCAGGAGGTCGAGGACGTGCTCGCCGGCCACCCGCGCCTCGCCGACGCGGCCGTGATCGGCGTCGAGGACCCCGACTTCGGTCAGCGCCTGCGCGCGTTCGTCGTCCCGCGCGACGGCGAGCAGGTCGCCGAGGAGGAGCTGACCGCCTACCTGCGCGAGCGCCTCGCCCGCTACAAGCTCCCGCGCGAGATCGCCTTCCTCGGCGCGATCCCCCGCAACCCGACCGGCAAGGTCCTGCGGCGCGAGCTGAGCGACCGCTGAGCGCTCCGGCGCGTCAGGCGCCGCCCGGCCCTGCGGCCTCCGCCGGCTCCTCGCCCGGGAGCGCGTAGTCGGAGAACAGCTCGGCGGGCGACATGTCGAGCGCCTCGACCAGTCGCAGGAGGGTCGTGGCGCGCAGGTCCTTCGTGCCGCGCTCGATCGTCCCGACGTGATTCGGGTGCATGCCGGCACGCTGTCCGACGGCCTCCTGCGACAGGTCGCGGTCGCGGCGCGCCTTGCGCAGCGCGCGACCGAGCGCGACGAGGCGGGGGTCGGGTTCCGGCATGGGTCCGGGACCCTGCCCAACCGATCGTCGCTATACCAGCCACGATGGTGGTGGAAATCCCCACCATTCAGTTGGATCTTCGGTAATGTCGCAGTGGGAACGCCAAGGCGGGGGATCCCCCTTCGACCGATCGCGTCCCCAGCGCCCCTTCGTCGCCGAGCACCATCCGGCGGCGGGGGAGGACCCGAGCGCTCCGGCCGTCCCCCCTTGGTCGGAGCGCTCACCTTCGCCCGCGCCGACGCACGGGTCGGTTTCGCACCCGCGCCTGCCGCGGCCGCCGGTCGCGGCAAACGGGTGGCCGGCGCCGTCAGGCCGCGAGCGAGCTGGCGGCTCTCGCCGTCGCGGCGCTGCCTCCGCGCAGCTGCGCGGCGAACGCGGCGAGCGCCGGCGGGTCCGCTGCGAGCGTGCGCAGCGTGCGGCGCGTGAGCGCCTCGTGCGTCGTCCCGACGCCGGGTGCGCCCGGGTGCGCGGCGTCGTCGAGCAGGACCGCGTCGCAGCGCGCGACGAGCCCGTCGAGGCGGTCCGCCACCGGGTCGTCCAGCAGGACGTCGGGCAGCGCGTCCGCCGGACGGCCGCTCGCCTCCAGCGCTGCGAGCGCCGCGGGGGCGATCGCGTCGCGCTCGCCGTGCGGCGCGGCCAGCACGAGCGTCGCGTCGTCGTCGGCCGACAGCGTCGCCGCCCATGCGCGCAGCACCGGCTGCCACGTCTGCGGCCGCTCCCAGACGGGCGCGTAGAGCACGGCCGTGCCGCGCGCGTCGAGCTGCGCCGGCACGATCCCGCGCGCCCAGCGCGGCGGCGCGCAGCGCCCCAGCTCGGCCAGCCGCTGCGCTGCGACGTCGGCCGCCGCGTCCCAGCTCATCCGCTCCGCGGCGCGGCGGGCGTGCGCCCCGCGCTCGGCGCGCGCGGCCGGCCCGGCCGCGGAGGCGGCGCGCAGCGCGCCCGCGAGCACGTCGGGGTCGACCTCGAGCGCACAGGCCGGGCCGGCCGTCGGGCCCGCGTAGGTGCGCGCCTCGAACGCGACGCGCCGGGAGGTGAGCGCCCAGCCGGCGTCGGGCAGGCAGAACTCGCCCGTCGGCCCCGCGGCGGTGTGGATCACCGGCACGCCGCACGCCATCGCCTCCAGCGCCGGCAGGCAGAAGCCCTCGGCGCGGTAGGGCAGCACGACGACGTCCGCGGCGCGGTAGAGCGCCGGCAGCTCGGCGGCCGGGAGATCCTGCGTCAGGTACGTCACCGGCGCGACGTCTGTGCGCGCGGCGAGCGCGAGCACGTCGGCGCCGGACGTCTGGCCCTTGTAGGAGCTTTCGACGCCGAAGTCCTTCACGACGAGCCGCACGTCGTCGTCCGGCCCGAACGCGCGCGCCCACGCGGCCAGCAGCACGTCGATCCCCTTGCGCCAGATCGTGCCGCCGACGAACAGGAAGGTGCAGGCGGCGGATGCGGATCCCGCCCGCCCGTCCGCCGCCGGACCCGGCAGCTCGCGCGCCGGCCCGTCCGGCGCGAAGCGCTCGAGATCGACCCCGTTCGGCACGACGTCGACGATCCCCGGCGGCATGCCGCCCGTCACGTAGCCGTCGCGCACGAACGCGCTCGGGACCCACACGCGGTCGACGCGCTCGCGCACCGAGCGGACCCACGCGCGCGGCGGCGCGCCGACCTCCCACGGGAGGATCGCGATCGTCGGCCCCTCGCTGCCAGGCGCGAAGTCGGGCGGCCAGCAGTGCGTGATCGTCGGGCAGGCGAGCGGCAGCTGCCCGCTGCGCGGCTCGCACCGCACGATCTCGAAGCCCCGCCGAGCGAGCGCCCCGCCGAGCCCGTCGTTCACGTGCGCAAGCGAGTGCACGCCGCCGTGCTCGCCACGCAGGACGAGCTGGGGCCAAGCGGGGGTGTCGGAGCGCACAGCCATGCCGATCCCTCCGGTGATCGGCGCCTGAGCGCAGCGATTGAGCAGCCGGGCGCGCGATGTCCCCCGCGAGAGCCCCCTGCGGCCACCACCAGCGCAGCGCAGCGCCGGCACCGTCACACGAGAGGCTCTCGCGGGGGAGCATCGCGCGCCCCGGCGTACCGCATGCGCCACAGACGCCAAGCCACCAACCCAGCCAGCCCCAGCCGGTACACCGCATACGGCACCAGCGAACGGTCGCGCTCGACCTGTCGGATCAACCACGTCGACGCCAGCGTCGAGGCGAACGACGCGCCGGTGCCGAGCGCGAACGCCAGGTGCACGTCGCGCGGCAGCCCGCGCTTCCACAGCCGCACGCCCTTCAGCCCGGTCGCCGCGAGGATCAGCGGCAGCGCCGCGTGGCGCGAGAGCACGTTCGCGTCCTCGCGCGTGAAGCGCCGCCAGCGCGCCGCCGCGAGCGTCGCGCCGTTGCGCGAGACGCCCGGCACGAGGGCGCACGCCTGGCCGATCCCGAGCGCGAGCCCGTCGGCCGCGGTCGCCGTCTCGCGCGTGCGCTCCTGCGGCTCGCCGTCGGCGGCCGCCATCGCGAGCGCGCCGAGCACGAGCCCGGCGGCGGTCGTGGCGGGCGTGCCGAGGTGGCGCTCGATCGGGCGCTCGAACAGGAAGGCGAGCGCCCCGGCCGGCGCGAACGACAGCACGAGCAGCGTCAGTCGCCGCCGGTCGAGCCCGCGCGCCGTCTCGCCGACCTCCGTCCGCAGCCCGATCAGCAGCGCCGCCGCGGTGCCGGCGTGCAGCGCGACCTCGAACGCCTTGCGCAGCTCCGCGTCGAGCTCGCAGTAGCGCCAGCCGGCCAGCCACGGCACGAGCGCGACGTGGCCGGAGGAGGAGATCGGCAGCAGCTCGGCCGGACCGTGCAGCACGCCGAGCGCGAGCGCCTCGCGCAGCGGCAGGGACGTCGAGCCCTCCTGCCGCCCGCGCCGCTCGCCCGCCGCGCTCACGCCGGGACGTCGGCCGCCGGCTCGGACGTGCGCTCGCCCGGCGGGGCGGCGTCGTCGTCGCCGCCGCGGCGGCGACGCTTCCACCAGCGCACGCCGTAGTACGCGATCGCCGCCACGATCAGCAGCGCGAACGCGTAGTCGAGGTAGTGCAGGCGGTTCTTCCAGCTCTCCCAGTTCGCGCCCGCCTGCTTGCCGACGAACGTGAGCGCGAAGACCCACGGCAGGCAGCCGAGGAACGTGAACAGCGAGAAGCGCCAGAACGGCATCCGCGCGACGCCCGCCGGCAGCGAGATGAACGTGCGCACGATCGGCATCATGCGCGTGAAGAAGACGGTCGCCTCGCCGTGCTTTGCGAACCAGCGGTCGGCGGTCGCGAGGTGCTTGGGCGAGATGTGCAGCTTCCTGCCGTGGCGCTCGACGAGCTCGATGCGGCCGAAGTAGCCGACGCCGTAGGCGATCCACGAGCCGACGAGGTTCGCGCTCGCGCCCACGAGCGTCGCGACGAGCAGCGAGTAGTGGCCTCTCGCTACGTTGAAGCCGGTGAACAGCATCGTCGCCTCGGAGGGGATCGGGATGCACGCGCTCTCGAGCGTCATCAGCACGAACACGCCGGCGAGGCCGGCTTTGTCGATGAGGTCGGTCGCGAAGGTGACGAGCGACTCGGTGACCGAGGCGAGGACGAGCACGGGCAGAAGCGTAACGATGCGCACCGGCCGGCGGGGCACGGCAGGAGAACGGCGCGCGACGGCGAACGCCGGATCCGTGTCGTCCCGCCGCCGCATCCTGCTCGCGCTCGTGCCCGCTGCCCTGGTGCTGCTCGCGCTGGCCGGCTGCGGCGGCGGCGACGGTGCCACGAGCGCCGCCGTGGCCACGAAGACGGTCACGAAGACGGTGACCGCTCCGGCGGCGACGAGGACCACGGCGACCGGCGCGAGCACGACTGCGCCGCCGCCGAATCCGAGCGCGCCGCTGTCGCTGCATGCGGCCGAGCAGGTGCTCGACGCGCACGGTTACGCGCCGCTGGGCGAGAGAGACTGGCGGCCCGACCAGCCGCTGAAGGTGCTGCTCGGCATCTCCCGCGCGAGCAGCCCCCGCGCCGAGCAGGCGTTCTTCTTCGTCGGCGACACCTTCATCGGCACCGACACGAAGGACCCGAGCGGACAGCTCGCGGTCGCGTCGCAGGGCGGCGACAGCGTCACGCTCAGCTACGGCCTCTTCAGACCGTCGGACGCGATCGATGGCCCGAGCGGCGGCACGGCCGAGGTCACCTACACGTGGAACGGCGCGAGACTCGTGCCGCAGGGCCCCATCCCCACGGCCTCGCCCGGCGCGCCGCTGAGCCGGCGATAGGGTTCGCGCGGTCTTGGCCGTCCCCCTCTTCGACACCGTCGCGCCGGTCGCGCCGCTGCGCGCACAGCTCGACGCACGCATCGCCGCGGTGCTCGATCGCGGCACCTACATCCTCGGTCCCGAGGTCGAGGCGTTCGAGCGCGAGCTCGCGGACTACCTGGGCGTGCGCCACGTCGTCGGCCTCGCGAACGGCACCGACGCGCTGACGATCGCGCTGCAGGCGCTCGGCGTCGGCCCGGGCGACGAGGTCGTCGTGCCGTCGTTCACCTTCTACGCGAGCGCCGAGGCGATCCCGCCGACCGGTGCGGTCCCCGTCTTCTGCGACGTCGACGCCGACACCGGCTGCGTCACGGCCGAGACGGTGCGCGCCGCGCTGACGCCGCGCACGAGAGCCGTGATCGCGGTGGACCTGTTCGGCAACCCCGCGCCGATCCCGCAGATCGCGGCGCTTGGCGTGCCGGTCGTCGAGGACGCGGCGCAAGCGGCGGGCGCGCGGCTCGACGTTCCCGCTGCCGACCCGGGCGCTGCCGCTCACGCCGCCGAGCCGGCTGGTGCCGCCGCGCCCGCCCGTGCCGCCGGCTCGCTCGGCACGCTCGGCACCTTCTCCTTCTTCCCCTCGAAGAACCTCGGCTGCTTCGGCGACGGGGGCGCGATCGCGACCGACGACGACGCGCTCGCCGACGCCGCGCGCGTGCTGCGCTTCCACGGCTCGCGCGACAAGGTCGCGTACGAGCGGATCGGCTGGAACTCGCGGCTCGACGAGCTGCAGGCGGCGATCCTGCGCGTGCTGCTGCCGTCCCTCGACGGCTGGGCGGAGGGCCGGCGCGCGGCGGCCGCGCACTACGCCGACGCCGGGCTCGGCGAGCTGGTGACGCTGCCGATGGCGACCGCGGGCGCCTCGCCGGCGTGGCACCTGTTCGTCGTGCGCCACGAGCGTGCCGCCGAGCTGGAGGCTGCGCTCGGCGCGGCCGGCGTCGGCGCGCGCGGCTACTACCGCACGCCGCTGCATCGGCAGGCCGCGCTCGCGCCGTGGGTCCCGGCCGGCCTCGAGCTTCCCGTCACCGACGCGCTCGCCCGCAGCCACCTCGCGATCCCGATGAGCCCCCTGCTCGACCGCGCCGCCGCCGACGAGGTGACCGCGGCCGTGCGCGCGGCGCTCGCTGCGTAGCGCGCCCGCTCCGTCCGCCTCCGTCTTCGCTCCCGTCCGCCGCAGCTCCACCCCACCGCCCCCCGCTCACTTCATATGCGCGTCTGGATCGACCTCACGAACTCCCCCCACGTGCTCGTCATGCGGCCCGTGATCGACGTGCTGCGCGCCGACGGCCACCAGGTGCACGTGACCGCGCGCGACTTCGCGCAGACGCTCGCGCTGTGCGAGCGCTTCGGGATCGACTGCACGGCGATCGGCCACCACCGCGGCGGGAGGCTGGCGGCGAAGGGGCTCGGGCTCGCGCAGCGCTCGGGCGCGCTCGTGCGCTGGGCCCGCCGCCACGGGCCGTTCGAGCTCGCGCTCGGCCACGGCTCCAACGACGTCACCGTCGCCGCGGCGCTGCTGCGGATCCCCTGCTCCACGACGTTCGACTACGAGTGGGCGACCGTCCAGCACACGGTCAACTGCCGCCTTGCGCAGGCGGTCGTCGTGCCGGAGGCGATCCCGCCGGAGCGGCTGGCACGCTACGGCGCCACGAGCAAGCTCCACCGCTACGCGGGGCTGAAGGAGGAGTACTACCTCGCCGACTTCGAGCCGGACGCCGCGGTGCTGGCGGAGCTGAGCCTGGATCCCGCCGAGCCGATCGTCGTCGTGCGCACCCCGCCCGCCGTCTCGCTCTACCACCGCTTCGAGCACGACACGTTCGGCGCGGTGCTGCAGCGGCTGCGCGAGGACGGCGTGCAGGCGGTCGTGCTGCCGCGCACGCCCGAGCAGCGCGCCGAGCTGCGACAGGCCGGCGGCTTCACGATCCCCGAGCGCGCGATCGACGCGCAGTCGCTGATCGCCTACGCCGACCTCGTGATCTCCGCGGGCGGCACGATGAACCGCGAGGCCGTCGCCCTCGGCACGCCCGTCTTCTCCTCCTTCGAGGGCCGCCTCGGCGCCGTCGACGAGCAGCTCGTCGCCGAAGGCCGCCTCAAGCTCCTGCGCGACCCGGCGGACGTCGTCGTCGCGAAGCGCCCCGCCAGCGCCGCGAGCGATCAGCCCGACCGCATCCGCCGCGACCCGCGCGACTTCACACGGCTGCTCGCAGCCCCTGCCACCAGGTGACCTCGAGCAGCTCGGTCGGTACGTCCACGAGGAGATCGAGGCACGAGTCCGCCTCGCCAGGCATCTCGACCATCATCACATCGGGGCTGTGCACGAACACGACCGTGCCCTCGGTCCCGGCCGGCCATCTCTCCACTGGCTCCAGAAGGCGCACGACGTCATGCTCCTCGATGACTCGTCTCTTGGGCTTCATGTCAGTCGCTTTCCCTTGATGTAGGCGGTCACGAGACGGGGCCGATCTCCAACGTAGCGCAGCATCCAGCCGGTCGTGACAACCACCACACGAGTTTGGTGGATGCCAACACCTCGGGCTGGGATGAGCACCTCACACCTCTGTCCGAACGGCGTCTCCCACACTCGGGTGACCGGCTGCCCTTGCCGCGCCAACCGCCTCCGCACCCCGGGGAAGCGGCTCTCCGACACGCGGCAGCCATGACACCGGCGGAGCCGGCGGCTCCGCCCTGCGACGGCTCCAGACCGATTCGCACCAATTCTGCGGCGAAGCGGCGCCATCTCCGTAGAATCCCCTCGATGCGCCGGTGGTATCGCTCCGGGGCGTTCCCGGTTCACCGTCACTCCCTCGTGCAGCTGGTCGTGGACGGTGGCCTGGTCGCCCTCGCGTACATGCTCGCGTTCGAGCTGCGCTTCGACAACGGCATCCCCCGCCGCTACGACCTGCTGCGCGACGAGACGATCCTGTGGGTCGTCCCGCTCTGCATCGTCGTGTTCGCCGCGTTCGGGCTCTACCAGCGCCTCTGGACCTACGTCGGCCAGCGCGACTACGAGGCGCTGCTGCGCGCCGTCATCGTCTCCGCGATCCTCGTGGTCGGCGGGATCGCGGTCGTCCACCCGGTCGAGGCGGGAGCCGGCGGCGTCCAGCTGTCGGTCGGGATGCCGGTCGGCGTCGCCGCGATGTGGCTGCTGCTCACGCTCTTCCTGACCGCCGGCGTGCGCTTCCTCGCGCATCTCGTGTTCGAGGGGCGCGTCGGCCGCGGACCGCGCATGCGAAAGGGCATGCGCACCGTCCTGATCGTCGGCGGCGGCGACGGTGGCCGCCTCGTCGCGCGCGAGCTGGTGCGGAACCCCGACCTCGGCCTGCGCCCGGTCGGCTTCCTCGACGACGACCCGCGCAAGCGCGGCATGAAGGACGAGCACCACCTCAGAGTCCTCGGCACGACCTCCGACGAGGACCTCGCGCGCGTGCTCGACAACGCGACGCCCGACGAGGTGGTCGTCGCGATCCCCTCCGCCCCCGGCACGCTGCGCGGCCGCGTCGTCGCCGCCTGCCGCCCGCGCGGGATTCCCGTGCGCACGCTGCCGACCGTCTTCGAGCTGCTGCAGGACGGCGGCAACGGCGGCGTGAGAGTCATGCGCCAGCTGCGCGAGCTGCAGGTCGAGGACGTGCTCGGCCGCGAGCCGGTGCGGATGGAGCTCGATCGCGTCGGCGCCTACCTCGCCAACCAGGTCGTGCTCGTCACCGGCGCCGGTGGCTCGATCGGCGGCGAGCTGTGCCGCCAGATCGCACGCGTCGGCCCGCGCCGGCTCGTGCTCGTCGACCACGCCGAGGACAACCTGTTCGAGATCGCACGCGAGCTCGAGGACGAGCGCCACGTGCGCACCGCCGTCCCGGTCCTGGCCGACTGCAAGGAGGAGGAGCGGATGCGCGAGGTGCTCGCCGAGCATCGCCCCGCGGTCGTCTTCCACGCGGCCGCGTACAAGCACGTCGGGATGATGGAGCTGAACCCCGTCGAGGCCGTGCGCAACAACGCGCTCGCGACGCGGCTCGTCGCGCGCATCGCGGGCGAGGTCGGGGTCAAGACGTTCGTGCTCGTCTCGACCGACAAGGCCGTCAACCCGGCGACCGTGATGGGCGCCTCGAAGGCGCTCGCCGAGTGGGCGGTCGAAGCGGCCGCCGAGCGCCACCCCGGGACGCGCTTCGCGACCGTCCGCTTCGGCAACGTGCTCGGCTCCTCCGGGTCGGTCGTGCCGATCTTCCGCCGCCAGATCGCCGCCGGCGGTCCCGTCACGGTCACCGACCCGCGCATGCAGCGCTACTTCATGACGGTCCCGGAGGCGGTCCAGCTGGTCATCCGCTCGGGCTCGCTGTCGGAGCGCAGCGGCGAGGTGTTCGTGCTTGAGATGGGCGAGCCGGTCGGGATCGTCGAGCTGGCGAAGGCGATGATCCGCCTGTCCGGCTTCGAGCCGGAGCAGGACATCGCGATCGAGATCGTCGGCGCGCGCCCCGGCGAGAAGCTCCACGAGGAGCTGTTCAACCCGTACGAGCGCCCGCAGCCGACGCCGGCCGAGAAGATCGTGCGCGCCGAGCGGCCGCGACTCGACCCCGCCTGGGTCGAGTCGACGTTCGGCGAGATCAACCTGTTCGTGCTGGAGGGTGACGCCGCGGCGCTCGCCGCGAAGGTCGGCGAGCTGTCGGCCGTGCGCACCGCCGCGCCGGTCGCCCGGGTACCCTCGGACAGTCTCTAGACTGCCCCGGCTTCCCCCATGGCCGTGACGCTCGCCTTCTCAGCCCACAGCTTCGTCGACAAGATCGGCGCCTACGCCGGCTTCGCCGCGGCGATCGGCCTCGCGCTGTTCGCGGTGCTGCTGTTCGCGCAGGCGCGCGAGCTGCGCCACCTGCGCGAGTGGGGCGCGAACGCGCACGACCGCATCGGCGAGCTGGAGAGAAAGCTCGCGGCCGCGCTCGAGCTGGCGCGCCGTGCGGGTGCCGCGCGGGGACCCGGCCCCACCCACCCCGGGCCCACCCATCCCGGCCCCGCCCACCCCGGGCCCGCCCACCCGGCCGCGCTCCAGCGCACCGGCGTCCCGGCAGCCGCACGCGTGACGGCAGCCGGGAGAGCGGGTGGGCGGGGGCCGCTTCCCGCGCGCACGAGCGCGCCGACGCGCCTCCCGCTGCTGCCGGCCGCGCCCGCCGGCGTCGCAGGCGCGGCGCTCGGGTCGGCGACCGTGTTCGTGCCGCTGCCCGCCAACCCGCCGGGCTCCGCGCCGGCCGGCGCTCCCGCGTCCGCTTCGTCCCCTGCCGCGGCGCCGGTCGCGCGGCCGTCTGCCGCTGCTGCTGCGATCCCGGCCGCCGCGGCCGCAGCCACCTCGGCCGCGGCCCCCGCTGCGCCGGCCCCCGCCGCGACGCCGGCCCCCGCGACGGCGGCAGGACAGGCTCCCGTCGAGCCCCCGCCCCCCGCGTCTGCGGCGCCGGCCCTGCCGGCCGCCACGAACGGCCACAGCGACACGTTCCCGCCCGTGCCGCCCGTGCGCCGCGCCACTCCGCCGGCGCGCCCCGGTGCCGCGAGACGCCCGCCGGCGCGCGGTCCGGTCCGTCCGACGCGCCCGGGTGCGCCCGGAGCGCGTCCGGCGGCGGCCGCGGCCGCGGCAGTGCGCGCGCGCAGCGCGCCGAGCGCGACCCCGCGCGGCAGCGGGAACGGGCGCGACGAGGCTCCCGAGCACGGTCGCCGGCGGCGGTTCCTGCTGCTCGCCGGCCTCGGGATCGTCGCAGTCGCGGCGGTCGCCGTGCTGCTGCTGTCGGGCGGCGGCGGCTCGCCCCCCGCCACGCAGTCCGCCTCGACGGGCACGCCGGCGCAGCACACGACCGCCGCGCACAGACAGGCGCCGACGAGCGCGGCTCCCGCGCACAACAGAACCACCGTCGCCGTGCTCAACGGCACCGCGACGCCGGGGCTCGCCAACACGGTCGCCACGACGCTGACGTCCGACGGCTTCGTCAGAGGTCCGGTGGGCAACGCCTCCAACCAGCATCGGTCGGTGACGGTCGTCTCCTACTTCGGCGGCCACGAGGCGGAGGCACGGGAGGTGGCGAAGGCGCTCAACGTGTCGGCCGACGCCGTCCAGCCGATCGACCCCGACACCGAGGCTGCCTGCGCGTCGGGGGCCACGTGCACGGCGACGGTCGTCGTGACGGTCGGCGCCGATCGGCACTAGGCCCGCCCTCTCCGTGCACCGCCCCGGCCGCCCGTGATCCCGCCGTTCCTCGACCTCCCGCAGCGCAGCGCGAAGCCGCGCGAGCGGGGGATCACGCACGTGCTCGACAGCGGCCTGTCGGTCGCCGAGGTCGAGAGCCTCGTCGAGGTCGCCGGCGCCGCGGTCGACCTCGTGAAGCTCGGCTGGGGGACGGCTGTCGTCACGGAGAACCTCGACGCGAAGCTCGCCTGCTACCGCGCCCACGGGATCCCCGTCGTGCTCGGCGGCACGCTCACCGAGCTGGCGATCGCGCAGGAGCGGGTCGACCCGCTCGTCGCCTGGCTGCACGAGCTCGGCCTGCGTCACGTCGAGATCTCCGACGGCACGATCGAGCTGCCGCACGAGCGCAAGCTCGCGCTGATCGAGCGGCTCGTCGGCGAGGGCTTCACGGTCCTGTCCGAGGTCGGCTCGAAGGACGCCGCCCACATCATGGCGCCGTACGTGTGGGTCGAGCAGATCGAGTCGGAGCTGGCGGCAGGCGCGTGGCGGGTGATCGCCGAGGCGCGCGAGCACGGCAACGCCGGCATCTACCGCGCCGACGGCGAGGTGCGGATGGGGCTGATCGACGAGATCGCCCACGCCGTGCCGGTCGAGCGGCTGCTGTTCGAGGCGCCGCGCAAGGAGCAGCAGGTGTGGTTCCTCCAGCGCTTCGGCTTCGAGGTCAACCTCGGCAACATCGCCCCGCGCGACGTCCTCTCGCTCGAGACGCTGCGGCTCGGCCTGCGCGCGGACACGGTCCCGCCGACTCGCGCCGCGCCGGAGCAGCAGGGCTGATGTTGCTGCTCGCCCGCCACGGCGAGACCGACGACAACGTCCCGCCGCTGCGCTTCCAGGGCCAGCGCGACACTCCCCTCAACGAGCGCGGTCGCACGCAGGCCCGTGCGTTGGCGGAGCGGGTCGCAGCGCTCGATCCGCCCGTCTCCTCCCTGTGGGCGAGCGACCTCTCGCGGGCGCGCGAGACGGCGGACATCGTCGGTGCGCGGATCGGCTTGGAGCCGCGCCTGGACGCCCGCCTGCGCGAGGGCTGGCGCGGCGAGTGGGAGGGCTTCCTGTTCGAGCAGATCGAGCGCGCCGACCCCGAGCGCTACGCCGCCTGGCGCGCGCCGGACGCAGAGATCGGCTTCCGCTTCCCCGGTGGCGAGTCGCTCGCCGAGCAGCAGGCCCGCGTGCTGGCGGCGCTCGGCGAGATCGCGAGGGAGACGTCGCCCGCAGGCGATCCGCTTGCGGTCGCCGGAGGGCGAAACGCCGAGTCTCCGGGCGATCCGCTTGCGGTCGCCGGAGGGCGAAACGCCGCATCCGCAGGCGATCCGCTTGCGGTCGCCGGAGGGCGAAACGCCGCATCCGCCCTCGTCATCTGCCACGGCGGCTCGATCCGAGCCGTGCTGTGCCGCGACGACCCGCGCGGGCTGGCGGCCTTCCACGACTTCGAGGTGCCGAACGTCGCGCTCGTCCCGGTCGAGCTGGCGGCGCTGCGGTGACGCGCCTCGCCCGCATCGTCTTCGGTCTGCTCGTGCTGGCGACGCTCGGGGCGTTCGTCGTCACGCAGAAGCTCAAGAGCTCGCCGCCGCTCGTCGTGCGGCCGTACGTCTTCAGCGTCTTCTCGCCGGCGCCCGGCGCGCGCGTGAGAAGAGCGCTCATCTCGTTCTGGATCGTGAACGGCGATGACCTGGGCGTCTCGATCGTCGACGGCGAGGGGCGGATCGTGCGACGGCTCGACGACGGCCGCTACCTGCCCGCGCGCAAGCGCATCGTGCTGTGGTGGAACGGCCGCACCGACGGCGGCGCGGTCGCGCCCGACGGCCTCTACCGCGTGCGTGTCGCGTTGATCCACCAGGGCCGCACGATCGACCTGCCGCAGCCGATCCAGCTCGACACGCGCCGGCCGCGCCCGCTCGTGACCGACGTCGAGCCGCATGCCGGCGGCGGCCCCGCCTTCCTGCCCCAGCTCGGTGTGGCGGCGGTCACGATCCACGTGAGCGGGACCGAGGGCCGCGGCGCGAACGTGCAGATCTATCGCACCGACGTCACGCCGCCGCGGCGCGTCGGCCAGCTCGCGATCCCCTTCGCCCAGCGCACGGTCACGTGGGACGGAACGCTCGGCGGCAAGCCGGCGCCGCCGGGGACGTACCTGATGGGGGTGCTCGTCGCGGACCGGTCGGGCAACGTCGGCACGTTCCCGCGCACGATCCCGCCGCGCGCCGGGCCGCTGCCCGGTCACGCCGGCGTCACGATCCGCCGCCTGGCCGCCGCGCCGCCGCTCGCGCCGGTGGACGCCGGCGGAGTCGCCGTCGTGCTCGTGGACGCGCGCCGGCAGGCGTACGCGTGGGCGCTGCGTCGCAACGGCGACGCGAAGGTCGTCGCGCACGGCGAGAATCGCAGCGCGCGGCTGCGCGTGCGCGTGCCGCGCGACCAGTCGGGGCTGTACGAGCTGACGCTCGCCACGCTGCCGAACGGGACGTCCGGCAGCGTGCGGCCAGGGGCCCGCCGCGGCCGTGCGGGGCGCGGCAGCGGCGGTCACCGCTCGGCCACCGCCACGGCGCCCGTCTACCGCACGACCGTCCCGCTCGTCGTGCGCACGACGAAGCCGCGCGCGGTGCTCGTGGTGCTGCCGGCGCTCACGTGGCAGGGCCTCAACCGCGTGGACGACGACGGCGACGGGATGCCGAACACGCTCGACGCCGGCGGCGCGCGGGCGAGCGTGCTGCTCACGCGCCCGTTCGCGAACGGCATGCCGGCGGGGATTGACGGGCACGAGGGCGCGCTGCTGCGCTTCGTCGACGACAACCTGCTGCGCTACGACCTCACGACGGATGTCGCGCTCGCGACCGGCGACGGGCCGCCGCTCGGCAGCCACAGAGGCGTGGTGCTGGCGGGGGACGAGCGCTGGATCACGCCAGAGCTGCGCGACAAGCTGCGCCGCTACGTGCACGACGGCGGGCGCGTGTGGTCGCTCGGGACCGACTCGCTGCGCCGCACGGTGCAGCTGCGCGACGGCGTGCTGCGCGACCCGTCCGCGCCGCTCGCGACCGACGCGCTCGGCAGCCGCCCGCGCCAGCCGTTGGAGCTGGCGGGCAGGGGCGGGTCCGCGACGGTCACCGCGTACGCCGAGGGCAGACTTGGTCTGTTCGAAGGCACGAGCGGCGCGTTCTCCGGCTACGACGCGTTCGAGACGCTCGCCGGCGTCGTGCCCTCCGCTCGCCTCGACGCGGCCGCCGGTGCCCAGGCCGGCGTCCCCGTGATCGCCGCCTGGACGCTCGGCAGCGGCTTCGCCGTCCACACCGGCCTGCCCCAGCTCGCCGCCCGCGCGCAGGCCGGCGACCTCGACGCCGGCGCGCTGGTACGGCACCTCTGGGCCCTGCTGGGCCGCTGACGGCGCCGGCATCCCGCCATGCGGCGTCCTCGCCGGTTCGCGTGCGAAGCACGCCACACCGACTACCGGCTTCGCCGGCGGTGCCCCGTCCTTGCCTGGCGGGCGCCGGCGCCGTCAGGAGCTGCCCACCTCAGTTCAGCGACGGGTCCACCGGCATCCGCGCGACGAGCGCGAACGTGCCGCCCTTGCGCATGAGGACCTGGCTCCACAGGCCCGCGGGCTCGGTGGCGAACAGCTCGTCGGGACGCGGCGTCTCGACGATCCAGTCCTCGCGCTCCATCTCCTCGTCGAGCTGGCCGGGGCCCCAGCCGGCGTGGCCCGCGAACACGCGGGTCCGCTGCGTGACCGCCGCCGACTCGGCGAGGTCGAGCTGGGCGGAGAGGAAGCCGACGTCGTCGCTGATCAGCAGGCCGGCGGCGCCCGGGTCGGTGAAGGCCGCGAGCACGATCACCGCGGTCGGCTGCACCGGGCCTCCGACGTAGATCGGCTCGCGCGCATCGACGAGCTCCTCCAGCTCCGGCGCGCTGTCGCCGACCGTCACGTCCGCCGGCCGGTTCAGCACGAGCCCCATCGCACCCTCGTCCGTGTGCTCGGCGACGAGCACGACCGCGCGCGCGAAGTTCGGATCCTCGAGCGTCGGCGAGGCGACGAGCAGCTTGCCCTTGAGCGAGTCCATGCCCTCATTCTCGCACCGCGCGCCGACCAGCCACCCGCCGCGCCGGGTACCGTCCTCCGCCGTGCACGGCTTGCTCCAGCGCCTGCTGAGGACGACCGCGGCCTACCAGGTCGGCGACGTCGTCTCGAAGGTCTTCGCGGTCGCGCTGCTGCCGATCTACACGCGACACGTGTCCCAGGCGCAGTACGGCGTCGCCGAGCTGCTGATGACGGGGATCGTGCTGTTCAGCATCCTGATCCGCTTCGGCGTCGGCGAGGCGCTCGTGCGCTACCACTACGTCGACGAGGACCAGGCGCGCCGCGACGCGCTCGCGCGCCGCGCGGTCGGCTTCCTGATCGTCGCGACGACGCTCTGCGCGATCCCGCTCGCGATCTTCGCCGGCCCGCTGTCGCAGCTCGTGCTCGACCAGCGCGACGTGACGGTCTTCCGCATCGCCGTGCTCGGCCTCTGGAGCTTCACGAACCTCGAGCTGGCGATGTCGCTGCTGCGCGTCGACGAGCGCGCCCGCGCCTACGCGATCACGACGCTCGCCAACGTCCTGCTGACGATCGTGCTGACGGTCTACCTGGTGGTCCTCAAGGACCAGGAGGCGCGCGGCCTGCTGCTCGGCAACTACGCCGCCTCGACCTTCGTCCTGTTCGCGCTGTGGGCCTCGATGGCCGGCCGCCTGCTGCCCCGCCGCGGCGGGGCCGACCATCCGAGACTCCACCGCCTCGGCCACCTGCTGCGCTTCGGCCTGCCGACGGTCCCCGCCGACGCGTCCGTCTACGCGCTCAACCTCGTCGACCGCTACTACCTCCTCCACCGCTACGGCGCCGCGACCGCCGGCGTCTACTCCATCGCGGTCAAGCTCGCGGGCGTCACCGCCTTCATCGCGCGCGCGTTCCAGTACTCCTGGCCGCCGCTCGCGTACTCGATCAAGGACGACAGCGAGGCCGCGCGCTTCTACGCGTTCGTCGCGACGTACTACCTGCTCGTCACCGGCTGGGCGGTCGCGGGGCTGCTGCTGCTCGGCCGCTGGTTCACCAGACTGCTCGCCGCGCCCGCCTACTTCGAGGCGCACACGGCGCTGCCGTGGCTCGCGCTCGGCTGGTCGCTCTACGGCCTGTTCGTGATCTTCGTCGTGATCGCCGGCCGCGCCGAGGTGACGACGCGCAACTTCCCCGCCGCCGCCTGCGGCCTGGCCGTCAACGTCGTGCTGCTGATCGTGCTGACGCCGTCGCTGGGGATCGCCGGCGCCGGCCTCGCGCTCAGCGGCGCCTACGTCGCAATGCTCACGGTCATGCGCCTGCTCACGCGCCGCCTCTTCCACGTCGCGTTCGAGTGGCGGCGGATCGCCCAGCTCGCGCTCGTGCTCGGCGGACTCGCCGGCGCGGGCGAGCTGTTGCTGCCGACGAGCGGCGCGGCCGGCTTCGCCTCCCGCGCGCTGCTTGCGCTCGCGCTCCCCGTCGTGCTCGGCCTCACCGGCTTCTACCGGCCCGAGGAGCGCGCGCTGCTGCGCACGATGGCGGCGCGGCTGCGGCCGGGCTCCGGCGCACGGCCCACCGCGTAGACCGCTGTCACAAAATCGCCGCTTGATCGCAGAGGAGGGGTGATGGCGGCGATCCACGGCGATGACGACGACATCCTGCTCGCGCGCGCTGCCACGGGGGACGGCGACGCCTTCGCACGCTTCTACCGTCGCCACCTGACCGCGATCGCCGGCTACCTGCTGCGCCGCACCGGCGACGCGGAGGTGACCGCCGACCTGACCGCCGAGGTCTTCGCCGCCGCGCTGCTGGCCTGCCCGCGCTACCGGCCCGGCGGCCCGCCGGCGCTTGCCTGGCTCTACGGCATCGCCGCCAACAAGCTGCGCGAGAGCCGCAGGCGCGGCCGCGTCGAGCAGGAGGCGCGCCGGCGCCTGGCGTGGGAGCCGCAGGCGCTCGACGACGCCGATCTCGCGGCCGTCGAGCAGATGGCCGGCAACGACGACGAGTCGGAGCTGCTCGCCGCCGTTGCCACGCTGCCGCCCGAGCAGCGCGACGCAATCGTCGCGCGCGTCGTCGAGGAGCAGGGCTACGACGAGATCGCGTCGCGGTTGCTGTGCTCCGAGTCCGTCGTCCGGCAACGCGTCAGCCGTGGGCTGCGCGCGCTGCGAGCCCAGTTGAGGGAGGCGCCATGAGCCGGTTCTTCGAAGAGTTGGAAGAGCGGCTGCGCAGCTCGGCGGCCGAACGTGCAGTTCGCGCACAGGCGGACGCCGAAGCGGCGTCGTCCACACCCCCGCGCCGCGCCTGGCCGCGCCGCCGTCGCCTGCTGGTCGTGGCCGCCGTCACGCTCGCGGCCTGCGCGGTCCCGGCGGTCGCGGCCGTGACGGACCTGTGGCGGCCGGACGTGAAGCCCGCATCGCCGATGCGAACGGTGGCGACGAGACCCGGCAGAGCGATCTCCTGCGACGGTCACACCCCGAGTCGGGGACCCGACGTCGGCCCACCGGTCGGGCCGGCGTTCACGTCGGTGCTCGGCGTGCTCGCACGTCCGCGCACGTCCGCCGACGCCGCGTTCGACCGCCGCATCCTGCACGTTCCGCACCTGATCGGCATCGACGTCGCCGGCATCCGCTTCCTCGGCAGAGCGGCCGACGGAGCGGCGGCGTTCGTCGTCGCCGCACGCGGGCTCGGCGAGCCGCCGTGGCCCGAGCGCTGCCTGCGCGAGCTGAGCCCGCGCGAGCGGCGGCGGATGGAGCACCCGCCGCTGGAGCACACGCCGACGATCTGCGTCTTCTCCGGCGGCGGCGGCTGCGGGCCGCTCGCACAGATCCGCGCGCATGGCAGCTACGGCACGTCCGGGACGGTGCGCGGCCGTGCGACCGTCACTGGCCTCGCGCCGAACGGCGTGCGCGCCGTCCGCGTCACGTACGGCAGATCGACACGCGACGTCCCGGTGCGTGAGAACTTCTTCTCGTTCCGCGTCGCGGTCGACGTCGAGCAGGCGTCCTCGCCTGACCGCGTCGAGTGGCTGATGGACGACGGCAGCGTCCGTGACGTGACGCGCTGAGCGGCGTCGCCGGCGCGGCTGCGCCGGCGCCTACAACCTGCGCCCGCCGCGGTTCCAGTCCGCGGCCGCCTCGCGCAGGCCCTCGCCGCGGCCGGGGTGGAGCGTCGCGCGCACGTGCTGCCAGTAGCGCGCCGGGTCGTGGCGCGGGAGCAGGTAGGCGGCTATCGCCCGCATGGCATAGGTCCACGCGGTCAGCCAGCGCACGAGCATCGCCGACAGGCGCGAGTGGTGCTTGCGCATGTAGCGGTCGCGGTTGCGCGACAGCTCGACGATCCGCCGCGTCGGGACGTTGCCGGTCGACAGCTGCTCGTGGTGGATCGCCTGCGCCTGCGGCACGTAGAGCACCGCCCAGCCGGCGTCGCGCAGGCGCTTGCAGAAGTCGACCTCGTCGGAGTAGACGAAGAACGCCGGATCCATCCAGCCGATCCGCTGGGCGGCGTCGCGGCGCACGAGCAGCGCCGCCGACTGCGTCCAATCGACCTCACGCAGCTCGCTCCCCTTGCTCTCGACGGTCAGCCAACGATGCAGGAAGAGCGCGCCCGCGAGCGCGGTCGACGGCGTCGGGAAGCGCCAGGCCGAGGGCTGCTGACGGCCGTCGGGGCGCAGCAGCTTCCCGCCTGCGACGGCGGCGTCGGCGCGCTCGGCGAGCGCGCCGTGCAGCGCGAGCGTCGCGCCCGGCAGCAGCTCGGAGTCCTCGTTCAGCAGCAGGCACCAGCGCCCGCGCGAGCGCTGCATCAGCGCGCTGTCGTTCTCCGCCTTGCCGCGCCGCTGCTCGCGGCGGATCAGCTCGGTCGTGACGGGGTGCGCTCTCGCCATCCCGGCCGAGCCGTCGCGCGACGCGTTGTCGAGCACGAGCACCTCCGTCTCGAACGGCAGCGCCGCCTGCTCTCTGGCGATCGCGTCGAGGCAGCGCTCGAGCAGCACGCGCTGCTCGGTGTTGACGACGCAGTAGGAGACTTCGACGCTCATGACGGGTGGGGGATGATGCCGGACATCGCCACCTCACCGCTCAACGTCCATGTCATCGATCCCTCGGCCTTCACGCCGCCGTACGACCACGCGCTGTGCGCGGCGCTCGCGCGGGCCGGTGCGGACGTCGAGCTGGTGACGAGCCGCTTCGCCTATGGGGACGTGCCGCGCGCGGACGGCTACGCCGTCCGCGAGGCGTTCTACCGCTGGGCGCCCGGCGCGGCCGGCTCGCACGTGCGGCGCGCGGCGAAGCTCGCGCAGCACGCGCCGGACATGCTGCGCTACGCCGCCGCGCGCGGCACCCGCGCCGCCGACGTCCTGCACTTCCAGTGGCTCACCGTGCCGCCGCTCGACGTGCGCCTGCCGCCGCTCGCTCTGGCGACCACGCGCTTCGCGCGCGGTGCCCGCCGTCGCCCGCCGCTCGTGCTGACCGCCCACGACGTGCTGCCGCGCGAGCCGCGCGCAGGTCAGCTGCGCGCCCAGCGACGGCTGTACGAGCAGGTCGACGCCGTCGTCGTCCACTCCGAGCACGGCGCCGCGCGGCTGCGCGACGAGCTGGGGATCGACCCGGCGCGCGTGCAGGTGATCCCGCACGGCGCGTTCGTGCACTTTGCCGAGCTGCCTCCCGCCGCGCCGTCCGGCGCGGCCCAGCCCTCCGGCCCGACGGCCGTCCCGCTCCCGCCTGACCTCGCCGCCGTCGAGCGGCCGGTCGTGCTCTGCTTCGGCCTGGTCCGCCCGTACAAGGGGGTCGACGTGCTGCTGGAGGCGTGGCGCGGGATCGAGGACGCGGAGCTGTGGATCGTCGGCCTGCCGAAGACGGACCTCGCACCGCTGCGCGCGGCCGCCCCGCCCGGCGTGCGCTTCGTGCCGCGCTTCGTCGCCGACGACGAGATCCCCGCCTTCTTCCGCCGCGCCGACCTCGTCGTGCTGCCCTACCGCGAGATCGACCAGTCGGGCGTCCTCTTCACGGCGCTCGCGTTCGGCTCGCCGCTGCTGCTGAGCGCGGTCGGCGGCTTCCCCGAGGTCGCCGCCACGGGCGCCGCCGAGCTGGTCCCGCCGGGCGACGCGGCCACGCTCCACGCCGCGCTGAGACGCCTGCTCGCCGATCCGGCCGCGCGCGAGCGGCTGGCCGCGGCCGCCCGCGCCGCGGCCGCCGGCGCCTACTCGTGGGACGCGATCGCCGCCCGGCACCTCGCGCTGTACGAGACGCTGAGCGGCCGCTGACTCAGTCCCAGAAGCCCTCGTGGATCAGCTCGCCGTCTCTCTCGTGGTGCGGGCCGATGACGACGTACGACATGCCCTCGGGCCCGGCCTCGAACTGGCGCGTCACCTGCGGCGCGATGCGGATCGCGTCGAGCGCGTGGATCTCGTGGATCTCGTCGTCGAGCTTCACGAGCCCGCCGCCGGAGATCACGACGTTGATCTCCTCGGCCTGGTCGTGGCGGTGCGCGAAGCCCTGCCGTCTGTTCGGGCGCAGCACGTGGTAGGCGATCCCCGTGTCGTCGGCCTCCAGCGCCCCGCGCGCGAAGTGCGCCTCGCCGATCGCGGAGAAGCCGAATCTGATCGCCGAGTCGTCCACGTCCGCGAGGTTCTTGATCGTGTAGGTCATGCCGGCGACCCTACCCTGCGCGTGCCCGCCGGGCACGTCCGCGTCGCCGCCGGGACGGTCGCCGCTCCGGTCCGCCAGAATCCCCCGCCGTGCTCGTCGTCGCGATCGTCTTCTGGATCTGCGCGGTCCTGATCGTCTACACGCAGCTCGGCTACGGCCTGCTGCTCGCGCTGCTGGCACGCGTGACGCGCGCGCCCGCCGCGGGGACGGCGCCCGACGGTCAGCACGCGGCGGCGGGCGAACTGCCGTCCGTGTCGTTCGTCGTCGCGGCCTACCGCGAGGAGGCGGTGATCGCGGAGAAGATCGCGAACGTGCGCGCGCTCGACTACCCGGCCGACCGCCTGGAGCTGATCGTCGCCTGCGACGGCTCGCCCGACGCGACGCCCGCGCGCGCCCGAGCGGCGGGCGCCGACGTCGTGCTCGAGCTGCCGCGCGGCGGCAAGATCCGCGCGCAGGACGCGGCGGTGCGGCGAGCTCGCGGCGAGCTCGTCGCCTTCTCCGACGCGAACGCCTTCTGGGAGCCCGACGCGCTGCGCCGGCTGATCACGCCCTTCGAAGCCGACCCGGCGGTCGGTTACGTCTGCGGGCAGGTGTCGTTCGTCAACGACGACGACGGCACGAACCAGGAGGGCCTCTACTGGCGCTACGAGATGGGGCTGCGGGCGCTCGAGTCGCGGCTCGCGTCGGTCACCGGCGGCAACGGCGCGATCTACGCGACTCGCCGCGACGCCTACATCGAGGTCGACCCGATCATGGGGCACGACCTGTCGTTCCCCTTCAACATGGTCAAGCGCGGCTGGCGCGCGCTGTACGCGCCCGAGGCGCGCGCGAGCGAGAAGATGGTCCCCTCGATCGAAGGCGAGTTCGCGCGCAAGCGGCGCATGATGAGCCACGGCTGGCCGATCGTCCTCAAGGGCGGGCTGCTGTCGCCGAAGGGCTACGGCGCGCGCTACCTGCTGATGATCGTCTCGCACCGCGCGCTGCGCTACGCGATGCCGTTCCTGCACCTGCTCGCGCTGCTCGCGAACCTGCTGCTGCTGACGACCGGCTGGGTCTACGCGGTCACGATGGCGCTCCAGTGCGCGCTCGTCGGCGCCGCCGTGCTCGCGCGCTGGGTCCCGTGGCGCGGCTTCCTCGTCGCGCGCTACTACGTCCTCACGCAGGCCGCGCTCGCCGCCGGCCTGTGGGACTGGCGCCGGCACGGCACGGAGGCCGGCTGGTCGCCGCCGGAGGGGACGCGATGAGCGCCGCCGCCACGCGCGCGCTCGACCTGCTGATCGGCGGCCTCGGCGCGCTGCTGAGCGCCCCGCTCGTCGCGCTCACGATGCTCGCGATCCGGCTCGAGTCGCCCGGCCATCCGCTCTACCGCCAGACGCGCGTCGGCAAGGACGGCCGCGCGTTCGAGATCTGCAAGCTGCGCACGATGGTCCGCGGGGCGGAGTTCACCGGCGCCGGGCTCGCGATCCAGGAGGGCGACGACCGCATCACGCGCGTCGGCGCGCTGCTGCGCCGCAGCTCGCTCGACGAGCTGCCGAACCTGTGGAACGTCGTGCGCGGGGAGATGTCGATCGTCGGCCCGCGCCCGACCGTGCAGGTGCAGGTGGACCAGTACTCCGAGCGCCAGCGCGGGCGCCTGACGGTCAAGCCCGGCATCACCGGCTGGGCGCAGATCAACGGGCGCGCGTCGCTGCCGTGGAGCGAGCGGATCGAGCTGGACCTCTGGTACGTCGAGCACCGCACGCTGTGGCTCGACCTCACGATCCTCGCGCGCACGGCGAAGCTGGTGCTGCGCGGGGAGGGCCTCTACAAGGGCGAGACGGGAGGATGGGGACGATGAGCGGCGAGCCGGCCAGCGGTGACCCGGCCGTGTCGGCAGGCCCGAGGCGCCGAGCCTTGCCCTGCGAGGCGCTGAAGCAGACGCCTCGCAGTCCAAGCTCGCGCCTCGGGCCCGGATCGGCCGCGCCGAAGGCTGTCCTTCTGACCGGCGTTGGCAAGCGCTACGACATCGTGTCGGCATTCGCGCAGCACACGACCGTGATCGCGGCGGACCCGAACGCGCTCGCGCCGGCGCAATATGCGGCGCACCATCGCGTCGCGCCGCCGCGGATCGACGACCCGGCGTATGTCTTCGCGCTCGCGGAGGCGTGCGCCCGCTTCGACGTGGGGGCGGTCATACCGTTGACGGACCTCGACATCGAGGTGCTCGCGCAGGCGCGCGCCGACGGGCTCCTGCCCGCGTTCGTGCCCGACCCGGAGATCGCGCGCGCGACGTACGACAAGTACGAGACGCACAACCTGCTGCTCGGGCACGGCCTGCCCTCGCCGCCGACCGTCCTGCCGGGCGAGCCCGTCGAGTCCTATCCGGTGATGGTGAAGCCGCGCCGCGGCTCCGGCGCGCGCTCGATCCACCTCGCCCACGACGCCGAGGAGGCAGCCTTCTTCGTCCGCTACGTGAAGGAGCCGACGATGGTGCAGCGCGCGATGGACGGTCCGGAGTTCTCGATCGACCTGCTGTCCGACCTCGACGGCCGCTGCCTCAACGCGATCCCGCGCACGATGCTCGAGTCGCGCGGCGGCGAGTCGATCAAGGGCGCGCCGATCGCCGACGCGGAGCTGGTGGACCTGGGGCGCCGCGTCGTCGAGGCGCTCGGCGTGCGCGGGCCGTGCACGGTGCAGGCGTTCCGCGACCGACAGATCGGGCTCGGCATCACCGACGTCAACACGCGCTTCGGCGGCGCCTTTCCCGCGCCGATGTACGCCGCCCTGCCGGGCCGCACGTACCCCGAGCTGATCGTGCGGATGGCGAGCGGCGAGCGCATCGAGCCGCACGTCGGCGAGTTCGTCGCCGGCCGCCACTTCACGCGCTACTACTGGCAGCTCGAACTCGGCGATGACATGCGCCCGACCGGTCGCGACATCGTCGACCCGCCGGGCCCGCCGGCGCCGCGGGCGTAGCGCCTCTCGGCGCCGGGCCCTCAGCCCGCTCTCAGCACGCGCACCGCGACCCCGCTCGAGCTGCCCGCGGCGTTGACCGCGTCGCCGCGCGTCGTCACGACCACGCGGTAGAGGCCGGGGCCCGCGAGCCGCACGGGCACGTCGAAGCGGCCGGCGACGGTGGCGGCGCTGCGCACGAGCGCACCGCGGTAGGCGCCGTCCGGCATGCGCCGCTCGACTTGCACGCGCACGCGGCCCTTCGGCGGCGTCGTGACGCCCGCGACGCGCAGCGTGCCGCCGCGGCGCACGTGCGCCCGAGCGACGCGCAGCCGCACGCCGGCGCGCACCTGCGCCTGCACGGCCTGAGACGCGATCCCGCGCGCGGGCGCGACCGCGCGCAGCGGCCCGTTCACGACCAGCGTCGGCGTCGCGCTCCAGATCCCGTCGGCGCCCGTGCGCGTCGCGGCGACCTGCCGCCAGGCACCGTCGGCGCCCTGCTGCTGCACGTTCACCGCCGCGGCGGCCGGGCGGCGCCCGCTCTGCAGTGCGAGCCGCCCGCTCAGCAGCAGCGGCGCCTGCTCGACAGGCGCGCCGACCGGCGACAGCGTGAGCAGGTCGCGCGGCTGCCCCAGCAGCGCGGCGACGTCGCGCCGCACGCGCGGCAGCAGCGCGTACAGCGCCGCGCCGGGACAGTCCGTGAAGTCGGCGTCGCGGTGGCCGGCGATGCGCTGGAAGCGCACGAGCGCGCCGCGCGGATAGGCGTTGATCCCGGGGTCCCCGCCGATCGAACGCTCGAGCACGCTCCCCTCGGCCGGCACGCCGGCGAGCGACAGCTTCCACGCGAGCACGCGCTCGAGCGAGCGCAGCGCGGGCGCCGGAGGCGGCGCGACCGCGTAGCTGCCGATCATCGCGACGCCCGTCGAAACGCCGTTCCAGCCGCCCGCCTGCGCCCCGATCACCGGCTGCTCGGCGCCGCCTTCGCGTCCCTCGAAGACGGTTCCGTAGCGGTCGACGAGCACGTCGTAGCCGATGTCGTTCCAGCGGTTGCCGTCGCGGTGGAAGAGGCAGATCGCGAGCACGATCGCCGCCGACTGCTGCGGCCCGTAGAACGACAGCGACTCGGTGTGGTGGACGATCGCGAAGTCGACGCGCCCGTAGCGCGCCTGCACGCGCGGGCGGCAGTCGCCGTGCGGGTCCCATGCGCTGCGCGGCACGATCGCCGGGCGTCCGCCGCCGGTCGCCGCCGCCGGCAGCGAGCGCGGCGCACGCGTTGCCGCCGCGCTCCCGACCGTCACCGCGCGCACGCGCAGCCCTCGCACCGCGAGCGCGCCGCGCAGCTGCACAGCTCCCGCGGGGCCGCTCCAGATCGGCTCGCCGACGTGCGCCGGTGCCCAGGGGGTCCAGCGGCCGTCCGCCCGCCGCGCGCGCAGCTCCACTCTGCTGCCGCCGCCGCGCCAGCTCGCGCCGACCAGCTCGAAGCGCCGCGCGGCACGCAGCGGCGGCGTCCGCCAGTGCGCCCGCGCGGTCGCGCCGGCGGGCGCCGCCAGCGCGAACGAGCGCGCACCGTCGCTGCCGGCGCGCGCCACGGCCGGCGCGAGCGCCGGGAGCAGTGCGACCAGGGCTGGGAGGGCGGAGCGTCGCATCCGGCGCGCGGATCGTGCCATCGACCGGACAACACCCGCGGTGCCGCCGCGGAGCGGCGCGCGTCTACGCGCTTGCGGCGCGCGGCCGTCTGCGCGCCCGGTTACCGGACGCCGCGCGTCTGCGCGCGGGCCGGCGCACGGCGCGCAGCGTGGGCGGGGACCAGCATTCCGCCACAAACGCCGCGATCTCACCGGTCAGCCGCTCCGGGCGCGTGCGCAGCTCGAGCACCGAGTCGGCGTTCAGCAGACGGCCGTTCGGCAGCTCGGCGGCGAGCATGTCGGCGTCGGAGAACGGATGAATGGGGTCGCGCGGGTGGCCGATGACGAGCGCCGGTGCGCCAAATTCACGACGCTCTGAACGATGCGGCGCAATTCGCCCGAAGAAGATCCCCTGCAAGGCGGCGGCGCTCGGGCCGGGGTCCTGCGAGAGCCAGTCGGCGGCGATCTCGCCGACGAGCGGAAGCGGCGCGCGCGGCACCAGGCGCGCCAGGCGCCGGACGAGCTTCATGATCGGCTCGCCGAAGGTCAGCGCCACGAGCAGCGGCGTGAACGCGAGCGCGCTGCCGAGCAGCCCGTTGTCGAGAACCGGCATCTCCAGCAGCATTCCGCGCACCCGCTCCGGCGCGGCAGAGGCCACCTCCAGCGCCACGTTCGCCCCCAGCGACGTGCCGCCGATCACCGCCTGCTCGACCTCCAGATGGTCGAGCAGGGCGATCACCTCGCGGCCGAACGCCGACATCGAGTAGCGCCACATGTCGCGCGGGCGGTCGGATCTGCCGTGCCCGAGCGGGTCCATCACGATCACGCGCTCACCGCGTGCGGCCAGCGCCTCCGCGAGCGGCTCCTGCATCCGCTGCGACAGCAGCAGCCCCGGCAGGAGCAGAGTCACCCGCGGACCGTCCCCGTACACCGAGTAGGCGATCCGCTGTCCGTCGTGCTCGAAGAACGGCATCGTCTCCGAGCTTAGCGGGGCCCGCATTTGAAGACGCCTCCGTACCGACCGATGCGGGAACCGCAGCGATGGGCCGGGCGCCGCGCTCGCCGGCTGAGCGGACCCGCCCCGCCCCGCGCCGGCCCCCGCTACGCCGGCTTCGAGCCCGCCACGGCGAAGCCGAGAATCGCGGCGAAGAAGCGCCCGCGGGCGTTCGCCGCGTCGATCGCGTCCCACCAGCCGATCAGCTCGGCCGGCGTGAACAGGCCCGCCGCGAGCGCCGAGTCGAGGTGGCCGGAGAGGACCCAGCCGAAGAAGTCGAACGGGATCTCGATCGCGTGCGGGATCGTCGTCACTTCGACGAGCCCCGCGTCGCGCAGCAGCCGCGGAAGCGTCCGCCCGACGCAGCCGTTCGCCACGCCGTCGCTGTAGCTGCGGACGATCCGCCGCGTCAGCTCCTGCTCGGCGCCGTCGATCGCGAGCGTGTCCCAGTCGAGGTCGAAGACGACGAGCCGGCCGTTCGCCCGCAGCACGCGCGTCAGCTCGCCGACGATCGTCGCGGGCTCTGCGTGCGCGTGCATCAGCAGGCGCTCGGCGCGACAGCGGTCGACGCTCTCCGCGGGCAGGTCGAGCGCGAGCGCGTCACCGACGCGGAACTCCACCGGCAGGTTGCGGCTCTGCGAGCGCCGCGTCGCCTCGGCGATCACGAGCGGCGACGCGTCGATCCCGAGCACGTGGCCGGTCGCGCCGACGCGTCGCGCGATCGTGCACACGTCGTCGCCGGTGCCGCAGCCGACCTCGAGCACGCGCTGGCCGCGGTGCAGGCGCATCTGCTCGAGCATGAGCGGCTTCAGCGCGCGCATCGCCGGCAGCCGGTTGCCGGCGTCGAAGAAGCGCAGCGCGAAGCCGGGGTCGGTCGTGGTCCGCGTGCTCATGCGAGCCATTCCGCGATCAGCCGCCCGATCAGCGGGCCCTGGTCCTCCTGCAGGAAGTGGCCGGCGTCGGGGATCACGTGCGCGACCTCGGTCCCGATCGCCTCCGCGAAGCGGTGCCCCGTCGCGAGCGAGATGATCGGGTCGTTGTCGGCCCACAGCACGAGCTTCGGGCGCGGGTCGTCGGCGAGCGCGTCGAGCACGCGCTGGCCGGCGGCGGCGCCGGGCTGGTCGGGGCTGCGAGGGATCATGAGCGGGAACGCGCGCGCCCCCGCCTTCGACGACCCGTCCGCGAACGGCGCCTCGTAGGCGGCGATCACGTCGTCGCCGGGGTCGGTGTGGCAGGCGCCGCGCACGAGCATCCCGATCGGCAGGTCCTCGGTGCGCTCGACGAAGTCGCGGAACGTCGTCCACGCCTCGCTCATTCTCTGGTGGCCGGTGAAGAGGCCGGTGTCCATCACGACGATGCGGTCGATGCGGTCCGGGTGCTCGGTCGCGACGCGCAGGCCGATCGGCCCGCCCCAGTCGTGCACGACGACGGTCGCGCCCCGCACGTCGAGCCGCTCGACCAGCTCGGCGAGCAGCGCGGTGTGGCGGTCGTACGAGTACCAGTCGAGATCGACCGGCTTGTCGGAGCGGCCGAAGCCGGCGTGGTCGGGCACGATGCAGCGAAAGCCGGCGTCGCGCAGCGGCGGGATCGCATGGCGCCACAGGTACGACCAGGTCGGCTCCCCGTGGACGAGCACCACCGGCGCGCCGTCGCCCTCGTCGAGGTGCGCGAGGCGCAGGCCGTCGACCTCCCGATAGCGAGGCTCGTACGGGAAGTCCGGCAAGTCTGCGAAGCGCTCCTCGGGCGCGCGCACGGCCTCGGTCATGTCACAGCCTCCCTCTCGTGGCACCGATCGCGCGTGCGGTGCGATCCGCTTGACGCAATGTAGTGACGAACGTGTCACCCGGCGCTGATCGTTGTCCGCGCCGTGACGGCGTATGGCCTACCGCGCGGATAATCTGCGTCGTCCCGTCCCGCGACCAACCGAGCGTCCATGGCCACAGCCGAGCCCCAGACCAGCACGCAGGTCGATCCCGACCGCCTCGCCGTCGACACGATCCGCACCCTCGCGATGGACGCGGTCCAGAAGGCGAACAGCGGCCATCCCGGGATGCCGATGGGCATGGCGCCCGTGGGCTACCTGCTGTTCAGCGAGATCATGCGCCACAACCCGCGCGACCCGCACTGGCCCGACCGCGACCGCTTCGTGCTGTCGGCCGGCCACGGCTCGATGCTGCTCTACGCCTGCCTGCACCTGTCCGGCTACGACCTCGCGCTGGACGACCTGAAGGAGTTCCGCCAGTGGGGCTCGCGCACCCCCGGCCACCCGGAGCTGCACGACACGCCCGGCGTCGAGACGACGACCGGCCCGCTCGGGCAGGGCTTCGGCAACGCCGTCGGGATGGCGCTCGCCGAGCGCTTCCTGCGCGAGCGCTACGGCGCCGAGGTGCAGGACCACCGGATCTTCGGCATCTGCTCCGACGGCGACCTGATGGAGGGGATCAGCGCCGAGGCCGCCTCGATCGCCGGCCACCTCGGGCTCGGCCGGCTCGTCTTCCTCTACGACGACAACCACATCTCGATCGACGGCGACACGGCGCTGTCGTTCGACACCGAGGACGTCGAGGCGCGCTTCCGCGCCTATGGCTGGCACACGCAGCACGTCTCCGACGCGAACGACCTCGACGCGCTGCGGGAGGCGATCGCCGCCGGGATCGCCGAGGAGGCTCGCCCGTCGCTGATCCGCGTGCGCTCGACGATCGCGTACGGCGCCCCGACCAAGGCAGGCACGGCGAGCGCGCACGGCGCGCCGCTCGGCGAGGACGAGGTGCGCGCGACGAAGGAGCGCTTCGGCTGGGATCCGGACAAGCACTTCTTCGTGCCCGACGAGGTGTACGAGCGCTTCAGCGCGGTCGAGCGCGGGGCGGAGGCGCAGGCTGCATGGGAGGAGCGCTTCGCCGCCTGGCGCGTGGCCGACGCCGCGCGGGCCGAGGAGTGGGACCTCGCGTGGGCCGGCAAGCCGCTGCCGGGGCTGGCCGACGCGCTGCCTTCGTTCGAGGGGAAGGCGTCGCTCGCGACGCGCGCGGCCGGCGGCGAGACGCTGCAGGCGATCGCGCCGTTCCTGCCGACGATGGTCGGCGGCTCGGCCGACCTCAACGAGAGCGTCAAGACGGGCATCAAGTCCGACGGCCCCTACTCCCGCGCCAAGGCGAGGCGCAACGTCTACTGGGGGATCCGCGAGCACGCGATGGGCGCGTCGGTCAACGGCCTCGCACTGCACGGCGGGATCGTGCGGCCCTACGGCGCGACGTTCCTCCAGTTCGCCGACTACATGCGCGGGGCGGTCCGCCTCTCGGCGCTCATGAGACTGCACGTCGCGTGGGTCTACACGCACGACTCGGTCGCCTTGGGCGAGGACGGCCCGACGCACCAGGCGGTCGAGCACCTCGCGGCGCTGCGCGCGATCCCGGGCCTGACCGTGATCCGGCCCTCGGACGCCGCCGAGACGGCCGAGGCGTGGCGCTTCGTCGTCGAGCAGCTCGACGGGCCGGGCGTGCTCGTGCTCTCGCGCCAGAACCTGCCGGTGCTCGACCGCTCCGTCTACGCGCCGGCGAGCGGCGTCGACCGTGGCGCCTACGTGCTGGCTGAGGATCCCGACGCCGTCGCGACCGTCGTCGGCACCGGCTCCGAGGTCTCGCTCGCGCTTGAGGCGCGCGATCTGCTCGCCGGCGAGCAGATCGCGGTGCGCGTCGTCGCGATGCCGAGCTGGGAGCTGTTCGCCGCGCAGGACGACGCGTACCGCGCGTCGGTCCTGCCTGCCGGCCAGCCGAAGGTGTCCGTCGAGGCCGGCATCGCGATGGGCTGGGCGCAGTTCGTCGACCGCTCCGTCTCGATCGAGCGCTTCGGCGCGTCCGCCCCCGGCGAGATCGTGATGCGCGAGCTGGGGATGACGCCGGAGGCGGTCGCCGTGGCGGTCAAGTCGCTGCTCTCCTAGCGCGCTTGGCGGGCGGGTCCTGTCGATCCGGACCCACCCACCCATGCGCGCACGTCCGCCTACCGGCGGCCGCACGTGCGTCCTCGCCCACCACCGGCTTCGCCGGCGGTGCCGCCGCCCGATCGGCGCTTGCTCAGTGCAGCGTCTCCTCCGCGGCCAGCATCGCGACGTATCTCTCGATGCGTCGCGCGCGGGTGTCGGGGCGCTTCGCGTCCTGGACGCGGTAGAGGATCGCGTAGCGGTTGGCGCCTCTGAGGGTGGCGAAGAAGGCGGCGGCTCTCGGGTTCCGGTCGAGCGCAGCCTGCAGATCGGGTGGCACCGCGGCAGAGCGCTGCCCGTCGTAGGCGGCCGCCCAGCGGCCGTCGGCTCTCGCCGCCTCGACCTGCGCGAGGCCGGCAGGGCGCATGCGGCCCTCCGCGAGCAGCCGCGCGACGTGGCCGGTGTTGATCTTCGACCATCTGCTGCCGCGCTTGCGCGGCGTGAAGCGCTGCAGGAACCACGTCGCGTCGAAGCCGCGCTTCTGCCCGTCGATCCAGCCGAAGCAGAGCGCACCGTCGAGCGCCTGCGCGTATGTGACGGTCGCGATCCCCGTGTCCTTCTTGGCGATCTTGATCCACACGCCGGGAGCGCTCGCGTGGTGGCACTCGAGCCACGCCTCCCAGGCGGCGGCGTCCGCGAACGGCAGGATCGGCAGCTCGTCGGGCATCCGGGCGAGTGAAGCAGACGGGAGAGGCGGGCGCCGACGAGCAGGCCGGGAGGGGGTCCACCGTGGCGGACCCCCTCCCGCTGCCGGCCGGGCCCGAGGAACGGGAGCCGGCGCTCGCGCACGGAGGGCCTGGGACGGAGACGCCCGCGGGACCCCGGTCGCTTGATCCGGATCGCTGACGGATCGCCCGACCGGTGTAGGTAGGTCCGCGCTGACCTGCTGCTGTTGCCGTCGCCGTCCTGGTGCCGTTCCCGCGCGAAGAACGTGTGCGGCGCGTGTGCCGCGTCCCGGACCAAGGCCCGAGGCGGTGCCCACCCTAGCCCTGCTCGCTCGGGCGATGCGCCGGTTGGGCGCGCGTGCTCGCCGCTCTTCCCACACGCGCGTTGCGGCGCGGTAGGCTGCGGCCGTGAGCTCTGCGGGGGGCCCATCCGGCACGGCATCCGGGGATCAGCCACCCGGCGATCGCCGGCGCGCTCACGCGCTGAACGGTGCGGCCGAGGCGCCGCTCGAGCGAGCGAGCGAGCTGGCCGCGCTCGAGGAGATGATCGCCGACGCGACGGCGAGCGAGGGCCGTGTCGTCCTGCTCGAGGGGCCCGGGGGAATCGGCAAGACGCTGCTGCTCATGCACGCGATCCAGCGCGCGCAGGCGTGCGGTATGACGGTGCTGCGCGCCCGCGGGGGTGAGCTGGAGCGCCAGTTCCCGTTCGGCGTCGCGCTCCAGCTGTTCGAGCCGTACCTGTCGAGCGCACCGCCGCGCGAGCGCAGACGCGTGCTCGCCGGCGCAGCCGCGCACGCCGCGCCGCTGCTGTCCGGCGACGTGACCGGGCGCGAGGGGGGCGCTCCCGAATTCCCGCTGCTGCACGGCCTCCACTGGGTCGCCGCCAACATCGCCGAGCGCCAGCCGCTGCTGATAGCCGTCGACGACGCGCACAGCGCGGACGACGCTTCGCTGCGCGCGCTGCTGTTCACCGCGCAGCGGCTCGAGGACCTGCCGCTCGCGATCGTGCTGACGGCCCGTCCGCTGCCCGCGAGCGCCGGCAGCGGCGACGCCCTGAGCGCGCTCGCCACGCACCAGCTCGGGCGGCGGCTCGAGCTGCTCCCGCTCAGCGAGCAGGCGATCGCGGCGATCGTCCGGCGCCGGCTGCCCGACGCCGACGACGCCTTCTGCGCCGCCTGCGCGCGCGTCACGAACGGCAACCCGTTCTTCCTGCGCGAGCTGCTCGGCGAGCTCGGCGGGGCGGCGATCGAGCCGAGCGTCGGCGCCGAGCGTCGTCAGCAGGTGGAGGCGCTCGGGCCGCTGACGATCGCCCAGGCCGTCGACGCCCGCATCCGGCGGCTCTCTCCGGGCGCGCCGCCGCTCGCGCACGCGGTCGCCGTGCTCGGCGACGACGTGCCGCTCGCGCACGCCGCCGCACTCGCGCAGCTCGACGTCGCCGAGGCCGGCGTCGCCGCCGACGAGCTCGCCGGCGCCGACGTCCTGCGCCCGGCGCCGGAGCTCGGCTTCGTCCACCCGATCGTGCGCCAGGCCGTCTACCTCGGGATTCCCGCCGCCGAACGGGCGCAGCTGCACCTCGCGGCCGCCGAGCGCTTGCGCGCCGGCGACGGCAGCGACGCGGACGAGCGCGCCGCGGCGCACCTGCTGCACACGCTCCCCGTCGGCACGCCGTGGGTCGCGGCGTGCCTGCACGTCGCGGCGAGACGTGCGCTCGCCGGCGGCGCGCCCGACACGGCCGCGGCCTACCTGCTGCGCGCGCTCGACGAGGCTCCCCCGCAGGCGGAACGCGCCGAGCTGCTCGTCGACCTCGGCCGCGCCGAGGCGCTCGCCGGCCTGCCGAGCGCCGTCGAACGGCTGCGCACCGCCGTCACGCTGCTGGAGCGGCCGGACGCCCGCGCCGCCGCGCTCGCGCAGCTCGGCCAGGCGCTCTACGCCGCGGGCGACAACGCCGCCGCCGCGAGCGCGTTCGACGAAGGCCTGCGCGTGCTCGACGGCTCCGACCCGGTGCTCGAGGAGCAGCTCACGGCGGGCTACCTCGGCGCGGCGCGGCTCGACTTCCGCACGCGCGAGACGGCGCAGGCGCGCTTCCGCGACCTGCTTGCCGGGTCGACCGAGGCGTCGACGCCCGCACAGCGCGAGCTGCTCGCCCAGCGCGCGCTCGAGCATGCGATGCTCGGCAACGCGCCGCACGACGAGGTCGTCGCGCTGATCCGCGCCGCGCATGCCGAGGGGGAGCTGCTGCGCGAGGCGACCGCCGACGGCGTCGCGTGGGCGGGCTCGGTCGCCGCGCTGCTGTTCTCCGACGCGCTCGACGAGGTCGAGCTGGCGACGAGCGCCGGGCTGGAGGACACGCGCCGGCGCGGCTCGGTGATCGGCTTCGCCGTCATGTCGACCGTGCGCGGCGCTGCGCGCTATCTGCGCGGCGATATCACGGCCGCGCTCGGCGACCTCGAAGGCGGGCTGGAGCGCGTGCAGCTGATGGTGCTCGTGCGGCCGTTCGCGCACGGCTGGATGGCGCTCGCGCACATCGATCGCGGCGACTACGACCAGGCGGAGGCGCTCGTCGGCGTGCCCGACGAGGAGCAGGACGCGCACTTCACCTACAACTGGTCGCTGTTCGCACGCGGCCGCCTGCGGCTGGCGCAGGACCGACCCGAGCGGGCGCTCGAGGATCTGGTCGAGTGCGGCCGCCGCCAGCTCGCGGTGCCGGCGCCCAACCCCGGCGTGCTGGCCTGGCGCTCGGAGGCGGCGCTCGCCGCGCGGCGGCTCGGCCGCGACGAGCAGGCGCGCTCGCTCGCGGACGAGGAGCTGGAGCTTGCGCGGGCGTTCGGCTCCGCGCGGGCGCTCGGCGTCGCGCTGCGGGCCGCCGGGCTCGTGACGGACGGCCCCGAGGGGCTCGCGCTGCTCGGTCAGGCGGTCGCGGCGCTCGAGCGCTCGCCGGCGCAGCTCGAGCTGGCCCGCGTGCTCGTCGACCTTGGCGCGGCGCAGCACGCCGGGGGTCAGCGCGCGGCCGCGCGCGAAACGCTGCGCACCGGGCTCGACATCGCCCACCACGCGGGCGCCACCGGGCTCGCGAGCGCAGCGAGGGCCGCGCTGGTCGCGGCGGGCGCGCGGCCGCGGCGACCGGCGGTGCGCGGCATCGACGCGCTCACGCCGAGCGAGCGACGCGTCGCCGAGCTGGCCGAGCGCGGGCTCACGAACCGCGAGATCGCGCAGGCGCTGTTCATCTCGACGAAGACGGTCGAGTTCCACCTGCGCAACGTGTACTTCAAGCTGCGGATCGGCTCGCGCAACGAGCTGTCGGACGCCTTGCGGGACGATGCCGGCACGGGCGCTGCCGACGACGCGCCGGCGCAGCCGACGCCCGAGCCGGCGCGTCAGGCGCGCCCGTAGACCGGGATCGCGGCGCCGCTCGTGGCGGCGCCGTCGTCGGAGCACAGGAACGCGATCGTCGCCGCGAGCTGCGCGGGCGCGACCCAGCGCGACCAGTCGGCGTCCGGCATCGCTGCGCGGTTGGCGGGCGTGTCGATCACGCTCGGCAGCAGCGCGTTGCAGCGCACGCGCTCGCCGCGGTACTCGACCGCGACGGCCTGCGCGAACGCGATCACCGCCGCCTTCGCGGTCACGTAGCCGGCGGCGCCGGCGAACGGCTGCAGCGCCGCGCGGCTGCCGACGCACACGATCGCACCGCCGTCCGCCGCGACGAGATGCGGCAGCGCCGCCTGCGTGACGAGGTACGTCGGGCGCAGGTTGAGCCGCAGCTGCGCCTCGAGCTCCTCGATCGGCGCGTCCGCCACGCGCGCGCCCTGCGCGTAGCCGCCGACGAGGTTGACGACCGCCCTCAGCGGTGCGGAGGCGTCGCCGGCTGCCAGCGCGACCGCCGCGGCGACGGCCTGCGGGTCGAACAGGTCCGCCTCGACCAGCTCCAGCCCGTCGCGTCGGTCGACGCGCTCCAGCTCGCGCTCGGCGACCCACGGCACGACGACGCGCCAGCCGTCGTCGAGCAGGCGGGCGACGACGGCGGCCCCGAGGCCCCCGGTCCCTCCCGTCACGAGTGCGCTGCGATCGACCGGCACGCCGCAACCGTACCGATCGCCCGTCGGCCCGCTCTGCGGCTTGTCCGATCGGCGCGAGCAAACCCCGCAAATTGCGGGCGCGCGGCGGGTACACGAAGGGGCGAGGATCGCCCGCTGACTAATGTGTTGCGACTGCATGGCGAAGGACACCGAGAAGCTCATCCGTCAGCTCTCGCTCATCAGCTATCTGATGGCCGAGCGGCGCCCCGTCACCGCTCCCGAGATCCGGCGGGACGTCGAGGGCTACAGCGCGATGAACGAGGACGCCTTCGCGCGCCGCTTCTATGCGGACCGCTCGGAGCTCGAGGCGCTCGGCATCCAGCTGTCGGTCGACAAGCCGGTCGAGGGCCTCGCCGAGCAGGAGAACTACTCGCTGCCGCCGGAGAACTTCCACCTGCCGGCGATCGAGTTCGACGACGCCGAGCTGGCGGGGCTGCAGACGGCGCTCTCGCTGCTCGACGGCGAGTTCGCGTACGCCGAGCCGCTGCGGCTCGCGCTCCAGCAGATCTCGTGGGGCCGCTCGAACCCGTTGCAGGCGCCGGAGCAGCGCTCGATCGCGCTCGGCATCACCGCCTCGGCCGGCGGCCATGACCTGTCGCAGCGGCTCGCGAAGATCGAGACGGCGATCTTCCGCCGCAAGACGATCGTCTTCGACTACTACACGATGCAGCGCGGCGAGCTGGGGGCGCGCAAGGTCGACCCCTACCAGCTGCTCTTCCAGGGCGGCCAGTTCTACCTCGTCGGCCGGGCGCACGAGCGCGACGCGATCCGCGTCTTCCGCCTCTCGCGGATCCGCGGCAAGGTCGCCTACGCCTCGAAGGCCGAGCACGACTTCCAGCGCCCCGAGGAGTTCGACCCGCGCTCCTACGCGAACCGCATCCAGTGGCAGTTCGGCGAGCCGCTCGGCACCGCCGAGGTGCGCATCGGCGAGAAGATCGCGTGGCAGATCGAGCGCCATTTCGGCCGCCACGGCGCGATGCACGCGGTCGACGACGGCAGCGGCACCGACGACCGCATCTTCGCGACGAGCTACGCCGACGCCCGCCAGCTCGTCGCGTGGGTGCTCGGGCTCGGCGAGCACGCGCGGCTGGACGGCCCCCCGGAGCTCGTCGAGGAGCTCGAGCAGCGCCTCGGCCTGCTCGTCGAGCGCCACGCCGGGGGGCTCGAGCTGGCTGCGCCGGTCGCCGGCGGCGGCGAGCCCGTGGTCGAGGCCGAGTCGAACGGGAACGGCCGCCGCGAGAGCGCGGCGATCCGCCCGGAGCGCTTCGCACGGCTCGTCACGCTCGCCTCGATCCTGATCCAGACCGGCCGCGCCGGCGAGCGCATCTCCGCCGCCGAGGTGCGCGAGCGGCTGCAGATCAGCGAGCAGGAGCTGGAGGAGGACATCGGCGTGCTGAACGTCGTGAACTTCGGCGCCGGCTCCTACGTGCTCTACGCCGAGGTGCACGACGACGGGATGATCGAGGTCGACCCGGAGGCGTACGGCGACTCGTTCGCGCGCCCGGCGCGCCTGCTGCCGGTCGAGGCCAAGGCGCTCGTCGCCGCGATCGACCTGATCGGCGAGCACATCCCGGAGGGCTCGCTCGCGTCCGTGCGCGAGAAGGTCGTCGGGGCGCTCGGCGAGGACCCGATCCGCGAGGGCCTCCAGGTCGCGACGGCGGGCGGCGACGACGCGCAGGTCGCCGCGACCGTCTCGCGCGCGATCGCCGGGCAGCGGCTGCTCGCGATCGACTACTTCAAGGAGAACGAGGGGGAGTTCTCGAAGCGCACCGTCGAGCCGTACGCGCTCATCAACGGCCGCGAGGGCTGGTACGTCGCCTCCTACGACCCGCAGAAGGAGGACGTGCGCCACTTCCGGCTCGACCGCATCAAGGCGGCGACCGTGACGGACGAGCACTTCGAGCCGCGACCGGAGGTCGACCCGGCAGCCGACGTCGACGGCTGGCCGCGCACCGGCGAGGTGCCCGCCTCGCGCCGCGCGCGCCTGTGGATCTCGCCCGAGCGCGCGCGCTGGGCGCGCGAGGAGCGCACGGTCGTGGAGGAGCTGTCGGACGGCGCCGTGATCGTCGAGCTGAGCTTCGCCGGCGTCGCCTGGCTCGTGCGCGAGGTCCTCAAGGAGGCCGGCGACGCCGTCGTGCTGGAGCCCGAGGACGCCCGCGCCGCGGTGCGCGACGCCGCCGCGCGGCTCGCCGCGGCGTGAGCGCGACCGGCGCGCCCAGCCGCACCCGCGGCTACGGTCCGCCGTCGTGAGCCGTCGCGACCAGATCCGCATGACGGAGGCCGAGCTGGCGGCCTTCCTCGACGCGCAGCGGACCGTGGTCGTCGCGACGAACGGGCGCGACGGCTGGCCGCACCTGATGCCGCTCTGGTACGTCGTGCGCGACGGCGAGCTGTGGTCGTGGACGTACGCGAGATCGCAGAAGGTGCGCAACTTGGAGCGCGACCCGCGCGCGACGCTGCAGGTCGAGAGCGGCGAGCAGTACCAGGAGCTGCGCGGCGCGATGGTGAAGGCGCGGGCGGAGCTGCACCGCGACGTCGACGTCGTCGCCGCGTTCGGAGTCGAGCTGTTCGAGCGCTGCACGGGCGCCAGCCCGCTCCCTCCCGAGGTCCGCGGCATGGTCGAGGCGCAGGCGCCCAAGCGCGTGGCCATCCGCTTCGTCGCTGCCACCGACGAGCCGCCCGTGACGTGGGATCACGGGAAGCTCGGCGGGACGTATTGATCAGGCGGGCGCGCTCTCGCGGCGCCACACCTCGCCGTTCGGCTCGTACTCCACCCCGCGCGCGAGCGCGGCCGCGACGTCGGCGCCGCGCTCGCGCTCGACGAGCCACAGTGCGAGGTCCATCCCGGCGGTGACGCCCTGGGCGGTGATGATGTCGCCGTCGTCGACGACGCGCGCGTCGATCACCTCGGCGCCGGTCTCGCGCAGGCGGTCGAGTGCGAGCAGGTTCGTCGTCGCCGGACGGCCCGCGAGCAGGCCGGCGGCGCCGAGCAGGAGGGCGCCGGTGCAGACGGACGCGAGCGCGACGCCGTCGCCGTGCAGGCGCGCGAGCGCGGCCGGGATCGCGCCGCGCTCGATCTCGGCGAGCACGCCGGTCGGGCTCCCGTCGAGCAGTCCGCCGCCGGGCACCAGCACGAGGTCGGGGCGGTCGGCCAGCTTGCGGTCGGGGATCAGCGTCGTGCCGAGCGCGGTGACGACGCGCTCGGCACCGTCGAGCGTCGCGAGTGCGACCTCGAACGGCGCGCCGGCCCTGCTGGCATGCCGCAGCAGCTCGTTCGGACCGAGCGCGTCGAGGTCGTCGAAGCCGTCGAAGATGAGGATGTCGATCTGCATGGTTGCGCCTCCTGGGAAGGGCTGGCGGGTGACGACGTCGATCGTCGCGCGCCTCGGCCGGGTGCGCCAGTGGCTGGAATGACAATGTCCGTATGATTCCTGCCATGCGAGCAGCGACGGCAGCCGGCGACCGACCCGCGGAGCGTGGACGCGAGACGAGCCCGCACGCAGGCGCCGCGCGCCGGGGCGGGGGCGGTGCGTCCCACCGCGTCGCCGTCCTCGCCCTCCCGGACGTCGTCCTGTTCGACCTCGCCGTCCCCTTCCAGCTGCTCGGGCGCCACTACGACGTCGAGACGTGCGCTCCCGTGCCTGGCCCGGTGCCCACCACGTACGGCCCGCCGCTGCTCGTCGAGCGCGGACTCGATGCGCTCGCGGACGCGGACACGATCCTCGTCCCCGGCTTCGACCCGGCCGTCTGGCCCCCGCCGCCGCAGGTGCTCGACGCGCTGCGCGACGCCCGCGCGCGCGGCGCGCGCGTCGCCTCGATCTGCACCGGCGCGTTCGCGCTCGGCGCCGCCGGCCTGCTCGACGGCCGCCGCGCGACGACGCACTGGCGCTACGCCGCGCGCCTCGCCGCGCTGCACCCGCGCGCGCAGATCGACCCCGACGTGCTCTACGTCGACGACGGCGACCTGCTCACCTCCGCAGGCGTCGCCGCCGGCATCGACCTCTGCCTCCACCTGCTGCGCCGAGACCACGGCGTGGAGGCCGCCAACGCCGCCGCCCGCCAGACGGTCGTCGCCCCGCACCGCAGCGGCGGGCAGGCGCAGTTCATCGAGCGGGCGGTGCCGGCGAGCGACGGCGACGGCCTGGAGGCGACGCGCGCCTGGGCGCTGCGGCACCTCGACGAGCCGCTCACCGTCGCGCAGCTCGCGCGCCACGCCTGCTGCTCGGAGCGCACGCTCGCGCGCCGCTTCCGTCAGGAGACGGGGACGACGCCGCTGCGCTGGCTGCACGCGCAGCGGGTCGACCACGCGCGCCGCCTGCTGGAGGCGAGCGTGCTGCCGATCGAGGCGGTCGCGCGGCGCTGCGGCTTCGGCTCGGCGGCGATCCTGCGCCAGCACTTCCGCCGCGCGACGGCGACCACGCCGACCGCCTACCGGCGCACCTTCGGCGACGACGGCCACGTGGCGACGCGGCGCCCGTTACGCTGAGCCCCATGGAGCAGCTCAGGGGGCTCATCCTCTCGGGCGGCAAGGGCACTCGCCTGCGCCCGATCACGCACACGAGCGCGAAGCAGCTCGTGCCCGTCGCCAACAAGCCGGTGCTGTTCTACGGCATCGAGGCGATGGCCGCCGCGGGGATCGGGGAGATCGGCATCATCATCGCGCCGGAAACCGGTGACGAGATCAAGGCGACGGCGGGCGACGGCTCGCAGTTCGGCGTCGAGATCACGTACATCCTCCAGGATGAGCCGCTCGGCCTCGCGCACGCCGTCCTGACGGCCGAGCCGTTCCTGCGCGACGCGCCGTTCGTGATGTACCTCGGCGACAACCTGCTGCAGGGCGGGATAGCGGAGCTCGTGAGCGCCTTCCGCGCGAGCGCGCCGGACGCGCTGATCCTGCTGACGCCCGTGCCCGACCCGGAGAACTACGGCGTCGCCGAGCTCAACGGCAGCAACACCGTCAAGCGGCTCGTCGAGAAGCCGAAGGAGCCGGCGACCGACCTCGCGCTCGTCGGCGTCTACATGTTCACCGCGGGGATCCACGACGCGGCGCGCGCGATCGAACCGTCCGGTCGCGGCGAGCTGGAGATCACCGACGCGATCCAGCACCTCGTCGACGAGGGTCGCCGCGTCGAGCCGCACATCGTCACGGGCTGGTGGAAGGACACGGGCAGACTGGCGGACATGCTGGAGGCCAACCGCCTGATCCTCGACAACGTCGAGCAGCGGATCGACGGCGAGCTGGTCGACTCGCAGGTCGAGGGGCGGGTGATCGTCGAAGCCGGCGCGCGGCTCGTGCGCTCGACGGTTCGGGGGCCGGCGATCATCGGCGCCGACGCGACGCTGACCGACTGCTACGTCGGGCCGTACACCGCGATCGCCGAAGGCTGCGCGATCGAGCGCGCCGAGATCGAGCACTCGATCCTGCTCGCCGGCTCGTCCGTCTGCGGGCTCGACGGCCGCATCGAGTCCTCGCTGCTCGGCCGCAACGTCGCGATCCGCCGCGACGACCGCCAGCCGCGCGCCTACCGCTTCATGGTCGGCGACAACTCCGAAATCGGCATCCTGTGACGATGCCGGTCGGCCTCGCGAACCGTCTGGCGGCGTCATCGGACCTCGAAATGCGAAGCATTCCTTCGGTCCTGCTTCCTTGCCAGCCGGCCCGCGAGCCTCGCCGGACACCTTTCTGGAGATGATGCGGGTGCTGGTCACGGGCGCCGGCGGGATGCTCGGCCAGGACGTCGTTCGCGCCGCGCGTGACGCCGGCGATGACGTCGTCGCGCTCGTGCGGGCGGAGCTCGACGTGAGCGACGGCGACGCGGTCGCGGCGGCTGTCGCGCAGGCGGCGCCGGATGCAGTGGTCAACTGCGCCGCCTGGACCGACGTCGACGGGGCCGAGGCGAACCGCGAAGGCGCGCACGCCGTCAATGCCGTCGGCGCGGGCAACATCGCGTGCGCGGCAGCCGCGGCCGGCGCCCGCCTCGTGCACGTCTCGACCGACTACGTCTTCGACGGCGAGCGCCCCGCCGACGCCGCCCCCTACGTCGAGTCCGACGCGACCGGCCCGCGCAGCGTCTACGGCGCGAGCAAGCTCGCCGGCGAGCTGGCGGTCGGCGATGCGGGCGGCTCGCATGCGATCGTGCGCTCCTCCTGGCTGTTCGGGATCGGCGGGCGCAACTTCGCGGCGACGATGCTCGCGCTCGCCGCCGACCGCGACGAGCTGACCGTCGTCACCGACCAGGTCGGCTGCCCGACGGCCACCGCGCACCTCGCGCCGGCGCTGCTGGAGCTGGCGCGCGGCGACGCGCAGGGGACCTTCCACGTCGCCGCGGCCGGGCACTGCTCGTGGCACGACTTCGCGGCGGAGATCTTCCGCCAGGCCGGCACCGGCACGCGCGTGCTGCCGTGCACGACGGCAGACATGCCGCGCCCTGCGCCGCGACCCGCCTTCAGCGCGCTCGCGAGCGGGCGCCCCGAGACCCCGGTCCTCCGGCCCTGGCAGGAGGGCCTCTCCGACTACCTCATCGCACGAAAGGTCCACGCATGAAGCTGCTGGTCTGTGGGGGAGCCGGCTTCATCGGCTCGAACTTCGTCCGAATCCGTGTCCGTGACCACGGGGATGACATTGTCGTGCTCGACAAGCTGACGTACGCGGGCCGCAGAGAGAACCTGCACGACACGATCGACCAGGTGCGCTTCGTGCACGGCGCGATCGAGGATCCCGACGCCGTCGCCGACGCGATCGAGGGCGTCGACGCGGTCGTCAACTTCGCCGCCGAGACGCACGTCGACCGTTCGATCGCGGAGCCGGACGCGTTCGTGCGCACGAACGCGCAGGGCACGTACGTGCTGCTCGAGGCCGCGCGCACGGCGGGCGTGCGCTTCCTCCAGGTCTCGACCGACGAGGTCTACGGCTCGATCGACGAGGGCTCCTTCACGGAGGAGTCGCCGCTCCAGCCCTCCTCGCCCTACAGCGCGACGAAGACCGGCGCCGACCTGCTCGTGCTCAGCTACTTCCACACGTTCGGGCTCGACACGCTGATCTGTCGCGGCTCGAACAACTACGGGCCTTACCAGTACCCGGAGAAGCTGATCCCGCTGATGGTGCTCAACGCGCTGCACGGCGACAAGCTGCCCGTCTACGGCGACGGCATGCAGGTCCGCAACTGGCTCTACGTCGAGGACTTCGGGCGCGGGATCGGGCACGCCCTGGAGCACGGCGCGGCGGGCGAGGCGTACAACGTCGGCGGTCCCGACGAGTGCCCGAACCTCGAGGTCGTCGAGCGGATCGTGGAGCTGACCGGCAACGACGCGTCGCTGATCGAGTACGTGACCGACCGCCCCGGCCACGACCGCCGCTATTCGCTCGCCTCCGAGAAGCTGGGCGCGCTCGGCTGGGAGGCGCAGATGCGCTTCGCCGAGGGGCTCGAGCAGACGGTCGCGTGGTATCGCGACAACGCCTGGTGGTGGGAGCCGATCCGCTCCGGCGACTATCGCGAGTACTACGAGCGCCAGTACGGCCGCGCGCTCGGATAGTCGGCGCGTCGGGCACGGGACGGCAGGCCGAACCTGTGCACTTGCGCCCGGTACGTGATCGGATGGGCGTTCGCGGGCAAGACTGGGTCATGCGCGCACCACGCAGAGCCAAGCGGCGTCGCTCCGACAACCGCTGGCGCGAGACGTGCGTCGATGGCCTGCTGCACGTCGCGTTCGCCGCGGCGGCCGGCGCGGAGTCGGCTGCCCACCGCTGTGCGCACACGCTCGCGCGCCGTCGCAGCCTGCCGCCGAGACGTGGGAGCGCGCCGCGGCGGCTGAGGCGCAGATGACGGGGAATGTGCCATTCGCCGTCATCACGGTGACAGAGTTACAATCACCGTGACTGCGATGGCCACCCCGGACCGCTCCCCCAACCGCCCGACGGTCCCGCGCGGCCGGCACGCGCCGCCGCTCGAGGTGCGCCTTGCGCAACAGCGGGAGCGGCTCTTCGATGCCGCCGCCGCCGTGTTCGCCACGACCGGCTATGCCGACGCGAGCGCCGAATCGATCAGCCGCGCCGCCGGCATGTCGAAGGCGACCTTCTACGAGCACTTCGCGAACAAGGAGGAGTGCATCCTCGCGCTCTTCGACGCCGCCTACCAGGTGCTGCTCACCCGCATCCTCGGAGCCGTCGCGGAAGCGGGCGAGGACCCGGTCGCACGCATGCGCGAGGGGATGCGCGCCTTCCTTGTCGTGATCGAGGAGTACCCGAACGAGGCGCAGACGCTGCTCGTCGAGATCATCGGCGCCGGACCGGTCGCGATCGGCCGCCGCGACGAGATCATCGCGAGCTTCGCGCAGGTGCTGTTCAGCGAGAACGACACGCATGCGAAGGAGGGCGTCATGCCCCGCTTCGCGGGCCCCGACGACGCCTTCGCGATCGTCGGCGCGATCGCCGAGCTCGTCTCGCGCCAGCTGCGCCTCAGACAGCCCGACCATCCGCTCGACCTGCAGCCGGTGATCGAGCGCTTCGCCTTCGGCCTGCTCGGCCTGGAGTCGCCGCCGGTCGCGTGAGCGGGACTGCGGCCAGCCTCGCGGAGCTGACCGCGGAGGTCGTCGCCTGCCGCCGCTGCCCACGGCTCGTCGAGTGGCGCGAGCGCGTCGCCGCCGAGAAGCGCGCCGCCTACGCGGACGAGACGTACTGGGCTCGGCCGGTCCCCGGCTTCGGCGATCCGCGCGCGCGGATCCTGGTGCTGGGGCTGGCCCCCGCCGCGCACGGCGGCAACCGCACGGGCCGCGTCTTCACCGGCGATCGCTCGGGCGACTGGCTGTTCGCCGCGCTGTGGCGCTGCGGGCTCGCGAACCAGCCGAAGTCGCGCTCGCGCGACGACGGCCTGGAGCTGCGCAGCGCGTACGTGACGGCCGCCGTCCGCTGCGCGCCGCCGGCGAACAAGCCGCTGCCGGCGGAGCGCGACGCGTGCGCTCCGTTTCTCGTGCGCGAGCTGGCGTTGCTGGGTTCGGTGCGCGTCGTCGTCTGCCTCGGCGCGTTCGCCTGGGAGGCCGCCCTGCGGACTTGCGCCGCGCTCGGCGAGCCGGCGCCGCGCCCCAAGCCCCGCTTCGGCCACGCGGCCGAGCTGCCCGCCGACCGTTGGTCCTTGCTCGGCTGCTACCACCCGAGTCAGCAGAACACGTTCACCGGGCGGTTGACGGAGCCGATGCTGGACGCGGTCCTGCTGCGCGCCCGGGAGCTGGTGGGACTCTGACCCGCTGCGTCTCGGCGCTTGCGGTACGCCGAGCCCGCGTGGCGCTCGCCGGCCGAGCCTCTCGTGGACTGGGGCTGGGGTGCGGATTGGCGTAGAGGCCGGAGGGGGCTTGCCGGCGAGCGCCACACGGCTCGGCTGATCATCCAGCGTCAGAGCGCCGACGGCTCCGTCCAGGGCGGCGCAGCGCCCTCTTCAGCCGACGAGTGGGTTGCGCGTCTTGAGCGCCGGAAAGCGACTGAAGTCGCGGTCCGCCGTCCACAGCTCTTGCACGCCGTGCTCGAGGCAGATTGCAGCGATCCGCGCGTCGTGGATCATCGCGCCGCGCACGCGCCCCTCGAGCGCAGCCTCCGACAGCACATCGAGATGCCGCTCGCCCTCGGAGATCAGCCGCAGCGTGGGGCCGGACGCCCAGTCCGCAACTTGGCGGAGCGCAGCGTCCAGCGGAGTCGGAGTGCGGTAGATGCGCGGATCGGTCACGTTCCGCAGGAACTCGTGGATGCACGGGAAGGGGATGGCCCAGGGCCGCTGTCCCTCTGCCAGTCCATCGACCAGAGCAAACGCCTCCTCGTTCCACTCCGCCTCGCCTCGATGGGCGTAGACGAGGACGTTGGAGTCCAGTGCGATCACGAACCCGCACCGCGCACGATGTGCTTGATGGACATCCAGTCGTCCGGGTCGACCCCGGGAACGCCACCGTCGCCGCGGAAGCGCATGTCTCTGAGTCTGAATCCGCTCTTCGCCTTCGCACGCTCGTCGATCACGTGCCGCAAGCCCTCCTCGACCAGGGAGCGGAGGGTGGTGCCCTCACGGGCGGCGATGAGCTTGGCATCCTTCAGCATCGACTCGGCAATATCTACGGTCGTCTTCATACAGACAACCATACTCCGTGCCATTTCAGCTTCAAGGCGGCAGAGATTCGGCCACTTCGGCGCTAGGCTCGGCTGAGCCGATGCCGTCCCCTGTCTCCGCCTCCTCACCGCTCGCCGCATTCGCCCCGCGCACACGCGAGTGGTTCGTGCGGGCGTTCGCTGCGCCGACGGAGGCGCAGGCGCAGGCGTGGCCGGCGATCGCGACCGGTGAGCACGTGCTGATCTCGGCGCCGACGGGATCGGGCAAGACGCTGGCGGCGTTCCTGTGGGCGCTGGATCGGCTTGCCGCCGATCGGGCGGGAGATGATGCGGCGGCGGGCGGTCAAGCGGGCGGAGCGATGCCGGGCGGGGCGACGGTGAACGGCGCACGCGAGTCAGGCCCGATCGTGGGCGGCGAGCGCCGCACGCGGCTCGTGTACGTCTCCCCGCTCAAGGCGCTCTCGTACGACATCGAGCGCAACCTGCGCGCGCCGCTCCATGGCATCGGAGCCGACCTGCGCGTGGCGATCCGCACAGGCGACACGCCGCAGAGAGAGCGCCAGCGGATGCTGCGCGAGCCGCCCGACGTGCTGATCACGACGCCGGAGTCGCTCTACCTGATGCTGACCTCGCGGGCCCGCGAGATCCTGCGCGGCGCGGAGTGGGTCATCGTCGACGAGATCCATGCCGTCGCCGGGACGAAGCGCGGTGCGCATCTCGCGCTGACGCTGGAGCGGCTCGACGCGCTCGCGCGTGAGCGGAACGGCGGCCGCGACGTGCAGCGGATCGGCCTCTCCGCGACGCAGACTCCGCTGGAGGAGGTCGGGCGCTTCATGGTCGGGCCGCGGCGCCGCTGCCGGATCGTCGACACCGGCGTGCGCAAGCCGCTCGACCTGCGGATCCACGTGCCGGTCGAGTCGATGGTCGAGCCCGACGCGGGGGTGGGTGGGAATGGAGTCGACATCGATCCGCTCGCCGGCGGCGAGGCGACCCGCCGCTCGATCTGGCCGGCGATCTACCCCGAGCTGCTGAAGCTGATCCGGCAGCACCGCTCGACGATCCTGTTCGTCAACAACCGCCGCTCCGCCGAGCGGATCGCGCTGCGGCTGAACGAGCTGGCGAACGAGGGGCGCGGCGAGGCGGAGGGCAACGGCGCGGCGGGCGACGGGGGCGCGACGTGGGCGAGCGGCGGCGAGGCGAGCGCCGCTCCCGTCGAGATCGCGCGCGCCCATCACGGCTCGCTCGCGCGCGAGGAGCGGCTCGTGGTGGAGGAGCTGCTGAAGGCGGGCGAGATCCCGTGCATCGTCGCGACGTCGTCGCTGGAGCTGGGCATCGACATGGGCGCCGTCGATCTCGTGCTGCAGGTCGAGTCGCCGAAGTCGGTCGCGGCCGGTCTCCAGCGGATCGGACGCGCCGGACACAACGTCGGCGACACGAGCAAGGGCCGCATCTTCCCGAAGTTCCGCGCCGACCTGCTGGAGTGCGCGGTCGTCGCGAGACGGATGCGCGACGGCGCGATCGAGCCGACCGTCGTCCCGCGCAACCCGCTCGACGTGCTCGCCCAGCAGATCGTCGCGATCGCCGCCGCGGCCGGGGACGACGACGAGCCGACGAGCGTCGACGAGCTGCACGCGCTCGTCACCGGCACCTACACGTACGCCGAGCTGTCGCGCGCCCAGCTGGAGAACGTGCTCGACATGCTCGACGGCCGCTATCCGTCGAGCGAGTTCGCCGAGCTGCGCCCGCGCATCGTGTGGGACCGCGTCGCCGGCACGCTGCGCCCGCGCAGAGGCGCCCGCGCGCTCGCCGTCACGAACGCCGGCACGATCCCCGACCGCGGCCTCTACATGGTCACGCTGCCCGACGGCCGTCGCGTCGGCGAGCTGGACGAGGAGATGGTCTACGAGGCGCGCCCCGGGCAGACGTTCCTGCTCGGCGCGTCGTCGTGGCGGATCGAGGAGATCGGCCGCGACCGCGTGGTCGTCACGCCCGCGCCGGGCGCGCCGGGCGCGATCCCGTTCTGGAAGGGAGACGGCGTCGGCCGCCCGAAGGAGCTGGGCGAGGCGATCGGGAGATTCGCGCGCTGGGCCGTCGACCAGCCTGCCGAGACGCTCGCCGCCGACTACGACCTCGACGAGCTGGCTGCGCGCAACCTGCTCGACTACCTGCGCGAGCAGCAGCAGGCCACGCGCGTGATCCCGAGCGACCGCACGATCGTCATCGAGCGCTTCCGCGACGAGATCGGCGACTGGCGCCTGTGCGTGCTCAGCCCGTACGGCGGCCGGATCCACGCCGCCTGGGGGCTCGCGCTGTCCGCCCGCATCCGCGACGAGCTGGGCCTGGAGGCGGACGCGATCTGGTCCGACGACGGGATCATCGTCCACCTGCCCGACGCCGATGAGCCGCCGGGCGCGGAGATCGCGCTGATCGAGCCGGACGAGCTGGAGGACATGGTCGTCGCGGAGCTGAGCGGCAGCGCCCTGTTCGGCGCGCGCTTCCGCGAGAACGCCGGCCGCTCGCTGCTGATCCCGCGCGCGTACCCGGGGAAGCGAACGCCGCTGTGGCAGCAGCGGCTCAAGTCGCAGACGCTGCTGGAGGTCGCCAAGCGCTACGGCGAGTTCCCGATCATCTTGGAGACGTACCGCGAGTGCCTGCGCGACGTGCTCGACCTGCCGGGCCTGCGCGACCTGCTGACCCAGCTGCATCGCCGCGAGATCGGCGTCGTCGAGGTCGAGACGGCGACCGCATCGCCGTTCGCCTCCTCGCTGCTGTTCGACTACGTCGCAACGTACATGTACGAGGGCGACACGCCGAACGCCGAGCGGCGCGCGGCGGCGCTGTCGCTCGACCGCGACCTGCTGCGCGAGCTGCTCGGCCAGGAGGAGCTGCGCGACCTGATCGACGCGGACGCGCTTGCGCAGGTGGAGGACGACCTCCAGCACCGCTCCGAGCGCGCGCGCGCGGCCACGCGCGACGAGCTGCACGACGTGCTGCGGCGCGTCGGCGACCTGACCGCGGCGGAGGCGGCGCAGCGCGTGCACGCGGGGATCGACGCGGACGCGCTGCTGGCCGAGCTGGAGCGAGAGCGGCGCGCCGTGCACGTGCGGATCGGCGGCGAGCAGCGCTGGGTCGACGCGGCCGACGCCGGCCTCTACCGCGACGCCTTGGGCGTGGTGCCGCCGGGCGGCCTGCCGGAGGCGTTCCTCGCCGACGTGCCGGATGCGCTCGTACGCCTCATGCGCCGCTACGCGCAGACGCACGGCCCGTTCCCGACGGGCGATCCGCGCGAGCGCTATGGACTGGATCCCGCGCCCGCCCTGCGAGAGCTGGAGCGCGCCGGAGAGCTGGTGCGCGGCGAGCTGCGCCCGGGCGGGACAGAGCGCGAGTGGTGCGACGCGGACGTGCTGCGGCGCCTGCGCCGCGCCTCGCTCGCGGTCCTGCGCAAGGAGATCGAGCCGGCCGACCAGCGGGCGTTCGCCGCCTTCCTGCCGGGGTGGCAGGGGGTCGACAAGCATGGGTCGGGTGGGACCGCGTCCGGAGCGGGGGTCGACCGCCTGCGCGAGCAGCTCGTGCCGTTGCAGGGGCTCGCGCTGACGCCCGAGACGTGGGAGAGCGAGGTGCTGCCGCGCCGCGTCGGCGCGTACTCGGCGACGTGGATGGACGCGTTGTGCGCGAGCGGTGAGCTGGTGTGGGTCGGCGCGGGCGCGCTGGGGCGCACGAACGGGCGCGTCGCGCTGCTGTTCCGTGACGACGTCGGGCTGATCGGGCCGCCGCCCTTCAAAGGCGATGTGCCCGCCGGTCCCGATCACGACGCGGTGCGGGAGCGGCTCACCGTCGGCTCGTGCTTCTTCACCGACCTGCTGATCGACGTCGACCTTCCGCCTGAGGCGTTGCAGGAGGCGCTGTGGGACCTCGCGTGGGCCGGCGTCGTCACGAACGACGCATTCGCGCCGCTGCGCGCGCCGCGCCTGACGCTCGCGCGGGCGCAGCGGGCGGCGGCGGGGCGGGCGGGCTCGGGTCCGGGCATGCGCGCCGGCCGCCGCTTCTCCTCTCGCCGCGGCGGTGCGCAGGCGCAGGTCCAAGGCCGCTGGTCGTTGACCGCCCCGCTGTTCGAGATGCCCGCACAGCCGGTCGCCCCGGCCGCTCGTCGTCGCGCGCTCGCGGAGCTGCTGCTGGAGCGCTACGGCATCCTGACGCGCGAGCTGGTGCTCGCCGAGGGGGTGCCGGGCGGCTTCTCGGCGATCTACCCCGAGCTGTCGCAGTTGGAGACGCTCGGCGTCGCCCGCCGCGGCTACTTCGTCGAGGGGCTCGGCGGCGCCCAGTTCGCGCTGCCGGGCGCGGTCGAGCGCCTGCGCGCGCAGAAGGCGCCCGAGGAGGCGCCGCCGCTCGTGCTCGCCGCGACCGACCCGGCGCAGCCGTACGGCGCGGCGCTGCCGTGGCCGAAGCGCGAGGGCGACAGAGCGCGACGCCCCGGGCGGGTGGGCCGGGTTCCCGGCGCACTCGTCGTGCTCGCCGGCTCCGAGCCGGTCCTCTACGTGGAGCGCGGCGGCAAGGCGCTCCAGACGCTCGTCGACGCGGACGACGCGCGAATCCCCGCCGCCCTCCAGGCGCTCGCCGACCACGCCCGCGCCGGCCGCATCAGACGAATCGCGCTGGAGAAGGTCGACGGCGAGCCGGTGATGGGCACGCCCTGGGAGGCAGCGCTCGCCGAGGTCGGCTTCCGCGCCGGCCCGCGCCGGCTCACGCTCAGCGCCTGACGCCGGCCGTCGCGCGAACTAGGATCACCGCCATGGAGCAGGGTGCCGACTTCGCGCAGCTCGACCTCGACATCGACGAGCGCTTCCAGCCGCTGCGCCGCCTGCTCGGCGTCTCGACGTTCGGGATCAACCTGATCGTGCTGCAGCCGGGGCAGACCGGTCGCATCCACCGCCACGAGCACCAGGAGGAGGTGTATCTCGTGCTCGAAGGCGAGCTGTCGCTGATGCTCGAAGGCGAGGAGCACCGCGTCCCGACCGGCGGGATCGTGCGCGTCGCGCCCGCGGTCCGCCGCCAGCTCGTCAACCGCCGGCCGCAGAAGCTCGCGCTGCTCGCGCTCGGCGGCGGGACCGAGCACGCCGGCCGCGACGGCGAGGCCTTCGTCTCCTGGGACGCGACCGAGGGAGCGCCGCCGCAGGAGACGCCGCTGCCCGCCGACGTGCCCGTCGAGCCGGCGGCCTGACGCAGGCGTCGCGGCGCCGGGCGACCGGAAGGTCGCGCGCCGTCCCGCGGTGCGCCCTACCCTGAGTCCATGCCCGAGGGCGACACGATCCTGCGCGCGGCGAATCGCATCCGGCCGGTGCTGGAGGGCGCGGTGCCGGACGAGGTCCTCACGCCGCAGGCCCGCCACGCGCGCGACCGTTGGCCCGAGCGGCTGCGCGGGCGGGCGGTGACGCGCGTCCACACCCACGGCAAGCACCTCTTCCTGCGCTTCGAAGGCGACCTCGTGCTGCACTCGCACCTGCGCATGACGGGCGCGTGGGCGGTCCATCCGCACGGCGCCCGCCGGCGTCGCTCGCCGCTACGCGCGTGGCTCGTGCTGCGCGCTCGCGGCCACGACGTCGTCGAGTTCGACGGCCCGCTGCTGGAGCTGATGACCGCGGGCCGAACGCGCTTCGACCAGCGCATCGCCGGCCTCGGGCCCGACGTGCTCGCGGACACGTTCGACGACGCCCGCTTCCTCCGTCGCCTGCGCGCGGACGACCCCACGCGCGCCGTCGGCGACGCGCTGCTCGACCAGCGCACCGTCGCCGGCATCGGCAACGTCTGGAAGGCCGAGGGCTGCTGGGGCGCGGGGATCGATCCGTGGCGCCGGCTGGGCGACCTGTCCGACGCCGAGGCGCTCGCGGTGATCGCCGACGTGCGCCCGCGCATGCGCCGCGCCGCAGAGGCGGCGCGGCCGCACGGCGAGGCGCGCCGCGTCTACGAGCGCGCCGGTCGTCCCTGTCCGCGCTGCGGCTCGCGCATCGAGGCCCGCGGCCAGGGCGAGGACAACCGCACGACCTTCTGGTGCTCCGGATGCCAGCGCTGAGACCGCCGCTGCGCCGCGTCGGGCACAAGGGCGCGGACCTGATCGCCCCTGGCAACACGCGCGAGAGCTTCGACGCGGCGCGCGCGCACGGGGTCGACATGATCGAGTTCGACGTGCTGCCGGCGCTCGGCCCCGACGGCCGCCCCGACCGGCTCCACGGCGAGCTGCTGCTCGCCCACGACTACGGCGACGCGCTCGCACGCACGCCGCTGACGCTCGCGGAGGGGCTCGCGCACCTCGCCTCGCCGGCGTTCGCGACGCTCGAATTCGACGTCGACCTGAAGATCCCCGGCTACGAGGCGCGCGTCGTCGAGGCGCTGCGCGCCCACGGGCTCGTCGAGCGCTCGCTCGTCTCCTCCACCTATCCGCACAGCCTCGCGCGCGTGCGAGCGCTGGAGCCCGCGCTGCGGCTCGGCTGGTCGGTCCCGCGCGCGCGGCGCGACTACACGGCCTCGAAGCTCTTCCTCGCGCCGGCGCTCGTCGCGCTCGGCGTCGGCCGGTGGATCCTGCCCGGCCGCGCGGCCGACGCGCTGCACGCCGGCCGCTGCGACGCGCTGATGGTCCATTGGCGGCTCGTCACGCAGCGGCTCGTCGACACCGTGCGGGACGCGAACGGCGAGCTGTACGTGTGGACGGTCGACGAGGCGCCGCGCATCCGCGCGCTCGAAGCGCTCGGCGTGACGGGCGTGATCACGAACGATCCGCGCCTCTTCGGCGCCCCCGCGCCGGCGTAGCAATCCGCGTTTCGCGCTCCGGCGACCGCGAGCGGATCGCCTGCGGATGCGGTGTATCGCCCTCCGGCGACCGCGAGCGGATCGCCTGCGGGCGACGTCACTCTGATACATACGGGATGTGGCGACGATGAGCATCGAGGACACGGTCGCGCTGCTCGCGCGGGTGCCGACGTTCGAGGCGCTCGGTCCCGAGGAGCTGTCGCACGTCGCCGAGGTGGCCGTGCCGCGCGGCTGGGAGCCGGGCCAGGTCGTCTTCCGCGAGGGCGACGCGAGCGACACCTGCTACGTCATCCGCAACGGCCACGCGCGGGCGATCCGCGAGCACGCCGACGGCCGCACGATCACGCTCGCGAACTTCGGTCCGGGCGACATCTTCGGCGAGCTGGCGATGTTCGAGGACGAGAACCGCTCGGCGACGATCGAGACGCTCGACGCGGTCGATGCGGTCGCGATCCTCGGCGCCGACATGCGCCGCCTGATGCGCGAGCACCCGGGGATCGCGGTCGGCGTCGTCGTCTCGCTCGGCCGCCGCCTGCGCGCGGCGAACGAGCGGATCGCGAGCCAGTCGTTCCAGACGGTCCAGAGCCGCGTCGCGACGGTCCTCACCCAGCTCGTCGTGGAGGCGCGCGCGGAGGGCGCCGGCGAGCGCGACGTGCTCCTCGTCGCGACGCAGGCGGACGTCGCGAAGCTGGCCGGCTCCTCGCGCGAGTCGGCGAGCCGCTTCCTCGCCGTGCTCGAGCGGGCCGGCGTGATCGAGCAGGGCCGCGGGAAGCTGACCGTGCACGATCCGTCCGCGCTCGACCGCTATGTCTTCTAGAGGCCGCAGACGCAAGCGCAAGGCCGCATCCGCCGGCGACGCGGGCCCGTCGAGAGCGAAGCGCAAGCCGCTGCGCGGCGGCCGCCGCGGCGACGAGCAGGAGCGCTCGGCCGGCGGCGTCGTCGTGCGCGGCGAGGAGGCGATCGTGATCGTGCCGACGCGACGCGGCGCGCAGGGCCAGCGCGTGCTCGCGCTCCCGAAGGGCCACGTCGACCCCGGCGAGACGCCCGACCAGACCGCGCTGCGCGAGGTGCGCGAGGAGACGGGCGTCGAGGCCAGGCTCGTCGAGAAGCTCGGCGAGGTGCGCTACTTCTACCAGCGCGAGGGCAAGCGCATCTTCAAGCGCGTGACCTTCTACCTGTTCGCGTACAGCAGCGGCTCGCTCGACGACCACGACGACGAGGTCGAGGAGGCGCGCTGGATGCCGCTGACGGAGGCCGCCGAGGCGCTCAGCTACGACGGCGAGCGTGAGATGGCGGCGCGGGCGTTGTCGGCGATCGTGCCCGACCGGTAGGCTGAGCGCCCGTGCGCGTCTTGAACTTCTACTCGGCCGTGTTCGCCGACCAGTTGCGACGCGGCCGCAAGACGGCGACGATCCGGCTCGGTGACAAGTCGCACAAGTACCGCAAGAACGACTGCGTGCTCGTGACGATCGGCTATCAGTACTCGCCGCGCGAACGGATCTTCCAGGCCGTCATCGACTCGGTCGAAGTGAAGCGGATGCGCGAGCTGAGCCCGCGCGACATCGAGCACGACAACCCGGAGTTCCGGCGCGTCGAGGACCTGATGAGCTTCCTGCAGCAGATCTACGACCGCCCGGTCGACCTCGACGACGTCATCACCGTCGTGCGCTTCTCGCAGATCGTCGAGCCGAGCTCGCCGATCCGCGACCGCATGCACGGCATCGGCGGCGCGCAGAACTAGCCGGAGGAGCCGCCGGTTCCGCCGGCGCCTCTGGCCCGGCGTGACGGCACCAGCCGAGCCAGCTCGTGCGGGTCGCCGGCGCGCAGCAGCCGAGCCGTCTGCTCGAGGTCCGAGGCCAGTTGGTCGCGGTGGTCGCGGACGTACTGCTCCCACGCTTCCGTGAGGAGGTCGCTCGCCTGGCGACCCTGCAGCGCGGCGAAATGCCGCGCGCTCTCGTAGAGCCCATCTGGGAGACGTACAACGGTGCTCATCCGGATGCGACCTCTTTCGTCGGGGCGGCGGTCGGCGGCGGGTGCCTGCCGAGATCATCGGCTTTGTAACAGACGGCTCGGGCGGCAGTCGAGTGCGCTGGACGACTCGGCAGCGCGGCAGGCGGCGCTGTTGCGATAACGAAACGGTAACGTCCCCCATTCGTACGCTGTTACGTTGCTACTTCGCAACGCTGATCAACCAACGCTGATGGAGGGCGCCGACAGTGACCGTTTCGATCACGACCCAGCCCACTTCGACCATCGACCAAAGCGCGGGAACCGACTCACAGGAGGCCGACCTCGGGCCGGCGCTCGCGCGCGTTGTTCACAGTCAAGGGTGTGAGCTCACCCTGAGCGGTTCGCACATGACCCCGTCGCGCCCCGGTTTCGCCGGGGATCGCGGGACAGTCGAGGGCATCGCCGTCATCGACGTCGACGAGCGGGAGGACGGCCTGCTGCACGTGCTGGAGAGCCCGCTGCCCCGCGAGCACGGCCAGCTCGTCGAGGTGAGCATCGACCGGGACCGGCGCGATCGCCTGGCACGCACGCACGGAGCCTGCGCGCTGGTGCGCGCCCTGCTGGAGGATCGCTCGGCATCCGTCACTTCGACGGACATCACCGCCGGGATGGCCTGGATGGAGATCGACGAGGTCACGCCCGCCATCGAGCTCGGCAGCGTCGCCGCCCTGGCGATCCCGCTGCGGTCGAAGCCGCTCCCCTCCGGTCGCATGCTGGTCACCTGCGGCGGCGTGTCCGTGATGACGACCATCGCACCCATCGCCACGAACACACAGCAGCTCGAGGGCGCCGACGTGCGCACCGTCTCCGTCGACGTCGACGGCAGATCCGTGCTGGAGATCACCCTGCCCGACGCGGAGGGCCGCTGGTGGAAGTGAGAGCGTGGCATCAAGCGCCGGGAGCGACGAGCGGGTCGCTCCCGGCGCTCGCCGGCGAGTGCTTCTTCATCGCGCCGATCGGCGAGGCGGGAAGCGCGGTGCGCGAGCGCTCCGACGTCGTCATGGAGTACGTCGTCACCCCCGCCGCGCATTCGCTCGGGCTTGTCACCGTGCGCGCCGACGCGATCGCCGCGCCGGGTGAGGTGACACGTCAGGTGCTGGAGCATGTGGTGAACGCCGGCGCGAGCGTCGCGGATCTCACGGGGGCGAATCCGAACGTGTACTACGAGATGGCCGTCCGTCATGCCGCCCGCCTCCCCACGGTGCTGATCGCCGAGCGCGGCGAGCGGCTGCCGTTCGACGTAGCGCAGATGCGCACGATCTTCTTCGACCACACGAGCCTCAGGAGCGCCGCTGCCTGCACCGACGCGATCGCGCAGCAACTGCGCGCGGCGCTCCACGGAGCCGTCGGCTCGCCGATCCCGGCGTGGGAGCGGCGCGATCTCACCCGGCCGCTCCCGGCCATGCGCTCGCGACGGGCGAGCCGCGGGCGCTCGGCCGCGTGCGACGCCCGCAGCCGGCGGTCGCCGGCGACGCGCGCCTGAGCGGCGAGAGGACCCTGGGCACGGGCGAAACCTTGGCACTCGCTTCCGTGAGTGCCAACGGTGAGCTATAGTCGCCTCCGGTTGGCACTCGCATGGGGCGAGTGCCAAAAACGGCACCACTCCCTTCCACCGGAGGTTGCACCAGATGAAGCTCAAGCCCCTCGGCGATCGACTGATCGTGCGGGCAATCGAGGAGGATGAGACCACCGCAAGCGGTCTCGTGCTCCCCGACACGGCCAAGGAGAAGCCCCAGAAGGGCAAGGTCATCGCCGTCGGCGATGGCAAGTGGGACGAGGACGGCGAGAAGCGCGTGCCGCTCGACGTCGCCGAGGGCGACGAGGTCCTCTACAGCAAGTACGGCGGCACCGAGATCAAGGTCGACGGCGAGGACCTGCTGGTCCTGCGCGAGTCCGACGTGCTCGCCAAGGTCACGTCCTAGCGGACCCGGGAGAACTGAACGCACATGGCACACAAGGAGCTCAAGTACGACGCGGACGCGCGCAAGGCCCTCGAGGCCGGCGTCGACGCCGTCGCCAACGCCGTGAAGGTGACGCTCGGCCCGAAGGGCCGCTACGTCGTCCTCGACAAGAAGTTCGGCGCCCCGACGATCACGAACGACGGCGTCACCATCGCCCGCGAGATCGAGGTCGAGGACGTCTTCCAGAACCAGGGCGCGCAGCTCGTCCGCGAGGTCGCCACGGCGACCAACGACGTCGCCGGCGACGGCACGACGACCGCGACGGTGCTCGCCCAGGCGATCGTCCGCACGGGCCTCAAGAACGTCGCGGCCGGCGCCAACCCGCTCGGCCTCAAGCGCGGCATCGAGAAGGCCGTCGAGCAGGTCGTCGCCTCGATCGGCAAGCAGTCGAAGGAGATCTCCGGCAAGGAGCAGATCTCGCGCGTCGCGACGATCTCGGCCGGCGACGAGGAGATCGGCGACGTGATCGCCGACGCGATCGAGAAGGTCGGCAAGGACGGCGTCGTGAACGTCGAGGAGGGCCAGACGTTCGGCATGGATCTCGAGTTCACCGAGGGCATGCAGTTCGACAAGGGCTACATCTCGCCGTACATGGTCACCGACCAGGACCGCATGGAGGCCGTCCTCGACGACCCCTACATCCTGATCGCGAACCAGAAGATCGGTTCCGTGCGCGACGTGCTGCCGGTCCTCGAGGCCGTCATCCAGTCGGGCAAGCCGCTGCTGATCATCGCCGAGGACGTCGAGGGCGAGGCGCTCGCGACGCTCGTCGTGAACAAGCTCCGCGGCACCTTCACCGGCGTCGCCGTCAAGGCACCGGGCTTCGGCGACCGCCGCAAGCGCATGCTCGAGGACATCGCGATCCTCACGGGCGGCGAGGTCATCACCGAGGAGATGGGCCTCAAGCTCGAGAACACGCAGATCTCGCAGCTCGGCCGCGCGCGCCGCGTCGTCGTCGCGAAGGACACGACGACCATCATCGACGGCGCCGGCGACGGTGACGCGATCAAGGGCCGCATCAAGCAGATCAAGGCCGAGGTCGAGAACACCGACTCGGACTTCGATCGCGAGAAGCTCCAGGAGCGGCTCGCCAAGCTCTCCGGCGGCGTCGCCGTCGTGAAGGTCGGCGCGGCCACCGAGACGGAGATGAAGGAGAAGAAGCACCGCGTCGAGGACGCGCTGCAGGCCACGCGCGCCGCCCTCGAGGAGGGCATCGTGCCGGGCGGCGGCGTCGCGCTGCTGCAGGCAGCCGACGCGATCAAGCTCGACGAGATCGAGGACGAGGACGAGAAGACGGGCGCGAAGATCATCCTGCGCTCGCTCGAGGAGCCGCTGCGGCAGATCTCGCACAACGCGGGCCTCGAGGGCTCGGTCGTCGTCAACGACGTCCGCAAGGCGAAGAAGGGCTTCGGCCTCAACGCCGCCACGGGCGAGATCGTCGACCTCGTCGCCGTGGGCGTCATCGATCCGGCCATGGTCACGCGCTCCGCGCTGCAGAACGCCGCCTCGATCGCCAAGAACATCCTCACGACCGAGGCGATCGTCGCCGAGGTGCCGGAGAAGGATGGCGGCGGTGGCGGTGGTATGCCCGACATGGGCGGCATGGGCGGCATGATGTAAGGAGCCTTCGGGCTCCGCGGCAGGGGACGCTCCGTCTTCAGGAGCGTTCCGTCCGCCGCATCGGAGATCCTGCGGTCTCCCCCAGATGGACCGCGAAGGGCCGGCTCCCCCCGCCGGCCCTTCGCCCTTTAAGGGCCGCCTCGACGCGCCTGGCGGCGTCCTCGTCGGTTCACGTGCGATGCACGCTACACCGACCGCCGGCTTCGCCGGCGGTGCCCCGTCCTTGGACGCCGATCCGACCCTTAAACCTGGTTGCGAGGACGTGGTCCGTGCCCGACGTACTTCGCGGTCGGGCGGATCAGGCGGCCCTCGCGCTTCTGCTCCAGCACGTGCGCGCTCCAGCCGGCCGTGCGGGCGCAGGTGAACAGCGGGGTGAACAGCTCCGGTGGGACCTCGGCGTAGTCGAGCACGACGGCCGACCAGAACTCGACGTTCGTCGCCAGCACGCGGTCGGGCTTGCGCGCGTGCAGCTCGGCGAGCGCGGCCTGCTCGAGCGCCTCCGCGACCTCGACCCGTGTCGAGCCCAGCTCGCGCGCGGTGCGGCGCAGCACGCGGGCGCGCGGGTCCTCCGCGCGATAGATGCGGTGGCCGAAGCCCATCAGCCGCTCGCCGCGGTCGAGCGCGTCCTTGACCCACTGCTCGGCGTCGCCCGAGGCCTCGACCTCGTCGAGCATCTTCAGCACGCGCGAGGGCGCGCCGCCGTGCAGCGGGCCCGACAGCGCGCCGACCGCAGCGCTCAACGCCGCCGCGACGTCCGCGCCGGTCGAGGCGACGACGCGGGCGGTGAACGTCGAGGCGTTCATGCCGTGCTCGGCGGCGGAGATCCAGTAGGCGTCGATCGCCTTCGCGTGGTCGGGGTTCGCCTCGCCGCGCCAGCGGGTCAGGAAGCGCTCGGGGATCGAGCGGGCCTTGTCGACCTCCACCTGCGGGACGGGCGGCTGGCCCGGGCCGCGCGCCGACTGCGCGACGAACGACAGCGCCATCACGGACGCTCGCGCGAGCTGGTCGCGGGCCTCCTCGTCGGAGATGTCGATCAGCTGGCCGAAGCCCCACTCAGGCGCCAGCATCGCGAGCGCGGACTGCACGTCCACGCGTGGGTCGCCGGAGCGGACGGTCAGCACGTGCGGCTCGGCGGGCGGCAGGCCGGGCAGGTAGCTGCCGTCCACCAGCAGGCCCCACACCTGCTCGAACGGGACGGCGCCCACCAGCTCCTCGATGTCGACGCCGCGGTAGCGCAACGCGCCGCCGGCGCGGTCGGGCTCCGCGATCTCGGTGGCGAAGGCGACGACGCCCTCGAGGCCGGACTGCACGTCAGTGGTGGTCGCGCTCATGTCGTGCTCCTGGGTAACGTCGCCCGTAGGTGGCCTCTTCGGTCACCGGAGGGTGAAACCGGTGTGTGGCCGCTTCGGTCACCGCAGAGCGAAACCTTGTCCCGCTCAGGGTGGCAGGATCCCGTGGCCGATGGCGCGCTCGTGCGAGCTCACCGGCCCCCCGGACGGTCTCGACTCCGTAGGATTGGCCAGACGGCCAGGATCGACCTCCGCCACGACCAGCCCGCGACAAGGAGCCCACCGTGCACGACCTCCTCTTCCGCCCTGCGAGCGAGCTCGCCACGCTCGTACGCTCCGGCGAGATCACCGCCCGCGAGCTGGTGGCTGCATCGCTCGAGCGGATCGACGCGCTCGACGGCCAGATCAACGCCTTCACGCACGTCGACGCGGACGGCGCGCTGGCGACCGCCGAGGCGATCGGCCGCGACGACCCGCGCCCGTTCGCCGGGGTCCCGATCGCGATCAAGGACAACCAGCCGGTCGAGGGGATGCCGCTGACGTTCTGCAGCGAGCTGTTCGGCGACTTCGTCGCGCCCTTCGACGCCGCGTTCGTCGGCCGCCTCCGCGCCGCCGGCTTCGTGATCGTCGGCAAGACGGCGCTGCCGGAGTTCGGGATCCTGCCGTCGACCGAGTCTCGGCGCAACGGCCCGACGCGCAACCCGTGGGACCTCTCGCGCACGCCCGGCGGCTCCTCCGGCGGCGCGGGCGCCGCCGTCGCCGCCGGCATGCTGCCGCTCGCGCATGGCAACGACGGCGGCGGCTCGATCCGCATCCCGGCCGCCTGCTGCGGGCTCGTCGGCCTCAAGCCGGCGCGCGGGCGCGTCTCGCTGGCTCCGTCGCTCGGCGAGTCGTTCCTGGTCGCCGACGGCGTGCTGACGCGCACGGTCGCCGAGACGGCGCAGCTGCTCGACCTGCTTGCCGGCCCGGAGCCGGGCGACGCCTCGTGGGCGCCGCCGCCGGCCGAGCCGTTCGCCGCGAGCGCCGCGCGCGAGCCCGGCCGGCTGCGGATCGGCTTCTCGCTCACGCCGCCGTTGACGGACATCGAGATCGACCCGATCGCCGCAGCCGCCGTGCGCGACGCGGCCGCGCTGCTGGAGTCGCTCGGCCACGAGGTCGAGGAGATGGCCGCCGCGCCGTGGACGGTCCCGGGCGTGTTCGAGCTGTTCTCGGCCGCGTTCGGCCCCGCCGTCGCCTCGACGATCGTGTTCGCGAGCGCGATCGCCGGCCGCGAGCCGACCGCCGCCGACATGGAGCAGCTCAGCTGGTACCTGTGGGAGCGTGCGAGCCAGCTCGGCTCCGCGCACTTCCTCGCCGCGCAGGCGCAGCTGCAGGCGCTCTGCCGCACGTTCGTGACCGCGACCGCGCAGTACGACGCGGTCCTGACGCCCTCGCTCGCGCTGCGTCCGCGCCCGATCGGGGAGCTGAACGGCGACAACGACGACCCGGCCGCGACGTTCAAGCGCTCGGGCGAGTTCACGCCGTTCACCGCGATCGCGAACGCGACCGGCCAGCCGGCGATCTCGCTCCCGTTCGCGCACGGCGAGGACGGCCTCCCCGTCGGGATCCACTTCTTCGGCCGCCCGGCCGACGAGGCGACGCTGCTCGCGCTCGGCGCGCAGCTCGAAGCGGCGCGACCCTGGGCGGACCGCCGGCCGGAGCTCGCTGTGACGTCGCCCGCAGGTGGCCGCTGACGGTCACCGGAGGGCGAAACCGCTCTCGCCTGCGTCACCCGGACGGAATCGGCGAGTGGACGTCGTCGAGCAGGACGGTGTTGCCCCGCTTGACTATGAGCTCGGCGCGGCGAACGCGCAGCGGGCGCGCCGCGACGAAGCGCGAGATCGTGAAGTCGCCGGCGCGCTCGTGTCCTGCGAGCGCGAAGCCGGGGACGAGCGTGCGGCGCAGCGGGCGAGCGCCGGGGATCCCGCACGTCGCGCCCCACCAGCAGGCCGGCGCACCGCGCGTGTCGATCGTCACGACGTCGATCTCGCGCAGCTGGGCGCTCGGCGCCGTCATGCGCCACGTGCGGGAGCGGTACACGGCGAGCGGCATGGCGAACACGTAGCGGCGCAGCACGATCGCACGCCCGGCCTGGGGCGGACCGAGGCGCGCCGCGAGCGTTCTCCAGGTCGGACGCTCCAGCTTCGGCGTGTGCGCGACCGCGACCACCGTCACGAGTGAGAGAGCGCACAGCACGACGGTGAGCGACAGGCCCGCGCGCGCGGCGCGGCGCGCGCCCAGTCCCGCGGCGAGCACGAGCGCGAGCGGCAGCCACGCCGGCAGCAGGTTGCGCGTGAGGAAGAAGTCGATCCCGCCCGCGGCGAGCGCGAGTGGCACCCCGAGTGCCACTACCCCGATCCCGCCGGCGACGAGCGCGCCGCGCCGCTCGCGCGTGTCGCCGCGCCGCACCAGCAGCGTCAGCGCTGCGACGGCGACCGCGCCGGTCGCCCACGGCACCCACGCGACCCCGGGCGGGAAGCCGGCGACCAGCTCGCGCGGGATCTCCGCGAGCCGGTGGGACAGTGGGATCTCGTGGATCCACGCGGCACTGCGGTGCCGCTCCTGCCGGATCGCGATCACCAGCAGCGCGCAGCCGAGTGCGCCGACGACGCCGAGCGCGGCGAGCGTGCGTGGCAACGCACGCTCGCCGGCGCCCTCGCCACCGGCTTCGCCGGCCGCCGCGCGGCGGGCGCGCAACGCGGCGGCGAGCAGCAGCGCCGCCTCCGGGGCGACGACGAAGACCGCGAAGTAGTGCGTCGCGAGCGCGGCCATCGCGCTCGCCGCCCACGCCGCCAGCCACGGGGGCGACAGGCGCTCGCGCGCGTGGGCGAAGCACAGCAGCGACAGCCCCGTCAGCGCGACGACGAGCGCGTAGGCACGCGCCTCCTGCGAGTACCAGATGAGGATCGGGCTCGTCGCCGCGAGCGCCGCCGCGACGAGCCCGACGCGCCGCGTCGCGAACGTCGCGGCGGCGGCGTACGCGATCGGGATCGTGAGCGTCCCGGCGACGGCGGACAGCGCGCGCAGGGCGACCTCGCCGTGCCCGAGCACGCGCGTCGTGCCCCATGCGAGCAGGTAGTAGAGCGGCGGGGTCGACTCCGTGTGCGGCACCGCGGCAAGCATCTCCCCGGGGTGCAGGCGGACGAGGTAGGCGGTCCACGCCTCGTCGAGCCACAGGCTCTGATGCCCGAGCGTGGCGAAGCGCAACGCGGCCGCGAGCAGCGTCAGCGCCGCAAGTCCCCAGCCCCACGCCGGAATGCCGTGCAGGAGGCGCGCAGACGCGGCGACGCCGGCTGCCGGCGTGATTCGCGGCGCGCGCGGCTCGGCTCCTGACAGATCCATCCGTGCGGAAGTATTGCGGGTCGCACGGCGAGCCAGCGCAGTCGCGGCGAACCGGCCGAGCGAGCGCGGGTCGGCGACATGGTGACCACCGTGCGGGCGACGTCGCGCAGGCCGATGGCGCTTCGTAGAATGCGTGGGCCGGCCCCGCACATCGCTTGACAGAGGAACGACACCCATGGCCTACGTGATCGCAGAGCCCTGCATCGGGACAAAGGACAACTCGTGCGTCGAGGTCTGCCCCGTCGACTGCATCCACCCGACGCCCGACGAGCCGGACTACGACGCGGTCGAGATGCTGTACATCGACCCGGAGGAGTGCATCGACTGCGACGCCTGCGTCGAGGCCTGCCCGGTCGACGCCTGCTTCGCCGAGGACCAGCTCCCCGAAGAATGGGCGAAGTACGCGGACATCAACGTCAAGTACTACGCGGGCAAGGCGTAGCGCGAATCACCGGCCGGTCTCTGGCAATCCGGTTACGCCATCGGCAGCGACATGCCGACCGGCTTCGGCGCCGCGGCGGGCGCCGGCGCCTGCATGACCGGCAGCTCGATCGGGGAGAGGGCGATGACGCCGCGGGCGGTCTGGCGGATCGCCTGGGCGGCGGGGTCGTCCGGGTCGGCGAAGACGAGCGGGGTCCCGGCGTCGGCCTGCTCGCGCAGCGCCATCGTCAGCGGCACCTTGCCGAGCAGCGGGACGTCCAGCTCGTCGGCCAGCAGCTGGCCGCCGCCCTCGCCGAAGATCGCGTAGCGCTCGCCGTCGGGCGTGACGAAGCCGGCCATGTTCTCGACGATGCCGGCGATCTCCAGTCTCACCTTGTGCGCCATCTCGGCCGAGCGGCGCGCGACTCTCTGCGCGACCGGCTGCGGGGTCGTGACGATCAGGAACTTCGCCTGGGGGAGCAGCTGCGCGAGCGTCATCGAGACGTCGCCGGTGCCGGGCGGGAGGTCGACGAGCAGGTAGTCGAGCTCGCCCCAGTCGACGTCCTCCAGGAACTGCGTGAGCGCCTTGTGCAGCATCGGCCCGCGCCACACGACCGCGGCGTCCTCCTCCATGAAGAAGCCGATCGACATCACCTTGATGCCGTCGTGCGCCATCGGCGGGACGATCTTGCGCTGCTCGTTGACCTTCGGGCGCGTGGCGCCGAGGCCGAACATGCGCGGCTGCGAGTAGCCCCAGACGTCTGCGTCGAGCACGCCGACGCGCTTGCCCTCGGCCGTCAGCGCGGCCGCCAGGTTCGCGGTCACGGACGACTTGCCGACGCCGCCCTTGCCCGAGCCGACGCAGATCACGTTCGAGACCTGCGCGAGTGCGCCCTCCGGCAGCGACCCGCGGCCGAGCCTTCTCTGCAGCGCGCCCTTCTCCGTGTCGGACAGGACGTCGAACTCGACGTTCACGCCGGCGACGCCGTCCACCGCGCGGACGGCGTTCGCGACGCCGGTCTGGAAGTGGCTGCGGATCGGGCAGCCGGGCGTGGTCAGGGAGACGACGACGTCGACGACGCCGTTGGCGTGCACGTCGATCGAGCGGACCATCTCGAGCTCCACGATGTCACGGCGCAGCTCGGGGTCGATGACGGCGCGCAGCGCCTCGCGGATCTGGTCTTGGGTCGGCATGACTCCCATTGTGGCAGGCGCCCCGCAACGATCTCGCGTCCGTCGCGCTCCTTAAGCACCGACGGGACGCCCAGTGGGCGCCCCGACGGTTGAGGGAGGAGAGGGTGCTGCATTCACCGGCGAGAGATATGGGCCGGCGAACCCATCCCGATGCGGCGCCCTCCGCGCGCACCCATCGGGGGAAGTCTGGCCTCAGACCACTTTGGGCAGGCGGCCTTGAGCCCCGTTCACGAGCTTCATGCCCGCGTCGACTCCGTTCTGAACCACTTTCTCGACGCGACTCGAGATGCCTTCGACGTTGACGTCGAGATCCCTGCGCACCTGCGTGCGCTGACGGTCGAAGCCGCGGCGCGCGGTGCGGGTCTGGCGCTCCAGGCGCGTGCGCGTGCGGCGCACCTCGCGCTCGAGCTGCGTGCGGGCGCTGCCGCCCCTGCGCTCGAAGCGCTTGAGCTGCTTCTCCAGCGCCGTGCGCGAGCTCGCCGTCGTGACCAGCTCGCCGACCGTTCCGGCGACGCGGTCGCGCGCCTCGAGCGCGGCGCCGACGGGGATCAGCACGGCGCGCTGCGCCAGCTGCTGGGCGCGCTCGGCGCGCGTCGCCGGCCGCGTCGAGGTCGTGCGGGAGGCGGTGGCGCGCGGCTTCGCCGCGCTTCTCGGCTTGCGCTTGGCGGCGGGCTTGCCCTTCGGCGTGGTGGGGGTGGTGGTGTCGGGCGTTGCCATCGGTGGTGGTGGCTCCTTCGCTGCAGATCTTATTGGTGAGCGTGTCGTGATCGGCACGCGCGCGAACACCTGTTTGTACGCCGCAGCGTCCTGATGGTTACACCGTGCGGTCCACGCGCGGTGAAGTTCCCGTGAAGGTATGCGTTCAGGCGCTCAGGCGGCGCGGAACGTGCGTTCGCTCCAACCACTGCTGCGGGGCGTCCAGCTCCGTACTGGACGGCAGCGCCTCGGGTGCGCTCCACACGCGATTGAGCGCTGAAACGCCAGCTTCGCGCACGACCGCATCGCAGAAGCGCTTGCCCTGCTCGTACTGGCGCAGCTTCATCTCGAGCCCGAGCAGCCGCTGCAGCAGACGGGCCGGTGCCGACTGCGAGCGGCGGCGCGCGTCGAGCGCGGCGCGCAGTCTCGGCAGCGAGGGCAGCAGCGGTGCGCCGACGGCGTCCATCACGTGCTCCGCGTGGCCCTCCAGCACCGCCATCGTGGCCTGCATCCGCTCGAGCGTCGCCCGCTCCTGCGGGCTCGCGACGAGCGAGGCGAGGTCGCCCGAGCGCACGGCGGCGGCGAGCCGCTTGACGTCGTCGGTCCCCGGGATGCGGAGCGCGCGTCTCGCGTCGATCCGCAGCTCGGCGTGCGAGAGCAGCTCCCGCACCATCCCCGCGAGGTGCGGCTGGAGCCACGGCACGCCCGCGAACTGGACCGCGTGCGTGACCTCGTGCAGCGCGACCCACGTGAGGAACTCGCGCTCGTCGGCCTCGAACGAGCGGCCGGCGGCGCCGAGGTTCGGCAGCACGAACAGCAGCCGCGGCGGGCGGTCGTCGGGCGTCGTGTCGAGCAGCACCAGCTCGTACTGGCCGAGCACCCGCTGGGCGAGGAAGCCGAGCACGACGCCGACCTCGGCCGTCAGCACGACGCCGGCGCCGAGCCGCATCGCCTGGCGCGCGGGGCCGAGCCCCTCGCCGACCTTGGCCAGCGGCGGGTCGAGCAGGGCGCGCATCGCGCCGACGTTCGCGGCGATCCACTCCGCGCGCCCGATCCCCTCCGCCGGCGGCAGCTCGCGCGCCGGGGTGAGGCCGGTGTACGCGATCACGCGCTCCGCGCTGTCGGCGGACAGCGCCACAAGGTCGGTCTCCGGCGGCCGCGCGTCCGGCTCGCCGGCGACGTAGCGCGCGAGCCGCTGAGCGAGGAACCAGTCGATCATGCTGCTTCCACTATGGCAGCGGCCGGAGGGCGGCCCGCCGGGCCGGAGGGAAGCGGGCGCGGTTGCGGGCGTCGGCTGGCCGGGCGCTCGTGCCGTGTCCGCTCAGACCGCCGGCACGCGCGCGAGCCGGGCGAGCGTCTCGGCTGAGCGGGCGGCCACGACCGGCGAGCGAGCGGCGACGTCGAGCGGCGCGGAGAGCGGCTCGCCGCCGGTGCAGCGGGGGAATGCGATCAGGCCGCCGGCCTCGCGCACGATCAACTGCGCAGCGGCGGCGTCGACGGCGCGGCAGTTGCGCAGCGAGGCCATCCCGTCGAGGCGAGCGGCGGCGACCTGGCAGAGCGTGACGGCGATCGCGCCGATCACGCGCAGGCGCCGCGTGATCGCCTGCAGCTCGTCCATCGAGGCGGCGACCCACTGCGGGTCGGCCTGCTCGATCCCGAGCAGCTCCAGGCGGCCGTCGGCCGCGCGCCGCTCGGGCAGCGCCGGGTCGAGCGGGACGCCGTCGAGCTGCGCGCCCTCGCCTCGCCTCGCCGTCCACTCCTCCCCGGCGCCGAAGTCGAACACGTACGCGAACGCGACGTCGGCCATCGTCGGCCCGTCGGCGACGGCGATCGACAGCGCGTAGTGGGGCATCAGCCGCTTCGCGTTGAGCGAGCCGTCGATCGGGTCGATCACGACGCGGACCCCGCTCCCGCCCGCCCCGCCGTAGTCGACCTCGCCGCGCTCCTCCGAGACGGCCGTGAAGCGGTGCCCGGCGGCGTGCAGCGCGTCGAGCTGGGCGAAGACCGCGTGCTCGGCGCCTTCGTCGATCACGAGCGTGCGGTCGCCGCCCTCGCCGCGGTCCCCCGTCTCGACCGCCCGCTGGCGCGTGCGCGGGTGCGCGGCCAGCACGTCGCGCAGTCCCGCGACGGCGCCGCGGCAGGCGCCGAGCCAGTCCGCGTCGAGTGCCGTGCCGGAGGGCTGCATGGGCGGCATACTTGCAGGGTGCCCGCCGCCCTCGACGGCCTCTCCCCCGCGCAGCGCACCGCGGCCGCGCACGACGGCGGCCCGCTGCTGATCGTCGGCGGTGCGGGCAGCGGCAAGACGCGCACGCTCGTCGCGCGCTTCGCGTGGCTCGTCGAGCAGGGCGAGGCGCCGGAGGCGGTCCTCATGCTCGCCCGCTCCGAGCGCGCCGCCGACGCGCTGCGCCGCCAGGTCGAGGAGGCGATCGCGCGCCCCTACGAGGCGCTCGCCGTCACGACCGTGCACGACCTCTGCGCGCGGCTGCTGCGCGAGCACGCGCTCGCAGGAGGAGTCGACCCGTTCGCGGTCGCGGTGGGGCGCGCCGACCGGCTCGCGATGCTGCTGGAGCGGATCGACGAGCTGACGATCCGCTCGCACGACTTCCGCGGCAACCCGGCCGCGCTGATCGCGAGCTTCGTGCGGCGCATCGACCGCCTCAAGGACGAGCTGATCAGCGCCGCGGACTACGCCGCGTGGGCGGAGCAGCTCGTCGGCTCCGGCGAGGACGCTCCCGACGACGACGACGCCGCGCGCGCACGCGCGACGCGCGAGCGCGAGTTCGCGGAGATCTACCGCGCGCACGATCGCATGCTCGCGGAGGCCGGCGCGCTCGACAGCGGGGACCTGGTCATCCGCGCGTTGGAGCTGTTGCGCGAGCATCCGCACGTGCGCGTGCAGGTTGCGGAGCGCTACCGCCACCTGCTCGTCGACGACGTGCAGGAGCCGAACTTCGCACACGGGCTGCTGCTGCGGCTGCTCGCCGCCGAGCACGGCAACCTCGCCGCCGCCGGCGACGACGACCAGGCGATCCACCGCTTCCGCGCCGCCGCGGCGAAGAACCTGCGCGACTTCCAGGACGAGTCGCCGGACGTCGGCGGCGCGGGCGGGGCCGTCACCGTCGTCGAGCTGGAGCACAGCTTCCGCTGTCCGCAGCGGATCGTCGACGCCGCCGCGGCGGTCGTCGCGCCGCTGGAGGACCGCATCGACAAGCGGCTCGACGGCGCGGACACCGGCGCGGGCGGGGACGGCGTCCGGGGCCCCGGCCAGGTCGCCTTCTGGCGCGCCGCGAACGAGCGTGCGCAGGCGCAGAGCGTCGCCGCCGACGTCGAGCGGCTGATCGGGCGCGAAGGCGTCGCGCCGGAGCAGATCGCGGTGCTCGTGCGCTCGATCGGGCGCGAGGGCCAGGCGGTCGCGGTCGCGCTGGAGGAACGCGCCGTCGGGCACCGGCTCGTCGGCGACGCGGCCTTCTTCCAGCGCGCCGAGGTGCGCGACCTGCTCGCATGGCTGCGGTTGCTGATCGACCCCGGCGACGCGCCGGCCGTCGTGCGCGCGCTCGCGCGCCCGCCGATCGCGCTGCAGGCGATCGACCTCGCGCGCTGCACGCAGATCGCGCGCCGGCGCAAGCTCGACATGGTCTCCGCCCTGGCGGCCGCGCTCGAGTCGCCGCAGATCCCGCCGGATACGCGCGACCGCATCCGCACGTTCCTGACGCTCCACCGCTCGGCCGCGGCCGCGCTCGACACGATCCGCCCGGACCTGTTCGTCCACCGGCTCGTCGAGCGGCTCGGGCTGCGCCGCCAGCAGCTGTTCACCGCGCAGGCCGAGGTCGTCGAGCGGCTGCGCGGGCTCGCGCGCTTCGGCGAGCTCGCGTCCGCGTATGTCGCGCGTCAGCCGCAGGCGACGCCGCGCGAGTTCGCGCGCTCGATCGCCGCTGCGGCCGAGGCCGGCCTGCGCGAGGAGGACGAGCCGCCGCTCGGCGGCGCGCGCGGCGTGCAGGTGCTCGCGATGCACGCGGCGCAGGGACTCGAGTTCGACCACGTCTACGTGCTCGGGCTGCACGCGGCGCGCATGCCCGGCGCGCACACGCGCACGCTGGAGCCGATCGCGCCCGTGCTGATGAAGGAGGCGCTGCCGCAGGACGACCACGCCGCGCACGTCGCCGAGATGCGGCGGCTGCTGCACGTCGCGATGACGCGCGCGCGCGAGCGGCTCGTGCTCGTGCACCCGGAGGCGAGCGACCGCGGCGCCGCGCAGCCGCCCTCGCCGTTCGCCGAGGAGGCGCGGGCCGCCTTGGGCGCCGCGTGGGAGGAGCGCGCGGAGGAGCTGTTCGGCCCCGACGAGTCGCTGCATTCGACGTACCGGATCCTGCGCGACGAGCTGCTGGAGACGATCAAGCGCACCGGCACGCGCATCGGCGAGCTGCGCTTCGACACCGACCTCGACGTCTCGCACGCGGTCGTGCGCTACCTGGAGGTCGTGAAGCTGGCAGCGCTGATCGAGCGCGCGAGAGATCAGCAGCTCGGCGAGGCGCTGGACGAGGTCAACGCGCGCATCGCGCAGGCGATCACGCCGGAGCAGCGCGAGATCTTCCAGTCGTCGTCGCTCGACGACTACCTGCTCGGCGCCGATCGCGACACGAGCCGCCGCGCAGCCGCGATCGCGGCGCGCGAGGAGCCGTCGCTGGAGCCGTTCCTGCCGCGCCGCGGCGACGGGCTCGTGCTGTCGGCGTCGGACATCGACACGTACCGCACGTGCCCGTTGAAGTACAAGTTCGCGCGCGTGTTCCGGATCCCGCAGGAGCCGACGCTCAACCAGCGCTTCGGGATCATGGTCCACCAGGTGCTCGAGCGCTTCCATGCGGGCGACGGCCCGCGCACGCTCGACGAGATGCTCGGGCTGCTGGATGCCGGCTGGCGGCGCGGCGGCTTCGGCGGCTCCGAGCAGGAGATCCAGCTGCGCGGCAAGGCGGCCGACGCGTTGACGCGCTACACCGAGCGCTTCGAGGCCGAGGACGCGCAGCCGACCTTCTTCGAGCGCTCATTCTCGTTCCCGCTCGGGCGCCACGTGCTGCGCGGCCGCGTCGACCGCGTCGACCGCCTGCCCGAGGGCGGCTGGGAGCTGATCGACTACAAGACCGGCCCGCCGAAGACGCCGAGCCAGTTGGAGCAGGACGTGCAGCTGTCGCTGTATGCGGTCGCCGCCTGCGAGGCGTGGGAGCTGGAGAGCGCGCGCGGCGCCTACTACTACGTGCTCGACGACGCCAAGGTCCCCGTGCCGGAAGCCGCCGGCCGCGACTGGATCGAGGAGGTCGCGACCGAGGTTGCCGAGGGCATCCTCTCCCAGGGCTTCGAGCCGACGCCCTCCTACGCCGCCTGCGCGATCTGCGACTACCGGTTGGTGTGCCCGGCGGCAGAGCGGTAGCGACGCCGCTCGCAGGTGGGCCGCTCGCGGTCACCGGAGGGCGAAAGCCGCTGCAGCGACGATGTCACCCCCGTGGGGGATGATGCGCGGATGGACACGCTGCGCGACTGGCTGGCCGAGCATCCGCCGCCGGACGAGCGCTTCACGCAGACGCTGACCGGCGTCGCGGCGCGCGCGCAGGCCGGTGAGGATCTGCGCTTCGCCGTGCGCGAGCTGCTGGACGAGTTCGCGCTGCGCGGCCGTGACGACCTGCGCGCGCAGGCGCTCGCCGAGGAGCCGGCGAGCGTGGACCCGCACGTCGACGCCTACCTCGGGGCGCTCGCCGAGCATCTCGCACGCACACACGCGCTGCCCGTGCCGGCGTGGGCGCAGTCCGCGGAGCGAGTGCTCGACCACATGTGGTTCCCGGGCGTCGCACCCGGCTTTCGCCCAACCGCGCTGCGCGAGTCCCCCGCGGCGTTTCGCCGCCGCGGCATCTTCATCGCGCGCGGCGCGCTGACGCGGGTGTGAGCCGATGCAGCGCGAGGAGATCGTCGCCGCACTGACCGCGCTCGGTGCGCGCTTGAGCGAGCGTGGCATCGAGGGAGAGGTCTATGTCGTGGGAGGTGCGGCGATCGCGATCGCGTTCGACGCGCGTCGTGCCACGCGTGATGTCGACGCCGTCTTCGAGCCCAAGCAGGAGGTGTACGCCGCAGCCGACGAGGTCGGCTCGGAGCTGGGCCTGCCGCCCGGCTGGCTCAACGACGGCGTCAAGGGCTTCGTCGCCGGTCCGGACGATGAAGCTGCGACGGCGTTGGAGGTGCCCGGCCTGCGCGTGCTCGTCGCGTCGCCGCGCATCCTGCTCGCGATGAAGGTCCTCGCTCACCGCATCGGCGAGGACGACGATGACGTCCGCCTGCTCGCCCGCCAGCTGGGCTTGGAGGACGCGACGGCTGTGCTCGTCCTCGCGGAGGAGGTCTACGGCGATCGGCTCGACGCGGCGGCCCGCTTCTTCGTCGAGGAGCTGTTCGCGTAGCGAGCGGGTTTCGCGCTCCGGTGACCGCAAGCGGCCACCTGCGAGAGCTACGTTTCGCGCTCCGGTGACCGCAAGCGGCCACCTGCGCGCGACGTCACTATTGCTCGCCGCGCTGCTTGAGGAAGCGCTGGAACTCGCTCGCGAGGCGGTCGCCGGAGGGCAGGTCGCGGGGGTCGAGCGGGTCCTGCTCCTCGTCGGCGGCGCGCTCGAGGCGCTCGACGAACGCCTGCACGTCGGGGTCGCTCTGGACGGCGAGGTTGACCTGGCGCTCGTAGTCGACCGTCGCCTGTTCCAGCTCAGAGGCGTCGACCGTGACGCCGACGAGCCCTTCGAGCTTGCGTACGAGCGCGAGCGCGGCCTTCGGGTTCGGCGCGGAGGCGATGTAGTGCGGGACCGCGGCCCACAGACTCGCTGCCGGCAGGCCGGCTCTGCCGCACTGCGCCTGCAGCACGCCGACGATCCCGGTCGGTCCCTCGTAGCTGGAAGACAGCAGGTCGAGCCGGTCGACGAGCGAGCGGTCGGAGGCGATCCCGGTGACCGAGATCGGCCGCGTGTGCGCGACGTCGGCGAGCAGCGAGCCGAGCGAGACGACGAGCTGGGCGCCGAGCGCCTCGGCGAGGTCCACCACGAGCTGGCAGAAGCCGCGCCAGCGCATCGACGGCTCGTGCCCGACGATCAGCACGAGGTCGCGCGGGGCGCGCGGAACCCGCGCCTCGAAGACCTCGACGATCGGCCAGGTGATGTCGCGCACGCCCGTCTCGTCGACCTTCACCTGCGGCCGGGTCGACTGGAAATCGTAGAAGTCCTCGGGGTCGATCGACGCGAAGCGGGTCGCGCCGAGCGAGGTTCCGACGAACTGGACGGCCGTGGAGGCGGCGTCGCCGGCGTCGTTCCAGCCCTTGAACGCGCAGACGATCGCCGGGGCCCTGAGCCCGTCCGGACGGCGTTCCCACTGCAACGGCTGCATCCGCCTCACCGTACATCATGGACCTGTGACTCCACTCCCGACGGTCAGCGCGCTGCGCCCCACCGAGGACGTCGACGGCGTCTTCGCCTGCGTCCGCAAGGACCGCTTGATGAGCAGAGCCGGGACGCCCTATCTGGCGCTCGAGCTGCGCGACCGCACGGGGTCCGTGCAAGCGCGCGCCTTTCGCGACGCGGACGTGCTGGCGGGGCGGTTCGAGCGCGGGGATCTCGTGCGGGTGGCGGGGCGCGTCGAGCGTTTTCGCGACGAGCTGCAGATCGACGTGCGGGCGATCGCGCGAGCAGATGCGGGGCAGGTCGATCCGGCGTCGTTCCTGCCGAGCGCCTACCGCGACCTGGACGAGCTCGACGGCTTCCTCGAGCACCTCGCGCGGGAGGTCTACGACCCGGGCTTGAGAGCGCTGCTCGCGGACCTGCTCGGCGATCCTGAGCTGCGGGCCGCGTGGCGCCGGGCGCCGTGCACGCGGGGCGGGCATCACGCCTACCTCGGCGGGCTGTTGGAGCACACGGTCGCCGTCGCGACGCTCGCGCAGGAGACGTGCCTGCTGCACGTCAAGCTCGACTCCGACCTGCTGATCGCCGCGGCGCTGGTCCACGACCTCGGCAAGACACGTGAATTCACCTACGGCGCCGACTTCGGGGTGAGCGAGGAGGGGCGACTGCTCGGCCACGTGCAGATCGGCCAGCGGATGCTGGAGGAGCGGATGGGGCGGCTGGATCGGGGCGTGCTGTCCGACGAGCGCCGCCTCGCCCTGCTCCACTGCGTGCTCTGCCACCACGGCCCGGACGCCGCGCCCGGACGCCGCTTCGGCTCGGCCGAGGCGTTGGCGTTGGCGCGCATCAACGCCTTGGATGCGAGCGTCAAGGGGGCGCTGGAGCACGGGTTGCCGGGGGGCTGACGGGCGCCCGGGCGTCGCTCGATGCCCGCGGCGCGCGCGTCTGCGTGGGCGGGACACGTGGGCGGGAGCGCAGCCGGCGGCCTGCCGGCCGGGCCGTCCAATTCCGACCGCTGCACTTGTACTTAGGACGCCCTAACTCGAATTAGGGTAACCTGATGCTCCGCCATGACCTATGTCTTCGCCGCGCTTCCCACCGTGCACTTCGTGATCGGCCTCCGCGAGGGGGTCGAGGCCGCGCTGATCGTCGGCATCGTCGGCGGCTTCCTCGCCCAGCAAGGACGGCGTGACGCGCTGCGCTGGATGTGGCTCGGCGTCGCGCTCGCGGTCGCGCTGTGCGCAGGCGTCGCCGCCATCCTCGACGTCGTCGACGAGCACCTCCCGCAGCGCCAGCAGGAGACGTTCGAGTCGATCATCGGCCTGGTGGCCGTCGGGATGGTCACGTTCATGATCGTCTACATGCGCCGCAACGCTCGCAAGCTGGGCGGCGAGCTGCGCTCGAACGCCGCGGCGGCGCTCGCCGTCGGCTCCGCGTGGGGGCTCGTCGCGATGGCCTTCCTCGCCGTCATGCGCGAGGGACTCGAGACCGCGATGTTCCTGCTCGCGGCGTTCCAGTCGTCGGCCGGCGTCGTGAGCCCGCTGAGCGCCGGGCTCGGCGCGCTCGCCGGCCTGCTCGTCGCCGCCGTCATCGGCTTGCTGATCTATCGCGGCGGCACGCGACTGAACCTCGCGCGCTTCTTCAGCGTCACCGCCGTGCTGCTCGTGCTGATCGCGGCCGGGCTCGTCTCGAGCGCGATCCACCACGCCAACGAGGCCGCGCTGCTGACGGCCGGCCACGGCCAGGCGCTCGACCTGTCGTCCGTCGTCACGGCCAGCTCCGACTCCGTCGTGAGCGGGCTGATCACGGGGCTGCTAGGCGTCTACCCCTTCCCGTCCGTCGCGGAGGTCGTCGGCTGGCTGGTCTACGCAGTGCCGATGCTGACCTTCGTGCTGTGGCCGCAGCGGCGGCCCGCCCCACGCCGGGCGGCTGCCCCGGCGAGCGCCGGCCCCAGCCCCAACTGACCCTCCCCAACGCACCGGAGCACCGATGAACCGCATGATTCCCCGCGGCGGCGCCGCGACGGCCCTGGCGCTGGCCGCATCCGTCCTCGCCGCCTGCGGCGGCAGCGACTCGGGCGACAGCTCGACCACCGCCGCCGGCAAGGGCGCGACGCGCCTCGCGTTCGAGCTGACCGACACCGGCTGCACGCCCTCGAAGGCGACCGTCCCCGCGGGTGCGGTCACGATCGTCGCCACCAACCCCGGCACGGCGAAGACCGACGAGTTCGAGCTGAAGAACGCCGACGGGATCATCATGGGCGAGCGCGAGAACCTCGCGCCCGGCCTCTCGTCGGACTTCACGCTCACGCTGCAGCCGGGCAGATACATCCTCAACTGCTCCTTCCAGAACGAGCAGCGCGACAACGGCACGCTCGTCGTCACCGGCACGGCGGTCGCCGCGAAGGCCGCCACGCCGGCCGAGGTGGCCGACGCCGTCACCGCCTACAAGGCCTACCTGCAGCGCGAGTCCGGTGAGCTGTTGACGCACACGCAGGCGTTCGTCGCCGCGCTGAAGGGCGGCGACACGCAGCAGGCGAAGGATCTCTTCGGCCCCACCCGCAGCCACTACGAGCAGATCGAGCCGATCGCCGAGAGCTTCGGGGACCTCGACCCGCAGATCGACGCGCGCGTCAACGACGTCGCCGACAAGGCGAAGTGGACCGGCTTCCACCGCATCGAGCAGATCCTCTGGCAGCAGAGCACGACGCAGGGCACCGGTGCCTACGCCGACAAGCTGCTCGCCGACGTGAAGCGACTGGACGGCTCGATCGCCGGACTCGACCTGCAGGCGGCGCAGATCGCGAACGGCGCCGTTGCGCTGCTCGACGAGGTCTCGAACCGCAAGATCACCGGCGAGGAGGACCGCTACTCGCACACCGACCTCGCCGACTTCCAGGGCAACTTCGATGGTGCTCGAGAGGCGTTCGAGACGCTCAAGCCTGCGCTCGCCGCGAGCGGTGACCAGGCGCTGATCGACCAGGTCCACGCGCAGATCGTGAAGGTGCAGGCCGGCCTCGACCGCTACAGGCGCAACACCCCCCTCGGCTTCGCGCTCTACTCCGCGCTGACGCCGCAGGACCGCCGCCGGTTCGCGCAGCAGATCGCCGCGCTCGCGGAGCCGATGTCGCTCGTGGCCGGAAAGCTCCTCCAGCAGCGCTGAGCATGAGCGCGCCCGAGCAACCGGTCGAGCGGGGACTGACGCGCCGCGGCGTGCTCGCCGCCGGCGGCGGGCTGCTCGGGCTCGCCGCGGCGGCTGGCGCCGGCTACGCCGCCGCCGACGCGGGCCGGGCCTCGCCGGGCGTCGCCCCGCGCGACGAGATCGTCCCGTTCGAGGGCGCGCGCCAGGCGGGGCTCGCGACGCCGGCGCAGGCGCGGCTCGTCTTCGGCTCGTTCGACTTCCTCGGCGCGGACGCCGGCGAGCTGCGCGAGCTGCTGCGCTCCTGGAGCGGCGCCGCGCGCCTGATGACCGCCGGCCAGCCGATCGGCACGCCGGCGGGGGAGCCGCTGCTGCCGCCCGAGGACACCGGCGAGGGGCTCGGCCTGCCGCCCGCGCGGCTTACGATCACGATCGGCTTCGGCAGCGAGCTGTTCGAGCGCGACGGCGAGGACCGCCTCGGCCTGCGGCCACGGATGCCGAAGGGCGTGGCCCCGATCGGCCCGCTGCCGGGCGACCAGCTCGACCCCGCGCGCAGCGGCGGCGACCTGTGCGTGCAGGCGTGCGCCGACCATCCGCAGGTCGCCTTCCACGCCGTCCGCAACCTGCTGCGGATCGGGCGCGGGCAGGTCGAGCTGCGTTGGCTCCAGCTCGGCTTCGACGCGAGCACCGCGACGACGACGGGCGAGTCGGCGCCGCGCAACCTGATGGGCTTCAAGGACGGCACGAACAACATCAAGGTCGACGACCGCGATCGCCTCGACCGCTTCGTGTGGATCGGCGACGACGAGCCGCAGCGCTGGATGCGCGGCGGCACCTTCCTCGTCGCGCGGCGCATCCGCATGCTGGTCGAGACGTGGGACCGCAGCCCGCTGTCCGAGCAGGAGAAGGTGATCGGCCGCCGCAAGGTCAGCGGCGCGCCGTTCGGCGGCAGACGCGAGCACGACGTGCCGGACCTCGACGCACGAGGTGGCGACGGCCAGCCGGTCATCCCGCTCGACGCGCACATCCGTCTCGCCTCGCCGAAGACGAACGACGGCCTCGCGATGCTGCGCCGCGGGTACGCGTACACCGACGGGATCGACCCGCGCACCGGCCTGCTCGACGCCGGCCTCTTCTTCGTCTCCTTCCAGCGCGACCCGCACGCGCAGTTCGCGGCGCTCCAGCGCAAGCTCGGCACGACGGACGCGCTCACCGAGTACATCCAGCACACCGGCAGCGGCCTCTTCGCGGTGCCGCCCGGCGCGCGCGCGGGCGGCTACGTCGGCGCTGGATTGCTGCGCTGAGCAGGTAAAACGCATCATCTATCTGGTGCGGCACCGTGCTACACTGCACCGCATGCCGACGACCCGCCCGCGCCACACGATCACCGAGACACCACCCTTGCAGGAGGAGCTGGATCGCCTGCGCGTCGAGGCAGGCTCTCAGAAGCTGGACTTCGCCGAGCTTGTGATGCTGGGCGCGAGAGAGAAGCGCCGGCAGCTGCACCGCGACAGCGAGACGGTGCGCGCGGCTCGCGAGCGCTTGGCGCGTCACATCCTCGAAGGCACGTACGACCCGGGGGAGGTCGCTGCGGCCGACGAGGTCAAGACGCTCGGATTGATCGCCAACTACGAGTAGCGATGCTGCTGCTCGACAACTCGGCGTGGACGCGTCTGCCACGTGTCCAGCTCGACGAGCAGCGTCGCGCCGACATCGGACGCCTGATCTCGGAGGGCGGGATCGCGACGTGCTTGCCCTTCCTCCTCGAAGCCGGCTACTCGGCGCGGTCCGCGCGGCACCATAGAGCGATCCTCAGCGACCTCGGCCTGTATCCGCGCGTCGAGATCACGCGGGATGTCGAGCGCCTCGCACTCGATGCACAGTCCGACCTCGCGCGTGTCGGCCACCACCGCCTCAGACCCACCGACATCCTCATCGCTGCCTGCGCCCACGAGGCCGGCGCCGGCGTGCTGCACTACGACCGCGACTACGACGTGCTGCGCGAGCACACGCGGCTGCGGTTTGACAGCGAGTGGCTCGCGCCGGCGGGCTCGCTCGACTGAGCGGGACGCAGGGAGCTGGTGCGGCTACGCGGCGGCTGCGGCCAGGCCCGCGAGCGTCTCGGCCGGGGAGGCCGCCTCGACGCCGACGACCTCGGCGACCGGCGCGTACGTGACCTTGCCGGCGCAGACGTTGAGGCCGGCGAGGAAGCCGGGGTCGCTGGCGAGCGCGCGCTGGGCGCCCTCGGTCGCGAGCTTCACGACGAACGGCATCGTCGCGTTCGTGAGCGCGTAGGTGGACGTGATCGGGACGGCGCCCGGCATGTTCGCGACGCAATAGTGGGTGATGCCGTCGACCTCGTAGGTGGGGTCGCTGTGCGTGGTCGGTCTGGAGGTCTCGAAGCAGCCGCCCTGGTCGATCGAGACGTCGACCAGCACTGCCCCCTTCTTCATCAGGCCGAGCTGCTCGCGGGTGACGACGTGCGGCGCCTTCGCTCCGTGGACGAGCACTGCGCCCACGACCAGGTCGACTTCCGGCAGGCGCTGCTCGATCTCGAGCGTCGAGGCGTAGCACGTGGACGCGCCGCCGTTGAGCAGCACCTCCAGCTCGCGCAGGCGGTCGATCGAGCGGTCGAAGACGTAGACCTCGGCGCCGAGGCCGATCGCGATCTCGGCCGCGTTCTGGCCGACGACCCCGCCGCCGATCACCATCACGCGGCCCGCGGCGACGCCCGGGACGCCGCCGAGCAGCAGCCCGCGGCCGCCGAGCGGCTTCTCCAGCATGAACGCGCCGGCCTGCGTCGCGATCTTGCCGGCGACCTCGCTCATCGGCGCCAGCAGCGGCAGGCGGCCGCGCACATCGGTGACCGTCTCGTACGCGATGCAGGTCGCGCCGCTGTCCATCAGGCCGTGCGTCAGCTCCGGCGCGGCGGCGAGGTGGAGGTACGTGAAGAGCGTGTGGCGCGGCTCGAGGCGCGCGACCTCCTCGGGCTGCGGCTCCTTGACCTTGACGATCAGCTCGGCGTCGGCGAACACGGTCGCCGCGTCGGGGACGATCCGCGCGCCCTGTGCGACGTACGCCTCGTCGGGGATGGCGGAGCCGACGCCGGCGCCTGCCTGGACGAGCACCTCGTGGCCGCGATCGGTCAGCTCGCGCACGCCGGAGGGGGTCAGCGCGACGCGGTACTCGTCCGTCTTGATCTCAGTGGGAACGCCGGTGATGGTCATGTGCGTCATGATGCATCGAGGCTGCGGTACTGTCACTAGGGCATGAGGATTCCCGTGCTTTCCACATCACTCGACGCCACCGACCGCGTCATCCTCAGTGAGCTGATCAGAAACGGACGCGCGACGTTCAAGGAGCTCGGGGAGCTGACCGGCCTCTCGCCGCACGCCGTCGCGCCACGCGTGCGGCGGCTCGTCGAGGCGGGCATCGTGACCGGCTTCACGGCGCTCGTCGACTACGGGCACGTGGGCCGCGGGCTCGACGCGCTGATCGACCTGCGGCTGCTGTCGAGCGCCACGCCCGAGGCGTTCGAGGCGGCCGCCGGCGAGCTGCCGTCGATCCGCGAGGTGAGCTTCGTCACCGGCCGCTTCGACTACCAGCTGCGCGCCGCCTGCGTCGAC